>JAXDII010000053.1:0-8147 GCA_034664085.1 Thermoleophilaceae bacterium
AGGCCGCCGGGCTCAAGCCCGAGAGCGTGGACCTCGACGCCTTCGCCCTCGTCCGCACCCTCTCCGAGCCCGGTGAGGAGAACCCCGACGATCTGCGCAACGCGCGGGTGCTCTGCCATCTCGGCGGCACCACCAACCTCGCGATCGCCGCGGGCCCGATCTGCTTCTTCACCCGCGCCCTCTCCACGGTGTGGGAGGCAGGCGGCGGCGGCTCGGCGGGCCGTCTGGCCGAGGAGATCCGCCTCTGCATCGATTACCACCTTGCGCAGCCCGACGCGCGCCCCGTGAACGAGGTCGTGCTCTCCGGGCCCGGCGCGCACGACGAGAACCTCGCTGCCGAGCTGAGCAGCCGCGTCGCGATGCCGGTGTCCGTGGCCGAGCCTCTGGGCTCGCTGGGCACCCACGCCGTCCCCTCGGGCGACGATCCCTTCCGTTACACGGTGGCCGCCGGCCTGGCGTTGGGGGAAGCGGCATGAGGCCCGTCAACCTGCTTCCGCAGAACGAGCGTGCGGTCAAGCCTGCCGATGGGCTCGGTGGCAGCTCCTACGTCGTGCTCGGCGTGCTCGGCGCGCTGCTGCTCGCCGTGCTGACCTTCGTCGTGACCCAGAACCAGGTGAACGGCCGCAGCGGCCAGATCGCCAAGGCCGAGGCCGAGGCGCAGCAGGCCGAGCAGCGTGTGGCCAGCCTCGGCGCGTTCGGCTCCTTCGCCTCGGTGAAGCAGCAGCGCGAGCAGTCGGTGCGTGAGCTGGCCAGCGCCCGCTTCGACTGGGAGCGCTTCATGCGCGAGCTGGCACTGGTGCTGCCCAGCGGCACATCTCTCTTGGACGTGAGCGCCTCCACCGACGGCTCGGCCGCCGCCGCCGCCGGCGCCGCCGGCGCAGCCCCGACGCCGGCCCCGGCCCCGGCCACGGGCACCGCCGTCCCTGGCGCGGGCCCGAAGGCCGAGGTGACCGGCTGCGCCGTGAGCCAGTCGCGCGTCGCCACCCTGCTCGTGCGCCTGGGCAAGCTCGAGGGCGCCACCGACGTGGAGCTGAAGGAGTCCGCTGAGAACGAGAACGCAGGCGCCGCGGCCGGCGCGTCCCCCGACTCCGCCGGCGCCTCGAACACCGGCTGCCCCGCGGGCAAGTTCACGTTCGACGTGTCCGTGACCTTCGCCCCGGCCAAGACTTCCGCCACGGATGAGACCAAGCCGCGCAAGACGCCGGCCCGACTCGGAGGTGGGGCATGACCCTCACTGAGCGGGACCGGAAAATCGCGACTGTGCTGGTGCCGCTGATCCTGATCGCCGGCTACTGGTTCTTCGTGCTCGGTCCCAAGCGTGACGAGGCGACCAAGCTCGGCGCACGCCTGAGCGAGGCCCAGGGCACCCGTGACGCCGCACAGGCCGAGCTGGGGAACCTCGAGGGCTCCAAGAACTCCTACGCCAAGGACTACGAGACCGTGGTTCGCCTCGGCAAGGCGATCCCCGCCACGCTGGACATGCCGAGCCTGCTGGTGCAGCTCGAGGACGCCTCGAAGGGCACCGGCATCCGCTTCAGCAGCGTGCGTGCGGGCGAGCGCAGCCAGGCGGCAACGGCCCCCGCGGGCTCCGCCGTCGCGCCGGGCCAGGGCGGCGACGCCGCCGCGGGCGGCGACAAGGCCTCCACGGGGGCCGGCAAGGCCACCGAGCAGGCCAACGACGCTTCTAAGACTTCCGACTCGGCCAACACGGCCGCCGGGGCTGACGCCTCCGGCGCTACGTCGGGCGCGGCTCCCGCCGCCGACGGTTCTACATCGGCCGCGCCGGGCCTGGACAGCGTGCCGCTCGAGTTCGCCTTCAGCGGCAGCTTCTTCGACCTCGCCGACTTCTTCCATCGCATGAAGCGCTTCGTGAAGGTGGCCAACAAGGACATCCGCGTGCAGGGGCGCCTCATGACCATCGACGGGCTCACCTTCAAGTCCGACAAGTTCCCGGTGATCACCGCCGAGGTACGAGCCACCGTGTACCTGTCGCCCAAGAGCCAGGGCACCACCGCGGGCGCAACCCCGGATGGTCCCGCCACCGATGGCGCCACCCCGGCCTCCAATCCGGCTGCGCCGGCTCCTGCGAGCTCGCCGGTCGCGCAGAGTGGGGACGCGCGATGAAGGCCCTGGTGCTGGGAGTGATTCAGGACCTGCGCGAGCGACGGCTGCTGCCGGTGGCGATCCTGCTTGCCGCCGCGCTGATCGGCGTGCCCGCGTTCATGCTCAAGCCCGCTGCGGAGGCTCCGGCTCCCGTCGCGGCCGCGCCCGTCACCGCGCCCCCGGGCGCCGATGGGCTGCCCACGCCCGAGCAGGCGCTCAAGGGCAGCGCCAAGCCGCTCGTGACGCTGGCCGTGCTGGACGAGCCTTCCAACCTCGCCTCGTTCGAGTCCAAGGACCCCTTCAAGCCGCTCCAGAAGCTCGAGAACGGGCTGCCCAGCGCCGACGGCACGGCGGTCGCGGCTGCGGCAGACGGGGCGGCGAAGTCCGGCGGCGGTGCAACCACCGACGGCGGCTCGACTGGCGGCGGCGGCACCTCGCCCACGGTCCCGGACCTGCCCGGCAGCACGCCGGTCACGCCCACGGACCCGCAGGCCCCGGAGCAGAAGAAGTTCACCTACACGCTTGACGCAACCCTTGACGGGCCCAACGGCCTGCGCCACTACCGCAACATGCCGCGCCTGCGCATGCTGCCCAGCGAGAACTCGCCGCTGCTGGTGTTCCTCGGGGTCGATGCGGCCGGCGAGAAGGCCGTCTTCCTCGTGGACTCCACGGTCACGATCCTCGAGGGCGAGGGCACCTGCTCGCCCGCCAGGAACGCCTGCGCCACCCTGTCGCTGGAGCCTGGCGAGCGCCAGACCTTCACCGACGGTGACGGCGAGAAGTACACGATTCAGATCGACCAGATCCGCGAACGGTCGCTGGCCAGCCTCGCCAAGGCCGCCCGCGCAGCGAGCAAGCGCAAGCGGCTGGTGGCCAAGACCTCGGTCGGCTACACGCCGAAGCGCCGCTTCACGCCGCCCGTCCTCGCCGAGATCCTCACTGGGGTCCAGCAGTGACTTCCATGACTCAAGTGGCGGCCCTCGCCGCCGATAGGGGTAGAACGATGCGACGCCTGCTCCCGCTCCTTGGCCTGCTCTGCCTCGCCGTGGCCGCACTGCCGGCCCCCGCCTTGGCCAAGAAGAAGGCCAAGCTCCCGTCGATCTCGCTCGTCTCGCCGATGCGCGTGGCGGTCGGCCGCACGATCACCATCCGCGGCAAGAACTTCAGCTCCAACCGGCGCAAGAACACAGTTGCGTTCCGCGGCCCGGGCAAGCGCTACGCCTTCGCCAAGCCCAAGCGCGCCTCGCGCACCAAGCTGGTCGTGAAGATCCCGGGCTCCGTGGAGCGGCTGCTCAAGAAGAGCGGCACCAAGCGCGTGGCCACCCGTTTCTCGATCAGGATCGTGACCAAGCGCTACGGCAAGCTCACCCCCCGGCGCCGCTCGCCGGTGATCGTCTCCGCCACCGAGTCGGGCAACCTCGACTGCGGTACGGGCTCGGACTTCGACGGCGACCTTCTCTCGAACTCTCGCGAGCAGGCACTCAAGACCGATCCCTGTCTGAAGGACACCGACGGCGACAGCGTGGAGGACTACTTCGAGGTCGAGTCGGCCCTGGACCTCAACCAGCGTGCCGTGCCCTACCCCGCTCAGCGGCCGTTCCCGAACGCGCTGGACCCCGCCGACGGCGGCCACGACTACGACGGTGACGGGCTCTCCAACAAGGAGGAGCACGACATCTGGGCTCGGGCATCCTCGAACCCCGCCATCTCCGGGCTCCAGGCCTACACGACCGACCTCGACGCCCCCGGGTTCGGCGGCCCCTATGGCACGCGGCCCACGTACGGAAACCACTCCGCCACGCTCAACTACTCCGACGGCCGGCAGGCCACCTTGTCGGTAACCCCGGGCCATCCGGAGTACCGCGCCACCCTCGACTACGACGGCGATAACCGCCTGACCGACGATGAGCGCGACGGCGATGGCGACGGCCTGCGCAATGTCGATGAGATCCGCGGGCTGATGTGGCAGGGGCACTACCCCGGCGGCGAGGACTGCGCCTACGAGTACAAGCCGGTCCTGCCGCGCGTGTTCCTCCAGGTCAACTACCTCGACACCGACAGCGACGGCGACGGCGTGTGGGACGGCAACGACGACCAGGACAACGACGGCGTGTCGAACGTCGACGAGGTCAAGCCGCCCTACGACTATCCGCCCCACATCGTCCTCACCGAGTGCGACGACGTCTTCCCCCTGCCGGTCGACGGCGCCCGTAACGGGTCCACGACCATGTGGAACGGCAAGGCGATGCGCCGGCACCCCTACAACCCCTGCCTGCCGGCCCGCTCGGCCACCTGCGCCCGCTACGGGCTGCGGAACTAGCCGTCCAGCGGCGAGCGAACGGCTAAGGCCGTCGGGCGCGGCGGTCGATGGAACGAAAGACCCGTCGAATGGCCCGACCCGTTCACATCCGCCACCTTCTCTGCGCCCTTGCGGCGGCTGCACTCATGCTCGCCGCCGGCGCCGCACAGGCCTCCGCCGCGCCGAAGATCAAGCGCGCCGCGGCCGTCGACACCGACGGCGACGGCAAGGTCGACGCGTTCGACGTGACCTTCTCGGCGAAGCTGCCCAAGGCGAAGGGGAAAGCGCGGTTCACCGTGAGCTCCTTCAGGGTGACCGGCGTCGGTTCTCTCAAGGGCAAGCGCGTTCGCGTCCGGGTGGCCGAGGGCTCGGCATGTGACCTCGGCGCCAAGCCCCGGATCGCATTCCGCCGCGGGGCCCATCGCTCGCGCATCGACCTCGGCCGCAAGGATCGTCGTGCGCCCCGGTTGACCTGTGCCGTGACCCGCGATGGCGACGGCGACGGTCACATCGACTCCATCGTGCTCACCTGGTCGCGGCCCGTCCGCAGCCCGGCATCGACGGGCGGCGGGCAGTTCGGCGTGGACCGCTACTCGATCACATCCGCTACCGCCGCCAAGGGCCGCTTCGTGACCCTGCGCCTCAAGGAGAAGGCGGGATACGACACCGGCGATGTGCCGGCCGTCTTCTACCGCAAGCCCAGGAAGGCGTCTCGCGGCGTGCGCGCCACGGCCAGGCGCCGTGGAACCGCTGCGAGCACCACCTATAACGACACGCGCGATCGTGCAGTAGCGCGTTTGATCTCTGCCCGCACGGCCGACTCCGGGCTGAACGGGCTCGTGGACGGCGTGGTGGCGCGGTTCTCCGAGTCCGTGAAGGCGGATCCAGCCGCAATCGCCGTGAGCGGGGCACGCGTGACCTCGGTTGCCAAGCGCAGCCGCGACAGCTTCAGCGCGAACATCGCCGAGGGGCCGCTGCGCGGCGACTCGCGGCCCCAGGTCTCGTTCGGTACCGCCGCCAAGGTGGTGCGCGATCTGGCCGGCAACGTGGCCCCGCGGACCTCCGTGCAGGCCGCGGACGGCGCGGCCCCCGTGATCGTGGCGGCCCGCACCTACGATCGCGGCGGCGCAGGTGGCCGGCTCGACACGCTTGCCCTCACCTGGTCGGAGTCGGTATCGCACACCGCCGACTCGGACGGCTCCTACCCCTTCGGCGTGACCGGCTACGGAGTGAATTCCGCCGGAGCCGCCAGCGGCGTGTCCCTCGACCTCTCCCTCAACGAGGGACCCGGGCCCGACGGCGGATTGCGCCCGCCCGTCGGCTACACCCGCGGCGCCGGCGCCCAGGTGCGCGATGGCGCCGGCAACGAGGCCGCGTCGCACGTCTTTGCCGGGGCCGGCGACGGGGTGGCTCCCCGCCTGCTCTCGGCCCGTACCGTGGATTCCGACTCCGACGGCAAGCTGGACCGCATCCGCTACGAGTTCTCGGAGACGATCTCGTCGGCCGCACGGACCTGTCCGACCTGCGGTTTCACCGTCGGCAGCGGACTCGGGACCACCTCGGCGTTCGCCGGCGCCGGCTCGGCGGTGGAGGTGGGCCTGATCGAGGGCGCGCTGAACGGCGCCCTGCTGCCCTCCGCGTCCTACTCGCCGCTCTCCGGCGGGGACGTGCGCGACCCCGCCGGGAACGCCGCTCCGGCCGGCACTGCGGTGGCCGCCGACGGGGCGCCTCCGGTGGCGCTCGACTCCTATACGGGCGACTCGGACTCCGACGCCCGCATCGACCGCGTGAGCGTCACGTTCTCAGAGGCGCTCAGTTACCCGGGTGACGCAGGTCCCGCCACATCCTTCACGGCCACCGGTTACACGGTGGCCAGCGTGAGCCCCGCGACCGGCGCATCGCTGGTGCTCAACCTCACCGAGAGCGCCGACCCCGACACCGGCAGCGCCCCGGCGATCGGCTACGACGGCGACGACGTGGAGCTGCGTGACGCCAATGGGGTGGAGCACGCCAACCGCTCCTGGCCGAACCTCACGCGCGACGCCGTGGCGCCCGACTTCGTGGGCGCGCGCACCGCCGACCTGAACGCCGACACCGGCAACCAGGTCGGCAAGGTCGACGCGGTGGAGCTCGTGTACAGCGAGGAGATCACCGGTACGCCCGACGTCTCGGACTTCAAGGTGAACGGTGTGGACCCCGCCGCCATCGCGTTCGATCCGCAGAGCGTGCAGCTGCGGGTGACGGAGGGCTTCGCCTACGACACCGACGTGACCATGCCCGTGTCCTACGTCCCGGGCGACCTGACCGACGTGGCCGAGGGCCCCGGCGACACCGTCGACGCCGCCCCGGCGGCCGCCGTAGTGGCCGCCGACGGAGCTGAGCCCGCCATCGTCGAGGCCAAGACCGCCGATACGCAGGGCGCCGCGAACGGCAAGGTCGACCACGTTCAGATGACCTTCTCCGAACCCATCACCTACGTGGTGCCCGGCCTGCCGGCCATAGACCTGACCGTGCCTGACATGGTCCCCACCGCCTTCACCGTGGACAGCGCCACCCAGCTCACGGCAACCGTGTCCGAGGCCACGGCGCCCGACGGCGGCGCCAAGCCCACCCTGACGGTGAACGATCCCGCCCGCATCACCGATGGCGCGGACAACGGCGCCCGCACCGACCCGTTCGTTGGCACGGCCGACGAGGTCGCACCCGTCCTGGTGAGCGCCCGTATGGGCGAGGCCGTGTCCGGCGCCTGCGGCACAGCGGTGGTCAACGGGAAGCTCGACTGCGTGCGGGGCACCTGGTCCGAGACGGTGGTCCAGCCGAGCGGCTTCTCCTCGATGGCACTCGGCTCGCCCTTCACCCTGAGCAGCCTTCTCACACCCCCCGCCGGGGCCGACGTGGACGCCGGGTTTGCCGAGGGGTCCGGGCCCGACCGCGACCGCAGCAGCATCCTCACCTACACGGGCGGCGGGGCGGACGAGGTGCTCGACCTCGCGGGCAATCCGAGCCTGACTCCCGACAGCAAGCCCGCGAGCGCGGTCTGCCAGGACGCGATCCACGAGCCCAACGACACGAAGGACGTGTCGAACCCGGTGTTCAGCGCCGACGAGACGCTCGAGAAGCTCTGCTCCGGCGATTCCGACTGGTTCAGGGTCGCCCCCACCGGCGGCGAGATCAGCATCCGCGTGGACCCCAACGAGGTGCTTGCTCCCGCCGTGGACCTCGTCCGGCCGGACGGCTCGATCGCCGCCTCCGCGCCCCCAGTTCTTCCTGGCGACATCCGCGTTGTGCAGGCGTCCGGGGTGACCGACCCCTACTACTACCTGCACGTGCGGGCTGCCGCGCCGCAGGAGGGCCCCTACTGCGTGGACATCACTCATGTGGCGGGCGAGCCGCAGTGCGACGACGAGGACGAGGTCGACCAGTAGCACCAGCGAAGTAGTGTTGGGAGCGGCATGCCGTTCCGCTTCACAACCGCAGGGGAGTCGCACGGGCCGGGCCTCACGGCCGTAATCGAGGGCCTCCCGGCCGGCCTCGAGCTGACCCCCGACGACATCGACGCCGACCTCGCGCGGCGCCAGCTCGGCCACGGCCGTGGCGGCAGGATGAAGATCGAGTCCGATCGCGCGGAGGTGACCTCGGGCGTGCGGCACGGCCGCACGCTGGGAAGCCCCATAGCGCTGCGGATGGCCAACCGCGACTACGCCAACTGGGAGGAGCGGATGAATCCGTGGCCGGTCCAGGGCGA
>JAXDII010000057.1:0-36919 GCA_034664085.1 Thermoleophilaceae bacterium
GTACCGGCTCTGGATGATCTGGTAGTACCACTTCGTCGAGAGGTCGCGCTCGGGCGGGATCATCCCCCCCTCGCCGGAGCAGGTGGCCGTTCCGGCCATCGACGCGCCCTTGGCGAGGGCCATCTTCGCCTCGAGCGAGAGCGCGCCGAAGCTCATCCCGGTGATGTAGATCGGGATGTCGAGCTCGATCGGCTTCTTGGCGAAGCGCGCGCCGAGCACGGTCTTCGTGTCGCAGCGCTCGCGGTAGCCCTCGATCACGAAGCGCGTGAGCGTGCCGGGCAGGAAGATCAGCTCGTCCCAGTGCGGGATCTTCTTGAACATCGAGAAGCCGCGCATCCGGTAGCGGCCGAGCTCGGACTTCATGTGGATGTCGTTGATGACGTCCGGCGTGAAGATCTTGCTGCGCCCGAGGATCGTGCGCGCCGAAGGTGCGTTCTCGTCGGCCATCAAAGGACCAGCTTTCTCTCGCTCGGCTCGAGGCTGTCGTAGTTGTAGAGCTTCTTGCCGCACACGAACTTCGTGAACTGCGGCGGGGTGCCGAGGCCGTAGATCGAGAACTTGCGCTCGATCAGCTCCGTGTCGGCGTCGGTCCATTCGCCCTCGACGCAGTCGATCCCGAGCGCCGCGACCTTGCCGCCCACGTAGATCGTGCCGTCGTACATCGAGTCGCCGAGACCGGGGCCGACGTCGCCGCAGATGATCTGCCGGCCGCGCTGCATCATGAAGCCGGTCATCGAGCCGGCGCTGCCGAGCACCAGGATCGTGCCGCCCTTCTGGTCGATGCCGGTACGGGCGCCGACCTGGCCCTTGACCACCAGGTCCCCGCCGCGCAGCGCCGCGCCGGCGAGCGAGCCGGCGTTGCTCTCGATCACGACGACCCCGGACATCATGTTCTCGGCAACCGACCAGCCCACGCGCCCGTTGATCTGCACCTCCGGGCCGTCGATCAGGCCGCAGCCGAAGTAGCCGAGGCTGCCCTCGAACGTGATCCGGCAGCGCGTCAGGATGCCGACGCCGAGCGAGTGGCGGGCGCTCGGCTCGCGGATCGTGACCTCCTTGACGCCCTGGTCGTACAGCAGCCAGCGCAGCTCGGCGTTGATCTTGCGCGTGGACAGGTCGCGCGCCTCGAGCACGGCACGGTCGCCGTCGATCTCGGAGACCTTGGGGATCGTTCCGTCGAGCTCGACGAGCCCGCGCGGGTCGTACGTGGCGTTCAGCGAGTCCACACCATCACCGTGCCCTCGTAGGGGTCGTAGGTCTCGATCTCGCGATCCACCACCTTGCGGATCGCGATCTCCTCGGACGCCATCGCGACGATGTCGTCCGACTCGTAGAGCACGAGCGGCTTGGCGCCGAGCTCGTCCTTGGCCACGCCGAGCGCGTCCTCGGTCACGCAGAGGTACGTGAAGACGCCGTCCAGCTCGCCCAGGCTGCGCCGCATGGAGTCCTCGAGCGAGTCGCCCTGGGCCATGCGCTCGGCCAGATAGACGGCGATGATCTCCGAGTCGCACTCGCTCTGGAAGCGGTGCCCTGCCCGCTCGAGCCGGCGGCGCCACTGGTGGTAGTTGGTGAGCTGGCCGTTGTGGACGACGGCCACGTCGGGGAACGGGTAGGCCCAGTAGGGGTGGGCGTTGGCGATGTCCACGTCGGACTCGGTGGCCATGCGGGCGTGACCGATCGCGTGCGTGCCGACGAAGGAGTCGAGCTTGTAGTCCGCCGCCACCGTCTGGGCGTCGCCGAGGTCCTTGATGATCTCGAGCGAGCGGCCGAGCGACAGCACCTCGGTGCCGCGCACGTCCTCGACGTAGTCCGCGAGCTCCTTGAGGTCGCCGTCGAAGCCGAACGACACGGTCATCGCGTGCTGCGACGTGCTCGAGTCGATCGAGCTGATCGCGGCGCCCGACGAGCGCATGCGCCCTTCGATGTCGGCGCGCTGGCGGTTCAGGCGCTCGGCCAGGTCGAAGTCCTGGTGGCCGTTCGACTCAGCCAGCTTCACGTGCATGATGTAGCCCTCGGCCTCGGGCCGGTAGAGCGCATAGCCCGTCGAGTCCGGCCCGCGGTGCTTCATCGCCTGCAGCATGGCCGTCATGTCGCGGCCGACCATGCGCTCGCCGCCGCCGTCCCTGTAGATGATCCCTGCGATGCCGCACATGGCTAGGGCAGCACCTCCAGGTACTGGTCGCGCTCCCAGTCGGTGACCGCGGCGAGGTAGCTCTCCCACTCGTCGCGCTTGTAGTGGTGGAACACCTTCCACAGCCGGCCCGGCATGGCGCCGTCGCGCAGCACCTCGTCCTTCTCGAGCTCGATCAGGGCGTCGCCGAGGCTGTCCGGCACGCGCTCCAGCGAGGCCGCGCCGTTGGTCTGGAGCAGGTCGTAGGTGTTGGCCGACTGGGGCGGGCCGGGGTCGCTCTTCTTGCGGATGCCGTCGAGCCCGGCGACGAGCAGCGCCGCGACGCTCAGGTACGGGTTGCAGGACGAGTCCACGCCGCGGTACTCGAAGCGCCCGCCGGAGGCGACGCGCACGGTGCAGGTGCGGTTCTGCCAGCCCCAGTTCTTGTAGACGGGCGCCCAGAAGCCGAAGTCCCACATGCGGCAGTAGGAGTTGACCGTCGGGTTGCCCACGCACATCAGCGCGCCGAAGTGGTCGAGCATGCCGCCCAGGAAGTGGCGGGCGGTCTCGGACAGCTCGGCGGGCCCGGAGGGATCGTGGAAGACGTTGTTGCCGTCCTCGTCCATCAGCGTGAAGTGGTGGTGGTGGCCGTTGGCCGACACGCCCGTGAACGGCTTCGGCATGAACGTGGGCAGCAGGTCGTGCTTGCGGCCGACCGCCGCGCAGATCTGCCGGTAGGTCGTGATGTTGTCCGCCGTCTTCACCGGGCGGTCGAAGCGGAAGTTGAGCTCGAGCTGGCCGGGCGCGTCCTCGTGGTCGCCGTAGCTCATGTCGAGCCCCAGCGCCTGGCCATACTCGATCACGTCGAGCAGGACCGGACGCAGTTCCTCGAACTGGTGGATGTGGTAGCAGTACGGCTCGGTCGCCCCGGTGGGCTCCGCGCCGTTCTCGCCGCGCTTGAGCCACATCATCTCCGGCTCGATGCCGATCAGGAAGCTGTAGCCCAGCTCCTCCTCGAACTGCGCCACCACGCGCTTGAGGTTCTGGCGCGGGTCGGCGTCGAGCAGCTCGCCCGTCTCGGTGTCGTAGCAGTCGCAGTACACGCGCGCGACGCGCGGATCCCACGGCAGGACGGCGAACGTGCTGAGGTCCGCCATCGCGGCTAGCTCGGACTCCTCCGGGCCGAAGCCGATGTAGTTGCCGGCGCGGTCGGTGAACAGGTTGGCGGTGGCGCCGTAGACGAGCTGGTAGCCCTTCTCGGCGACCTGCGGGAAGAAGTCGGCCACCACGCCCTTGCCCATCACGCGCCCGGTGATCGAGACCTGCTGGAAGAAGACATACTTGATGCCCTGGGACTCGATCAGGCGCGTGATCGCCTCGATCTGCTCACGCCGGCCGGGCTGGTTGCGGGCCTCTTCGAGGGTGGCGGGGGGCGGCTGCGACTTCGCGGTCGCCAGCACGGTTCGAACGTCGCCGCCAAAGCTCATCGGAGCCTGCGCATCGACGGTCACGCTTCCCTCGTAGGGGTTCGTCATGCCCTCTCCTCCGGCTGTCGGTTGAGGTGCGGGTCCACGCCTCGCAACGCGGCCCGACTATACCCGCTTTGGTCAAATTGGTCTATTGCTGCGCGACGCCGCGGGCACGCCCGATGGCGGGCACCGGCGGGACGTCCTCGAGCCAGCGGACCACGTGCAGATCCAGGCTGCGCGGGAGGAAGATGTCGGTCGAGTGCTCGACCGGCGTGCCCTCCGCGGTGCAGGTCACGTGCTCGATCTCCAGCGCGGCCGTCGTCTCGGTCACGCCGAGGGCGGTTCCGACCGGCTCGTCGCCGGTGAGCACCCGCGCGACGATGTGCGAGCGGTTGTAGGCGACCGGCACTCCGAGCTTGAGCAGCACGTCGAGCACCATCTGGCCCCGCTCGAGCGCCTGGCGCAGCTTGGCGGGCGGCGGCAGCTCGATGTCGGGCCGGATCACGTCGCGCATGCTCGCGCCGGGCCGGCCGTCCATCAGCAGCACGCGCGTGACCGTCGTGGCGGGCGTGGCGGGGTCGAGCTCGTAGAGCCGCCCCAGGTCGGCGCCCAGCGGCTGCTCCTCGATCGCGAGCGCACCGACCTCCAGGCGCACGCCGCGCTCGTGGGCCAGCTCGCTGTAGGAGACGAGCTTCTCGAGCCCCTCGTCCAGCGCCCACGAGGCCGCCCGGCCGACGAAGGTGCCGCTGCCCTGGCGCCGCACGATCTCGCCGCTCTGCTCCAGCCGCCCCAGCGCCGTGCGCAGCGTCCCGCGCGAGATGCCGAGCTGACCGGACAGCTCCTGCTCTGGCGGCAGCCGCTCGCCGACGCGATGCCGGCCGGTCGCGAGCCAGCGCCGCAGCGCCTCTTCGGCTACGTCGACGAGCGAGGTCTTCGCCTCGCGACCAGGTCGGGCCAGCTTGGTCATGGGGGGCTAGATCGTATCCGCGGCCTACGGGGCGAAGGTGCTTGTCGAGTTTCCGGCTGCGGGGCGCCACCCCCGGGTGCCATTGCCTTGCCTCTATGGATGCGCGGCATTTCTTAGTTGGAAACCTTGGTTGCCCCATGCGACGCTGCGCTGATGCGCGAATCGATCTCCGCCCTCTCTCCCTCCGAGCGGCTGCTCTGCGGCCCGGGGCCGACCAACGTCGAGCCGGCCGCGCTCGCGGCCATGGGCAAGCCGATGCTCGGCCACCTCGACCCCGAGCTGCACGTGATCCTCCACGAGGTCGCGGCGATGCTCTCCGAGGTGTACCGCGCCACCGACGGGGTCGCGCTGCCGCTGCAAAGCACCGGCACGTCGGGCATGGAGGCCGGGATCGCGAACCTGGTCGAGCCGGACGACACGGTGATCGTCGGGGTGTCCGGCTACTTCGGGGCGCGCATCGCCGAGATCGCGCGGCGCCACGGCGCGCGCGTCGTCGAGGTCGCCGAGGAGTGGGGGAGGCACGTCCCGAACGAGCGCATCGCCGAGGCGCTGGCGCGCAACCTCGACGCGCGCCTGGTGGCGGTCGTGCACGGCGAGACGTCGACCGGCGTCGAGCATCCGCTGTCCGAGCTCGCGCCGCTGCTCGCCGACACCGACGCACTGCTGATGGCCGACTGCGTGACCACGCTCGGAGGCGTGCCGCTCGACTTCGACGGCTGGGGGATCGACTACGCGTACTCGTGCACCCAGAAGTGCCTCGGGGCGCCGCCCGGCATGTCGCCGGTCGCGCTCTCCCAGCGCGCGCTGGAGCGGATCCGCAACCGCTCCACGCCGGTGCCGTTCTCGCTCGACCTGAGCATGCTGATCGCCTACTGGATCGACCGGCCCGCCGCCTACCACCACACTGCCCCGATCCTGAACATCTACGCCCTCCACGAGGTGCTGCGCGGCACGCTGGAGGAGGGTGTCCAGGAGCGCTGGGCGCGTCACGAGAGCGCCGGGCGCCGGCTGGCGGCTCGCGCTGAGGAGGCCGGCTTCGAGGTGCTGGCCGAGCCCCGTCACCGGCTCGCGCCGCTCACCGCCGTGCGCGTTCCCGACGGCGTGGACGGCAAGCAGGTCCAGATGCAGCTGCTCGCCGAGTACGGCATGGAGGTCGGCGGCGGACTCGGCACGGCGACGCCGCCGATCTGGCGCATCGGGCTGATGGGTCCGAACGCCACGGACGCGACCGCAGACCGCGTGCTCGACACGCTGACGGGCGTGCTCGACGGCGGGCGCGTGCCGGTAGCCGGCTAGCGCTGGATCCGCACGTCGGTGACGTTCCCGGTGTTCGCGTCGACGCGAACGACCGCGAGCTCGGCGAACTCCGGCTCGTTCGGCTCCGGCTCCGGGCGCGGAACCGACAGCGACACGATCCAGAACGGCCGCGACGTCAGGCCCTGACGAAGCAACCGGACCTGCCTGTTGGTGGGCTTGAAGTCGACCTCGCGCTCGGCCTTCGCAATCGCGCTCTCCTTCGTGATCCGGATCTGCGACTTCTGGCAGCTTTGGGAGACCAGGAAGGCGAGCAGCAGCAGGCCGACGACGAAGCCGACGCGGACCCAGCGGCGCTCGATCAGCCTCCCGCGTGCGGCGGTCGGTGACGGAAGCGCGTCAGGCGGTGGGACGGAACTCGTTCCCAATGCCCGTGAACAGCACGATCACGAGCACCACGATCGCACAGATGATCGAGATGGCCAACATGGCGTTCTCGAACCCCTTCGAGTGCGTCTGCAGTGGCGGGAACTCGATCTGCTTGTTGCGTCCGTTCATTGCCTCGCTCCTACAGCGTCACGCCGGGTTGGGGCGGGAGGTCGTCGGTCCTGCCGAGCGCCTTCAAGGCCGCGTATTCGACCAGCCTGCGGTTCTCGTAGACGATCCAGGCGACGAACACGATCACCATCACCGCGATGCCGAGCCACGTGAGCACCATGTACGTGCCGGCCGCGCCCGCGCCCTCTTCTCCGTAGGTCGATCCGGGGCCGAAGGTCATGAACCCGGCGCAGTCCTGGTAGTTGGCCTGGATGATGAAGTCGGCGGTGTCGTCCGCCGGCTTGGCGCCCTCCACGTGGGTGACGCAGTCGGGTGCGCTGTTGATGATCCCTGGCATCGCGCCTCCTTACCTCGTCACCGGCTCGTGTGGTCGTCCGCCGTTGCGCGTCAATTCGAGCGCCTCCTCCAGGATCAGGGGATCGGCCTCCACGACGGTGCCGTCGGGCTCCACCAAGGCGGCGGGCCTGATGCCCACCTCCGGCAGGTAGATGTCCGGTGAGTACTCGACGGTGTCGAGGCCTGCGATCTCCACTTCCGGCGGCACCCGCAGCAGGTTCAGCTTCTTCAGGAACCACGACGCGACCCAGCCGCTCAGGAACCCGAGCGGGACGAACGTCGCGATGCCGATCAGCTGGCCGCCGATGCTCGAGTCGACGTTGTTGACGCCGGTCGGATAGCCGGCGGCGAAGACGCCCACCCAGAAGACGCCGAGGAAGCCCGACACGCCGTGCACGGCGACGGCTCCGACCACGTCGTCCACGCGCGCCTTCTTCTCGATCCAGTTGCCGGCATACACCGCCAGCACGGCCGTGGCCATCGAGAGCAGGTACGCGAGCGTCGGCGCGTACACGTCCGCACCCGCGGACACGCCGATCACGCCCGCGAGTCCGCCAGACACGGTCCAGAACGGGTCGCCCTTGCTGGCGAAGTAGCCGCCGGTGAACCCGCCCGCGAAGCCGAACGTGATGACCATGGTGATCGATCCGAGCGTCGTGGGGCTCAGATAGATCGTGGCCCAGCCCGGGAAGGCGGTCGACGCGATCACCAGGCACGCGCCGTAGAAGGCGTAGAAGCCCGTGAAGATCAGCATCAGCCCGAGCAGCGTGATGTGCAGGTTGTTGGGGCGGAAGTGGCGCGCCAGCCCCTCGCGCGTGTACTTGCCTATTCGCGGACCGAGGTTGAACAGCACCCCGAGCGTGAACGCCCCGGCCACGCCGTGGACGACGCCCGACGCGATCGAGTCATGGAAGCCGAAGCGCAGCGTGAGCCAGCCGCCGGCGCTCCAGCCCCAGGCGGCGTCGAGGATCCACACGACCGAGCCGAGGAACGCGGCGAGCAGCAGGTACGCCGACAGGCGCACGCGCTCGAGCAGCGCTCCGGACATGATCGACGCCGCGGTCCACGAGAACAGCAGGAAGGCGAGGAAGAAGATCAGGTTGATGTTGTTGGTCAGGTTCGGCCCGAACGCGTCGCTCCACGGGATGCCGCCCTGGCAGGCCGCCGCCGTGAAGTCCGAGGAGTTGGGACCAATGGGGAGACCGGGCTGGTTGCAGTTGTAGACCCACCAGCCGAAGTAGTAGAAGGTCGGCGTGACCGCGGCGATCGTGAGGATGTTCTTCATCGCCGTCGCCATCACGTTCTTGCGGCGGGCGATCCCGGCCTCATACGTCATGAAGCCCGCGTGGATCAGCCACATCAGGACGACGGTCCAGAAGTAGAACTGCTCGCCGAGGATGGCGCTGTCGAGCGTCTGTGCCTCTACGCCCGCTGCCTCATCCAGGCTCTGGACCTGCGCAAGAACGAAATCGATCATGCTCTCCTCCACGCTCATCGGCGCTTCGTGACAAACGCGACGCTATCCGCGTAGAACAAGTTGGTGCAATGGGACTTCCGACAGCTCTACGGCCATTTAGGTGTTAAATGTGCACATAGGGAGGGCCAACTAGCGCGGTTACGATTGCCGCCACGGAAAGGAGGGCTCGCGTGACGGTCTCACCAGTCACCGAGGGCGGTGATGCGCTGACGCGCGTTCGGCGCGAGAACGAGACGCTGTACGCGGTCATCCAGACCGTGTCCTCGTCGCTGGCCCTCGACCGGGTGCTCGGCGGCATCGTGGACATCGCGACCGACGCGACTGGCTGCCACGCCTGCTTCATCTACTTCGCCGAGTCGGACCGCCTCGTGCTGCGCGCCGCCTCGCCGCGCTACTCGGAGCTGGTCGGCAACGTGCAGATGGGCCTGCACGAGGGCCTCGCCGGCTGGGTCGTTCGCAACAAGACGCCCGAGTTCATCCGCGAGGGCGCCCTGGACGACCCGCGCATCAAGTACGTGCCCGAGCTGGAGGAGGAGCGCTTCCAGTCGATGATCGCTGTGCCGATCCTCGCCCGCGACGGCGACGTCATCGGCGTGGTCGTGCTGCACACCGAGGCGCCGCGCGAGTTCGACGACGACGTCCTCAACTTCCTGGTCCACACCGCGTCGCTGGTGGCGGGCGCAGTCGAGAACGCCCAGCTCTACGAGGAGGCGCGCGAGCGCGTCGACGCCCTCACCACGCTCACCCAGCTGAGCCAGTCGCTGGCCGCGGTCACGCTGCGCGAGGACCTCTACGACGCCGTCACCCGCGGCGCCCGGCAGCTGCTGAGCGCCGACGCCTGCCAGATCTGGCGGCTCGACACCGACGCCGACGAGCTGATGCTGGTCGGCTCCGACCCGGGCGAGACGGCGGAGTCGAGCGCGCCCCCGGGCCGCGCGGCACTGCTGCTCGACCTGATGCGCCGCGAGCAGGGCGGGCGCCGCGACCGCGCGTCGGGCGTGGTGGCGCCCGAGGTGGACGGCGACGGGCTGCTGGTCGCGCCGCTGGTGGCCGGAGACGAGCAGCTGGGGATCCTCAGCGTCGCCCGCGGCCGGCCCTTCGCGGACGAGGACGCAGAGCTGCTGCTGGCGGTGGCCAACCAGACCGCTGTGGGCCTGAAGAAGGCGGAGCTGATCGAGCGCCTGACCGCCGAGAACATCGTCAAGGACATGTTCGAGGCGCTTGCGGCCGGCGCGGTGCAGACCGGCGAGGCGAAGGCGGCCGACGCCCGCTGCGACCTCAACCGCCCGCACGTCTTCATCCACGCCGAGCGCGCCCCCGGCAGGCAGGACGGCCTGCCCTGGCCGGAGCTGGCCGCCCGGGTTCAGGCGCGCCTGCAGCGGCTCTACCCGCGCGCGTTCTTTGACGCGCGCCACGACGGGCTGCGCGCGCTCGCCCCGCTGCCGACCGACCAGCCCGGCGCCGCCGAGCAGCTGTGGAACGCCTGCGACGAGCTCGCCCGCGAGGAGGGCCTCGACGTCGGGCTGAGCGACATCGACCGCGGCGCCGCCAGCGCGAGGCGCCGGATGCGCGAGGCGGCGGACGCGGCCAGCATCGGCCGCTCGCTGGCGGCCGACGGCGGCGCGGTCTCCTACCAGCAGCTCGGCGCCTACCGCTACCTCGTGCATCTGGAGCTGGACGAGACGCCGCACGACCGCTACGGCCAGGCCGTCGACGAGCTGCTCGACTACGACCGGCGCCGCAACGCCCAGCTCGTGGAGACGCTCGAGCGCTTCCTGGGCGCCCGCTGCAGCGTGGCGGTCAGCGCCCGCGCCCTGTTCATCCACCCCAACACCGTGCGCCAGCGGCTCGAGCGGATCGAGCGCATCACCGGGCTCGACATGCGCACCGAGGACCTGCTCTCGCTGGAGCTGGCGCTCAAGGTCGCGCGACTACACCGGGCGCGCGGGGAGTAGCGGGTGGCGCTACTGGCTCTGCTGGGCCCGTCGGTGCAGCCCGAGCCAGATCCTGAAGATGGCGTAGCCGAACAGGTGACCGAGCAGGACGAACAGCACCCAGAACGCCTTCCAGAGGAACTCCAGCTCGTCCTCGTGCCAGAGCTCCAGTCCGGTCAGGTAGACCAGGATCAGCAGCGCCACCAGCAGGATCGGCGGGACCTGACCGGTGAGGACGAACAGGACCATCGGCGGGCGCACCATATAGGCGGCGGCGGGTGACGATCCGCGCGAAGCTGTACGCGGCGATCGTCCTGAGCATCCTCGGGCCGCTGGCGACGACGGCCGTCGCGCTGCAGGGCATGACCGATCTGGGCAGCCGCTTCGACGAGGTGCGCGACCGCGCGCGGCACGAGTCGATCGCGCTGCAGCTCAAGTTCGGCGTGACCGACATGAACGGATGGCAGACCGCCTATGGCTACGACGGCGGCGCCTCGCGGCCGATCTTCGAAGAGTCGGTCGCGACCTTGCGGCGCGACCTGCGCAGGGCGGACCGCACGCTCACCGACCCGCGCGAGCGCGAGCTGCTGAGCCGGCTGAGGCGGCAGTTCGAGGAGTTCATGCGCCTCGACGTGGCGGCCTACCGCGCGCTCCAAAGTGGCCGCGAGCAGGTCACCAAGGACATCTTCCTGGGACCCGAGATCGCGCAGTTCAGGGCGATGGCGGACACCGCCGAGCGGCTGGCGCGCTACGAGCAGCGCACGGCCACGGCGACCGCCATCGCGTTCGAGGACGAGCGCGACGCCGCGCGCAAGCGCCTGATCGCCGTGGCGCTCGGCGCCGGCCTGGTGATCGTGCTGCTGCTCGTGACCGCGGCCGACGTGGCGCGCATGGCGCTCGAGGGCGAGCGGCACCTGCGCGACTCAGCCGGCGACAAGACCGCCGGCTGAGTCGGCGCCATGACCGACGACGTCCTAGTAACGCTGAGCCTGCTGCTCAGCGCGTCGCTGGCGGCGCGCTTCCTCGCCAGCGTCGTCCGCATCCCGGAGATCCTGATCCTGGTGGCCGTGGGCGCCCTGCTGGGGAGCTCGGCGCTCGACGTGATCGACGTCCCGCTCGACTCGCTGGGCGCCCAGCTGCTGTTCACGCTCGGCGTGTCGATGATCCTCTTCTACGGCGGGCTCAACCTCTCGCTGCCGGTGCTGCGCAAGGTCTGGGTGGGGCTGGGAATGCTCGTGGTGCCGGGAGTAATCCTCACCACAGCGGTCGTGGGAGTGGCGGCGTACGCGGTGTTCGACCTCCCCTGGGAGGCGGCGCTGCTGATGGGCGCGGTGCTGGCGCCGACCGACCCGGCCATCCTGATCCCGCTGTTCATCCGCTCGCGGCTGCGCCCGAAGGTGGCGCAGACGGTCGTGGCCGAGTCGGCCTTCAACGACCCCACCGGGGCGGCGCTGGCACTCGTGCTGGCGGGCGTGCTGCTGGGCGGTGACGGATCGCTCGCCCATCCCGTCGAGGAGTTCGCCGTCGACCTGCTGATCAGCACGGTGATCGGCGTGGTCGCCGGCGTCGGGCTGGCGGCCGCGATCTCGAGCCACCGTTCCGGCATCTGGCGCGAGTCGTCGGCGCTGGCCGTGCTCACCGTGGTGACGATCAGCTTCTTCTCGCTCGACTCGGCCGGCGGCAGCGGGTACCTGGGCGCGTTCCTGGCGGGCCTGATCGTGGGCAACATGGAGCACCTGGGGCTGGCCATGCACTCCAAGCACGAGCAGGAGATGCGCCTGTTCGCGTTCAACCTCGCCGACCTGGTGACGCTGATCGTCTTCGTCGTGCTCGGGGCGAACATCCCGTTCGACGTGCTGGGGGAGAACCTGCTGCCCTCGCTGGCGGTGCTCGCCGCGCTGCTCCTTGTGGCGCGGCCGCTGACCGTGCTCGTCTGCGCCATGCCCGACCGGCGCGCCCGCTGGACGCGGCAGGAGCTCGCGTTCCTGTGCTGGACGCGCGAGACGGGCGTGGTGCCCGCCGCGCTGGTCGGCGTGCTCGCCGGCCTCGGCGTCCCCAACGGCGACCTCTACGCCAGCGTGGTCGCGCTGGCGATCATCGGCACCCTGCTGCTCCAGGCGCTGCCGGCGCACTGGCTGGCGAAGCGACTCGGGCTGCTCGAAGAGCCGGCAGCCTGAGCGCGACGACAGCCAGGGCGGGTCCGAGCCTCGCCGGGGGGAGCCGGCGCGGGCCGGGCCCGCCCTCGCTGCCGCCTAGTACAGCTGCAGGTAGCGGTCGACCTCCCACTGCGTGACCTGGTTGTGGTACTCCTGGAACTCCTGCTGCTTCACGCGGACGAAGTAGTCGACGTAGTCCTCTTTGTCGGTCCCGCCGAGGGCGGCGCGCATGACGTCGTCCTTCTCGAGCTCGCGGGTTGCGTCCAGCAGCGTCGCCGGCAGCAGCTCCACGCCGAGGTCGGTGCGCTCCTGCTCCGTCAGGTGGTGCAGGTTGAGCTCCGTGGTGGGATCGCCGGCGTCGAGGCCCTTCTCGATCCCGTCCAGTCCGGCGGCGAGCGTCACGGCCGCCGCGAGATAGGGGTTGCACGAGCCGTCGATGGTGCGGTCCTCCACGCGGCCCGGACCCGGCACGCGCAGCATCTGCGTGCGGTTGTTGTAGCCGTAGCTCACATACACCGGCGCCCACGTGGAGCCGCTGCGCGAGCCGACGACGAGGCGCTTGTAGGAGGTCACCGTCGGCGCGGTGACCGCGATGTACGCCTTGGCGTGGGCCTTCAGTCCGGCGATGAAGTTGTAGCCGATCTCCGATACGCCCATCCCGCGCGGATCGTCTGCGGGGTCGGCCCCGAAGACGTTCTCATCGCCCTTCCAGAGGCTCATGTGGAAGTGGCAGCCGTTGCCGGTCAGATGCGAGAACGGCTTGGGCATGAACGTGGCGATCATGCCCTGCTCCTGCGCCAGTGACTCGACCATGTACCGGAAGAAGATCGACCGGTCGCACGTGGTGAGGGCGTCGGCGAACTCGAAGTTCTGCTCGAACTGGCCGTTGGCGTCCTCGTGGTCGGTGGCGTAGTTGTCCCACCCGAGCGCGGTGATGTTGCGCGCCACCGTGGACACGAAGTCCAGGTTGCGGGTCAGGCCGCGCATGTCGTAACAGGGCTGCTCGAGCGTGTCGAGCGGGTCAGCCAGCTCGATCGTGCCGTCCTCGCGCTTGCGCACCAGGAAGTACTCCAGCTCGGCGCCGATCTTGAACTCGAAGCCCATCGAGGCGGCGCGGTCGAGCTGCCGGCGCAGGATCGTGCGCGGGCAGTACGGCCACTCCTCGCCGTCGACGTGGATGTCGCACGCGAGGCGCGCCACGTTCGGCTTCCACGGAAGCGGGGTGAACGAGCGGACGTCGGGCATGGCCGCGAGGTCGGGATCGTGCGGCTGCTGGCCGATCTCGCCTGCGGCGAAGCCGGCAAAGCCGGCCCCGTCCTCCATCAGGCCGTCGAGGTGGGTGGCGGGCACGAGCTTCGCGTTCGGCTTGCCGTGCATGTCCACGAACTGGGCGAACAGGAATTCGATGTCGTTGGCGCCGATGTAGGCGCGGACATCCTCGAGCGACTCGGGTGCGGTAAATGGCTTAGCTGTCATCTGGCGCGGCAAACTACTCGGTTACCCCCATCGGGGCCAATGTGCTGGCGTAACACCTTTCAGTGGCTGGAGATGTAGATCACAAACAGTGTGTGAAGCCCACATACCGAACGGGTGAATTGTTGGTCCGCACCTATGTGCCTGCACCCAAACCCTGCTTAGACTCGGTCGCCGGACCATGTGTGGAATCGCAGGATTGTTCTCGAAATCGCTCGACGTGAGCGGCGACCTGGGTGGTCACCTGGGCGCCATGCTCATGCAGTTGAGCGATCGCGGCCCCGACAGCGCCGGCGTGGCGATCTATCGCGATCCAGCGCCCTCGGGCTCGTCCAAGGTCTCGCTGTTCTCTCCTGATCCGGACTACGACTGGAGCACGGTGCGCGAGGCGCTGGCCGACGAGTTCGGCGCCGGTGAGCCCGAGCTGCGCGCCAGCCACGCGGTGATCGTGGTCGAGGCCGACGCCGAGGTGGCGCAGGCCTGGCTGCACGAGCACCACCCGGAGCTGCGCGTCATGAGCGCCGGACAGGCGATCGAGATCTTCAAGGAAGCCGGGCACCCGAACCAGTTCATCGAGCGGTTCGCGCTTTCGGACATGCAGGGCAGCCACGCGCTCGGACACACGCGCATGGCCACCGAGAGCCGCGTGACGACCGAGCACTCGCACCCGTTCTCGACCGGCCTCGACCTCTGCCTCGTGCACAACGGCTCGCTCTCGAACCACAACCGGCTGCGCCAGCGCCTGCGCCGCGAGGGCATCGAGTTCCAGACCGACAACGACTCCGAGGTGGCCGCGGGCTACCTCACGCACCGCCTGCGCGAGGGCGCGACGCTCGAGCAGGCGCTCGAGGGCTGCCTCGAGGATCTCGACGGCTTCTACACCTTTGCCGTCGGCACCGCCGAGGGCTTCGCGGTGCTGCGCGACCCGATCGCCTGCAAGCCCGCCGTGATGGCCGAGACCGACGACTGGGTCGCGATGGCCTCCGAGTACCGGGCGATCGCGGTGCTGCCCGGCGCGGCGAACGCGACGATGTGGGAGCCCGAGCCGGGCCGCGTCTACAGCTGGGAGCGAGCTCCCGTCTGATGGCTGCCCTGGGGAGCGGGATCGACGCGCAGGAAGTCGATCTCGCCGTAACACCGCTGCGCGAGCTGAACGCCGCGCTCCACTCGGTCGCCGACGACGGACCGCAGCGTTGGCGTGTCGTGAACCCGGCAGGGGCGCACGCGCTCGCCGCCGGCATCGACGCGCCGATCGAGGTCGAGATCGACGGCCACGCGGGCTACTACTGCGCCGGCATGAACAAGCAGGCCACCGTGCGCGTGCACGGCAACTGCGGCGTCGGCGTGGCCGAGAACATCATGTCCGGGCGCGTGATCGTGGAGGGCAACGCCAGCCAGTCCGCGGGCGCGACGGGCCGCGGCGGGCTGCTCTCGATCCGCGGCACAGCATCGGCGCGCTGCGGCATCTCGATGAAGGGCATCGACATCGTCGTGCGCGGGTCCGTCGGCCACATGAGCGCCTTCATGGCGCAGAAGGGCCGGCTGGTCGTCTGCGGCGACGCCGGCGAGGCGCTCGGCGACTCGATCTACGAGGCGCACCTCTACGTGCGCGGCGTGGTCGCGAGCCTCGGCGCCGACTGCATCGAGAAGGAGATGCGCGACGAGCACCTCGCCGAGCTGCGCGAGCTGCTCGAGCAGGCCGAGATCGAGGACCACGACCCCTCGGAGTTCCGCCGCTACGGCTCCGCGCGCCAGCTCTACAACTTCACCGTCGACAACGCCGGCTCGTACTAGGCAAGGACCGATGACGGAATTCGACACCCTGGGCAAGGCGCGCGACGACGCCGAGCGGCGCGCCGCCGGCCGCGGCTGGCGGCCGGGCCTGCGCGAGTCGGCGATCTTCGACCGCAACACGATCCACGAGATCCAGCGCGCCGCGCGCGAGGGCATCTACGACATCCGCGGCTTCGGCGCCAAGCGCCGCGTCCCGCACTTCGACGACCTGCTGTTCCTCGGCGCGAGCATGTCCCGCTACCCGCTCGAGGGCTACCGCGAGCGCTGCGACACCGACGTCACGGTGGGCGCCCGCCACGCCGAGAAGCCGTTGCATCTCGACATCCCGGTCACGATCGCGGGTATGAGCTTCGGCGCCCTGTCGGCCCCCGCCAAGGAGGCGCTCGGACGCGGCGCCAGCGCAGCCGGCACCAGCACCACCACCGGCGACGGCGGGATGACCCCCGAGGAGCGCGAGCACTCCCGCACACTCGTCTACCAGCTGCTTCCGTCCCGCTACGGGATGAACCCGGACGACCTGCGCAAGGCGGATGCGATCGAGATCGTCGTCGGCCAGGGCGCCAAGCCGGGCGGCGGCGGCATGCTGCTCGGCCAGAAGATCTCCGACCGCGTGGCCGAGATGCGCGACCTGCCGAAGGGCATCGACCAGCGCAGCGCCTGCCGCCACCCGGACTGGACCGGTCCCGACGACCTCGAGATCAAGATCCACGAGCTGCGCGAGATCACCGACTGGCAGAAGCCGATCTTCATCAAGGTCGGCGCCACGCGGCCGTACTTCGACGTCGCGCTCGCGGTCAAGGCGGGTGCCGACGCGGTCGTGCTCGACGGCATGCAGGGCGGCACCGCGGCCACGCAGGAAGTCTTCATCGAGCACGCCGGGATCCCGACGCTGGCGGCGATCCGCCCGGCGGTCGACGCGCTCCAGGACCTGGGCGTTCACCGCGAGGTGCAGCTGATCGTCTCGGGCGGGATCCGCAACGGGGCCGACGTCGCCAAGGCACTCGCGCTGGGCGCCGACGCGGTCTCGATCGGCGTCGCCGCCTTGATCGCGCTGGGCGACAACTCGCCCGAGCACGAGGACGGCTATGCCGACCTCGGCGTGTCGGCCGGGTTCTACGACGACTGGCACGAGGGCCGCGACCCTTCGGGGATCTCGACCCAGGACGAGGAGCTGGCGGCCCGCTTCGACCCGGAGCTGGGCGGCCGGCGGCTGGCCAACTACCTGCGCACGATGGTGCTGGAGGCCCAGACGCTCGCACGCGCCTGCGGGAAGTCCCACCTGCACAACCTCGAGCCGGAGGACCTCGCTGCGCTGACGATCGAGGCGAGCGCGATGGCGCGCGTTCCACTGGCCGGCACCGGCTGGATACCAGGAGCCTCGCTCAAGTGAGCAGCCAGACCCGGGAAACAAGACCTGCATTGCAGGAGGCGGACAGCGGCCCGGGCCGTTTGCCGCTTTGGACCAATTTGTCTACGATGGCCGAGATCTCGGCAGTGAGCGCATGTCCTACGTCCTGACCTGTCCCAACTGCGGCCCACGCGAGGTGACCGACTTCAGCTTCGGGGGCGAGATCAACCCGCGCCCGCAGACGACGCCGTCGCCACGCGAGCTGGGCGCCTTCAACTACTTCCGCAACAACGTCGCCGGCGTGCAGCGCGAGTGGTGGTTCCACCGCTCCGGCTGCGGGGAGTGGTTCCTCGCCGAGCGCGACACCCGCACCAACCACGTTCTTCTGACCGAGCTGCCCGGGGAGGCCTCATGACACGCCTGCCTGCGAGCGACGGAGAGCGGATCGATCGCGACAGCGAGGTCAGCTTCTCCTTCGACGGCAAGGAGATCACCGGCCTCGAGGGCGACACGATCGGCTCGGCGCTGTTCGCCTCCGGCCAGCGCACGTTCTCGCGCAGCTTCAAGTACCACCGCCCGCGCGGCCTGATGTGCTGCGCCGGCCAGTGCCCCAACTGCCTCGTGCAGGTGGACGGCGCCCCCGGCGTGCGTGCCTGCACGGAGCCGGTGCGCGAGGGAATGCGCGTGGAGCACATGAACGCGTCCCCGTCGCTCAACTTCGACGTGATGCGCGCGACCGACATCGTCGGCGGCCCGTTCACGCCGCCCGGCTTCTACTACAAGACCTTCATCCGGCCGCGCCGCTTCTGGCCGCTGTACGAGAAGATCCTGCGCCACGCTGCCGGACTCGGCCGCATCGCGAAGAGCCAGCCCGAGCGCGAGTGGCGCACGGAGTACCGCCGGCGCCACGCGGACGTGCTGGTGATCGGCGGCGGAGCCGCCGGCCTGCGCGCCGCGACCGCGGCCGCCGAGCTTGGCGCCGACGTCGTGCTCTGCGACGAGGGCCCCGAGCCGGGCGGACGCCTGCTCGCCGAGGGCGGGCACGAGCACGCGCGGGAGCTCGCCGAGCGGGCACGCACGGCTGGCGTCGAGGTGCTCGCGAACGCCCCGGCGCTGGGCGCGTTCGACGGCCTCGTGCCGGTCTGGCAGGGCGACACGCTGCACCAGGTGCGCGCCGGCCGGATCGTCTACGCAACCGGCGCGATCGAGCAGCCCCTGCTGTTCCCCGGCAACGACCTCCCCGGCGTGATGCTCTCCGGCGGCGCGCGCCGCCTGGCCGCGCTCTACGGCGTGAGCCCGGGCAGCCGCGCGGTGGTCGCCGCAGTCTGCGACCGCGGCCTCGAGGCCGCCCTCGCCCTGCTCGACGCTGGCGTGGAGCTGGCCGCGGTGGCCGACCTGCGCAGCAACGGCAGCACCCCGCCGCTGAACGAGCTGATGCGCCGCGGCGTGCGCCCCCTGCGCGGCGCGACCGTGGTGCAGGCGACCGGCCGCGGCCGCGTGCGGCGCGTCGTGCTCGCCACCAAGGCCAACGGGAGCGAAGCCCGCGAGATCGAGGTGGACTGCGACCTGCTGGTGGTGTCGGGCGGAAGCTCGCCGGCCACCTCGCTGCTGCTGCAGTCCGGCGCCCGCACGGCCTACGACCGCCAGCGCGGCTGCTTCGCGCTCGACAGCATCCCCGATGGCTCCTACGCCGCCGGCGAGGTCGCCTCGGCGGGCGCGCTCCAGGACGCCGAGCGCTCCGGCGAGGTGGCAGGCCGCGAGGCGGCCCACTCGCTCGGGTTCGGCGATGACGAGTCGCGCGCACGCTGCGACTCGGAGCGCAAGCAGCTCGACAGCGTCCGCTCGCAGCCGCCGGAAGTCGCGGTGCCGGCACCGCCGGTCGCCGGCGAGCGCAAGGGCAAGTGCTTCGCCTGCCTCTGCGAGGACGTGACCACGAAGGACATCCACCTCTCGGTCGAGGAGGGCTACGACTCGATCGAGCTCTCCAAGCGCTACACCACGACCACGATGGGCCCCTGCCAGGGCCGCATGTGCCAGCTCCCGGCCGTGCGCCTGATGGCGCAGGAGACCGGCCAGAGCCTGGAGCAGATCGGCACCACCACCGCCCGTCCGCCCTGGCACGCCGTGCCGATGGGCGCGCTCGCCGGACGCCCGTTCGAGCCGGCCAAGCGGTCGTCGATCCACGGCCGCCACCGCGAGCTGGGGGCGAACGTGCTGTGGGCCGGCGACTGGCGCCGCGCCTACGACTACGGCGACCCTCAGGCCGAGGCGCTCGCCGTCCACGAGGCCGCCGGGATCATCGACGTCTCCACGCTCGGCAAGCTGATCGTGCGCGGGCCCGACGCCGGCGAGTTCCTCGACCGGCTCTACCCGAACCGCTTCTCGAACCTGAAGCCGGGCCGCATCCGCTACGGCGTGATCGCCTCGGATGCGGGGCGGATCATGGACGACGGCACGATCTGCCGGCTCGACGACGACAACTTCTACGTGACCACCACGTCCGGCGGCGCCGGCGCGGTCTCGGAGTGGTTCTCCTGGTGGCTGGCCGACTGGCGCCTGGACGTGCACCTCACCGACGTGACGCAGGGACTCTCGGCGGTGAACCTCGCCGGCCCGCGCGCGCGGGACATCATGGCGAAGCTCACCGACCTCGACTGCTCGAGCGAGGGCTTCCAGTACCTCGACGGCAAGCGCGCCCTGGTGGCGGGGGTGCCGTGCCTGATCCTGCGCATCGGCTTCGTCGGCGAGGTGGGCTACGAGATCCACTACCCCTCCGCGCACGGCGAGCACCTCTGGGACGCGCTCATGGGGGCGGGGGCCGAGCATGGCCTGCGTCCCTTCGGGCTCGAGCCGCAGCGGCTGCTGCGCCTCCAGAAGATGCACGTGATCATCGGCCAGGACACGGACTCCGAGTCGACGCCCTTCGGCGCGGCGATGCCGTGGATCGTCAAGCTCGACAAGGAGCAGAACTTCATCGGCAAGTGGGCGATGGAGCAGGCTGCCAACGACGAGCTGGAGACGGCGCTGGTGGGCATCCGCATGCAGAACGGCCACGTTCCGACCGAGGGAGCAGTGGTGCTGCCGGACGGCGACGGGCCGGTCGGCCAGGTCACCAGCTCCCGCTTCTCGCCCCAGCTCGGCGGCGTGATCGGGATGGCCTGGGTGCCGGCGGGACTCGCCAAGGACGGCTCGCGCGTGACCATCTCCGACGCGGGCAAGCACTTCGAGGCTGAGGTCGTCACCTCGCCCTTCTACGACCCGGACGGCGAGGTACTGCGCTCGTGAGCTTGGAATTCCTTACCCCAGCGGCCACCGCGGTGGCGCGCAGCCCGATGGAGCGCGAGGCGCTCGCCGCGGGTGCGCAGATCGAGCTGCGCGACGGCTGGAACGTCGCCGTCGGCTTCGACGGCGCCCAGGCCGAGCGCGAGCGCTGCCGCACGACGGCCGGCTTCGCCGACCGCTCGCACCTCGGCAAGCTCGAGCTCCAGGCCAGCGCTGCGGACCTCGCCCAGATCGTCTCCGCCTGCACGGGCGGCGAGGCGCTCGAGCTGGGCCGCGGTGTGCGCGCCCGGGACGCCTGGTGGTGCGCCACGTCGCGCGAGCGCGCCCTGGTGTTCTGCGAGCCGTCCGAGACGGCGGAGCTGCGCGAGCAGGCCGAGCAGGCCGCCGCATCCGCCGCCGGACTGGCGAGCGTGATCGACCTGACTTCCACGATGGCCGGGATCACGATCGCGGGGCCGCTGGCTCCCGAGGTGTTCGCCCGCTTTACCGCGCTCGACCTGCGCCCGCAGTCCACGCCGGTCCACGGCTTCCGGCCCGGGTCGGTGGCGAGGACGCCCGCGGCGGTGCTGCGCGAGGACGACGAGCGCTGGCTGATGGTCTTCGGCGCTGCCCTGGGCAGCTACGTCTGGACCGTGGTGGCCGATGCCGCCGCCGGGCTGGGCGGCGGACCGGTTGGCGTCGACGCACTGGAGGAGGTGCCGGCAAGTGCTTGACATCTTCCGCAAGCGGCGCATGTGGCGTAAGCCGCAGGAGCTCAAGGACTCCTACGACGTCGTCATCATCGGCGGCGGGTCGCACGGTCTCGCGACCGCGTACTACCTCGCACGCGACCACGGCATCACCAACGTGGCCGTGCTCGAGAAGAGCTACATCGGCTCCGGAGCGGCCGGGCGCAACACGACGATCCTGCGCTCGAACTACAAGACCGTCGAGGGGGCGCGCTTCTACGACGCCTCGCTCAAGCTCTACGAGGGGCTTGGCGCGCAGCTCAACTTCAACCTGCTGTTCTCGCAGAACGGGCACCTCACGCTGGCGCACTCCGACCGCGCCATGTTCGTGATGGCCAACCGCGCCGAGGTCAACCGCATCAACGGGATCGACTCGCGGCTGATCCAGCCTGACGAGATCAAGAAGCTGGCGCCCGCCATGCAGGTCGACAACCCGGACGCCGTCTATCCGATCCAGGGCGCGCTCTACCACCCGCCCGGCGGAGTGATCCGCCACGACGCCGTGGTCTGGGGGCTCGCTCGCGGCGTCGACCGCGGCGGCGCCGAGATCCACCCCTACACCGAGGTCACCGGCATCGACCAGGCCAACGGCCGCGTCACCGGCGTGCAGACCAACCGCGGGCCGATCAAGGCCGGGACGGTGCTCAACTGCACCGCCGGCTGGAGCTCGCTGATCTCCGACATGGCCGGCGTGAAGCTGCCGATCACCACGCACATCCTGCAGGCCTGCGTGACCGAGCCGCTGAAGCCGTTCCTCGATGTCGTCATCGTCTCGTCGCAGATGCACGTGTACGTCTCTCAGACGGACCGCGGCGAGGTGCTGATGGGCGCCGAGATCGAGCCCTGGACGACCTACCGCATGCAGGGCACGCTCAACTTCCTGCAGGAGGTGACGCGCCACACGCTGGAGCTGTTCCCGCAGCTCGAGAAGGCGCGCTTGCTGCGCAGCTGGGCCGGTCTCTGCGATCTCAGCCCCGACTACAGCCCGATCCTGGGCAAGACCGAGGTGGAGGGATTCCACATCAGCGCCGGCTGGGGCACCTATGGCTTCAAGGCGGCGCCGATCGTGGGCAAGACACTGGCCGAGCTGACCGCCACCGACCGCACCCCGGAGCTGATCGCACCGTTCACTCTGGAACGCTTCTACGAGGACAAGCTCGTATCCGAGCTGGCCGCCGCCGCGGTGAGCCACTGATGGCAGTACAAGAGGAGAGCAGATGAAGAGCAGCCTGGAGATCGCTCAGGAGGCGGAGCTCAAGCCAATCGAGGCGATTGCAGAGGCTGCTGGCCTGCTGCCCGACGACTTCGACCCTTACGGGCGCTACAAGGCGAAGATCTCGCTGGACGTCCTGGACCGCCTGAAGGACCAGCCCGACGGCAAGCTCGTGTGCGTGGCCGGCGTGACGCCGACCAAGGCGGGCGAGGGCAAGACCACCACAGCGGTCTCGCTCACCCAGGGCCTCGGCCACATCGGCAAGGACCCGTTGCTGTGCCTGCGCGAGCCTTCGCTCGGCCCGGTGTTCGGCATCAAGGGCGGCGCGGCGGGCGGCGGCATGGCCCAGGTCGTGCCGATGGAGGACCTCAACCTCCACTTCACCGGCGACATCCACGCGATCGGCGCAGCCAACAACCTGCTCGCGGCGCTGCTGGACGCCTCGATCCTCCACGGCAACCCGCACAAGATCGACGCGCTGCGCGTCGGCTGGAAGCGCGCGCTCGACATGAACGACCGCGCCCTGCGGCAGATCACGCTCGGCCAGGGCGGCCGCGCCAACGGCTACCCGCGCGAGTCGGGCTTCGACATCACCGCGGCCTCCGAGGTGATGGCGATCCTCGCGGTGTCGCGCGACGTGCACGACCTGCGCGCGCGCCTCGGCGCGATCACCGTGGCGCAGTCGTTCGACGGCGGCAAGCCGGTCACCGCCGAGGACCTGGGCGCTGCCGGCGCGATGACGGTCCTGCTCAAGGACGCGATCAAGCCCAACCTGATCCAGACGCTCGAGGGCCAGCCCTGCCTGATGCACGCGGGCCCGTTCGCGAACATCGCGCACGGCAACTCCTCGCTCGTGGCCGACCTGATCGGCCTGAAGCTGGGCGACTACGTGATCACCGAGTCCGGCTTCGGCTCGGACATGGGCATGGAGAAGTTCTTCAACATCGTCTGCCGCGGCGGTGGCCTGCGCCCGAACGCGGTCGTGCTGGTCGCCACCGTGCGTGCGCTCAAGCACCACGGCGGCCTCGAGGACGACCCGCGTGCCGAGACCGACCAGGCCATGGCCGCGATCGAGGACGGCGCACAGAACCTGATCCGCCACCTCGGCATCGTGCGCGGCTTCGGACTGCCGTGCGTGGTGGCCGTCAACCGCCGCCCGGGCGACACCGACGAGGAGGTCGAGCTGGTCCGCCGGCTCGCGCTCGAGGCCGGTGCGACCGCCGCCGAGGTCAACGACGCCTTCGCGCGCGGCGGCGAGGGCGCCGCGGAGCTCGCGCAGGCCGTGGCCGACGCCTGCGAGCAGCCGTCGGAATTCAAGCTCACGTACGAGGACGACGATTCGATCGAAGTGAAGATCAGGAAGATCGCCAAGCAGGTGTACGGCGCCTCCGACGTCGTCTTCTACCTGGACGCCCAGCGCAAGATGCGCCAGTACGAGGAAGACGGGCTCGACAAGCTGCCGATCTGCATGGCGAAGACGCACCTGTCGCTGTCCGCCGACCCCCTGCTCCGCAACGCCCCGGAGGACTTCACGCTCCCGGTGCGCGACATGCGGGCCTACACCGGCGCCGGCTGGCTCGTGCCGCTCTGCGGCGACATCCAGCAGATGCCGGGGCTGGGCAAGTCGCCGGCCGCGTTCAACGTCGACATCGACGCCGAAGGGAAGACCGTCGGGCTCTTCTGAGCCCTGGCGCCCATGTCACGGAATCTCACCGACCTCCTGCGCACTCGCGAGCGGGAAGCGCGTCCCACCGCCCTGGCGGTGCTCAAGGAGGCGATGGACCGACGCGGGGAGATCACCGACGAGGACCGCAAGCGGGCGGCCGAGCTGTCCGGGCTGCCGGAGGCGACCGTCTACGGCGTCTCCACGTTCTACGACGATCTCACCCAGCCGCGCGGCCGCCGGCACGTCTCCGTCTGCACCGGCACGGCTTGCTGGGCCTCCGACTTCGGCGCCCACGTGGCCGCCGTGGGGGAGGGCCTCGGCCTCGGCCTCGGAGAGCGCTCTGAGGACGGCGAGGTGTCGCTCGGCGCCACGGTCTGCCTCGGCTTCTGCCACACGGCGGGGGCGGTTCGCGACGGCGAGCTGGTCGACGCCGGCGAGGGCGTGGCCGACCGCGTGGTGGCGGGCACGGCGCGCCAGGCCGACGAGCCCGAGGGCGAGAGCGTGCTCGACGAGCCGGTGCTCCTCACGCGCGGCACGTTCGCCGGCCTGCGGCGTGCGCTGGCCGAGCTGACGCCCGAGGAGCTGCTCGAGCAGGTCAAGGCCGCCAACGTGCGCGGCCGCGGCGGAGCCGGCTTCCCGGCCGGCACCAAATGGGAGTTCACCCGGCGCTCCGCCGACCCGGACAAGACGATCGTCGTCAACGGCGACGAGGGGGACCCCGGCTCCTACATCGACAAGCACCTGATGGAGCGCAACCCGGAGCTGCTGCTCGAGGGCATGGCGCTCGCCGCCTACGCCGTCGGCGCGCGGCGCGGCTACGTCTTCGTGCGCTCCGAGTACCCGCTCTCCACGCCGAGTCTGCGCGTCGCCGTGGAGCGGGCGCGCAGCGATGGCAACCTCGGCGAGAACATCCACGGCAGCGGCTTCGACTTCGACGTGGAGATCGAGGAGGGCGCCGGCTCGTACGTGGTCGGCGAGGAGACCGCGCTGCTCGCGTCGCTCCAGGGCTTCCGCGGCACCGTCTCGGCGCGCCCGCCGTTCCCCGCGGAGCGCGGCTTCCACGGCAAGCCGACGGTGGTCCACAACGTCGAGACGCTCTGCAACATCCCCTACATCGCGCGGGAGGGCAGCGACGCCTACGCGGAGCTGTCCGCGGGCGCCACGCCGGGCACGAAGCTCGTCTGCCTCAACGACCGCTTCCAGCGGCCGGGCCTCTACGAGGTGCGCTTCGGCACGCCGCTGTCGGAGATCTGCGAGGAGCTCGGCGGCGGCCTGGTGGGCGGCCACGCGATCAAGGCGCTCCAGATCGGTGGCCCGCTGGGCGGGATCCTGCCCGGCTGGAAGCTCGACACGCCCTTCGACTTCGACGAGCTGGCCGCCGAGGGCTGCATGGTCGGGCACGGCAGCATCCTGGCCTTCGACGAGCGCACCGACATCCGCGCGCTGGCGCGCCACCTGCTCGAGTTCGGCGCGCACGAGAGCTGCGGCAAGTGCTTCCCGTGCCGCATCGGGCTCCAGCGCGCGTTCGAGATGGTCGACCGGCCCGGCGAGGTCGACCGCGACCGCCTCGAGGCGCTGCTCGAGACGCTCGAGCTGGGCTCGCTGTGCGCCCACGGCGGCGGCATGCCCGCCCCGATCCGCAGCCTGATCGCCCACTTCCCCGAGGAGCTCGGCGTCGCGGCCGCCCCTGAGCCGGAGGTGTCCGACGACTCCTACCTGCGCCGCCCCGAGGAGCGCCGCGAGGACGACCCGGGAGGCCGCGGAGCATGAGAGTCGAGGTGGACGGACAGCAGGTGGAGGTCGAGCCGGGCGCGACGATCCTCGAGGCCGCCGAGGCCGCGGGCCGCTACGTCCCGACGCTCTGCTTCGACGACCGCATGGCGCCGTTCGGCGCCTGCCGCGTCTGCATGGTCGGCCTGGAGGGCGCGGCCGCGCCGGTGGCCGCCTGCACCACCCCGTGCCGCGAGGACATGAAGATCCACACCGAGGAGGAGACGGCGCGCCGGATCGCCTCGGCGACCGTCGAGCTGGTCCTCTCCGAGCTGCCCGAGCCGCCCGGCGAGCACACCGAGCTGGGCACCGTGGCGCGCTTCTTCGGCCTCGGCGAGCCTCGCTGGCAGGGCGTGCAGCGCGAGCCCGCGCACGACCAGCGCCATCCCTATCTCTTGCTGCAGCACGAGCTGTGCATCTCGTGCGGCCGCTGCGTGCGCGCGTGCGACGAGGTGCAGGGCGCTTTCGCCCTCACCGCCACCGGCCGCGGCTTCTCGTCCGGGATCACCGCCGGCCTCGACAGCGGCTTCGTGGACTCGACCTGCGTGTCGTGCGGCGCCTGCGCGGACACCTGCCCGACCGACGCGATCACCGAGCACACGCTGGTCGACGTCGCGGCGGCGTACACTGGAGCACAAGGAGGCACCCCGTGACTGCACACCGTTTCGACGCGACCACCACGACGACTTGCGGCTACTGCGGCGTCGGCTGCCGCCTCGACGCTCATCGTGTCGGCGGCCGCATCGTCTCGATCAGCCCGGCCCCGGACGGTCCGTCCAACAAGGGGCACACGTGCGTCAAGGGCCGCTTCGCCCACCAGTTCACGCGCTCCCGCGACCGCCTCACCGCGCCGCTCGTGCGCGAGAGCGGCGGCTTCCGCCTGGCTTCGTGGGAGGAGGCCATCGACCGCATCGTCGAGGCGTTCGGCCGCATCAAGACGGAGCACGGCCCCGACGCGATCGCCGGCCTCGCCTCCTCGCGCGCCACCAACGAGGACTGCTACGTCATGCAGCGCATGATGCGCGCAGCGGTCGGCACGCACAACATCGACAACTGCTCGCGAGTGTGCCATTCGCCCACCTCGCACGCCATGCGCAGGTCGTTCGGCATGTCGGGTGCCACGGGATCGTTCGACGACATCGAGGCCGCCGAGGTGGCGCTGATCATCGGCGCGAACCCCACGCAGGGACACCCGGTGGTGGGCGCGCGCATCAAGCAGGCCGCGATCAAGGGCCTCAAGCTGATCACCGCCGACCCTCGCCGCATCGAGCTGGCCGACTACGGCGCCGTGCACCTGGGCAACCGGCCGGGCACCAACGCCGCCCTGCTCAACGGGCTCGCGCACGTGGTGATCCGCGACGGCCTGGTCGACCGCGCGTTCGTAGAGGAGCGCACCGAGGGCTTCGACGCCGTCGCCGAGCTGGCCGAGGCGTACACGCCGGAGGCGGTCGAGGAGATCACCGGGGTGCCCGCCGACGACCTGGTGCGGGCCGCGCGTCTGTACGGCAGCGCCGATCGCGCCTCGATCCTCTGGGGCCTCGGCGTCACCGAGCACCTCTACGGGTCCGAGTCCGTGCGGCTGATCTGCAACCTGGCGCTGATGACCGGCAACATCGGCCGTCCGGGGGCGGCCCTGCTGCCGCTGCGGGGCCAGAACAACGTGCAGGGCTCTTCGGACCACGGCGCGCTCCCCGACACCTTCACCGACTACCGGCCCGTCTCCGACGACTCCGTGACTGCGGCGTTCGAGCAGCGCTGGGGCGTGACGATGAAGCGCGAGCCGGGGCTCACGATCCCGCAGATGTTCGACGCGGCCGTCGACGGCAGCCTCAAGGCGATGTACATCTTCGGCGAGGACGTCGCCCAGACGGATCCGGACACCGCGCACGTGGTGCACGCGATGGAGTCGCTGGAGTTCCTCGTCTGCCAGGACATCTTCGAGACCGAGACCACCAAGTACGCCGACGTGATCCTGCCGGCCTCGTCCTTCCTGGAGAAGACCGGCACGTTCACCAACGCGGAGCGGCGCGTGCAGCTCGTCGAGGCGGCCAGCGAGCCGCCCGGGTCTGCCAAGACCGACTTCGAGATCCTGACCACGGTGTCGAAGGCGCTCGGCCACGACATGGGCTACGAGACGCCCGCCGACGTGATGGACGAGATCGCCGAGATGACGCCCCGCTACGCGGGCATCAGCCACGAGCGCCTCGGGCGCAACGGCCTGCAGTGGCCGGTGGCCGAGGACGGGACCGACACGCCGATCCTGTACGAGCGTGAGTTCGAGCTGCCCGACGGGCGCGCGCAGTTCGCGCCGCTGCCGTACAAGCCGCCGGGCGACCAGGCCGACGACGAGTTCCCGCTGATCCTGGTCACGGGCCGCCGCCTCGAGCACTACAACGCGGGCACGATGACGCGCCGCACCGGCAACCTCGAGCTGATGAGCTCCGACACGCTCGAAGTTCACCCCGTCGACGCGGCAGCGCTGGAGCTGCGCGACGGCGACCTGGTCAAGGTCCGCAGCCGCCGCGGGGAGATCGAGATCGCCGTGAACGTGACACAGCGCATCGAGCCCGGCCACGTGTTCACCGCCTTCCACTTCCCGGAGGTGCGCACGAACCTGCTGATCGGCCAGTCGGCCGACGTGAACACCTCGTGCCCGGAGTACAAGGTCGTCGCGGTCTCGATCGAGCCCGTCGGAGACCGGGCGCGCGAGCCGGTGGCGGTTGGCGCCGAGCCCGCGCTGCCGGCCGCGTAGGGCACAGGCCGATGGGCCGCCCGCCGCTGGAGGGCAGCGCCAGCGGGATGCTCGCCTCGGTCACGGTCGACGGCAGCGTCGACGAGGTGGCCGTGGAGCTGCCGCTGGAGATCCGGCTGAACGGATCGCCGGTCGCCGTGACGATGCGGACCCCGGGCCACGACTTCGAGCTGGCCGCCGGCTTCCTCTACGGCGAGGGGATCGTCTCGGACGCCCCCCGCATGGCCCTGTCCGAGGACCTCGCCGCCAACACGGTCGACGCCGTGGCGCCCGGCGCCTCGCCTCCGCCGACGCGCCGCTTCTACACGACCTCGTCGTGCGGCATCTGCGGCAAGGGCGCCCTCGAGGAGGTGGAGGCGATCGCCTCCACGGTGTCCGGCGGGCCGTCGATCGCGCGCGACCTGCTCGCCGAGCTGCCCGACCGGCTGCGCCAGCCGGCGTTCGAGCGCAGCGGCGGGCTGCACGCCACCGGCCTGTTCAGCGCCGACGGAGAGGTGCTGCTGGTGCGGGAGGACGTCGGCCGCCACAACGCGATGGACAAGGTGATCGGACACGCGCTGCTCGAGGGAACGCTGCCGTTCTCGGAGAACGTCCTCTGCGTGAGCGGCCGCCTGGCGTTCGAGCTGGTGCAGAAGGCGGCCCGCGCCGGAGCGCCGATCCTCGTGGGAGTGGGGGCGCCGACGTCGCTGGCCGTGGAGCTGGCCGCCGACCGCGGCATCACGCTCGCCGGCTTCGCCCGCCGCGGGCGCGTGAACGTCTACACGCATCCGCAGCGGGTGGGTTAGCGCGCAGGGCGGGGCTGTCCCCGCCGATGGCGGATTCATAGGGATCGACATATGCTTTTCCGCATCCCATGGCTGTCACTCTCACTCAGCTGACCGCCTTCCTGGCCGTCGTGCGCCACGGGTCGGTCACCGCGGCGGCCGAGGAGCTGTTCGTAACACAGCCGTCGGTGTCGGCGGCGGTCGCCGCGCTCGAGCGCGAGCTCGGCGTCGAGCTGACCGAGCGCGCGGGCCGCAGCGTTCGGCCCACGGCTGCGGGACGGGAGTACGCGCGCTACGCGACGCACGTCGTCGGGCTGCTGCGCGAGGGCTCGGAGGTCGCCGGCCAGGTTGCGGCCGGCGCGGAGCGCACGCTGCGGCTGGGGGCCGTCATGACGGCGGGGGAGCACCTGATGCCCGCGCTGATCCAGAACTTTCGCGAGCACCGGCCCGAGCTGCACGTCAGCCTCAGCGTCGCCAACCGCCAAGAGGTGTTCCGGTCCCTCGCGGCGCACGAGGTGGATCTCGTGGTGAGCGGTCGCGCGCCCGAGGAGGGCGACTTCGAGGGAGTCGCCTTCGCCGACAACGACTTCGCCCTGGTAACCGCGCCGGGAGACCCGCTCGCCAAGCGGCCCTGGGTCGCGGTGGAGGAGCTTGCCGAGCGGCGCTGGCTCGTCCGCGAGGAGGGCTCGGGCACGCGCCGGCTGTGCGAGACGTACCTGCTCGGCGAGCAGCTGCAGCCACCGCTGCTCACGCTCGGCTCCAACGGCGCGATCAAGAACGCCGCCCGCATCGGCCTCGGCATCGCCCTGCAGTCGCGCGTCGCGGTCCAGCTCGAGCTGGACTTCGGCCTGCTCGAGGCGATCCATCCACGCGGCGGTCTGCCCAAGCGTTCCTGGTTCGCCGTCTGGTCGAGCGCGGGACCGAGCCGCGAGCCCGTCGAGGCCTTCGCGGAGTACGTGCAGTCCGCCGCCGCGCGCCGGGCGCTCTCGAAGACGCACGGCGAGGAGGCCGGGCAGAGGCGCGAGCGGCTCGCCGCCGGCTAGCGCGCCGGCTCAGGCGTGCAGGGCGGAGTCCGACCCGCTGGCGCCGGACACGTGCAGCGAGTGGGGGTCGATTCCCGCGCCGATCTCCGCGCGCGTGGAGACCAGGTGGTAGAGCAGCAGCGCCTGCACCAGCGCCAGCGACTCCGAGCGCCGCAGCTCGGTGCCGACCATGAACTCGCCGAGCCGCTGCACGCGCAGGTGGCTTGCGTACTGCATGCGCTGCCAGACGGCCTCCTCCAGAGCGCCGGCGAGTTCGGGGTGCGTGTTGCCGGGGATGCGCAGCACCGAGTCGTGCTCGCGGCGCACGAGCGTGGGGCCGTGGCCGTCGGGGCCGAGCAGCGGCGACAGGTCGGGGTGGCGCAGCGTGTCGCGCAGGATCACCTCGGCGTCCAGGTGCTCCGGCCGCTCGCCGACGCCGGGCCGGAACGTGACGACGATGTCGGCGTGCGCCTGCTGCGGCCGCACGTAGGCGTCCACGTCCCGCTCGCGCAGGTCCAGCTCCTCGAGCACCTCGTGGGTGGTGTACCCGCGCCGCGTGCAGTCGCGCGTCATCTTCCAGCCGCGCCGCAGCCGCTCCGGAGGCGACAGGAAGACGCGGATGTCGTGCGCCTGGCGCAGCGGCTCGGTGTGGAAGCCGAGCAGGCCCTCCACGAGCACGAACGGGCCAGGGCGCACGTGGCGCGGCGCCTCCAGCGTGCCCGTGCGGTGGTCGTAGACCGGCTTGAGGATCGGCTCCCAGTGCCTCAGGTGGCGCAGGTGCTGCCCCATGATGTCCAGGTGGTTCGCCTCCGGCCGGAGCGGCGTGATGCCCTGGTCGGTGCGATACGCGCGCTCGTAGCGGTGGTAGTCGTCTCCGCTGACGTACGAGACGTGCGCCTCGCCGAGCACGCGGGCGAGCCCGCGCGTGAGGGTTGTCTTCCCTGCGCCGGAGTCGCCTACGACGCCGAGGACGATCGGGCGGGCCACGCAGACGAGGATCTCACAGGCGCGTCGTCGCGGCCAGCTCCGTTGCCGTTCGTGCGCTCCTCGATCAGGTCGATCTTCGCCAGCAGGTGCTCCGCCATGCGCAGCGAGGCGGCGTCGATCAGCCGGCCGTCCAGCGACACGGCGCCCTTGCCGTCGGCCGCGGCGTCCTTCATCGCCGCCACGATCCGGCGGGTGCGGTCGACCAGACGGTCGTTGGGGGAGAACACCCGGTGTGCCAGCTGCACCTGGTTCGGGTGGATCGCCCACTTGCCCTCGAAGCCCAGCACCGCGGCGCGGCGCGCCGCGGCCAGGTAGCCGTCGGCGTCGTTGAAGTCGCCGAACGGCCCGTCCACCGGCCGCAGGCCGTTGGCACGGCAGGTGACGGCGATGCGGGCCAGCGCGTAGTGCCACTGGTCGCCCCAGTGCAGCTCGCGCTGTCCGTCGTCCTCGGGATCGGTGAGCACGCCGTACTGGCGGTCGGATCCGCCGATCGAGGCGGTGTGGCTCTGGATCGACGCGGCGTAGTCCGCGACGCCGAAGATCAGCGCCTCCATTCGCTCGGGGCAGGCGGAGGCGATCTCGTCGATGTTGAGCATGCCCTTGGCCGTCTCGATCAGGGCCGAGATGCCGATGCGGTGCGGCAGCCCCATGGCGTCCTCGATCTGCGTGAGCAGCGTGGCGACCAGGTGGATGTCGCCGGCGCAGCTCGCCTTCGGAACCAGCACGGTGTCGAGCCACTCGCCGCTCTGCTCCACGACGTCGACGATGTCGCGGTAGCAGTAGTGGGTGTCGAGGCCGTTGATCCGCAGCGACACCGAGCAGCCGCTCCAGTCGAGCTCGCGCAGCGCGGCGGTCACGTTCTCGCGGGCCTGCGGCTTGTCGTCCGGCGCCACGGCGTCCTCGAGGTCGAGCATGACGACGTCGGCGCCGAGCCCCGGGGCCTTCTCCAGCATCCTCATGTTCGCGCCGGGCACGCAGAGCTCGCTGCGGTGCAGTCTCACGGAGGCCATGTGCCCAGTGAACCCGTGCTTTGACGAATCCGCAAGGCGGACTCGATGAATTTCAAAATGGCAGCACGGATTTCCGATGCTTGCGCTGGTGGCGCCGGCGCAGGAGCTCGCCGGCGAACAGCGTCAGTCCGATCGTTACGACCAGCTCGACCGCCCGGCGTCCGCGGAAGGAGGACTCGCCGTGGTCGCGCTGGCGCATGTGCACGGGCACCTCCAGCAGCCGCAGCTTGGCGTCCGTGATGCGGATCAGCGCCTCCACCTCCGGCGCCTCGCAGACGTAGGGGTCGGCCAGCAGGTCGAGCGCGCGGTGGTTGACCGCGTATAGGCCGCTGGTGCCGTCGGAGATCTGCTGGCCGAGCCGTAGCCGCATCAGCAGGCGCAGCAGCGACGTGCCGACGATCCGCTCGGGAGCCGGGCGGTAGCGCTCGCCGTCCTGCCCCGACTCCGGGAGGAAGCGTGAGCCGACCGCGACGTCGCACCGGTCGTCACGGACCAGCTCGAGCATGCGCGCCAGCTCGGCGGCCGGATGCTGGCCGTCGGCGTCCAGGCGGCCGCAGTAGTCGTAGCCGTCCTGCGCGGCCCGCCGGTAGCCCTCCGCGATCCCGTGGCGCAGCCCGCGGTTCTCGGGGAAGCTCGTCACCAGCGCGCCGCCCTCGCGCGCCACGTCGGCGGTGCCGTCCGTGGAGCCGTCGTCGATCACCAGCAGGTCCACATCCGGCAGCTCGCGGCGCGCCTCGGCGAGCACCTCGGGCAGCGAGGCCTCCTCGTTCCAGGCCGGGATGAACACGAGCGTCCGAGCCACGGGGCCGAATTATCGCTGCCCCGGGTAGGTCATAGCCATGCGCGGGATCTCACCGGCGACGGTGCTTGCGGGGGCGGCGCTGTTCGTGTCGCTGGGCGGCGTCTCCTACGGCGTCGCCACCGGGTCCATCAACAGCCGCGAGATCGAGAACGGCACCGTCCAAAGCCGCGACGTGCGCGACGGCAGCGTCCAGGGCCGCGACATCGCCAACGGCAGCCTGCAGGGGCGCGACATCAGGGACGGCGTGCTGACCGGCGCCGACATCCGCGACGGCGCCCTTGCCGGCGCGGACCTCGCGCCGAACGCGCTGGGCGCCCGCGAGGTCGACGAGTCGCGGCTCGACGTCGGCCGCCTCGGCGGGATCGGCGCCAGGCGCTTCGTCAAGAACGTGCGGCGCGTGGAAACGCGCACCGCCAACGACGCGGCCAGCCCCAAGGTGGCGCCGCCCGCGCGCTGCCCGCGCGGCAAGCGCCTGCTCGGCGGCGGCGCCCGTGTCGTGGCGGACACGTTCGTGCCGGTTGCGCTGGCCGGCAGCGGACCCGGCGGCGGGGCCTGGCAGGCGGCCGCCTATGCCACCGCCCCCACGGGCAACTGGCAGCTGGTCAACGTGGCTATCTGCGGCTGACTCAGCGGCGCTCAGTGGACGGGCGCCGCGCGGCGAGCGCGCATCTCCGCAATCGAGTCGTCGGTGCAGCCGGAGAAGAAGCCGCCGACGACCTCCCGCACCTCGTCGAGCGACTCGGCGCGATAGAGCACCGGCTGGTAGTGGGTGATGTCGTAGTCCGCGGTGCCCATCTCGGCCACGTCGAGCGGCCGGTGCTCCATGTCGCGGAACTCGTCGATCTCGCCGTATGAGGAGAGGATGCCGGCGCCGTAGGCCTTCAGCTCGCCGTCCTCGACGACCACGCCGAACTCGACGGTGAACCAGAAGACCCGCGAGAGGAAGCGCAGGTTCTCCTCGTCGGTGAGCCGGCGGGCGGCCTCGCCGGTGAGCCGGTGCAGCTCCGAGAAGGTCGGCGTCGCGAGCAGGTGCCCGTGGCCGAAAACCTCGTGGATGATGTCGGGCTCCGGGGTGTAGAGCGGCACGGCCGGGTGGCGCACGTACTGGGTCGAGTGAAAGAGCCGCTCGGCCAGCGACCCGTAGAACTCGCGCAGTGGCACGAGCCCGGCGGCGGGGGCGTAGTGGAAGCCGGTGATCGGCCGGAGCCGCTCGCTGACGAGGTCGAGGCTGGGAACGCCGTCGGTGGGCAGTTCGAGCGCCGCCTTGGCCTCGAGGAACTCGGCGATCGCCAGGCGCTCGTGCTTCGCGGCCAGCTCTCGGCAGACGGTGCGCCACACCTCCTGCTCCGCCTCGGTGTAGCGCACGTCGGGGGCCGGAGCTCCCGGCCGCCAGGCGAGCGCCAGCGCCGCGATGTCGTTGCGCCGCGCCCGGTATTCCGGGTCGCCGGCGCCGGGGTGGTCGTCGCTGAGGTGGACGGTCACCTCGCCGTCCCCTCCAGCGGACACGGGCGAGTAGAGCTGTCCCTCCTCGAACATGCTCTCAGTGCACCACTCTGGACCCTGCCTCGCAAGTGTGTACACCCATAGCAGGCAAATTGCCCACTTCTGTCATGGATCTGGGCTAAATTATGGTCATATTGACCAATCCAATCGATGAGCTCGACGCCCGGCTGATCGCCGAGCTGCGCGCGCACCCGCGGCTTGGCCTGCTCGAGGTGTCCCGGCGGCTGGGAGTCGCGCGCGGGACCGTCCAGGCCCGGCTGGCGAAGCTGGAGCGGCGCGGCGTGGTTCTCGGCTACGGGCCGGAGATCGATCCCGCCGTGCTGGGCCACTCGATCCAGGCCTTCGTGATGCTCGAGCTGACGCAGGGCCGGCTGGCCGACGCCGTCGAGGCACTCGAGGCGACGCCGGAGGTGCTCGAGGTCGACGCGGTCAGCGGGCCGCAGGACCTGATCTGCCGCGTGGCTGCGCGCCACCCCGAGCACCTCCAGGAGATCGTCAACCGGCTGCTCGCCACCGACGCCATCCGCCACTCCACCAGCTACGTGGTGCTGAGCCGGCCGATCCGGCCGCGCGTGCAGCCGCTGGTGGACGCGGTCGGCGCCGGCTGAGGGCTAGCCGGGGACGCCCGGGGCGAAGGCCGGGCCCGGGCGCGGCCCGGGGCCGCGAAACTGCGGCAGAGCCGCTTCGACCTTCTCCTTCGAGACCCCGAAGCGATCGGCGAGGAACGCCACCAGCTCCGCCCGGCGGTCGTCCATGCCGGAGCGGGCTTCCGAACGCACCTCGGCGAGCGCCTTGCGCAGCTCCGGACGCGTCACGTCCAGCTCCGCCGCGAGCTGGCGCAGCGGCTGGGCGCCGTGCCGGTGGCCGCGGCCGGGTCCGCGCGGGCGCACCGCCTCCAGCGCCGACTCGACGTCATCGGCGTCCACTCCGAGCTGATGGGCGAGCACGGCGGCGAAGCCCCGCGGACCCGCGTCGTGCGGGCCGCCGGGCGGGCGCTCGTCGCGCAGCCCGTCCAGCGCCGCGCGCACGTCGGCGGCGTCGAGACCGAGCTGATCGGCGAGCCGCGCCGCGAACCGCCCTTCGCGCTTCTCGGCGAGCGCGTCGAACGCGGCCTGCACGTCCGCGGGTGACTTGTCGAGCGCCTTGGCCAGCGCGGACGCGAACTCGTCGCGCCGGTCGGTGCCGTTCGTCTCGTGGAAGGCGCGCAGCGCTTTCTGCAGGCTCGCGTTGTCCGTGCCGAGCGCGTCCGCCAGGCCGCCGAAGGCGCCGTTCGGGCCGCGCTGCCAATCCGCCTTCCCGTTGTGCTCCGCGCCCGCTTCGGCCACTGCCGAGCCGTCGCCGGCCTGGCTCCCGAGTCCGTACGCGCCCGATGCGAGCGCCACCGCGCCGGCGAGTGCCATTGCCGTTGTCTTTCGCTTTGATCGCATGGGACGACCGTCGCCGGCCGAGGTATGAGGAGCGTAAGCGCCGTGTAGGAATAGTCGAAGGCCACCGGCGCTGCGGGCACAATGGCTGGATGCGGATCCTGATCGTGGACGACGATCGCTCGCTGCGGGACGCGCTGCGGCGCGCGCTGGTGCTGGGCGGATACGACACGGTCTCCGCCGAGAACGGGCAGGAGGCGCTCACCCAGGCGGCTGGCTCCGCGCCGGATGCGGTCGTGCTGGACATCGGCCTCCCGGACGTAGACGGGCTCGAGGTATGCCGGCGCCTCAGGGATGCGGGCAATCGCGTCCCGGTCCTCATGCTCACCGCGCGCGACGCGATCGAGGACCGCATCGACGGCCTCGACGCCGGCGCCGACGACTACCTGGTCAAGCCCTTCGACGTCGGCGAGCTGAAGGCGCGCCTGCGGGCTCTGCTGCGGCGCAGCACCGGCGAGGAAGATCCCGCCTCGCTGTCGTTCGAGGAGCTGAGCCTCGACTCGGCCCGCCACGGCGTCAACGTGGGGGAGGAGTTCGCCGAGCTGACGCGCACCGAGTACCAGCTGCTCGAGCTGCTGATGCGCAACCCGCGGCGGGTGCTGCCGCACGACCTGATCTACGACCGCGTCTGGGGCTACGACTTCGGGCCGGCCTCGAACGCGCTGCGCGTGTACATCGGCTATCTGCGCCGCAAGCTCGACGTCGCCGGCGCCCGGCCGCTCCTGCACACCGTGCGCGGCGTCGGCTACGTGCTGCGCGAGCCATGACGCTGCGCATGCGACTCGCTGCGGCGGCTGGCCTGGCCGTCGCCCTCGCGGTGCTGGCCGTTTCCGTGGCCGTCTACCTCGGCGTGCGCGGCGAGCTGCGCAGCGAGGTCGACGCGTCGCTCCACGACCGTGCGGACGCCGTCGCCCGCTTTGCCGGCAGGGGCCCCCGCCGCGACGGGCCGCGCGGACGGTCCGGACCCCCGGACCGCGTGCCCGAGACGCCGCCCGAGCCCTTCGGCGGACCCCAGGGCTTCGTCCAGCTCGTGCTGCCGGGCGGACGCGTCCTGCGCCGTCCCGGAGCGGGCGAGGCGCTGCCCGTCGGAGAGCGCGCGCGGCAGGTCGCGCGCAGCGGC
>JAXDII010000063.1:0-45752 GCA_034664085.1 Thermoleophilaceae bacterium
CGAGTCGGACAAGTCGGGCATCCGGCTGGTGATCGAGCTCAAGCGCAACGAGAACCCGAAGATCGTCCTCAACAAGCTCTACAAGCACACCCAGCTGCAGACGACCTTCGGCGTGAACATGGTCGCCCTCGTCGACGGCGTGCCGCGCACGCTCGGCCTGCTGCCGATCGTCCGCAACTACGTCGACCACCAGCGCGACGTGATCGTGCGGCGCACGAAGTACGAGCTGAGCCAGCGCGAGGCGCGCCTCCACATCCTCGAGGGGCTCCTGGTCGCGATCGAGAACATCGACGAGGTCATCGAGTTGATCCGCGGCTCGCGCGATCCGGACACCGCGCGCGACGGCCTGATCGAGCGCTTCGGGCTCTCGCGCCTCCAGGCGCAGGCGATCCTCGACCTCCGTCTGCAGCGCCTCACCGCCCTGCAGACGGACGAGATCAAGACCGAGCACGCCGACGTGGTCGAGCGCATCAAGTACCTGCGCGACATCCTCGGCGACGAGGCCAAGGTGATGGGCCTGATCCGCGAGGAGCTGCTCGAGATCAAGGACAGCTACGGCGACGACCGCCGCACGCAGATCACCCACTCCGAGGACGAGATCGACATCGAGGACCTGATCGCCGACCAGCAGATGGTCATCTCGATCACGCACTCGGGCTACATCAAGACCCTGCCGCTGGCCACCTACCGCCAGCAGAAGCGCGGGGGCGTGGGCGTGATCGGCATGGACATGAAGGACGAGGACTACATCGAGCACCTCTTCGTGAGCTCGACGCACGACTACCTCCTGTTCTTCACGAACCGTGGCAAGGTGTACCGCGAGAAGGTCTACGAGCTGCCCGAGGCCCAGCGCACCGCGAAGGGGCGCGCGCTCGTCAACATGCTGCCGCTGCGCGAGGGCGAGCGCGTCCAGGCGGTGCTCGCCACGCGCGACTTCAAGGAAGGCAAGTATCTCGTCTTCGCGACGAAGAAGGGCCAGATCAAGAAGACCGAGTTCCTCGCCTACAACACGCCGATCAAGGCCGACGGCATCATCGCGATCAAGATCCGCGACGACGACGAGCTGGTGGCGGTGCGCCGCACCAGCGGGGACGACGACATCATCATGGTGTCGCGCTCCGGCCAGGCGGCGCGCTTCAACGAGGACCAGGTCCGCTCGATGGGACGCGACACGGGCGGCGTGCGCGGCATGAACGTCAGCCGCGGCGACAACCGCGTGCTCGCCATGGATGTGGTGAGGCCAGACATGGAGCTGCTGGTGGTCACCGAGAACGGCTACGGCAAGCGCACGGCGATCGAGGAGTACCCGATCAAGGGGCGCGGCTCGATGGGCGTCAAGACGATCGGGCTGACCGAGAAGAAGGGCGGCCTGGCGGGAGCGCTGATGGTGCGCGACCACCACGACCTCGTGTTCATCTCGCAGAGCGGGATGGTGCAGCGCACGAGCGTGAAGGGCATCTCGAAGCAGGGCCGGCCGGCGCAGGGCGTCCGAGTGATGAACCTGCGCGAGGACGACATGGTCAGCGCGGTGGCGCTGGTGATGGAGACGTCGACGGACACCGCGGCGGTGGTGCAGGACGATCTGCTCGACGCCACGGAGCCGGACGCCGCCGAGGCGCCCGACGCGCCAGAGGCCGAGCCCGAGTCCGACGAGTAGCTCGCGGCCGCCAACTCCAGCGGGCGCGTCTGCTTCAATAATCGGACCAGGGAAAGGAGGTGGTCCGAACGTTGAGTGACAGTTTTCTTGGGACCCTGGAGGTGTCCGGCCGCTAAATCGGTGCTGGGCCCCGTCTAGCGGAGTCCAACCCGAGACACCGTCGGTTTAGAGGACCGGGAGTGGTCCCTCTGGTCGCGCACTCGACACCGACCTTGTCCAGCAGCGTTTGCGAGGGGCGTCCTACGGGGCGCCCCTCGTGCTTTACGGCGTGGTGGTCGTCTCCGTCGTGTCGGTGCCGGTGTCGGCCTGCTCGAGGTCCTCGATCCGGGACTCGACGTCGTCGAGGCGGTCGCTGAGCTCGCCGATCCGGTCCGAGCTCTCGCTGGCCCGGTCCTCGACGCGCTTGAGGCGCTTGTCGAGGTTGGTGATGTCCTCGGCGGGAGCCAGGTCGTCCAGGCGGCCTTCGATGTCGTCGATGCGCTCGCCGAGCTGGCGCTGCACCTGGGTGAGCTGGCCCGCCGTTCGGGCGTTGCGCTGCTCGTCGTCGTCGCGCGTGGCGGTCACCAGCGCGATCACCGCGATGGCCGTCGCTGCGACCGCCCACACCCCGGCCACGAGCAGCCAGCGGCGCAGCGAGCGCACGTCGTCCCTGGTGGCTACCTCACGTCGCGGCTCGTGCGGCACCCCGGGCGGACCCGCGGCGGGATCTCCCGTCAAGCGGTCACCAGGTACCGCTCCCACGCGGTCGGGATCGTCGGCGTGGCGACGTGTATGAAGATCGTCGCGTTGGGCGCCTTCGGCTTGCGCGCCGGGACCATGTCGGCCTGGACCGGCAGGCGGTCGCCCTTGCGCCGGTTGCAGGGAGCGCAGCAGGTGACGATGTTGTCCCAGGTGGACAGGCCGCCCTTGGACCGCGGGACGACGTGGTCGACGGTGAGGTTGCCGCGCTCGTGCCCGCAGTACTGGCAGGTCCAGCGGTCCCGGGCGAAGACCGCGCGGCGGGTGATCTTGCGGCGGTGCGCGTCGCGCGGGATGCGCACGTAGGCGAGCAAGCGGATCACCACCGGCCGTGCGAGCGTGAGGCTCTCGGCGTGCAGGGCCCAGTCGCCCTCCTCGAGTATTTCGGCCCGGTTCTTCAGGATCAGCACGGCGGCTCGGCGGACGGTGCAGACATTGATGGGCTCGAAGCTGGCATTGAGCACCAGCACCCGGCCGGTCGAGCTTGAGCGCTGCGCGGGCCGGCCGGCCCCGTGCAGCGCGGGCGCAGGGCCTGGTTCCGAGTCACCCGCCTCGGCTACGAGCATCCGGTCCGTGCTCACTGCCACGCCGCCGTCAGTGTAGCCGGGCGCTCCCCGGTGCACTCGTGTACGAGCCGAGGATGCGCAGCTCCTCGACCTGTGTGCGCAGCGCGCCGAGCGCCTCGTCCACGAGCTCGTCCCCCACGCCTCCCTGGAGGTCGACGAAGAACATGTAGTGCCCCAGCGACGTGCGGCGCGGCCGCGACTCGATCCGGGTCAGGTTTACGCCGCGGTCGGAGAACTCGCGCAGCGCGTGAACGAGCCAGCCCGGCGACTCGTCGCCGCTGCCCCAGAAGACCAGCGAGGCCTTGCCGCCGGGCGCGAGCTGCGCGGCGTCATCCTCTGGGGCCAGCCACACGAAGCGGGTGGCGTTGTCCGGGTGGTCCTCGACGTCCGCCGCGAGCACCGTGCAGCCGTACAGCTCGGCGGCGAGGCGCGAGCCGAGCGCGGCGATCGGCTCCGTCGAGTTGCAGACCGAGAGCACGGCGTCGGCGGTCGAAGGCGCGATGGCGCGCTCCGCGCCGCGGAGGTGCTCGCGCAGGAAGCGCCGGCACTGGGCGGTCGCCTGTGGGTGTGAGATCACGCGCGTCACCTCCGACAGCTCGAGCTGTCGGGCCGCGACCACGCAGTGGTGGATCGGGTGCACCACCTCGGCGACGATGCGCACCCCGCTGGCCTCGAGGGCGAGCGTGTCGAGCGTGACCGACACCGCGCCCTCCAGGGAGTTCTCGATCGGGACGACCGCTCGGTCGACCTCGCCCTCCTGAACGGCCATCACGGCGTCGTAGATGAAGGGGTAGGGCACCGCCTCGACGCCTTCCGGGGCGGAGGCGCGCAGCGCCTCCTCGCTGTATGTCCCGGCGGGGCCGAGATATCCGACCCTCATTGGGGTGGGTTCGCGGCGGCGCCGGTGGGCGTGCGGGCCATCGCGGCCTCGATCGCCTCGTGCTCCTCGGGTGACAGCTCGAGCTGGGACTCGCCCGCGCGGACCTGCTTCACGTAGACGCGTGCCTGGTCGCGATGCAGGATCGACGAGACCACGACGCCGGTGCGGCCCGAGTCGAGCAGCGCCATCGTGCTGGACTGCTGGCCCGACATCTCGCCCCAGGCGTCGTACCGCACCAGCGAGGTGTAGGCCACGCAGCCGTCGATGCGGCCCTCGGCGGCCCCGACGCGCCGTTCCAGGCCGACCGCGGTCTCCTCGACCCAGTCGCGCAGCTGCACGAACGCCTCCTGGATCTGCGCCGCGTGGGCGACGAGGTCGGCCTGCCCGTCGCCGAGCACGGTGCGCTGGGCCGTGCGCAGCCGGCGCAGCTTCACGGCGAGCACGATCGCCCACAGCAGCGCGACCGCTCCGAGGCCGGCCCCGGCGAGCGCGACGATGCCCTGCGTGGTCGTCAGATCGTCCACGCGGCCAGGTTACTGAGGGGTCCTGCGGAGCGGGAAGGCGGCGTCACCTGGTGAAGATGACCGAGAGCTCCTGGGTGTTGTTGTCGGTCTTCTCCTCGCCTGGCACCGGCTCGACCTCCACGGTGATGGGGACGTTCTGGCCCGTGGGCGGCTGTTCGGCGAGCGGGATCGTGACGGTCTTGATCTCGCCGGGGGCGATCGTGTCGATCGTCTCCTCGCGCTCGATCGCGTCGTTGCCCTCGCCGACGGTCACCCGTACGAGCACGTCGTTCTCGGTGTTCTCGCCCTGGTTCTGCACCTGGATCTCGAAGGCGAGGTCCTCGGAGAGCTGGATCGACGGCGACGCTCCGGGCGTGAGCGTCGTGCCGCCGAGCGAGACGGCGGCGATGCCGTTGCCGTGCAGGCCGGGGGCGGCCTCTCCGGCGGCCCCGCCGGTGCCCGAGCGCAGTGCGTTGACCTGGTTGGCGACGAACGCCGGGTCCAGCCACTCGATGTCCGGGACGAAGCCCTGGTCAGGCAGTCGCGGCGGCGACACGCTCGCGTCCTGGAGCGCCTCGAGGAACGCCGGCCGGAAGCGCAGCCGGTCGATCGTGTCGCTTGCCAGGAAGATCTGCATGGCCCCGGTGACGCGCGTGGTGCCGACGCGCCGGTCCTGGTCGCCGAGCGCCTGCGGCAGCGAGTCCGCCACCTGCCTCAGCCCGTCACGGCGCAGCTCGAGCACCTCGAGCAGGTAGCGCTGCGCCGTGCTCATGTCGCCGGGGACGTCGAGGTCGCGTGCCCGCTCGACGCGGTTGGCGGACTGCACGCGGTAGCCGTTGAGCGTGTTCTCGATGTTGACGGCCTCGCCGGTCCCGCCCGAGCTCTGGAGCAGGTCGAACAGGGCATCGCCCTCGAGCTTGGACTCGCGCATCAGCTCGGCGGCGCGGTTGGCGTAGTCCTCGACCGCCTGCTCCTGGCGCGCGTTCAGGCAGCCACGTACGCCCACCACGAGCAGGATCAACAGGATCACGCCCCCGACGAGGGCGATCGACCGCCGCACCATCAGGGTTTGGCGATCGGTCGACGGCCCGCGGGGCGGTCGCCGACGTGAGCGCGACGGCTCGTCCGGTTCGTCGAGGAAGGACAGAAGCAGTTTCCCCTCCTGGCGCCACTTCGGCGCCTGCCAAGGTTGGTGGGAGTATGACCGCGGGGCAGGACGAGCCGATCGCGGACCGAAAACGGAACCTGAGATGAAACGTCCCGAGATCAGCCTCACGGAGGACCCCGGCACCCTGCAGCTCGGTGGCGCGGACCCTACAGAGGCTCTGCCCGGCGCAGCGGGCCCGCGCGTCGTGCTCGGCAGGTACCGCCTCGAGCGGCGCCTCGGGGCCGGCGGCTTCGGAGTGGTCTGGCTGGGCTGGGACGAGAAGCTCGAGCGCGAGGTGGCGGTCAAGGCGATTCCGCGTGCCGACGGCAGCGGCGAGCGGGTGGAGCGCGAGGCCCGCGCGGCCGCGCGGCTGAACCATCCGGGCATCGTGGCGATCTACGAGCTGGCCGCGGACGAGCACGACGTCTACCTGGTCTCGGAACTGGTTCGGGGGCGAACCCTTGCCGAGCTGATGCGCGCCGGGGCGGTCGCCGACCGTGATGTGGCGCGCATCGGGGTGGCGCTCTGCGACGCGCTGGAGCACGCGCACACGCACGGCGTCATCCACCGCGACGTCAAGCCACAGAACGTGATGGTCGTGGCCGAGCCGGCCGCGGGGTCGGGCTTCGCCAAGCTGGCCGACTTCGGCGTGGCGCACGTCGCGACGGGGGACCCGCTGACCCACACGGGCGACGTCGTCGGCACGCTCGCGTACATGGCCCCGGAGCAGGCCGAGGGCGAGCGCGTGACCGCCGCGAGCGACGTCTACTCGCTCGCGCTGACCCTCTACGAGGCGTGGACCGGCACCAATCCGGTGCGCGCCGGCGGCCCGGCGGCCACGGCGCGCCGGCTAGGGCGGCCGCTGCCCTCGCTGGCAGACATGCGGCGCGACCTGCCCCTGCCCCTGTGCGACGCCGTCGACGACGCGCTCGAGGTGGACCCCGCGCTCCGGCCTACCCCGCGAGCGCTGCGCGCCGAGCTGGCCGCGGCCGAGGGCGAGCTGGACGACGAGGGTGGCCTCGTCGAGCCCGCGACGCTGCGGCGGGTTGGCATTCCCGCGACCCAGGGACGCGGCGCGGCTCTCACACGCGTCCTGCTTGGACGCGGCGCGGCAGAGCGCCCGGCGGGCGTGGAGCAGCCCGAGCCGGGGCGGTCCTTCGGCGCGGTGCTGGCGCGCCGCGCCGCCGCGGGAGCGCTCGCCGGCGGCATCGTCCTCGGAGTGCTGGAGACGCTCGGGCCGGCGCCGTCCTTCTCCGCCCCCGCGCTGGCCGCGGCGGCGGGCCTGGCCGTGGCGCTGCTTCCGCGGATCGCCTGGCTGGTGGTGGCCGCCGGACTCTGCGGCTGGCTGGTCGCTCCGGAGGCGGATCGCCAGGGCACCGCCCTGATCCTCGCGGCGGCCGCTGCGCCCGTGCCGCTGTTGCTGCCGCGCGCCGGGCTGCTGTGGTCGGTGCCCGTCCTGGCTCCCTTGCTGGGCACGGTCGCGCTAGCTCCCGTCTTCGTGGGCGCTGCTGCCCTGGCGCCGACGGCCTGGCGCCGCGCCGGCCTGGCGGCCGCGGGCTTCCTCTGGCTCGCCCTGGGCGAAGTGCTGGCGGGCAAGAGCCTGCTGTTCGGCATCCCCGACGGCGTGCTGCCGCGTGGGGACTGGGAGGGCTCGATCAGCGCAGCGGCCTCGGACGCCCTCGGACCGCTGCTGTCCGGGCCGGCCCTGGCGCCGGCGGTCGTGTGGGCAGTCTTCGCGATGTTGCTGCCGCTCGTGGTGCGCGGGCGCTGGCTCGCGGTCGACCTGCTCGGGGCGGGGCTGTGGGCCGCGGCCCTGATTGCCGCCCACGCGGCGCTCGGCGACATGCTCGCCGCCACGACGGCCCTCGGCGAGGCGCGCGGGGCCGCGGCGGGCACCATCGGAGCCGCCCTGCTGGCCGTGGCGATATCCCAGATGAAGCCCCAAAGCGACGGCTGGCGACCTCAGCCGGTCACGACGGCATAGGGCTACCCTGCGCTGCAAGCCATGACCCTTCTACGCAATCTCGAGGCAAAGCTCGGCGGCATCGTCGAAGGCGCATTCGGCCGCGCCTTCAAGACGAGCGTGCAGCCCGTCGAGCTGGCGCACAAGCTGGCTAAGGAGATGGAGGAGAACCAGATGGTCTCCGTCTCGCGCGTCTACGTGCCCAACCACTACCGCGTCTTCCTGTCTCCGCGCGACCGCGAGCAGTTCGCGAGCTACGAGCCCGCGCTCCGCAAGGAGCTGTCCGACTACCTGCTCGAGCACGCGCGCCAGGAGCGGCTCGCCCTGACCAGCCGTCCCCAGGTGGAGTTCGACACCGACGAGCGCCTGGAGCTGGGCGAGTTCGGCATCCAGGCGCAGCTGCTTGGAGGCCCCGAGGAGGAGGGCGGCGCGGCGGATCCGGCTCCGTCGGCGGGCGACTTCGGCCACACGATGGTCTACTCGCCCGACCGCGAGGCGCGTCCGCTGGAGCCGGCGCTCGACCGCCGGCAGGCGCTGCTCGTGACCGACGGCCGGCGCAACGTGCTGAGCGGCAACAGCGTCACGGTCGGCCGCAGCCGCGACTGCGACGTGGTGGTGGACGACCCGAACGTGTCGCGGCGGCACATCGAGCTGCGCCGCGGCGAGCGCGGCTGGGCCGCCGTGGACCTCGGCTCCACCAACGGCATGAAGGTCAACGGGCGCCGCATCAGCCACGCCGAGCTCGAGCCGGGCGATCGCATCACGATCGGCATCAGCGATCTGACGTTCGAGCTGGAGTAGCCATGGCCGTCCCAGCCATCTAGGAAGCTGCTGCTGTGGACGATCCGCTCGCGGTTGCGCTCAAGTTCGGCTTCCTGGCCGTGCTCTACCTGTTCTTGCTCTGGGTCGCGCGCAGCGCGATGAAGGACCTGTCGCGTGCCGGCGACGGTCTGGCCGCCGCCGAGCCGGTCGAGCCGCCCAGCCCGCGGCGGCGCCAGTCCGGGATGCCGGACCTGCGCGCCGGGGTCTCGCCGCGGCTCGTCGTGGTGGCCGCCATGGGCCACGAGCCCGGCGCGATCTTCGACGTGGGAACTGGAGCGACCATGGGCCGCTCCGACAACGCGGAGATCCGCGTGGACGATCCGTTCGCGTCGTCCGCGCACGCCCGCATCTTCGAGCGCGGCGACTACATGTACGTGGAGGACATGGGCTCCACGAACGGCACGTATCTCAACGGAAGGACGCTCCGCACGGCGGAGCGCCTCAAGGTGGCGGACGTGATTCGCATCGGCGACAGCGAATACCGGTACCAGGAGTGACGCTGCAGATAGTCGAGCAGGTCGGCAGGACCGACGTGGGACGCCAGCGCAGCGTCAACGAGGACGCCCTGGTGCTGGACCCGCCCTTCTTCGCGGTGGCGGACGGGATGGGCGGAGCCAAGGCCGGCGAGGTCGCCTCGGCGATGGCCGCCGGCGCGTTCGAGGGGGAGACCGACTCCGGGGAGCCGGCCGAGGCCCAGCTCTCGCGCATCCTGCGCGAGGCGAACCGGCGGATCTACGAGCTCGCGGCGGCGGACGACGCCCACCGCGGCATGGGCACGACCCTGACCGCCGCCAAGGTGACCGGGGACGAGGTCAGCCTGGCCCACGTCGGGGACTCGCGCGCCTACCGGCTGCGCGACGGGCAGCTCGAGCAGCTCACGCGCGACCACTCGCTCGTTGCCGAGCTGGAGCGCAGCGGGCAGATCACCCCCGAGGCGGCCGAGCACCATCCGCAGCGGTCGATCATCACGCGCGCGCTCGGCCCCGAGCCGGATGTGCAGGTCGACACCTACACGGTCGCGGGCCGCTCCGACGACGCCTTCTTGATCTGCTCCGACGGCCTGACGAGCATGATCTCCGACGACGAGCTGGCGTCGATCCTGCGCTCCGCCGCGACCCTGGAGGAGGCCGCCGAGGCGCTCGTGCGCTCGGCGAACCAGAGCGGAGGCAAGGACAACATCACCGTCGTGCTGTTCCGCCTCGGCGACGGCGACGGCGAGAGCTCACCGGCCCTGCCGCGCGAGGACGAGACGATCGCCGGACAGGTCTCCGCCAGCGAGGTGCGCGAGGCCGTGGCCGGGCAGCTCGGGGACGCGCCGGCCGACGCGACCGTTGTCGCCCCGCCACCCCAGCGCCGCGCCGCGGTCCCGGCGCCGCGCCGGCGCGGCGCGCGCCTGCGGACTGCCGCCAAGGCGTTGCTCGTCCTCGCCGTGCTCGCCGCAGTCGCCACCGGCCTCTACGCCCTCTCGCGGCAGGTCTACTTCATCGGCACCAACGACGCCGGCCTCGTGACGCTCTACCGGGGCGTGCCCTACGAGCTGCCGTTCGGGATCGACCTCTACGAGGAGGAGTACGCCAGCGGCGTGCCCGCGAGAGCGATCCCGGGCAACCGCAGGAGGCGCGTGCTCGACCACGAGTGGCGCGGCCGCCAGGACGCCGAGGACTTGCTGCGGACGCTCGAGCGGGGACAGCTGTCCGGCTGATGTCCGCACGCACTCGCGAGCTGTTCGGATTGCTGCCGGTGTCGCTGCTCGTAGCGGCTGGCTTCGCCGCGGTGCTGGCGACCCGCACCGAGGACGTCAGCGACGCCACGCTCACCTACGGCGCCGTCTTCCTGGGCCTCTGCGTCATCGCCCACCTGTTCATCCGCGCGCGCCTGCCCGACGCCGATCCCTACCTGTTCCCGCTGGCGGCCCTGCTGGCCGCGGTCGGCCTGGTGCTGATCTACCGGATCGACCCCGAGCTGGCGCGCGAGCAGGCGCAGTGGTTCGTGGTGGGGCTCGTGCTCTTCTGCGGGACGATCGTGCTGATCCGCGACCACCACGTCCTCGAGCGCTACCGCTACACGATCGCGGCGGTCGGCATCGCGCTGCTGGTGATGCCGCGGCTGCCCGGCATCGGCGAGCAGATCAACGGGGCCTTTCTCGCGATCAAGCTCGGCCCGATCCAGTTCCAGCCGGCCGAGTTCGCCAAGCTCGCGATCATCGTCTTCCTCGCGAGCTATCTGCGCGAGACGGGCGACATCCTCGTCCGGCCTCGGCTGCGCCCGCTGCCGGGCACGCGCCAGGTGCTGCTCTACGGCCTGCCGGTGGTGGGCGCCGTGCTCGCGATCCTGGTGCTCGGGCTCGGCACCGCCGGCTCCGTGCTGTTGGTCGTCTTCGTCGCCTCGCTGGTCGCCGTGCTGCGCGAGCGGCCCTCGCCCAAGCACTTCGGCCCGCTGCTGCTGGTGTGGGGCCTCGCGATGCTGATGCTGATCGTGATCCGCGACCTCGGCAGCTCGCTGATGTTCTTCGGCGGCTTCCTGGTCCTGCTCTACGTCGCGACCGGCCGCCTGTCGCTGATCGGGGTGGGCGCGACGATGTTCTTCGGCGGCGCGTTCTTCCTCGCCAAGAACGTCAGCCACGTGCAGGAGCGCGTGGACATCTGGCTCGACCCGTTCAAGCGCGGGGTGGTGGACGACGAGGGCTACCAGATCGCCCAGTCGCTGTTCGCGCAGGCCGACGGCGGACTCTTCGGCCAGGGGTTCGGTGAGGCGTTAGTCGAGTTCGGCGGGGCCCCGATCCTGCCGGCGGCCCACACGGACCTGATCTACGCGGTGCTCGTGAACGAGGCCGGCCTGTTCGGGGCGGCCGGGGTGATCGGCGCGTACCTGCTGTTCGCCTACCGCGGCTTCAAGACCGCGATGATCGCCAACGACGGCTTCTCCAAGCTGCTGTCCGCCGGGTTGACCGCGGTGTTCGCGCTTCAGGTGTTCGTGATCGTCGGCGGCGTCACGCGCGTGATCCCGCTGACCGGCGTCACGCTGCCGTTCGTCTCCTACGGCGGCAGCTCGATCGTCGCCAACATGGTGCTGCTGGCGCTGCTGCTGATCGTGTCCGATCACGCGCGCGCCGAGAGCATGCGGCGGGGCGGGCTCGTATGAACGCCCAGATCCGCCAGGTCTACGGGATGTTCGTGCTGCTGTTCGCCCTGCTCGTCGGCTTCACGTCGTACTGGGCGGTGCTCGACGCAAAGGGCCTCGAGGACAACCCCGACAACCGGCGTGCCGTGATCGAGTCGCTCAAGGTTCCGCGCGGGCTGATCGTCGCGAGCGACGGGGAGACGGTGCTCGCGCGCAGCCGAGCAGCCAGGCGCGGAGGCGAGCGGATCTTCGAGCGCGAGTACCCGACCGGGGGCACCTTCGCCCACCCGGTGGGCTACTTCTTCGTGAACGCGGAGCCGCGCGGCCTGGAGCTCTCGCGCAACGACGAGCTGGCCGGCGAGGAGGACGAGTTCGCGTCGATCTTCGCCGGGCTAGAGGGACGCGAGCGCGAGGGCAACGACGTCGTCACCAACCTCGACCCGGCCGGGACGGCCGCTGCGGTCGAAGGACTGGCGGGGCGCAAGGGCGGGGTCGTGGCGATCGAGCCGCAGACCGGCAAGGTGCGCGTGATGGTGTCGATCCCCGAGTACGACCCCAACCTGATCACCTCGCAGTTCGGCCGCATCAACACCGACCCCGACAAGCCGCTGCTCAACCGCACCACCCAGGAGCTGTATCCGCCCGGCTCGACCTTCAAGGTGGTCACCGCGGCGGCGGCGCTCGACAGCGGCAAGGTCGCCCCGGACTCGATCATCGACGGCTCCTCACCGAAGGACATCAGCGGCGTGCCGCTGTCGAACTCCGGCGGCCAGAGCTTCGGCCCCATCTCCTTCACCGATGCGCTCACCAACTCCGTCAACACGGTCTTCGCCCAGGTGGGGGAGGACATAGGTCGGCAGACCCTGATCGAGTACATGAGGCGCTTCGGCTTCTACCAGGACCCGGAGCTCGACTATCCCGACTTCCAGATGATCCCCAGCGGGGTCATCAACGGCGAGGGCAACTACATCGACGACGGCTTCGACGTCGGCCGAGTGGCGATCGGCCAGGGCGGCCTCGAGGGCGAGATCCGCGCGAGCCCGATGCAGATGGCCCTGGTCGCGGCGGCGATCGCCAACGGCGGCCGGTTGATGAAGCCGCGCCTGACCGACCGCATCGTGCGCAAGGACGGGCGCGTGAAGGAGCGCATCGAGCCGGACCTCCAGTCGCAGGTCATGAAGCCCGAGACCGCCCAGCAGCTCACGGAGATGATGGGCCGGGTGGTCGACGAGGGCACGGGCACCGCCGCCGCGCTGGCCGGCATCCCCGTGGCCGGCAAGACGGGCACGGCCGAGGTGGGCGCCAACCGCGAGTTCACGCAGCCCTGGTTCATCGCCTTCGCGCCGATCGAGAACCCGCGCATCGCGGTTGCGGTGACCCTGGAGCGCCAGCCCGCCGGTTCCCAGGGCGGCACCGTCGCGGCCCCGATCGCGCGGGACGTGCTGCAGGCGCTGCTCGGAGGCGGCGGATGACCGAGGTCGCCGACAACACGCTGGTCGACAGCCGCTACCTGATCCTGCACCGGCTCGGCTCGGGCGGGATGGCGGACGTCTACTGCGCGGAGGACACCCATCTCGGGCGGCAGGTGGCGCTGAAGGTGCTGCACCGGCGCTTCGCCCAGGACCAGGAGTTCGTCGAGCGCTTCCGCCGCGAGGCCAGCGCCGCGGCCGGGCTCCAGCACCCCAACGTCGTCGGCGTGTTCGACCGCGGCCGCCACGACGGCACCTACTACATCGCGATGGAGCACCTCCGGGGGCGGACGCTCAAGGAGATCGTCAGCACGGAGGCGCCGCTCGCCCAGGAGCGCGTGGTGGACCTCGGCACGCAGATCCTCCAGGCGGCCGGCTTCGCGCATCGCCACGGCGTGATCCACCGTGACTTCAAGCCGCACAACGTGATCGTCGATGACCAGGGCGGGCTCAAGGTGACCGACTTCGGCATCGCCAGGGCGGGCGCTTCGGAGATGACGGAGACCGGTTCGATCATGGGCACGGCGCAGTACCTCTCTCCCGAGCAGGCACAGGGCCACGCGGTCACGGCCGCCTCCGACCTCTACTCGATCGGGGTGATGCTCTACGAGATGCTGGCGGGGCGGCTGCCGTTCGAGGGCGACAGCGCCGTGTCGGTCGCGCTCAAGCACCTGTCCGAGCCGCCGCCGCCGCTGTCGCAGCTGCGGCCCGACGTGGCGCCGGCGCTCGAGTCCGTGGTGATGGCGGCGCTCGCCAAGGACCCCGCTCACCGGTGGCAGTCGGCGGACGACTTCGCCGCGGCGCTGCAGGCGGCGGGCGCGCAGCTCGAGCACGGGGCCGCGGTCGGCCAGGACACCGCGGCCTTCGTCCCGGTCCCGGCGCCGATGCCGGTCGACGAAACGCCGACCGCCGCTGCGCCCCCCGTCGTGCCCGTGCTGCCTCCCGTCACGGAGCGGAGGCCCGAGCACCGGCGCCGCTGGCCCTGGTTCACGATCGGCCTGCTCGCGATCGCGCTGGCCGCCTTCCTGGCCTACCTCGCCATCGCCGGGCTGACCGCCACCGACACGCGCGAGGTGCCGCGGGTCGTCGGCAAGCAGCTGCTGCAGGCGCGCGCCATCCTCGAGCGCGCCGGCTTCGAGGTGCAGGAGACGCGCGTACGCAGCCAGGCCGCCTTCGACCAGGTGGTCGACCAGGACCCCAATCCGCGCGAGGAGGCGGAGGAGGGCTCCACCGTCGTGCTGGAGGTCTCCGGCGGTCCCGGCACGGTGCGTGTGCCCACGGTGCGAGGGCTGCCCCAGGCGGCGGCCATCGACGCGCTGGACGACCGCGACCTGAAGGCGACCGTCGACGAGCGTCCATCCGAGAGCGTCGAGGAGGGCATCGCGATCCGCACCGTGCCCGGCGCCGGCGAGCAGGTCGAGCGCGGCGAGCGCATCCAGCTCTTCGTCAGCTCGGGGCCCGAGCAGGTGGAAGTGCCGTCCGTCGTCGGGCTGTCGCGCGACTCCGCCGAGGACCGCCTGCGCGACGCCGGGCTCGAGCCCGCGGTGGAGGAGCGCGAGGACGAGGCGCCCGAGGACGAGGTGATCGCGCAGAGCCCGACCGCCGGGACCGAGCTGGACCGCGGCGAGACGGTCACGATCACGGTGTCGACGGGGATCCAGGAGGTCGTGGTCCCGAACGTCATCGGGCTCGGAGCGCGCGACGCGAGGCGACAGCTGCGCGCGGAGGGTCTGGTGCCGGTGCAGCGCGAGACCGACGTCACCGACCCGAGCCAGGACGGGATGGTCGTGGACCAGCGGCCGCCCGCCGCCACCGTCCTCGAGGAGGGCCGCGAGGTCGTGATCATCGTGGGCGTGCTGATCGAAGACGACGTGCTCACGCCGGACGAGCCGGGGGTGACTCCGTGAGGGTGGTCGTGCTGGGCGGCGGGCGCTCGAGCGAGCACGACGTCTCGCTGGCCTCGGCGGCGTCGGTGCGCGAGGGGCTGGAACAGGGCGGCCACGAGCCGGTCGACGTGCGCATCGAGCGCGACGGGCGCTGGACCCACGCCGGAGAGCCGGTGGCGCTCGAGCCCTCCGGCGGGCTGCTGGGCGCGGACGCGGTCTTCCCCGTCCTGCACGGGCCGTTCGGCGAGGACGGGACCGTCCAGGGGCTGCTCGACCTGCTCGACGTGCCGTACGTGGGCGCCGGCGTGCTCGCCTCCTCGCTGTCGATGGACAAGGCGATCTTCAAGGACCTGATGACGGCCCACGGCGTGCCGCAGGTGGACTACGCGGTGGTGCGCGCGGGCGGCGCGCCGAACACGCTCGGGCCGCCGGTGTTCGTCAAGCCCGCGCGGCTCGGGTCGTCGGTGGGGATCTCCAAGGCGGTCAGCGAGGTGGAGCTCGGCCGCGCGCTGGAGCTGGCCTTCGAGCACGACCCGGTGGTGGTGGTCGAGCGCATGGCGGCCGGGCTCGAGGTGGAGTGCTCGGTGCTCGGCAACGGCGACCCTCAGGCGTCCACGCCCGGCGAGATCGTGATCAAGGGCAGCGATTGGTACGACTACGAGGCGAAGTACACCGACGGCGGGATGGAGCTCGTGGTGCCCGCGCGCACGCCGCATCTCGAGGAGGTCCAGCGCCTCGCGGTCGAGGTGTTCAGGATCGTCGGCTGCGCCGGGATGGCGCGAGTCGACTTCTTCGTCACCGAGGACGGCGTGCTCGTGAACGAGCTGAACACGATCCCCGGCTTCACCGCCACCAGCGTCTACGCGAAGCTCTGGGCGGCGAGCGGCCTGGAGTACCCGCAGCTGCTGGACCGGCTGCTGGAGCTGGCGCTGGAGCGGCACGCCGAAGAGCGCCGCTACCGGCATTGATGCCATCCGGGGGCTCACGCCCCCGGCCCCCCGCTGATTCCTGGCCGGTGAGGGCTATTTCTTGAGGCTGAGCTCTTTGATCGTGACCTGGCCACCTTCGGGCAGCTCCGAGATCCAGAGCAGGTAGTTGCGGAAGCCCTGTCGGGCCGTGTCGAGCTGGATGGCCTGCTCGCGCGTGGCGGTGACCGTGGCGCTGACCTTCTCCCAGTCCGAGATCGACCCAGGCACGCTGTCGGAGGCGTAGACGGCGGCTCGGAAGCCGGGCGTGGAGGTCAGCAGGTCGAGCTGGCGGGCCGCCACGCGCTGTCCGGCGTCCACGTACAGGCCCACGCCGGACTTGTTGCTGCCCTCGAAGCCGCCCTCGTAGCGCTCGGTGTCCCAGACGGTGGTCTGGTTGCCGTCGATCGCGAAGCGCACCTGCCCGGGGGACTCCTGGCCGTCGCCCTCGGGGTCGTAGTCGCTCGCGGCGTCCTTCGAGAGCATGACGGCAGACAGTCCGGGCGTGCGCGGCGTGGCCGCGGCGCCGGGGCCCTTCTCGGTGCGGGTGGCGAAGAACGCCACCGTGCCTGCCACGATCGCGAGCGCGGCGATGCTGAGGAAGAGCGTGCGGCGGGGGTGGCGCAGGCGCTGGGGGGCGAAGTCGGCGGTGTCGTCGGAGAGCGAGCGGAGGACGGTGGTGGCCTCGCCGGTCGCCTGGCCGCTGCGTGCGGCCTCGATGGCGAGCACCTCCTCGAGGTCGTGCACCATCTCCTCGACGGTGGCGTAGCGGTTCTGCGTCTCCTTGGCGGTGGCGCGCTCGACCACGGCGGCGAGGGCGGCGGAGATCTCCGGCCGCCGCTTTTGCACGTCCGGCAGCGGCTCCCTGACGTGCTTCATCGCCACGGCAACCTGCGTGTCCGCCTTGAAGGGCGCCTCGCCCGTGAGCATCTCGTAGAGCACGATGCCGAGCGAGTAGATGTCGGACTGCGCGGTCACCTCGTGGCCTAGCGCCTGCTCGGGCGACACGTAGTCGGTGGTGCCGAGCACCCGGCCGGTGGCGGTGAGCCCGTGCGCCTCGAGCGAGCGGGCGATGCCGAAGTCCGTCACCTTGGCGCGGCCGTCCGCGTCGATCAGCACGTTCTGGGGCTTCACGTCGCGGTGGACGAGCCTGTGCACGTGGGCGCACTCGAGGGCGCGCCCGATCTCGACGGCGTAGGCAACCGCCTCGGCGACCGGGAGCCGCCCGAGCCGCCGGATCCGGTCCTTGAGGGTCTCGCCCTCGACGAACTCGAACACGATGAACGGCGCGCCGTCGTCCTCGCCGGCGTCGATCACGGTCACCACGTGCGGGTGGTTGAGCTGGGCGACCGCGCGCGCCTCGCGCCGGAAGCGCTCGAGCTGGTCGGGGTCGCTCGAGATGTCGCGGTGCATCAGCTTGATCGCCACGCGTCGCTCGAGCGTCGGGTCGAAGGCCCGGTACACGCTCGACATCCCGCCCGAGCCAACCTTCTCCTCGAGCCGGAAGCGGTCGCCGATCAAGGTGCCGATCACCGTCATCTATTTTCCGCTCTCTCGTGCCCCTACGCGTTCGGTACTACACGGATCCTGCCTGCTCGGCCTCCTGGGCCGTCGAGCCATCCTTGCGGCGGCTCTTCATGGAGTTCGGCGCAGACCTGTCGATCACCTACGTGATGGGCGGACTCGCCCGCGAGTACGAAGGCGACCTGTCGCCAATGATCGTGAAGTGGCTGGACGAGTCGGACGCCTCGCGCATGCCGGTCGATCCGCGGCTCTGGTCGGAGGGGCCCATCCGATCAACCTACCCGGCCTGCATGGCGGTCAAGGCGGCGGCGGAGCAGGGACCGGAGGCGGCGGGCCGCTATCTGCGCCGTTTGCGCGAGGGCCTGATGTGCTTTCGGCGCAAGCTGGACGGCAAGGAGGCGCTCGTGGAGGAGGCGCGCGCCGCGGGGCTGGATGTCCAGCGCTTTCGCGTCGACCTGGACTCGAACGCCATCGTCGAGGCGTTCGGGAACGACCTGCAGGAGGCGCGCACGGTCCCGCCCGAGGCGCGCGAGCGTGACGGCGTGGGGGAGTCGCACGGCGTGGAGCGCCTGGTGTTCCCGACGCTGCGGTTCGAGGGCGACGAGGGAACGGCCTGGGCCTTCGGCGACGTCCCCTACGGCGAGTGGCGGGAGGCCGCGCTGGCGGCAGGCGGCCAGGTGACCGGCGAGCCCGCGGCCGAGCCGCTGGCAGCGGTGGACCGCTTCGGTCGGATGGCGAGCGTGGAGGTCGAGACCGTCTGCGAGCTGCCCGGCCCGCGGGCGAACGCGGAGCTGTGGCGACTGGCCGCTGAGTGGCAGCTGAAGCCGGTGCGCGTGCTGACCGGGATGCTCTGGGAGCGGGCCTAGGCCGCCTTGCCGTCCAGAGCCTAGGCGGGGGCGAAGCCGGCTGCGCGGGTGCCGCGCAGCCCCTGGGCCGGCAACTCCACGACGCCGGCGTCGGCGGTGGCGCGGCCGATCACGGCGGTGCCGGCGTGGTGTCTGTCCAGCAGCGCGACCGCGGCTTCGGCCTGGTCCGCGGGCACGACGCAGCAGAAGCCGACGCCCATGTTGAACACCTCGTACAGCTCCGCCGGCTCGACCTGGCCGCGCTCGGCGATCAGCTCGAACACCTGCGGCACCGGCAGGGGCGCGTCGATCTCGTAGCCCACGTCCGCCTCGAGGCGCAGCAGGTTGAGGAAGCCCTCGCCGGTGATGTGGGCAAGGCCGCGCACGTCCACCTCGGACTCGAGCAGCTCACGCACGGCGCGCACGTAGATCACCGTCGGCTCGAGCAGGAGCTCGCCGACGGTGGTGTCGCCGACCGGCTCGTGGAGGTCGGTGAGCACCTTGCGCGCCAGGCTGAGCCCGTTGGAGTGGATGCCGCTCGACGGGATCCCGACGATCGCGTCCCCGGGCTCGACGGTCGCTCCGGTCACGATCGCGTCGAGGTCCACGACGCCCACGCAGAAGCCGACCAGGTCGAAGCCGCGCGGGGACGGGTGCCCCTTGATCAGGTCGGGTAGCACGGCCAGCTCGCCGCCGGGTATCTCGAGCTCCGCCTGCTCCGCGCCCTCCTTCAGCCCGATGCCGATCTGCTCGAGCATCTCGGGGTCCGCCTCCTCCACGGCGATGTAGTCGAGCAGGGCGATCGGGTCCGCTCCCACGCAGACCACGTCGTTCGCGTTCATCCCGATCAGGTCGAGCCCGATCGTGTCGAAGCGGCCCATCTGCTCGCAGACGATCACCTTCGAGCCGACGCTGTCGGTGGACAGCGCCAGCCCGCGCTTGTCGTCGAGCCGCAGCACGTTGGCGTAGTGGCCCGACGCCAGGGCGGCACGCCCGGCCCGGCCGGTGCTGATGCTGGCGAGCACGTCAACGAGGGCGCGCACGGCAGAGCCCGAGCGGGTCTGGTCCACGCCGGCGCGCGCGTAGGCGGAGTCGGTCACCCGTCCCATTGAAGCGGAGTCAGCGGCGACGGCGCAGTGCCAGGCCCACGGCGTCGTCTACGAGCCCGCCGGACCAGGCGGCGATCTCGTCGTGCACGGCCACGGGGAGCCGCTCCGGGGTCAGCTCCGCAGCGAGGTCGGTGACGAGCCGGAACAGGCGGTCGGAGCCGTAGACCGTGGCGCCGCGGCGCGCCTCGACGAGGCCGTCGGTGTAGGCGAACACGAGGTCGCCCTCGGCCAGGTCGAGCTGCCGCTCGCCGTAGCGAGCCTCGTCGTCGACGCCGAGCGGGAGGCCCGTGGCCTCGAGCACGCGCGCGTCGTCGCCCGACAGGTGCAGCGGTGGCAGGTGGCCGGCGCTCGCCCAGCGCATCGAGTGCGGGCCCAGCACGCCGAGGAAGGCCGTGACGAAGGTGTCGCTCGGCAGCCTGCCGGCGAGCATCGCGTTCGTCTGCTCCAGCACCTGGGCGGGCGAGCCGGCGTCCCAGCTGCGGGCCTCGACGAAGAAGCGCACCATCGCGCTCAGCGCGGCGGTCTCGACGCCCTTGCCCGCGACGTCGCCGACGAGCGCCGCCACCTCGCCGCCGGGGAGCGGCCAGACGCCGTAGAGGTCGCCGCCGGTCGGCTCGCCCAGCGCGGGCGCGTAGAGCAGGCCGGTCTCGTAGTTCGGCACACCCGGCAGCGACTCGGGAACGAACCCGAGCGTGAGCGAACGCGCGATGCGCCGCTCGCGCTGGAAGTCGAGCGCGTTGGCGATCGCCGCCGCCGACGATCGCGCCAGCCGGCTGAGCAGGTCGAGGTCGCCCTCGTCGAAGCGTCCGGGCTGCTCGTGGGCGACCGTGAGCACTCCGTAGAGCCGTGGGCCCAGCTCGATCGGCGCGTGCATGAGCGAGCCCGCCGTAGGCGAGCCGGACTCGGACCGCAGGACCGACCGCCGGGTGCGCGCCATGTGGCCGAAGCCCGCATGGGTGAGGGCGGGGACCGGCCCGGGATCGAGCGTGGCGACCGTGCGCAGCTCGCCGGCGCGCGCGTCGAGGCGCGTCAGCGCCGCCTGCGTGGCGCCGGTCGTGGCGGCGGCATGCTCGGCCACACGGCGGTAGACGTCGGTCAGCTCCAGCGTGCTGGACACGGCCTCGGTGGCGCGCTCGAGGCAGAGCTCGTCGCGTGCCCGGCTGGCACGCTCGAGCGCCATCGCCGCGAGGTCCGCGACCGCCTCGATGGTCTGCAGATCCTCTGCCCGCAGCGGGCGCTGCGGATCGGGCGAAGCGGCGGCGAGCACGCCGAGTCCGCGGCCCGTCTCGGTGCGGAGCGGGCAGGCGATCACCGAATTGCCGCGGTACTTGCGCCAGAGCGCGCGGGCCCGCCTGGCGCCCAGCGACTCCACAGCCGCCGCGAGCAGCGTCGGCGCCGCCTCCCAGTCGTCGAGGCGCGGCAGCAGGAACCCGCGGTCGCTCGCGAGGATCGCCTGCACCAGCTCGCGGCGCCCGAGCGCTTCGCGCATCAGCGGGTCGGCGAACCAGCCGGCAGAGCCCTCGACGGTCCCGCGCCGCTCGTCCACGGTGACGATCGCCACCGCCGCCGCCGGGAGCAGCGCCCGGGCGCGCTCAGCGAGTCGGCCCAGCGTCCGGTCCCCGAATGGATCGGGCGATACGACCGGCGTGGCCAGTGAGAACGCAGACATGGGTCAAGCAGGGCTTGGTTCGAGGGGACACGAGTTATCCCCCGCTTGGGTCCAGAGTAGGTGCGGTTTGGCGGCTACGCCAGCGGGCGTCCGGCGCGGCGGCCCGCAAGCGCAAGCGCTCCGATGCCCAGCGCAACCCGATAGGCGGCGATCGCGCGCCACCGCGTGCCGCGCGCCAGGGGGAGCGCGGCCAGGGCAGAGGCGAACGACGCCGCAGCTCCGGCGGCCGCGGGAACGCGCAGCTCGGCCGGCACGCCTTCGCGGACCGCGCGGGCACCCTTGAGCAGCCCGGCGCCGACGGTCACGGGCAGCGCCGACCGCAGCGCCAGCGCCGCAGCCGACTCGCGGGACAGGCCCCGCAGCCGGGCCGCGGTGATGGCTGCGCCGGAGCGCGACACGCCCGGAATCAGCGCCGCGGCCTGGGCGGCGCCGACCGCGAGATGATCGATCGCGTCGGGCTGCGAGCGGTGCTCGGGCCGCAGGTCCGCCGCGAACAGCGCGGCTCCGGCGACGATCTGGGCGACGGCCACGGCGCGCAGCCCGCCGAGCCGCCGCTCGATCGGCCGCTCGAGAGCCAGGCCGATCGCCGCCGGGGGCAGGAGGGCGAGTGCCTGGAGGTGGAGGTCACGACCGAGCTCGCCGCGCAGGGCGATGGCGAGCACCGGTGCTGAGCCGGCGTGCAGGGCGACCTCGAAGGTCTTGCGCGCGTCGCCCGGCAGGGACGCGTAGCTCCAGCCGAGCAGGCGCGGGACGAGCGCGAGGTGGCCGGAGCTGGAGACCGGAAGCAGCTCGGCCGGGCCCTGTAGCGCGCCCAGCAGCAGGGCCCGGCGAAGCGGGAAGGCGCTCAGACCGACTCGGGCGCGGGGTCGCCGCCCGCCGCGTCGCTCTTGCGGCGCCGCCGCGTGCGGACGATGAGGTATACGACGCCGACCACGATCAGCGCCGCGACCGCGTAGTCGATGTAGTGCAGGCTGTCCTTCCAGTCCTCCCAGTTGTCCCCGGCCTGCTGGCCGATGAACGTGAGCATCAGCACCCACGGGATGCAGCCGGCGAGCGTGAGCACGCTGAAGCGCCAGAACGGCATGCCCGCGACTCCGGCCGGGAGGGAGATGAAGGTGCGGACGATCGGCAGCATGCGCGTGAAGAAGACCGTCGCGTCGCCGTGCTTCTCGAACCAGCGGTCGGCCCACTCGAGGTGGCTCTTCTTGATGTGCAGCTTCTTGCCGTGCTTCTCCAGCAGGTCGACGCGCCCGATCTTGCCGATCCACCAGGCCACCCAGGAGCCGACGAGGTTGGCGAAGGAGCCGACTGCCGTGGCGGCGACCAGGCTGTACTCGCCGCGCGACACGTTGAAGCCGGCGAACAGCATGGTGGCCTCGCTGGGCACCGGGATGCAGGCGCTCTCCAGAAGCATCAAGACGAACACTCCGGGAAGCCCCATCGCATCCACGACGTCCACGGCCACCTCGACAATCGGATCCGTGATCGAGGCGAGCACGGTCATGGGAGCGAAGTAGGGTAGCGAGCCGCCCATGACAGACGTACCGCTCTTCGCCTCGACCCTCGAGCCGTACCACGGCCGCCTCACCGAGGCGATCGACCGGGTGGCGCGGTCGGGCACCTACATCCTCGGACCCGAGGTGAAGGCCTTCGAGGCCGAGTTCGCCGCCTACCTGGGGGTGAGGCACTGCGTCGGCGTCGCCAACGGCACCGACGCCCTGACGATCACGCTGCGTGCGCTCGGTGTCGGCCCCGGGGATGAGGTTGTGATGCCCTCGTTCACGTTCTACGCCACAGCCGAGGCCGCGCTCGTGATGGGCGCCAAGCCGGTCTTCTGTGACATCGACCCGGACACGTTCTGCGTGACCGCGGAGACCGTGAAGGCCGCGCTCACGCCGCGCACGAAGGCGATCGTGGCGGTCCACCTGTTCGGCAATGTGGCCCCGATGGACGAGCTGCTCGAGCTCGGGCCGCCGGTGATCGAGGACGCCGCGCAGGCGGCGGGGGCCGAGCTGAACGGCGTGAAGGCCGGCGCACTGGGCGCCGCCGCCACCTTCTCCTTCTTCCCCGCGAAGAACCTGCCCTGCCTTGGCGACGGCGGCGCGATCGTGACGGACGACGACGGCGTCGCCGACCTCGCCCGGCTGCTGCGCTTCCACGGCTCCAAGGACAAGAAGACCTTCAGCGAGGTGGGCTACAACTCGCGCCTCGACGAGATGCAGGCCGCCGTTCTGCGCGTGCTGCTGCCGGAGCTCGACGGCTGGAACGAGCGCCGCCGCGCCGCCGCGGCCGCCTACGAGCGGCTCGGGCTCGGCGAGCACGCCGTGCTCCCGCGCGAGACCGACGGCGCCAAGCACGTGTACCACCTGTACGTCGCCCGGGCGGAGCGGCTGCCCGTGGGGCGCGGCTACTACCGCGTGCCGGTGCACCGCCAGCCGGCCATCGCGAGCGACGCCGACCTGCCCGGCACCGAGGAGGCCGCCCGCACCAACCACGCTCTGCCGATGGGCAAGGATCTGACCGAGGAGCAGGTCAGGGAGGTCGTGGCGGCGTGCGCGTCTGGGTAGACCTGACCAACAGCCCGCACGTGCTCGTGCTGCGCCCGCTGATCGACGCGATGCGGGCCGACGGGCACGAGGTCGAGGTGACGGCGCGCGACTTCGCCCAGACCTTGGAGCTGTGCGAGCGCTTCGGGATCGAGCACACCGCCGTTGGGCGCCACCGCGGCGGGCGGATTGCCAGCAAGGGCCTGGGGCTGGCCTCCCGCAGCGCCGCCCTGGTTCGGTGGGCGCGCCGCCGCCGCTTCGACGTGGCGATCGGGCATGGCTCGAACGACGTCAGCGTCGCCGCCAAGCTCCTGCGGGTGCCCAGCGCCACGGCGTTCGACTACGAGTGGGCGACGGCGCAGCACCAGGTCAACTGCCGCCTCGCCCGCGCGGTGGTGGTGCCCGACGCGATCCCTCCGGAGCGGCTCGAGCGCTACGGGGCGAGCGGCAAGATCCGCGCCTATCCGGGGCTGAAGGAGGAGTACTACCTCGCAGACTTCGAGCCCGACCCGGCGGTTCTGGCGGAGCTGGGGCTGGAGCGCGAGCGCCCGCTGGTCGTCGTCCGCACTCCGCCCGAGGTTTCCCTCTACCACCGCTTCGAGAATCCCCTGTTCCGGCGGGTGCTCGACCGGCTCGCCGCGAGTGACGCCCAGACGGTCGTGCTGCCGCGCACGGCGGCGCAGCGGGCCGAGCTGACCGGGTTCATCGTGCCCGAGCGAGCAATCGACGCCCAGAGCCTGGTGGCCTACGCGGACCTGGTGATCTCGGCCGGCGGCACGATGAACCGGGAGGCCGTCGCACTCGGCACGCCCGTGTTCACTACCTTCGAGGGCAGGCTCGGTGCCGTCGACGAGGCGCTGTTAGGCGACGGGCGGCTGCGCAAGCTCGAGGACCCCGACCAGATCGACCTGCGCCGCCGGCCCGCGAACGGCGGATTGCGTGTCCGGCGCGATCCGCGCGAACTCGTCAAACTTCTGCTCGCCGCCCGCGAATCATGAGATCCCTGCCTTCTTCAGTGAACGCTCGCCGTGTCGGCCAGCTGGGCGTCGACGCCCTGCTGCTGGCGCTCGCCTACTACCTGGCGTACGTCCTGCGCTTCGACGAGGGGATCCCGCCCCGCTACGAGAACCTGCTCGCCGACACGATCGTGCTGACGGTGGCGATGAAGCTCCTCATCTTCGCGCTGTTCGGCCTCTACTCGAAGCTCTGGCGCTTCGTCGACCAGAAGGACTTCGAGTCGCTGCTCAAGGCGACGCTCGTCTCGACCGGCGGCCTGATCGTCGTGCTCTTCCTCTTCTCGGTCGGCCGCCACGACCCGCCGCGCAGCGTGATCGCGCTCGACTTCCTGCTCTCGCTGGTGTTCGTGAGCGGCGCCCGCTTCGCCGTGCGTGCGGCGTTCGAGCGGCCCGTCCGCGGCTCGATCCTCGAGCGGGCGGCCCACGAGGTGCTGATCGTCGGCGCCGGCAACGGCGGCCAGCAGGTGGCCTTCGAGCTGCGCCGCAACCCGGGGCTGCGCAGCGCCCCGGTCGGGTTCGTGGACGACGACCCGCGCAAGCAGGGCATGCGCGTGGCCGGCCACAAGGTGCTCGGCACCACCGACGAGCTGCCGCGCGTGCTCGACGCCGTCAAGCCGGACGAGGTGATCATCGCGATCCCGTCGGCCCCTGGCGTCCTGCGCCAGCGCGTCGTCACGGCCTGCCGCGAGCGGGCCATCCCGGTGCGCATGCTGCCGACCACGTTCGAGCTGCTCTCCGGCGGGCTCAGCCTGGTGCGCCAGGTGCGCGAGGTGCAGGTGGAGGACGTCCTCGGCCGCGAGCCGGTGCGGGTGGAGATCGACCGCGTGGGGGCGTACCTGTCCGGACGCGTGGTGCTGGTGACCGGCGCCGGCGGCTCGATCGGCGCCGAGCTGTGCCGTCAGATCGCCCGCGTGGGGCCGAAGCGCCTCGTGATGGTCGAGAACTCCGAGAACGCGCTGTTCGAGATCCGGCGCGAGCTGGAGGAGGAGCGCCATTTCGCGCGCGCAGGCTCGGTCCTGGCCGACTGCAAGGACGCCACCCGCATGCGCGAGGTCTTCCAGGAGCACTCGCCCTCGATCGTCTTCCACGCGGCGGCCTATAAGCACGTCCCGCTGATGGAGGAGAACCCGGTCGAGGCGGTGCGCAACAACGCCGTCGCCACGCGCATCGTGGCCGCCGCGGCGGGTGAGGCGGGAGCCGAGCGCTTCGTGCTCGTGTCGACCGACAAGGCCGTCAGCCCGGCGACGGTGATGGGCGCCTCGAAGGCGCTGGCCGAGTGGGCCGTGGAGGCCGCGCAGAACCGCTGGAAGGGCACTCGGTACGCCGCGGTGCGATTCGGCAACGTGCTGGGCTCGTCGGGGTCGGTGGTGCCGATCTTCCGCCGCCAGATCGCGCACGGCGGACCGGTCACCGTCACCGATCCCAGGATGACGCGCTACTTCATGACGATCCCGGAGGCGGTTCAGCTGATCATCCGCTCGGGCGAGCTGGCCACGGGCGGCGAGGTGTTCGTGCTGGAGATGGGCGACCCGGTCAAGATCGTGGACCTGGCCGCCAACATGATCCGTCTGGCCGGCTACGAGCCCGACGCGGACATCGCGATCGAGATCGTCGGCCGGCGGCCCGGCGAGAAGATCCACGAGGAGCTCTTCAACCCCGGCGAGCGTCCGCAGCCGACCCCTGCCGAGAAGATCGTCTACGCGACCCAGGCGCCGCTGGACCCCGAGTGGGTCGAGAGCGCGTTCGCGCGCATCGAGGCGCTGGTGTACGGCGGGGACGCCGCGGGACTGGCAGGCGCGGTGGTGGAGCTGTCCGCCGAGCGCGCCCTGGCCGTCTCGGCACGCCCCTGATCGAGACGCTTTCGCGCGGCCTGGCTGACGCACGCCGCCGCGCGTTCTACAGTTCGACCCTTGCCTGAGATCGTTCAGGAAATCGGCGCCTACGCCGGGTTGGCCTCGGTGCTGGGGCTGGCGTTGCTCTCCGCCCTCTACTTCTCGCAGGCACGCGACGTGAAGCGGCTGCGTGAATGGGCCGGGCGCGCACCCGAGCGCTCGGAGCAGACGGCCCCCGCCGTCGCGGGCCGCGTGGTGGCGCAGCCGCAGCAGCCGCAGCAGCCGGCGGCGGCTCAGCGACCGGCGCCGCCGCCCGTCCCCGGCGCGCCGGCTGTGGCAGGTGCGCGCCCCGCGGCGGCCACCCCGGCGCCGGCCACCCCGGCGGCGGCCACCCCGGCGGCGGCCTCGGCCGCCGGCGCCGCGGCTGCGACGGCCACCACGCCCGGCAAGCCGGCGGGCGATGGGACGCCGGATGGGAAGGACGCGAGCGGTAAGCCCGCGCCCGTTGCCCCTTCGCCGGGCACTCCGCCAGCCACCGCGAAGCCGGATGCTGCGCCGGGCGCCGCCCAGCCGGCGAGTCCGCCGGCAGCGCCGACACCGCCGCGGCCCCCGGCGCCGCCCGCCGCCCGTCCCGCCACCCCCGCGGGCGGCCGCGGCGGTGCTCCGGCGGTGCCCTCGGGCGAGGCGCGCTTCGCCAGCCGTCCCGGCGTCACCTCGCGGCACTCGCCCCAGGAGACCGCCATCCTCCCGCCGCGCCCCACCGATCCGTGGCATCGCCGGCTCGGTGCCGGCTACCTGGCGCTGGCCCTGGTCGTCCTGCTGGTCCTGGGTGGCGCGGCGGCCTACGGAGTCACCCAGCTGACAGGCGACGACAGCGGCAGCCAGACTCCGGAGCAGCGCGCGGGCGGCGGGAGCAGCGCGGATGACGAAGAGGGCACCAGCGAGCCGCGCCGCAGCCGCGGCGGAGTGCGGCCGGGCAGCGTGACGGTCGCCGTTCTGAACGGCACCACGGTGCCGGGCCTGGCCGCCACGCTGAGCGACGAGGTCAGCGCCGCCGGCTTCAAGATCGGCACGATCGCCAACTTCGCGGACCAGCAGCTGGCCGAGTCGGTCGTCCAGTACGCACCCGGCCACGAGCCGGAGGCGCGAGCCGTCAGCCGCCGCCTCGGCATCACGCAGCGCGAGCCCGTCAACCCGTCGAGCCAGGCACTGGCCGGCGACGCCACCGTGATCGTGATCGCGGGCGGCGACAAGGCGCCCTAGCGCCCCTGCCGCCGTTCAGCCGGCGGCCAGCGAGCGCGCGCGGTCCGACAGGTGGCGCACGCCCAGGAGCTCGATCTCGTCGGCGGCCGAGTTGAGCACGGCACGGCCGCGCTCCGGCTCGACCGGGACGAGCACCTGGCCCTCCAGCAGCCGCGCTCGAGCCGCCTCCAGGGGGCGGTCCAGCGCGCTCCACGCCTCTGCTGCCTCGGCCAGCAGGGCCGCGCCCGCGTGGGGATCGCCGGCGCAGATGCCCTGCGCCTCCAGCGCCGCCGCGCGCCCGATCGGGTAGTGCAGGCGCTCGGCCAGCTCGGTCGCCTCGCGCGCGGCCTCGGCGGCGGCCTCGTGCCGCTGGGCGAGCCTCAGCACCACCGCTCGCGCCGCCGTGGCCTGGATCGACTGTGCGATCAGGCCGGCGCGCTCGCACACGTCCAGCGCACGGTCGAGCGCGGCGCCCGCGCCTGAGAGGTCACCGGAGTCGCGCAGGGCGGTGGCGAGGCCGAAGAGCGCCTGGAAGGCCAGCTCCGACCAGCCCACCTGCTCGGCCAGCTCGTGGGCGCGGTGGAAGAGCACGGTCGCGTCGTCGAGCTCGCCCTCGCGCCAGCGCAGCAGACCGCGCAGCGCGATCGGCAGGCACAGCTTGCCCACCAGGCCCTCGCGCTCGGCGAGCTCGGCGCTCGCCTCGGTCGAGCGCTCCACCTGCTCCCAGTCGGCGCCGTAGACCGCCAGCTGGGCCAGGGAGGCGTGCAGCTCCACCTGTGCCGGCAGCACGCCCATCTCCTCCGCCAGCGCCAGGGCCTCCTCATAGGCGTCGCGGGCGCCGGCGACCTCGGCCTCCGACACCTCCAGGTGCCGCCCCAGCGCCGACAGCGCGAGGATCGTCTCGCTCTCGTCCTCGCGCGGCCTCCCGGCCTGCGGATCGACGCGCAGCGCGCGCGCCAGCTCCACCGCACGCTCGAGGTTCTGGCGCGCCTTCTCGGTGTCCCCGATGCGCCCGAAGACGCGCCCGAAGATGCCGTGTGCCCGGCTGGCCGCGCGCGTCTCGCCCAGCCGCTCGGCGAGGCGCAGCGCCTTCTCCGAGGCGTAGATGGCGAGCATGTTGTCGCCGGTGTGGAGGTAGAGCCAGGCGGCCTCCTCGTAGAGCCGCACGAGCTCCAGCCGGGGCGGGCCGTCCTTGAGCAGGTTGATGCCCTTCTGGTAGTGCTCGATCGCCGACTTGCGCTCGCCCTTGTGGGAGTGGGCGGCGCCGATCTTGCGGTGCAGGTCGGCCACCCGCTCGAGGTCCTCCTCGATGCGGTGCCAGTCGAGGCACTCGGCCCAGACGGCGATCCCCTCGTCCACGCGCCCGAGGCGCAGCGACACGTCGCCCAGCTTCTCGCCCACGCGGATGCCGTCGGCGCGCCCGTCCATCGGGCAGATCTTGCGCGCGTGGCGATAGTGCGCCGCCGCCTCGCGGTTGGCGTACAGCAGCGCCGCCGCGTCGCCGGCCTGCTCGAGGAACAGCATCGCGCGGCGCTGCATGCGGTCGAGCTCGTCGGGCGGCACGCCGCCCTCCCGGCCGAGCGCCGCGGCGCGGCCGTAGTGCTCGGCGAGCAGCGGCACGACCTCGTCGGTGCGGTCGCCTGCCCGGTCCTCGATGAAGGTGCCCACCTCGAAGTGCTTGCGGGCTCGCACGAGCTTGGGGAGCATCCCGTAGGCGACGTCGCGGATCAGCACGTGCTTGAAGGCCAGCTCGCGCTCGCCGGCGAGCCGGCTCTCGGCCCCCGGGGCGAGGATGTCCTTCTCCTGGAGCGACAGCAGCGCCCGCTCGAGCTGGCGGCCGTCCGGCCCACCGAGCGGGGCCAGTGAGCCCTCCCAGAACGTGCGCCCGACCACCGCGGCCTGCTGAACCAGCTGTCGCTCGAACGGCTCCAGCGCGTCCAGGCGCGCCGCGAGCACGGCCTGGACGGTGGCGGGCAGCTCGGCGGCCGCCATGCTGCCGTCCTCGGCGATGCGGCGCGCCATCTCCTCGGCGAACAGCGGGTTGCCTCCCGAGCGCTCCACCAGGGCCGGGAGGACCGTCTCGCCGGGCGGCAGCAGCGCGGCTACCAGCGACTCGGTGTCGGCCGCGCTGAGCGGCTCCAGCACGAGCTGCGTGGCGGAGCCGCGCCCGCCGCCCCAGCTCGGGCGGCGGTCCAGCAGCTCGTCGCGGGCCAGGCACACGAGCATCAGCGGGGCGCGCACCCACTGCGCGAGGTGCTCGATGGCGTCGAGCATCCCGTCGTCCGCCCAGTGGATGTCCTCGAAGGCGATCACCAGCGGCTGGCGGCCCGCCATCGCCTCGATCCCGGCACGCAGCGCGGAGAAGAACGACTCGCGCAGCCGCTCCGGGTCCTCGCCCGGGGGGACGAGCTCCGCGGGGATCTCGAGGCCGATCAGGCGCCCGATCAGGGCGGTCTTGCGCTCGGCCTCTTCGGCCATCGGCGTATCGCCGGCGCCGAACAGGTCGAGCGAGTAGTCGCGCAGCTTGACCCACGCCTCCTCGGCGGAGTCGCTGTCGACGATGCCGCACTCCACTCGCAGCACCTCGCCGAGCGCCCAGAAGACGATGCCGCTGCCGTATGGGAGGCAGCGCCCGGTGCGGAACGTCGGCGGGGCGGCGCGCTCGTGGCAGAGGTGGCGCTCCAGCTCGCGCAGCACCCGCGTCTTGCCCACGCCCGCCTCGCCGACCAGCGTGACAAGGTGCGGCGCCCGTTCGCGCTCGACCCGCTCATAGATGGTCTCGAGCGTGGCCAGCTCCTGTGCTCGGCCCACGAGTGGCGCCTCGCGCGCCGCGGCGGCGCGGCCGACCGCGTGCTCGGCGGTGACGGCCATCGCCTCCCACGCAGGCACGGCCTCCGACCGCCCCTTGAGCGAGAGCGGCTCGAGCTGGTCGTAGCGAATCGCGCGGCGTGAGGCGCGCATGGTGCGCTCGCCCACGGTCACGCTGCCGGGCCGAGCGGCGCTCTGCAGGCGCGCCGCCACGTTCACGGTGTCGCCGGTGACCGTGTAGTCGTGGCCCACGGAGCCAGCGAGCACCTCGCCGGAGTTGACCCCCACGCGCAGGGCGAAGTGCACGCCGTCGGGCAGGACCTCGTTGACCTCGCCCATCGCCGCCTGCATGCCGAGGCCTGCGCGCACGGCGCGCTCCTCGTCGTCCTCGTGTGCGACGGGGGCGCCGAAGATGGCCATCACGTTGTCGCCGATGTACTTGTCGACGGTGCCGCCGTAGCGCTCGACCTCCTCCCCGAGGCGCAGCAGCACGCGGTCCACGAGCGCCTTCACCGCCTCCGGGTCCATGCGCTCCGCGACCGCGGTGTAGCCGGACAGGTCGGCGAACAGGACCGTCACCTGGCGCCGCTCCTCGGGCGGTCGGTCCGCGGGGGCGGCGCGGCCGCCGACGTCGTCCATGGCGCTCCCGCAGCTCATGCAGAAGCGCGCCTCGGGCGGTGCGGGGGACCCGCAGCTGGGGCAGCGGCGCTCGAGCTTTGCGCCGCAGCCCATGCAGAAGCGGGCGCCGGCGGGATTCTCGGTACCGCACGCCTCGCAGCTCATCGGTCGAGCGTACCGCCGCTCACCCACCGCGGTACGTGACGCATGTCACGTACCGGCTAGGGCAGCCAGCCCGCCGCGCGCTGCGCCTCGGCCACCTTGGCGAGGATCGGCTCGTCCACCACGGTCAGGCGCCGCCCGTCCAGCTCCAGCACCGCGCCCGGCCACGGCGGGTACCAGAACGCGCGCAGCTTGCGCTCGACGTCGTCGCCGTGGCGCACCACGCGAAGCCCCTCGAACTCGGCGCGCGTCACGTAGCGCCCTTCGCCCTGGGGGATGCGGTCGAGCTGCTCGCCGGCCAGCACCCGCCCGAGCACGCGCTCGAACAGGCCCTCCAGGCGGCGCTGGCTCTTGAGGTCGAGCGAAAACGCCGTCTCGGCGTCGACGTCGATCGGGAAGCGGTCCACCTCGACCACGTCGCCCGTGTCGAAGTGCTCGTCCACGAAGTGGCAGGACACGCCCCAGCTCGGCATCCCGTCCAGGATCGCCAGGTTGTAGCCGCCGATGCCGCGGAAGTCGGGCAGCGGCGCCGGGTGGAAGTTGAGGCAGCCGACGCGGCCGAGCGAGACCAGCGGCTCGCGGATCAGCTTCCAGAACAGGAACGAGATCACCACGTCCACGTCGGCGGGCGGGTCCGCGTAGAGCTGCTCGTCGGTCACCAGCGGCAGCCCGTGGCGGCGCGCGGCCAGGTCCAGGCGCTGATCGTCGTGCATCCGGTCGTCCGGCTCGGGAGCCACCACGGCGGCCACGTCGGCGCCCTGCTCCACCAGCCACTCGAGCGAACGCACCGCCGAGCGCTTGCTCTTGCCCATGAAGATCGCCCTCACCCCGCTAGCACCTCCTCGTACACCGCGAGCGTCCGCCGCGCGACGGCGTCCCAGGAGTACGGCCCCGCGGCGGCGGTGCGAGCCTGGTGGGCGAGCCGCTCGCGCTCGGCGGGGTCGGCCAGCAGCTCGCCGATGGCCCGGCTCAGCTCGTGCGGGTCGCCCGGCTCCACCAGCCGCCCGGCGCCGTGCTCCTCGACCAGCTCCCGGAACCCGCCCACGTCCGAGAGCACCATCGGCTTGCCGAACGCCAGCCCGGCGAACAGCACGCCCGAGACGTCCACGGAGCGGTGCGGCAGCACGAGCAGGTCGGCGCGGCGGAAGTAGGCGGGCAGCTCGGCATCGGACACGTACCGGGGCACGAAGCGGACGTTCGGCGGCGCGTCCAGGGCCTCGAGCGACACGCCGAGCGGCCGGCCGACCACCCACAGCTCCGCTCCCTCGACGGAGCGAAAGGCCTCGACCAGCGCGTCCACGCCTTTGTACTGCCGCACGACTCCGAAGCACAGCACCACCGGGCCTTCGACGGCAGCCAGCTCCGGTGGCAGCGGCGCCTCGCTGGACTGACGGGTGAGGTGGTCGAAGGCCCCGTGCGGGATCACGTGCACCCGCGGACCTCCGCCCAGCAGCTCGGCGCCGTGCCGCGTGTGGACGATCACGGCATCCATTCGCTCGGCCAGCCGGCGCCCGGACCGCTCCCTGCGGATCACGTTGTGCATGGTGAGGACCTGGGGACGGCGGCGCTGAAGCAGCCGGGTGCTGACCGCCTCGAGCCAGAGCCACTGCCAGTGCAGCACGTCGGCGGCGGCGGCGCGGCGGCGCACGCGCAGCGTGTCCGGCACGTGCTCCGCCACCTTCAGCGCGCGCCGCAGGCGGGGGTGATCGGCGCCCGCGCTGGTGGCGAGCCGGTAGAAGGACTCGCTCACCGAGTAGCCGTCGGGCTCAGGCGCGGGGCCGTGGACGAAGCGCGAGGTGACCAGCTCGACGCCCGCGCCCTGGCGTGCCAGGGCGGCCGCGAGAGCGTGGTCGTACGGCAGCACGTCCGCCGAGGGATCGATGAGCTGAACGCGCATCAGCCGGACATTCTCGCGGCCGCGCGACCGGAGCCATGTTCTAGGGTCCCGCGCCCATGGCCCGCCCCGTTGTCCGCGCGGTCTTCGCGCTCCTGGTGGTCGCCACCGTTCTGGCCTTCTTCGCGACCCAGCAGCTGAAGAGCGAGTTCCCGCTCGTCCTGCGCTTCGCCGCGCAGCCGAAGCAGTTCTCTCCCAACGCAGACCACTACCGCGACGCGACGCAGGTCGGCTTCGACCTGTCCGAGCCGGCGACGGTCACCTTCTCGATCATGGACGGCGAGGGCAACGAGATCCGGCGGCTCGCCGACGACCGTCCGCTGGCCGGAGACCGCAAGCACCGCTTCCGCTGGGACGGACGCGACGACGAGGGCATGCCCGTGCCGGACGGCGTCTACCGCATGCGCGTCGTGCGGCGCGACGAGGGCCGCGTGATCGACTCGGCCAAGCGCATCCGCATCGACCGCGCGCCGCCGCGCGCCGAGCTGGTCTCCGCCGAGCCCGGCGTGATCGCGCCCGGCGAGCCGGGACAGACGCCCGAGGTCACCCTGCGCTTTCGCGGTCCCGCGAACGAGGCGCCCGAGTTCCGCGTGTTCCGCACCGACGACGGTCCGCCGCGGGTGGTGCGCCGCTTCCGCGGCGAGGGCCGCAGCGGCGTGTGGCGCGGCGAGGTGGCGACCGGTCCCTCGGAGACGGGGCCGGCCCCCGACGGCGACTACGCCTTCACGGTGAGCGTGCGCGACAAGGCCGGCAACCTGGCTGTCGCGCCGGCTGAGATCCCCACGGCGGCGCTGGCACGCCCGCACACCGGGGTGAGCGTGCGCAGCTTCACCCTGCGCGGCCCGCTGGAGGTGGTGCCCGCCGGCTCCGTCGCCACGCTGGAGGCCGGGCCGATCGACCGCAGCCTCGACTTCGTCCTCTCGCGGCTCGGCGATCCCGAGCCGATCCGCCGCGGCGAGCGCATCGGCGGCCGCTTCCGCATCGGCATCCCATCCGACACCAAGACCGGCCTCTACCTGGCCCGCGTGCGGGCCGGCAGCCACCGCGCCGTGTGGCCGATCGCCGTGGCCGGGCTGCCCCAGTCCAAGCGCGCCGCCCAGCGCCCGCGCCCGCTGGTCGTGCTGCCGGCGATCAGCTGGCAGGGGACCAACCGCGTGGACGACGATCTCGACGGGTTCGCGGACGCTCTTCCGCACGCCCGCTCGGTCGGCCTCGGCCGGCCCTTCGCCGGCGGCGCTCTGCCGCGCGGCTTCCAGTCGGAGGTCGCCCCGCTGCTGCACTACCTCGACCGCGAGCGGCTCGCGTACGACCTGACGACGGACCTTTCGCTCGCCCGCGGGGAGGGCCCGGCGCTGGGCAACGCCCCGGGCGTCGCGTTCGTCGGCAGCGCCGTGTGGCTGCCCGACCCGCTGCTGCGCCGCCTGCGCGACGACGTGGAGGATGGCCTGCGGCTGGCCTCGTTCGGCGCCGACTCCTTCAGGCGCACCGTGCGCATCCGCGACGACCGGCTCATCGAGCCCGGCCGCCCGCGGCGCGCGAACGCCTTCGGCGAGGGCACCGCCCCGCTGCGCACGTCGAGCGCGCCGCTGACCGTGTTCGAGGACGGCCTCGGCCTGTTCGAGGGGCTCGATTCCTTCATCGGCGACTTCACGCTGTTCGAGCAGTCGCGCGGGGTGCCCACGGGCGGGCGCCTGATCGCCACGGCCGGCCGCGACCCCGACCAGCCCGCCTTCGTCGCCTTCGGGCTTGGCGGCGGCCTCGTCATCCGGGCGGGCACGCCGCAGTGGGCGCGCGAGCTGGACGAGTCGGCGCTGAGCGACGAGGTGCCCGCCGTGACGACGCGCATCTGGCGTCTGCTGGGGCAGGGAGCCCGGTAGCCGGAACGGTCGGACCCGGTAGCTAGCCTGCCCCCGGTGACCAGACGACGTGTGATCGTTGGCGTCGCGCTCGTTGCCGTGCTCGTGATCGCGGTCGGTGTGTACGCCTACCAGCAGGAGAAGCAGCCGATCGAGAAGCGCGGGTCGGCCAGCGAGGAGTTCGTGACCACGGAGGAGCCGAAGCCGCCGCCTCCGAAGGAGCGCAACCCCCGCCCGTGGCCCACCTACGGTTACGACAACGCACGCCAGCACATCTCCCCGTACGGCCACAGGCCGCCCTTCCGGCGCCTCTGGAAGATCGACGCCCACGACACGCTCGAGTTCCCGCCCACGGTCGGCTACGGGCGCGTCTACCTGGCGCAGCAGAAGGGCCTCTTCTTCGCGCTGGACGCCAAGACCGGCAAGGTCGACTGGCGCAAGAGCCTGGGCCGCTGCGCCGCGTCGTCGCCGACGGTCGGCAAGGGCGTCGTCTACGTGTCCTACATGCACCGCGTGGAGTGCCTCCAGGACCAGGCCGGCGCGGACGGCTTCCTGGCGGCCTGGGACGCCGACACCGGTCGCGAGCGGTGGCGCTTCAACTCGGCCCCGATCGAGTCGTCGCCGCTGCTGAGGGGCAACCGCATCTACGTCGGCACCTGGGACCACAACGTCTACGCCATCAACGCGCACACCGGCAGGAAGATCTGGGGCTTCAAGACGGACGACCAGGTCAACACGTCGGCGGCGTACTGGAACGGGCGCATCTTCATCGCCAACGACGGCGGCTCCCTCTACGCCCTGAGCGCGAAGACGGGACGGCTGCTGTGGAGCGCCCAGTCGCAGTCGAAGTTCGGCTCGCGGGAGTTCTGGTACGCCACGCCGACGGTCGCCTACGGACGCGTCTACATCGGCAACACCGACGGCACGATGTACGTCTACGGCGCGAAGAGCGGCAAGCTGCTCTGGGCACGGTCGCTGGGCACCTACATCTACGGCGCGGCCGCCGTGTCCGACCGGCGCGTGTTCGTTGGCACCTACGACGGAGCCTTCTACGCGCTCGACGCCGCGACCGGCGACACGATCTGGAGGATCAACGCGCGCGGAGCGGTCCACGCGGCGCCGACCGTGATGGACGGGCTCGTCTACTACGCGGTCTGCTCGAGCTGCGGGTCGGCGGCGGCACGCGCGGTGGCGCGCGGCCCGGACTCGACCTACGCGGTGCGGGCACGCGACGGCAAGGTGGTGTGGCGCTTCCGCGACGGCAAGTACGCCAACCCGGTGGTGGCCGACGACGACCGCGTCTACATCACGGGGCGCTCGTACCAGTACGCGTTTGCGCCGCGGAAGCCGCGGCGATGAGCGCTGCCGCCACCGCCCCGGTCATCGGCCACACGAGGTAGTAGTTGTTGAAGGTGCGGCCGATGAACATCAGCCACAGGATCGAGATCGCGAAGCCGGCTGCTCCGATCCAGAGCTCGGGCGTGCGGCGCTGGACCACCAGCAGCCAGGCGGTCAGCGGCACCCACGTCAACAGGGCGATCAGCGCGAACGGGTAGGCCGCCTCGCGGTCGGTCACGATGCCGGTCTCGACGAGGATCGCCGAGAGGCCGTAGCCCACTATCCGGTAGGTCCCGGCGCCGTAGCGGATCGTGTCGTCGTAGAAGGCGACCGGGTCGGCGGCCACGAAGGGCAGCATGCCCGCAGCCAGGACGCCCCCGAACGCGAGCGCGGCCCGCTTCAGCTCACCGCGTTCGGCGTCCATCTTCCAGATCATCAGCGCCAGGAACGGCGCGGCCACCAGCGCGAACTGCTTTAGCAGGATCGCGGCGGCCAGGGTCGCCGCGGCCCATCCGAAACGCCGCCGGCTGACGAGCGCGAACGCGAGCACGAGCAGGAGCAGGCTGGGCGCGTCGTTTTGCCCGAACCAGGCGGAACGCACCGCGATCGGGCTGCACGCGAGCAGCGCCCCCAGCGCGAGCCGCACCGACAGCGGCCCGCGGAACGCGAGCGCGGCTCCGACCATCCCGAGGTTGCAGAGCAGCACCAGCAGGCGGTAGTCGTCGAAGGGATCCGGCAGCAGCCGCCAGACCGCCGCGGTCACCACAGCGCCCGGGAAGTAGGCGAAGTGCTCGAGCGCCACCTCGCGCTCGCGCACGCGCTCCGAGACGCTGCCGTCGCGCGTGTAGAAGCGCTCCAGGCCGGACTGCTTGTAGTCGTGGCCGTAGGGGTTGTCGAGGTCCAGCAGCAGCTCGCCGCCCTGCTCGATCTGGTAGGTCGAGTCGTTCGTGAAGAACCAGGGCGCGGTCGAATCGCGCAGGCCCAGCTGGAGCAGCGTGGCCGGTGCGGTGAGCAGCAGTCCGACCGCAAGCACCAGCGCCACCGCCAGCCGCTTCGACCAGTCCCTTGGCCGCGCGATCAGCAGCACCGCCGCCGCGCCGCACAGCAGCGCGGCGAGGAAGGCGCAGGCGCGCGGGATGCCGAGGTCCCACTCGCCGTCCGCCGCCCGTACGAGCGGCGCCAGCGGGCCCTGGGGGTCCACGGCGCCCGGGCGGAAGCGCCACGGGTCGGAGCCGAGCTCGGGCAGCGTGATCGCCACCAGCGCGAACAGGACCCCGGTCAGCGCCCACGCCGCGCGCGGGCTGAGCGTCTCCTTCATGTGCTCGTCGCCGCGCGCTCCTGGGCGCGGTCGGCGGCCGTTCGCCCGGCTTGCTGCCAGGACAGCCAGCCCGCCCCCACGGCGAGCACGAGCCACGTGATCGGATCCTCGAGGAAGCCGCTGTAGAAGAGCGCGTGCACGAACAGGGCCAAGAACGACGCCGCCAGCGCCAGGCCGAGCGCCTGTTCGCGACGGCGCACCTGCTCGATCACGCGCACGCCGCCCACGAGCAGCCAGACGTACAGCGCCACGCCGACGATGCCCAGCTCGGCAGCCACCGTCAGCGGCGTCGTGTGCGAGACGAAGTTGGGCGTGGGGCGGTCGCTCCCTGCCAGCTCACGGCTGGCTCGCGGCTGCCCTCCGATGCCGACGCCGGTCAGCGGGTCCTCCTCGATCACGCGCGCCGTGTCCTCCACGCGCTTGGTGCGGTCACTCGTGATCTGGTTCAAGGACTCACCGTCGATCACCTGCACCGCCACGTAGGCGCCGGCCACCAGCGCCGCTCCCAGCGCCAGCACGCCCACCGCCCGGCGCACGCTCCGGTCGCCGGTGGCGAAGGCGAGTGCGAGCGTCACGAGCAGCAGCGCCGCCATGCTCGACTGCGAGTACGAGAACAGCAGCCCTGCCCACATCAGTCCGGTCAGGGCCACCAGCGGCCAGGTGCGCCAGCGCCGGGTGGCGAGCAGCGCGAGAGCGACGCCGATGCCGAGCACCAGGTGGCGCCCGTACAGGCTGGGGTCGCCGAACAGGGACGTCACTCGGAAGTAGTCCGTGTTCGCGTTCGACACCGCCAGGTTGGGCGCATAGAAGAACAGCTCGTGCGTGGCCACCTGCCAGAGCCCGACGACGGCGAACAGAGCCGCCAGCGTGAGCCCCGCGGCCGCTAGTGCCCGCGGCACGAACTCGGGGAAGTCCGCACGCGCGACGGTGGCGAGCAGCGCCACGAAGGGCAGCGTGAAGAAGGCGAGCAGGTTGGTGCCGGCCTCGGGGTCCTCCGCCCACAGCAGCGAGAGGAACGCGAACGCGAAGAAGGCCGCGGCGGGCAGCGCGATCGTCGCCGGCAGAGCGCGCACCGGGCGACCGCGCGCTGTGCGCCAGGCGAGCGCCCCGGCCGCCGCCGCGAGCACGAAGTAGAGCGGCAACAGCCGCCCGAGGCGACCGTCCTCCGCGACCGACACGAGGAAGCGGTTGGAGGTGTCGAAGTCGATCGGCGGGCGAAACGGCGCCGCGATCAGGACCGCGATCGGCACGAGCGCCGGGCGCCAGGCCAGCAGGGCGACCGCGCCGCCGATCAGCAGCGCGCCGGCCACCGCCGCGGCCGCCCCGGCCGGGCTCGAGAGCTTGTCGAACGACGCGTCGCCGAGCGAGACGGCCAGCCCGGCCTCGGCCGCGGCCAGCAGCAGCAGTCCCCCGAGCAGCACCACGCGGCCGCGCGCCAGGAGCACGAGAACGGATCCGAGGGCGCCGACGACCGCGGCCAGTTGGGCGGTATCAGCGTGCTCCACCGTCGCGCACCTTAGCCGCGGGGCTGTTCGTCGAGGCGGCGGTTGTACGCGTCCGCCGCGTCGCGGAGGCCCTCGCCCCGATCCGGCCGCAGCTGCTGTCGGGCGTGCATCAGGTAGCGGCGCGGACTGTGGCCCGGCAGCACGGTCGCGGCGGCGGCCCGCACCAGGTACGCCCAGGTCCAGCACACCCGCCAGAGCGCGCGCGTGACAAACATGCCGTGCTTGCGGAAGTAGAGGTCGCGCCCGCGGTGGAACTCGACGATGCGCCGGCGCATGGCCGCCGCGTCCGTGGAGAGCTGGTCGTGGTGCACCGCCTGCGCCTGAGGGACGAACAGGATGCGCCACCCGGCGTCGTGCAGGCGGCGGCAGAAGTCGGTCTCGTCGGAGTAGACGAAGAAGTCCGGATCGAGCCAGCCCACCTGCTCGGCGGCCTCGCGGCGCACCAGCATGGCGCTCGACTGCACCCAGCCCACCCGGCGCACAGACGAGCCGCGGCTCTGGACCGCGTAGCTGTCGTGGAAGAACAGCGCGCCGGCGAGCGCCCAGCCGGCGTTCGGCAGGCGCCAGGCGCAGGCGGTCGGCTCGCCGTCGCTCGTGAGCAGCTGGGCGCCGGCGGCAGCGGCGCGCGGGTCGTCCTCGAGCGCGTCGAGCAACGCGCGCGTGGCGCCCTCGCGCAGCTCCGTGTCCTCGTTCAGCAGCAGGCAGAGGCTGCCGCGCGCCTCGCGCAGCAGCCGCGAGTCGTTCTCGGCCTTGCCGGCGCGCCGGTCGAGCGCGATCACCCGCGCCGCCGTGAAGCGCTCGCGGACCGCCTGCGCCGAGCCGTCCTCCGAGGCGTTGTCGAGCACCAGCAGCTCGTACGACACGCCCGGCGGGTGGGTGCGCTCGATCGCATCGAGGCAGGCCAGCAGCCACTCGCGGCCATTCGTGTTGACCACGCAGTACGACAGGGCGGTCAGCGCGCCGCCTCCTCGAGCAGGTCGAGGGCGCGCCGGGCGAGCTGGTCGCGGCCGAACTCGCGCTCGGCCAGAGCGCGCGCGTTGCGGCCCATGCGCTCGACCTCCTCTGGGTGTGAGCGCAGCCAGGCGATCTTCTGAGCGAGGTCGTCCGCGTCGCCGGCGCGCACGTAGAGGCCAGCGTCGTTGTCCTCCACCAGCTCCCGCATCCAGCCGTCCATGTTCACGATCGCCGGGCGGCCGGCGGCAAACGTGTCGAACAGCTTGTTGGGCGAGTTGGTGGCGAGCACGGGGACGTCCTTGAAGAGCGTGAGGCAGGCGCCCGACCGGGCGGCCAGCTCGGCCACCTGCTGCTTGCCGGCGGCCGGGCCCGGCAGCTGGACGTTGGGCGGCGCGCCGCGCTCGAGCTCCGCGCGGCGCTTGCCGTCGCCCATCAGGACGAACGTGACGTCCGGCAGCAGGCGCGCCGCCTCCACCGCGGCGGTGAGGTCGTTGGCCTCGCCCATCGTCCCGAAGTAGCTGACGACGAAGCCCTCGCCCCCCGCCGGACCGGTCGGGCGGAACAGGTCGAGGTCTGCGGCGTTGGGAACGAGCGCCACCTTCTCCGGCGGCGTGCCGGCCGCGACCACGCCGTCGCGGATGCCGGGCGACAGGGCAACGATGCGCTCGGCGCGCCGGTAGGCGAGCCGCTCCAGCGCGCGCGCCAGGCGCCGCAGCAGCGGGCTGCGGAGCGCGCCCATCTGGATCGGGGCCTCGGGCCACAGGTCGCGCACCTCGAACACCAGCGGTGCCCGCCAGCGGATCGCGGCAGCCAGCGCCGGCAGAGCCATCGTCAGCGGCGGGGAGGTGGCGTAGATCACGTCCGGGCGCGGGCCGCGCAGCGCCGCGACGGTGGCGCCCACCGCGAAGCGGGCGAAGGCCAGCATGCGGCTCGGGTACGAGACCGCGGTGGCGCTGACGTAGTCCGAGTAGGCGCCGCGCACGCCCACGACGTCGATGCCGTCGACCGTGCTGGCGCCGTCCCCGGCGGTTACCATCCGCACCCGGTGCCCGCTCGCGACGAAGCGGCGCGCGAACTCGTACGAGCGCGTGCCTCCCACCCCGGCGCGGGTGATGAAGAACTGGTGCAAGTAGAGGATCTGCATCGGGCAGTCGGGAACGCTATTGGCGCGGCGGCGTGAATCGACTTCTGGATCTACTCGTTGCAGCGCTCCTGCTCGCGATCGCGGCCCCGCTGCTGGCGATCGCGGCGCTCCTGATCAAGCTGGAGAGCCGCGGCCCCGTCGTCTACCGGCAGCGGCGCGTGGGCATGCATGGCGAGCCGTTCGAGCTCTGGAAGCTGCGCACCATGGTGCCCGGCGCCGAGCGGATGGGCGCCGGCATCTACGTGCTGGAGGGTGACCCGCGCATCACGCGCGTCGGCCGCCTGCTGCGCCGCTTCTCACTCGACGAGCTGCCCAACCTCGTCAACGTCCTGCGCGGCGAGATGGCGGTTGTTGGCCCCCGGCCGACCGTGCAGGAGCAGGTGGACCGCTACACCGACCGCCAGCGCCGCCGGCTCGAGGTCAAGCCCGGGATCACCGGCTGGGCGCAGGTCAACGGGCGCACGTCGCTGCCATGGCCCGAGCGCATCGAGCTGGACGTCTGGTACGTCGAGCACCGCTCGCTGCGGCTCGACGTGCGCATCCTCGCGCGGACGGCGCGGCTGCTGGCGAGCGGCCACGGGCTGTACTCCGAGGAGCCTCGACAAGGCTGGTGAACATGGGACCGGGCGGGGACCGAGGGCGTGAGCCCTGCGCAGCCCAGCAACCGGCCAGGAATCAGCGGGGGACCGGGGGCGTGAGCCCCCGGATGCCATCCCCGGATGCCATCCGCCTCAGCGGCTGACCACCAAGGTGCGCCAGCCCGTTGAGCCGCGGTCGGTGTCGGCGTCCGTCTTGGCGACGACGGCGTAGCGGTAGCGGGCTCGGAAGGCGGGCACGAAGGAGGCGGTGAAGCGGCCGCGGCGGACCCGTACCGCTCTCACGCCGACCTGGCGGAAGCGGCCGCGGATGCGCTGCTGGAGCACCAGGTGGACGATCCGCTTGCGCGGCCCGACGGTGCCGTCGACCGTCACGCGCTCCCCGCGCGTGCCCCGGCGGGGCGGGCGACGCAGGGTGATCAGCGGTCGCAGCCGCAGCAGCAGACGGGAGGAGGTCGCCCCGCGCAGCTCGGCGTAGCCGGGGAAGCGCAGCCGCACGTACATGCGCTTGCGCGGCCGCAGCTCCGAGGCGAAGGTGCCGTCGGGGGCGGTGGTCAGGCGCTGGGCCGTCTTCCAGGGACCGTCGCCGTTGACCTGGATCTCCACCGGCGCGCCGGCCAGCGGCAGTCCGTCCGGTCCGGAGAGCAGGCCGGTGACCGGCGCCGGCTCGCCGAAGTCGATGGAGTAGTCCGCGAGGGCGGCGCTCAGGCGCGCGGCGTAGAAGGGAGCCGTCCCGGCGCCGCTCGCTACCAGCGCCCTCAGCTCGCCCAGCTGTGCATAGAGCAGCTCGCCCGGGCAGGCCGTGCGGCCGGTGTCGCGGTGGCCGAGTACTCGGTCGACCGTCACGTGGACACCGGCGCCGTAGCGGCTCGCCGACCCGCCCGCGCTGCGCAAGGTGACGGGACCGGAGACCGGCTGCCCGTGCACCTGCAGCTTCCAGCGGATGTAGCGCGCAAACGCGGCGAGCGTCTCCGGCGTCGCTCCCACGCTGGTGTGGTCGCCGATGCTCGCGATGCCGGCGGTCTCCGAGTTGAAGCCCTGCGCCTGGGCGCCCACGACCGCCTGGTCGAGCCCGCCGGCGCGGCCCTCGTAGAGCACGCCGTACTTGTCGACCAGGGCGTTGTAGCCGATGTCGTTCCACCCGTTCGAGTTGCGGTGGTACCGGCAGATCGCGAGCACGATCGCCGGCGCCTCCGCCGGCGTGTAGTCGTTCAGGGACACCGTGTGGTGCACGTGCACGGCCTTGACGGTCCCGTAGATCGGCGCCTCGCGCGGCGGACAGCCGCTGGCCCCCCATTCGGCCCGGCTCACCACGTCCGGCTGGGGATCGACCGGCGGCGCGACCTGCGCGACCTGCGCGGCCCGCACGCGAGCGCGCGAGGCGCGGCCCACGTTCACGAAGTGCAGCCGCAGGCCGGCCACCCGGCGGCTCATCCGGTACTGCACGGCGTCCGCCGCGCCCACCCAGAGCGGATCCGAGGCGGTCACCGCGCGCTCGCCGCGGCGCGGGTCGGGGTTGTGGTCGGCGTGCGCCTCCACCTCCTGCCAGCGGCTCCAGCCGCGGCTGGGGCGGCGCACGCGCAGCGCGATCGCCGGCTCCGCCCGTCCGCGCCAGCGCATGCCAACCAGGTTGAAGCGACGGGCGGTGCGCAGCCGCCGCGAGACCACCGGCCCGCCCGCGGCAGCCGCGGTGACGGCCGGCGCGTCCCCGGCGGGAGCGAGCTCGAAGTCGAATGGATCGCCGGACCTGCCGGCCGCGGAGGCAGGAACGGCGAGGACGGCGCAGACGAGCACCGCTGCTGTGGCGAGCAGCTTCACAGGGCCTTGAACACGGTGCCAGGGGCACCGATGCGGCGTTGCAAGATGGCGTGCAGAACGGCGCTTTGGGAAGCGCCGCCCGCCGCTACGGGATCGGCTCGGGCCCGTTCGAGCGGTGCTCGTCGCGGAACGCGCGCAGTGCGTCGATCACGTCGTCGCTCCACTGGTCGCAGCCCATCGTGCGGCCCGTCCCCAGCGGCGACGGGTCGTGGCTCCACGCGGTCGCGGCGATGGCGTACGGCATCTTGGGCCGGCGGACGACGATCATCTGGTAGCTGTCCTCGTCGAACAGCGCGCGGATCTTCTGGCGCGCCTCCCGGGGCAGGTCCGGCTTCACCCAGATGATCACGCGACCGTGCTCGAGCGAGTGCACCAGGGCGGTGTCGGGGGGCGGGGGGCCGTTGTAGAGGCCGTCCTCCGCCGGGATCTCGTAGTGGCGTCCGCTGGTCGGCGGGTTGTCCGGATAGTCGACCTTCTCGCCGGCGTCCTGCGTGTGGTCGCGCGAGCGCGAGCGCGAGTCCTTGAGCTCGCAGCCCGCCGCCTCGGCAGCCTGCCGGAGGTCGAACACCTGCTGCTCGGGAACAGAGCCGCCGCTCGGGAAGTTGTCGCCGCTGCCCTTGACGCCGCCGCCCTCGCCGTCCCCGCCGCCGCCGGCAGCGAGCACGACGACCACCGCGATCGCCGCGACTGCCATCGCCGCCACGGCGACGTAGCCCACGAGCCGCTTGCGCTGCTGCGCCGCGCGTGCCTCGGCCTCGCGCCGCTCGCGCTCCAGCCGCAGCGTTTCCTTTCGGTCCTTGCGGTGGGACATCGGGGGGGAAGCCTAGCTACGCGGCCAGCTACGAACGGTGCGCGCCGCGGCGGGTCGCAGCGCCGGTGCGTCGCCGAGCGCCGCTGCCCGAACGCGGGCGGAAGCAGCGCTCCACGAACTCCACGATCTCGTTGGTGAGCCGCTCCGGCGTGAGCCGCAGCTCGAGCACCGACGACGCCTGCACGAGGCGCGCATTCGGGAGTTCTCGCACGAGCATGTCGGAGTCGGAGAACGGGTGGATGGGATCGCGGTAGTGGCCGATCACGAGCGTCTCCTGCTTCAGCGCCTGGCGCTCCTCGGTCGGCGGCGCCACGCGCCCGAAGAAGAGCCCCTGCAGTACCGAGGCCGAGGGCTTCGGATCCTGGCTGACCCAGTCGAGCAGCATGTCGGGCAGGATCGATCCCGTGCGCGGCGTGAACCGGGCGGCCCGGCCGAGCAGCCGCGCGGCGGGGGCGCCGAAGGTGAGGCCCACGAGCAGCGGCGTGAAGGCGAGCGCGCAGCCGAGCAGTGCGTTGTCCAGCACCGGCATCTCGACGAGCAGTCCGCGCACCCGCTTGGGCTCGGCGGCCGCCGCCTCGAGCGCGGCGTTGGCGCCGAGCGACGTGCCGCCGATCACCGCGCGCTCAACCCCGAGGTGGTCGAGCAGGCCGAGCGGCTGGCGTCCGAAGTTCGTCATCGAGTAGTGCGACATCTCGGGCGGCCGATCCGAGTCGCCGTGGCCGAGCAGGTCGAGGCACAGAACGCGGTGCCCGCGCTCGGCGAGCGTCTCGGCCAGTGGGCGGTGCATCTTGCGCGAGAACAGCAGGCCCGGCAGGAGCACCACGACCCGTTCGCCGCCGCCGTATTCGTCGTAGACGAGCCGGTGTCCCTCGAACTCGAAGTCCTGGGTGATCGGTTCCATGGCCCCCCTGAGGCTACCTCTAGCCGCGCGTTTGCGGCGGCGATTAGCATCCCTTCGCAGAGAGGACGATCCGAGGGGAGAGGCTATGGGCGCGACCGTGCGTGTAGACGTCACCGTGAACGGTGAGAGGCGTCAGTCCGATGTCGAGGCAAGAACCCTGCTCGTCCACTGGCTGCGCGACGAGCTCGGCCTGACCGGCACGCACGTCGGCTGCGACACCACCAACTGCGGCGCGTGCACGGTCCACATGAACGGCGAGTCCGTGAAGAGCTGCACCGTGCTCGCCGCCCAGGCCGACGGCGCGGAGGTCACGACCATCGAGGGCCTCTCCGGCGCAGATGGGCTGCATCCGCTCCAGAACGCGTTCTGGGAGAAGCACGGCCTCCAGTGCGGCTTCTGCACGCCCGGCATGATCATGGCGGCGAAGGACCTGCTCGACCGCGAGGCCGATCCGTCGGACGACCAGATCCGGCATGCCATCGAGGGCAACATCTGCCGCTGCACCGGCTATCACAACATCGTGCTGGCCA
>JAXDII010000066.1:0-67542 GCA_034664085.1 Thermoleophilaceae bacterium
GCCCGCGGAGTAGCGGCTCTCCGGCCCTCCCGCGCTGGTGAGCGTGACCGGTCCTGAGAGCGGCTGGCCGTGCACGCCCAGCTTCCAGCGAATGTAGGTGGCGGTCGCGGACAGCGCCTCCTGGCTCGCCCCCACCGAGCTGTAGTCGCCGATGTTCGCTACACCGGCCGTCTGCGAGTTGAACCCCTGCGCGTGGGCGCCGACCACCGCCTGGTCGAGCCCGCCCGCGCGGCCCTCGTAGATCGTGCCGTACTTGTCGACGAGCGCGTTGTAGCCGATGTCGTTCCAGCCGTTCGAGTTGCGGTGGTAGCGGCAGATCGCGAGCACGATCTGCGGCGCCTCCTCGGGCGTGTAGTCGTTGAGGGACACCGTGTGGTGCACCTGCACCGCCTCCACGGCCCCGTAGCTCGGGGCCTCACGAGGCACGCAGCTCGACGCGCCCCAGTCCTCGCGCGAGACGTACGGGAACGGCGTGGTCGTCGTGGCCTGCGCCGCGTGCACCCTCGTGCGGCGCTTGCCCACCGCGACGAAGTGGAGTCGCAGGCCCGGCACCCGCCGGTCGAGCCTGTACTGGACGGTGCGAGCGCGGCCGACCCAGGCCGGATCCGACCCGCCCGATCCGTGCACGCCGAGATCTTGCCAGCGCCCCCAACCGCCCCTGCCCAGCACTCGCAGCTCCACGTCGGGCGTGGCAGTGCCCCGCCAGCGCAGACCCACGAGGTTGAAGGCGCGCGCGGCCGAGACCGTCGCGCTTGTGCGACCCCCGGGCGCCGCGCGCTCGAAGTCGACCGGCCGGGCCACCGCCGCGGCGGGCGCGAGCAGGGCGACGGCGCAGAGCAGCGCCGCTGCTGAGACAGGCAGCTTCACAACAACCCCAACACGGTCATGGTCGGCCGGTTGCGCTCGGCTACGGAATCGGCTCTGGGCCCTGCGAGCGGTGCTCGTCGCGGAACGCGGCGAGGGCATCGAACGTCTTGTCGTTCACTTCGTTGCACAGCAGTAGGCGCCCGGTCCCGCCCGGGGGCGGATCGGCGTTCCAGGCGGTGGCCGCCACGGCGTACGGCATGTTGCGCCGCGGGACGAGGACCATCTGGTACGGGTCGTCCTTGACCAGCGCCGTCAGGGCGGCTCGCTGCTCCTCGGGCAGGGAGGGCTTCACCCAGATGATCACGCGGCCGTGCTCCATGTTGTGCACGAGCTGCTCGTCCTGGGGCGCCTTGCCGTAGATGCCGTCGTCCGCGGGGATCTCGTAGTGCCTGCCCGTCGTGGGCGGGTTCGTGTTGTACTTGACCCGGTCGGAGAGATCCGTCGTGTGGGTGGCCACCCCGCTCCCCTTCTTCGAGCGCAGCTCGCAACCGGCGGCCTTCGCTGCGGGGGCCAGGTCGAAGACGGTCTGCTTCGGGAAGCTGCCGCCGTCGGGGAAGACGTTCCCGGCGTCCCCGGGCCCGCTGCCCGCCTTGTCGGCGCCGCCGGTCAGGAGCACGATCGCGACCACCACGGCGGCGATGGCGATTGCCGCCGCGATGCCGTAGCCGACCATCTTCTTGCGCTGCTCGGCGGCACGCGCCTGCTGCTCGCGGAGCTCACGCTCGCGCCGCAGCGCCTCCTTCTGATCTCTGCGGTGAGACACGGCGGAGAAGCGTAGTGAAGGGTCTAGCCGGAAGGCCGCCGCGCCGACGTGCCACGCCGCGTCCCAGAGGCGGCGCGCCGCCGGGCGCCGCTCTTCGGAGCCGGCTTGAAGCAGCGCTCGATGAACTCGACGATCTCGTTCGTGAGGCGCTCCGGCGTGAGCCGGAGCTCGAGGATCGACGAGGCCTCGACCAGGCGCGCATTAGGCAGCTCGCGCACGAGCATGTCCGAGTCCGAGAACGGGTGGATCGGGTCGCGGTAGTGGCCGATCACGAGCGTCTGCTGCGTCATCTTCGCCCGCTCCTCGCGCGGCGGCGCGACGCGCCCGTAGAAGAGCCCCTGGAGCACCGAGGCAGACGGCTTCGGATCCTGGCCGATCCAGTCGAGCACCATGTCGCCGAGCAGCCAGTTCCCGCGCGGAACCAGTCGCGCGCCGCGGCCGACCAGGCGTGCGACCGGTGCGCCGAACGTCAGCCCCACGAGCAACGGCGTGAACGCGATCGCGCACCCGAGCAGCGCGTTGTCGAGCACCGGCATCTCGATCAGCATTCCCTTCACGCGCTCGGGTGCCGCCGCGGCCGCCTCGAGCGTCGCGTTGGCGCCCAGCGAGGTGCCGCCGATCACCGCCTGCTTCACACCGGCGTGGTCGAGCAGCGCGATCGCCTGGCGGCCGAAGGTGGACATGCCGTAGCTCCACATCTCGGGCGGGCGATCCGACTCGCCATGGCCGAGCAGGTCGAGGCAGAGCACGCGGTAGCCGCTGTCAGAGAGCGTCTCCGCGAGCGGGGCGTGCATCTTGCGGGAGAACAGCAGGCCGGGAAGCAGGACCACGACGCGGTCCCCGCTGCCGTACTCGTCGTACACGAGCCGGTTGCCATCGAGCTCGAAATTCTTCGTCGGCATTGCGGGCCACAATAGCCGCGCATTAGCATCCCGACCCGCAGTTGAAAACGCGACCGGGAGGAAGTCGTATGAGCGCGAGCGTGCACGTCGAGGTCACCGTCAACGGTGAGAGGCGGGTGGACGACGTGGAGGCACGACTTCTGCTCGTCCACTGGCTGCGCGACGAGCTCGGCCTGACCGGCACGCACGTCGGCTGCGACACCACCAACTGCGGCGCATGCACGGTCCACCTCAACGGGGAGTCCGTCAAGAGCTGCACCGTCCTGGCGGCCCAGGCGGACGGGTCCCAGGTCACGACGATCGAGGGCCTCTCGTCAGGCGATGCGCTGCACCCGCTCCAGGACGCCTTCTGGGAGAAGCACGGCCTTCAGTGCGGCTTCTGCACGCCCGGCATGATCATGGCTGCGGCCGACCTGCTGGAGCGCAACCCGAACCCGTCCGACGACGAGATCCGCCATGGCCTCGAGGGCAACCTCTGCCGCTGCACGGGCTACCACAACATCGTCGAAGCGGTGAAGGCCGCGGCCGGCAAGGGGGTGCCGGCATGACCAGCGTCGGCCAGGCGCTCAAGCGCAAGGAAGACCCCCGCATGATCACCGGGCGGGGGTACTACACCGAGGACATCACGCTGCCCGGGATGCTGTACGCGACGATCGTCCGCTCGCCGGAGGCGCACGCGACGATCACGTCGATCGACACGTCGGCGGCGAAGGAGCGCGACGGCGTAGTGGCGGTGCTGACCGGCGAGGACATGGCCGGGGACTTCGCGGGCCCGATCCCGATGGTCTGGGCCCCGCCCGGCGTGGAGATCAACACCCCCGAGCACTGGCCGCTCAAGCGCGGCGAGGTCAAGCACGTCGGCGATCCCGTGGCCGTGGTGGTCGCCACGACCCGCGGCGCCGCCGTGGACGCCGCCGAGGACGTGTTCGTCGAGTACGACGCGAAGCCGGCCGTCGTCGATCCCGAGCAGGCGCTCGAGGACGGCGCGCCGCTGGTCTGGGAGCAGTTCGGCACCAACAAGACGCACGAGTGGGCCGTCGCCGGCGGCGACTTCGACGCCGCCCAGGCCGAGGCCGATGTGACGGTCGAGCACCGCTACGTCAACCACCGCACATCGGGCGCCCCGATCGAGCCGCGCTGCTCGGTCGCGGAGGCGCGCGCGGGCCACCTGACGCTCTACTCGACCACGCAGATCCCGCACATCGCCCGCTTCATCCTCTCGGGGATGGTCGGCGTGCCGGAGGACCGGCTGCGGGTGGTGGCGCCCGACGTCGGCGGAGGCTTCGGCGCCAAGCTCCAGGTGTACGCCGAGGAGGCGCTCGTCCTCGCGCTGGCCAAGCGGCTGGGGCGTCCGGTCAAGTGGACCGAGACGCGCTCCGAGCACATGACCACGAGCCACCACGGGCGCGACCAGATCGCGTATGTGACGCTCACCGCCAAGCGCGACGGCACGGTCACCGGCTGCCGCGCGCGGATCGTCGCCGACCTGGGCGCCTACCAGCAGATCCTCACGCCGTTCATCCCGACGCTGGGCTTTCCGGTGATGGGCGGCTGCTACGCGATCCCGTCGATCGACCTGCACTTCACCGGCGTGTTCACGAACAAGATGCCCACCGACGCGATCCGCGGAGCGGGCCGCCCTGAGGCGACGTACTGGATCGAGCTGACGATGGACAAGCTCGCCCGCGAGCTGGGGATGGATCCGCTCGAGCTGAGGCGGAAGAACTTCATCCCCAAGGAGCAGTTCCCGTTCGAGACGGCGCTCGGCATCGTCTACGACTCGGGCGACTACCAGGGCACGCTCGACCGGCTGCTCGAGAACTTCGACCTCGACGCCTTCCGCAGCGAGCAGGCCAGCCTGCGCCAGCAGGGCATCTACCGCGGGGTCGGCTTCTCGACCTGGGTCGAGGTGTGCGGCCTCGCGCCCTCGCGGGCGGTAGGTCCGCAGGGGGTCGGGCTGCAGGCGGCCTTCTATGAGTCCGCCAACGTGCGGGTCACGCCGACCGGTTCGGCCATCGTCTACTCCGGTGCGTCGCCGCACGGGCAGGGCCTCGACACGAGCTTCGCCCAGATCGCCGGCGACATCCTCGGGATCGACCCGGAGAACGTGCAGGTGCTGCACGGCGACACCGACCAGGGCGCGTGGGGCTGGGGCACCTACGGCTCGCGCTCGCTGTCCGTCGGCGGCGAGGCGATCGCCCGGGCCGCGCGCAAGGTCCAGGACAAGGCCAAGCACGTCTGCGCGGCCCTGCTGGAGGCCGCGCCGGACGACATCGAGCTCGTCGACGGGAAGTACCAGGTGCGCGGCTCGCCCGACAAGTCGATGACGATGGCCGAGATCTCGGGGGCGGCGCACATCCCGCCGAACGAGCTGCCCACCGACATCGAGCCGGGTCTCGAGGAGAGCTCGTTCTACGACCCGGAGAACTTCGTGTTCCCGTTCGGCGCCCACGCGTGCGTGGTGGACGTGGACGCGGAGACCGGCAAGGCGACGGTGGTGCGCTACGTCTCCGTCGACGACTGCGGGACGCCGATCAACCCGATGCTGATCGACGGCCAGGTGCACGGCGGCATCGCCCACGCGATCGGCCAGGCGCTCTACGAGCAGGTCGTCTACGACTCGGAGGGGCAGCTCGTGACCGGCACGTTCGTCGACTACGCACTGCCGACGGCGGCGGAGATGCCGCACTTCGAGACCGACCGCACCGAGACGCCGTCGCCGACCAACTCACTCGGCGTCAAGGGTGTCGGAGAGGCCGGCACGATCGCGGCCACGCCGGCCGTCGTGGCCGCTGTGCACGACGCCCTCCAGCCCCTCGGAGTGGAGTGGGTCGACATGCCGCTCACGCCGGTGCGGGTCTACGAGGCGATCCAGGCCGCGCAGGGCAACGGCAGCGGGCCGAGGGCCAGCGAGCAGGGCGTCGACCTGGGCGAGCACGGCGGCGGCGCCGCCGGCAGCGGCCCAACCGGCCCGGATGAAGGAGGTGCGGCGTGATCACCGCTCCGTTCGACTACGAGGCGCCCGAGACGCTCGATGCTGCCGTGCGGATGCTGCACGAGAACGGCGTGGACGCGAAGCTGCTCGCGGGTGGCCACTCACTGCTGCCGCTGATGAAGCTGCGGCTGGCCGCGCCGATCCTGCTCGTGGACCTGCGGCGAGTGCCCGGGCTACATCACATCCAGCGCGAGAACGGCTCGTGGCGCATCGGCGCCATGACGCGCCACGCGGACCTGCAGGACACGCCCGAGCTGGGCGTCGTGGCGACGGTCGCCTCGCACATCGCCGACCAGCAGGTGCGCAACCGCGGCACGATCGGTGGCTCGCTGGCGCACGGCGATCCCGCCTCCGACCTGCCCGCGGTCCTGCTCGCGCTCGACGGCGAGGTGACGGCGCAGGGCCCCAACGGCTTGCGCACGATTCCCGCCTCGGAGCTGTTCCAGGACTACCTCACCACCACGCTCGAGCACGACGAGGTGATCACCGAGGTGCGCCTGCCGGCGACCGACGACTGGGGCTACGGCTACGAGAAGTTCGCGCGCCGTGCCGAGGACTGGGCGATGGTCGGCGTGTGCGCGGTGGTCAAGGAGGCCGCCGACGGGTCCTGCGAGGACGTGCGCATCGGGCTCACCCACATGGGCTCGACTCCGCTGCGCGCGAGCGCGACCGAGGCGGCGCTGCGCGGCCAGCCGCTCGACGCCGACTCGATCGCCCGCGCCGCCGAGCAGGCGGCCGAGGGAACCGATCCGCCCGGCGACCTGAACGCCACGCCGGACTACAAGCGCCACCTCGCACGGGTGCTGACCCGCAGGGCCCTGGAGGCGGCCACGCGCGCGTGAGCTTCGACAACCCAGAAGCCGTACGCGAGGCCCTGGGGGGCGAGCGTTACCTCGCCGACCGGGGCCTCTGCACTGCCGTGTTCCTGGCCGCGAGCCTGGAGCAGCCGCTGCTGCTCGAGGGCGAGGCCGGCGTGGGCAAGACCGAGGTGGCGAAGGCCCTGGCCGGCGCGACCGGCGCGCGCCTGATCCGGCTCCAGTGCCACGAGGGGATCGACCTCCACCACGCGCTCTATGACTGGGACTACCCGCGCCAGCTGCTCCATTTGCGCGCGGAGGGCTCGGACCAGGGCGTCGAGCTCTACTCGGAGCGCTTCCTGCTGCGCCGCCCGCTGCTCGAGGCGCTGCAGGCGAGCGAGCCGGTGGTGCTGCTGATCGACGAGATCGATCGTGCCGACGACGAGTTCGAGGCCTTCCTGCTGGAGCTGCTCTCGGACTTCCAGGTCTCGATCCCGGAGCTGGGCACGGTCACCGCGGAGCGGCGCCCGATGGTCGTGATGACGTCGAACCGCACGCGCGAGCTGCACGACGCACTCAAGCGGCGCTGCCTCTACCACTGGATCGACTACCCGGCGCGCGAGCGCGAGGCGCAGATCGTGCAGGCGCGCCTGCCCGGGGTGCCCGACGCGATCGCGGAGCGCGTCTGCGCCGCGGTCGAGCGGCTGCGCGGCGAGGAGCTGTACAAGCTACCCGGCGTGGGCGAGACGATCGACTGGGCGCGCGCCCTGCTCGCGCTCGACGAGGCAGACCTCGACGCGACGCTCGGCGTGGTGCTCAAGGTCAAGGAGGACATCGACCGGGTGCGCGAGGACGGGGTGCTGGCGGATGCGTGATCGCATCGGCGCGCGCATGACCGGCCGGCTGACGCTGCTGGCCGCCTCGATGCGCGCCGCGGGCGTGCGTGTGGGCGTGGGCGAGCTGCTCACGGCGCACCGCGCGCTGGGCGCCGTCGATCCGGCGGACCGCGAGGCGGCCTACTTCGCGCTGCGCGCCGCCCTCTGCTCGCGGCGCGACGACCTGGAGGCGTTCGACGCCGCCTTCGCGGAGTGGTTCGCCCCCGCCCAGGCGCCCGTGCCGCAGCCGCCGCCGGGACTCGACGACGCCGCCAAGCTGGCGCTGCCGCGCACGGCGCTGCCGGGAACGGCGGATCTGCCGGAGCTCGGAGACGAGTCCGACGTGGTGCCCTCGGCGTGGTCGGATGTCGAGCTGCTGCGCGAGAAGGACTTCGCCGACTACACCGAGGAGGAGCGCCGGCGCGCCCGCCGGGTGATGCGCAGGCTGGCGACCGCGGTGCCGACGCGGCCATCGCGCCGCACCCGCCCGGCACGCCGCCGCGGCGCCGCGCCGCCCGCCGCGCGGCTGGACCTGCGCGGCACGATGCGCGCCGCGCTGCGCACCGCCGGCGACCCGTTCGAGCGGCACTGGCGCGAGCCCGGCGAACGGCCGCGCCCGCTCGTGCTGATCTGCGACGTGTCGGGCTCGATGGAGCCGTACGCGCGCATGCTGCTCTCCTACATGCAGGCCTGCGTCGCCGCCCGCCGGCGCGTGGAGGCGTTCGTCTTCGGCACGCGCCTCACGCGCGTCACGGCCGAGCTGCGCGGACGCGAGGTGGACGCCGCGCTGGCGCGCGCCGCCCAGGCCACGCAGGACTGGTCGGGTGGCACGCGCATCGGCGAGGCGCTCGCGACGCTCAACCGCGAGCACGGGCGCCGCGTCGGCCGCGGCGCCGTGGTGGTGCTGCTCTCCGACGGCTGGGACCGCGGCGAGCCCGCCGAGCTCGAGAGCGAGATCGCCCGGCTGTCGCGCTGCGCGCACCGGCTGATCTGGCTCAACCCGCTCAAGGCGCACCCCGACTACCAGCCGCTCACGCGCGGGATGCGTGCGGCGCTGCCGCACGTCGACGAGTTCATGGCGGGCAACTCGCTTGCGTCTTTGGAGGAGCTGGCCGAAGCTTTGGATCGACTGTCCATGGGCAAGCTGCGCAGGGAGGAGACCACGTGAAGGACGTCGTCGAGGACGTACGCATCTGGACGGCCCGGGGCGACCGGGTCGCCATCGCGACCGTGGTGGGGGTCAAGCGCTCGGCGCCGCGCCCGCCCGGCGCGAAGATGGCGGTCAACGAGCACGGCGAGGTGTCGGGTGCCGTCTCCGGCGGCTGCGTCGAGGGCGCCGTCGTCGAGGTCGCCGGCGAGGTGCTGCGCGAGGGCGAGCCGCGGCTGCTGCACTTCGGCATCGCCGACTCGGAGGCCTGGGACGTCGGCCTCCCCTGCGGCGGCGAGATCGACGTGTTCGTGGAGGAGTACGCGGAGTGAGCCTCAGCCCCCAGGGCGAGTTCGCCCGCATCGCGGAGGAAGACGGCCGCGCGGCTCTGGTCACCGTGGTCGCCGGCGGCCAGCTGGGCGCGAAGCTGCTCGTGCGCCCGGACGGCGCCACGGCGGGCGGCCTGGGCGACACCGCGCTCGACCGGACCGCCACCGAGGCGGCCGAGGACCTGATGTGGGCCGAGCGCTCCGAGCTGCGCGAGCTCGACGGCGTCTCGCTGTTCGTGGACGTGACGGCGCCCGCGCCCCGGCTGGTGATCTTCGGGGCGGTGGACTACGCCGCGGCGCTGAGCCGGCTGGCCCGGGCGGCAGGCTGGCGTCCGTTCGTCTGCGACCCGCGCTCCCAGTTCGCCACGCGCGAGCGCTTCCCCGACGCCGAGGAAGTGATCGCCGCATGGCCGGAGCAGGCGTTCGCGCGCGTCGGCGGGATCGACCGCGCCACGTACATCGCCGTGCTCACCCACGACCCCAAGCTCGACGACGCGGCGCTCGAGCTGGCGCTGCGCTCCGAGGCGGCGTACGTGGGAGCGATGGGCAGCCGGCGCGCGCAGGCACAGCGCCGCGAGCGGCTGCTCGCGCTCGGGATCGACGAGGACCTGATCGGGCGGGTCGCCGCGCCGATCGGCCTCGACCTCGGCGCGCTGACGCCCGAGGAGACGGCGCTGTCGATCATGGCCGAGGTCGTCGCGGTCAGGCACGGGCGCGATGGCGGCCGCCTGTCGCAGGCCGCCGGCCGCATCCACGAGGTGGGAGCGTGATCGGAGGCCTGGTGCTGGCCGCGGGCGCCGCCACCCGCTTCGGCCGTTCCAAGCAGCTCGCCGAGCTGGACGGCCGCCCGCTGCTGGAGCACTCGGTGCGGGCGATGATCGCCTCGCCCGTCGGCCGCGTGGTCGTGGTCCTGGGGGCCGGCGCGGAGCACGTGATCGCCGCGGTCGACCTCCACGGCGCCGACCACGTCGTATGCGACCGCTGGGACGAGGGCCAGTCGGCCTCGCTGGCCTGCGGCCTGGCGGAGCTCTCCGACTGCGAGGCGGTGGTGATCACGCTCGGTGACCAGCCGCGCCTGTCGCCCGACGCCATCCGCCGCGTGATCGCGGCCCGCGCAGCGGGGGTGGACGCCGTGCGCGCCACGTACTCGGGCGAGCCCGGCCATCCGGTGCTGCTCGAGCACGGCCTGTTCGCCCGCATGCGCGACATCTCCGGGGACCACGGGGCGCGCAACCTGCTGCTCAGCGTGCCGACGCGCGAGGTCGCCTGCGACGACCTCGGCGGCGGCGAGGACGTCGACACGCCGGCCCAGCTGGACGAGCTGCGCGCGAGATGAATCTCCAGCACTCGTTCGAGGTGAAGGCTCCGCTCGAACGCGTCTGGGAAGCCCTGATCGACGTGCAGCGTGTGGCGCCCTGCCTGCCCGGCGCCGAGATCACCGAGGCCGGCGAGGACGGCACCTACCGAGGCAGCTTCTCGGTCCGGCTCGGGCCGACCACGGCCGCCTATCGCGGCGAGCTCTCCATGGCGGAGGTCGACGAAGCGGCCCACCGGGTGGTCATGCGCGCGAGCGGCCAGGACAAGCGCGGCCAGGGCTCGGCCAAGGCGACGATCGTCAGCACCATGCGCGAGGAGGGCGGCGCGACGAGGGTCGACACGGAGACCGACTTCACGATCACGGGCCGGCTCGCCCGCTTCGGCCGCGGAGGGATGATCGAGGATGTCTCCAACCGGCTGCTGCGCGACTTCTCCGACTGCCTGCAGAGGACGATCGAGACCTCGGAGCCCACGTCCGACACGACCGCCGCCGAGCCCGCCGCCCCGCCTGCGGCCAAGCCGGTCGGCGGCTTCTCACTGATGCTGCGCGCGCTGCTCGACCGGATCAGGCGGGCGTTCCGGCGCGAGCGCTGACCCAGCCGCGCAGCTCGTCCAGGAAGGCCGGATCGATCGAGTGCCCCATCGGGGACTCGCGGTAGGTGACGTCGGCGCCGGCGTGCGCGAGGCGGTCGCGGGCGTCACGGCCGAACTCGACTCCGATCACCGGATCGTGGGTACCGTGCCCGATCGCCACGGGCAGGCCGGCGGGGTTGCCGAGCTCGAACCCCTCCACCTCGGGGATGAACCCGCTCAGCGCGATCAGGCCGGCCGGTCGCGGACGGTCGGCGCCGAGCCCGAGCGCGTAGGTCATCACCGCACCCTGGGAGAAGCCACCCAGGATCGTGCGCTCGGGCGGGATGCCGTGCTCGGCCAGCAGGCCGTCGAGCCAGTCGCCGAGCTGGCCGTAGGTCGCGTGGAAGGTGTCCGGATCGGGGTAGCCGATCCGGCGCACCGCGTACCAGTGGGCACCGCCCGGTGGCAGCGACAGCGGTCCCCGGGCAGTGGCGCCGAGCAGCCGGCGCTCGGGGTCGAGCATGTCCAGCAGCGGCAACAGGTCGTACTCGTCGGCGCCGCGGCCGTGGAAGAGGACGAGCGCCCCCTGCGGATCGTTCTGGGCGGGACGGAGACGCTCGGTTAAACTCATTGTACGAGCAACTACCTTACCGGGATCCGATGAGCGCAACCACATCCACCAGCCGATCTGCCGCTCCCGCGCTGCTCACCGGCGAGGAGCTGGGTGCCTGGCGCGGGCTGCTGCGGGTGCATGCGAGCATGACCAAGGAGCTCGACGCGGAGCTGGTGCGCGCGCACAGCCTGCCGCTGTCCTCCTACGAGGTGCTGCTGTTTCTCGCGGAGGCCCCCGACGGCCAGCTGCGCATGTCCGACCTCGCGGACGGCGTGCTGCTGAGCCGCAGCGGCCTCACCCGCCTGGTGGACCGCATGGAGCGCGACGGGCTCCTGCGCCGCGAGCGCTGCAAGGACGACGCGCGCGGCTTCAACGCCGCCATCACGGTCGAGGGCCGCGAGCTGTTCCAGCTCGCGCGCGGCACGCACCTGGAGGGCGTCCGCAAGCGCTTCCTCAGCCACCTCTCGCCCGACGAGCTGCGCACGCTCGCCGGCCTGTGGGAGAAGCTCGAGCCCGGGGCCGCCTCCTAGCCGGGCTTGGGGCGGCTCGTCAGGTAGGCGCCGCCCAGCACCATCGCCGTGCCCAGCAGTGCGGCGACGTGGACGCGCTCGTCGTTGAACGCCGCGCCCAGCGCGACGGCCACGATCGGCACCACGTAGATCGACACCGCCGCTCGCGACGGCCCGACACGGCCGATCAGCGTCGTGAACCAGACCATGGCGAGGCCGGTGGCGAGCGCTCCGAGCGCCAGCACGGCCACCAGGCTCGACCAGGCGAACGAGGATCCCAGCGCACCGATGACGGCGGCTGGGAGCAGCGCGGCGGCCGCGACGAGCATCGCGCGGAACGTGACCGCCAGCGGGCCGTGGGCACGCTGCAGCGCCGCCGCCATGTTGAACGCGAAGCCGTAGAGCAGCGCGGCGGTGAGCACCAGGCCCACCCCGAGCAGGTTCGAGCCGCCGTCGACGGACGGCAGGCTGATCGCCACCACGCCGAGGAAGCCCAAGGCCAGGCCGGCCGCCTGTAGCCGCGACGGCAGGGCGCGCACGAGGAACGCCGCCACCACGGCCGTGAACAGCGGGGCGGTGGCGTTGATCATCCCGGCGAGGGAGGTGTCGATCCACTGCTGGGCCACCGCGAGCAGCAGGAACGGGATCGCCATCCAGATCACGCCGAGCAGGCCGATCAGCGGCCACGCCGAGCGCGGCACCGGACGCCGCGCCGCCGGCAGCATGGCGAGCGTGGCCGCGCCCACGGCGATCCGCGCGAACGCGATCAGTGGCGGCGCGAAGTGCTCGAGCCCGATGTCGATGAGCAGGAACGAGGCGCCCCAGGTGGCCGCCGCGGCGCTGAGCATCAGCCAGTCGCCGACCCCGAAGGCCGTGTGCAGGTCCTGCTCGCCGTGCTCCCCGGCGATGCGGCGGGTGGCCCTCACATCGAGGGAGACGTCGCGGGCGCGGCGTTCATGACATCGGCGCGGCGACCGCGTGGCGGGCGCGCCGGCGCACCTCGCGGATTGCGCGCGCGAGGCGGCGCACGCCCTCGTCCAGCTGCTCGGGGTTGAGCAGGGAGAAGGACAGCCGGAAGGAGGTCTGCGAGCGCCGCTCGGCAGTGATCGCCCCGCCGGGCGTGAACGTCACGCCGTCCCGAGCCGCCTCGGCGTAGAGGGCGCGCTCGTCGAGCGGACGCGTGAGCGTGACCCAGAGGTGGTGGCCGCCCTCGGGCGGATCGGCGTGGTACTCGCCGGGCATGTGCCGCTCCAGCGCGGCCAGCAGCGCGTCACGGCGCTCGCGGTAGAACGGGATCGTGCCGGCCACATGGCGATCGTAGGCGCCGGTCGCGAGCCAGCGTGCGGCCATGTGCTGGATCAGCGTCGGCGAGTGGAAGTCGGCCTCGAGCTTGAGCATGGCGATGCGCTCGCGCACCGCGCCGCGTGCGGCCACCCAGCCGCTGCGCAGGCCGCCGCCGACCACCTTCGAGAGCGAGTTCACGTAGATCACGTGCGCCGGCGCCAGCTCGCGGACCGGGCGGACGATCTCGCCGTCGAAGTGCATGTCCGCGTACACGCGGTCCTCGAGGATGAAGAAGTTGCGCTCGAGCGCGAGCTCCGCGAGCCGGCCGCGCCGCTCGTCCGACAGGCTGCGTCCGGTGGGGTTGTGGCAGGCGCTCTGGAGGCCGACCAGCTTCACCTCGTGACGCGCGAGCAGGTGCTCCAGCGCGCCGACGTCGAGGCCGTCCTCGTCGACCGGGACGCCGATCACGCGCGCCCCGGTGCCGCGCAGCGCGGTCATCATGCCGATGAAGGTGGGCGACTCGATCACGGCCACGTCGCCGGGCTCGAGCGTGGCGCGGGCCGCCAGGGCGATCGCCTGCTGGGCGCCCGACGTGATCACCACCTCGTCGGCGTCCTCCGCGTAGCCGTAGGTGATGCCGCGGACGGCGATCTGCTCGCGCAGGTCAAACAATCCCTCCGCCGGCAGATAGGACAATGCGTTGCCGCCCACCTCGGCGAACACGTCGGCGGCGATCGCCGCCAGCTCCTCGGTCGGGTAGGTGCTGGGCGAGGGCCAGCCCGTGGCCAGTGAGATGACGTCGTCACGGCCGGCGAGCGAGAAGGTGTCGGCCAGCACCTGCTCGGAGTAGGAGATCTCGTGGGGCGGCAGCGCGTAGACCTGCCAGTCGTCGCCGTGGGACGCGCTGCCCGCGGGCGCGAGCGTCCGGACGAAGGTGCCGCGCCCCACCTGCGCCGTCACGTAGCCCAGCTCGGCGAGCTTGCGGTAGACCCGGGCGGCGGTCAGGTGGTTGACGCCGACCTCGGCGGCCAGCTCGCGCGTGGGCGGCAGCTTGGCGCCGGGCTCGAGCTCGCCGGCCTCGATCGCAGCCAGGAAGCGGTCGACGAGCTGCTGGGTGATCGAGACGTCGCCATCCCGGTCGAGATCAGACAAGTTCAACTTGTACGACCTTGTTTGGCCCATTGTGGGTCGTACACTAGCAGCAGGCCGTCATACACTCAACCGACCAAGGAGGCCGGCTCATGCCACCCATCACCGTTCGCCGTTCCGTTGCAGCCGACCGCACCGCGCTGGACCGGCTCGCTGCACTCGACAGCGCGAGCCCGCCGCGTGGACCAACCTTGGTCGCCGAGGCCGACTCGCGCCTGCTGGCCGCGCTGCCGCTGGGCTCGGGCCGCCCGATCGCCGACCCGTTCGAGCACACGGCCGAGATCGTCGCGCTGCTGGAGCTGCGCGCCCGGCAGCTGCGCGAGGCCGACGCGACGGAGCGTGGGCTGGGCGAGCGGCTGCGCGCCGCGCTCCGGCCGCGGGCGTTTCAGGCGCGCGCCTAGGGCGCGACCGCCAGCCAGTCCCGCAGCCGACCGTAGACCTCCGGGTGGTTGAGCAGGGCGACGTGGTGCGTGCCGCCGAGGTGCATGCCGTGCTCGGCCTCGAATGGGATGCAGCGCTTGGCGCTGCGCCCTGACGCGCTGCCCTCGAGCACCAGGCAGTCGCCCAGCAGGCGCCCGACCGGATGGCGTGGGTTGCGGGTGAGCGTCGCCGCGACGAAGCAGTGGGTCGCACCCTCCAGGAGCGGCACCTCCTCGCACGCCACGGCGCGCAGCTCGTCCGGATCGCGGTCGCGCCAGTCGGCGTCGACGAGCGAGCCCTGCCGAAGGTCGCGGATGCCGGCGCTCCGGCGGCGCAGGAACGAGGCCAGCGGACGCGTCTCGGGAAGGGAGTTCAGTGCCGCGCTGGCCCAGTGCACGCCCTGCGCCAGCGGCGCCCCCAGATGCGGCGAGCCGAGCGAGACGACGTGCCGCACGCGCCCGACCCAGACATCCCCGCGCTCCGCGCCCTGGTGGCAGGCGGAGCGCGCGACGAGGCCGCCCATCGAGTGCCCGACCAGCGCGATCCGCTCGACGCCGGCCGGCCAGGCCGCAGCGAGCTGCTCGAGCAGGTCGGCCAGCTCGAGGCCGTTCTCGGAGATGTGGCGGCCGCTGTTGTAGCGCAGCTCCACGGGCGTGAAGCCGAGGTCGGTGTACAGCCGGCTGCCGTACGTCTGGCCATGGGGACCGGCGTTCAGCCGCCACGAGTACTCGCTCTCCATCAGCCCGTGCAGGAACACCGCGAGCAGAGGAGTGGCGTCACCGAACGCGGCGGTGAGCTGCTCCGGCTCCAGGCCGACCGGGCGGCCCGCGAGCCGAACGCTGGTGGAGGCGTGCAGGTCGCTGCCCTCGCGCTCGAGCCGGTCGCCGATCAGGCCGTTGAGGGCGCCGACCACGAGCGCCCCGCGGGGAGAGCTCGAGAGCGCGCGGCCGTCGTCCACCCGGCGGCGTCCCAGCGCGGCGTCGGTCGCGGCGCCGATCAGGCTGGCCGCGCCGGCGAGGCCGCGGTACACGCCGGCGGAGACGGCGTCGTGCACCGCGCGGGCCGGCTGCGCGCCCGGCCCGCTCGCCTCGAAGGCGCGCGTGGCGATCGCGCGGTGGAAGCCGTGGAGGCCCGCGGCGGCCCCGCTCAGCTCCTGGAACCCGAGCCGGGCCAGGCTGCGCAGCTCGTCGGTCATGAGCCCGCGAATCGCCCGTTCGTCGGGGATAGCCCCGGGTAGCTGGCCCTCAGACCCGTCACCCCCACCATTGGAGGGCTTTCCATGATTCTCCGCATCGATCGGCTCCAAACCGAGCTGCCACCGCCGTCCGACCCGGACCCCGATGGCGCCTCCGCGGTCCAGGAGCTGATGGGCGGTCGCTTCGGCGAGATGTCCACGCTCATGAACTACACCTTCCAGTCGTTCAACTTCCGCGGGCGGCAGGGCGCCCGGCCCTTCTACGACCTCGTTGCGAACATCGCGGCGGAGGAGTACGGGCACATCGAATTGGTGGCGGCCACCATCAACACGATGCTCACGGGCGCATCGGACAGCCCGAACGGCGGCGGCGACCTCAAGGCGGCGCTGAGCGGTGTGAAGGGCGTGGGCAACCCCCAGCACTTCATCGCCGGCGGCCAGAGCGCCCTGCCGCAGGACTCGAACGGGCGGCCCTGGAACGGCGACTACGTCGTGGCCACCGGCGATCTCGTCGAGGACCTGACCTGGAACTTCTTCCTCGAGACGGCGGCCCGCAACAACAAGCTCAAGGTCTATGAGATGACGGACCACCCGGCGGCGCGCGCGCTGACCGGGTACCTGCTCTGTCGCGGCGGCGTCCACCAGATCGCCTATGCGCGCGCGATCGAGAACCTCACCGGCGCCGACCTCAAGAAGATGTTTCCGACGCCGCGCATCCCGACCGAGAAGATCCCCGAATGCCGGCCGCACATCCAGCGCGGCGACCACAAGCGGCTCTACCGCTTCTCACCCTCCGACTACGGCGAGCTCGCCGCGGTGTTCAACGGTCCGCACCCGGAGACGGGCGAGGCCCTCGAGGTCGTTGACGGGATTCCGGAGGGCGCGCCCTGGAACGACCTGCCGCCCCAGACGGCGGTCTTCGCGCCGGACTACGCGCCGGAGGAGATCAGCGAGATAGCGGCCCGCCTGCGCACGGACGCGGGGCTGCCGAAGGAGCCCACCGGCGTGGTGGCCTAGCGCTCCTCGCGTTCCTCGAGCAGCTCCTGGCGCTGTTCCTGGCGCTCCTCTTGGAGCTCCAGCTGCTGCTCGCGCACGTCCTGCTCGGCCGCGCTGGTGGCGCCGAACTTCGCCGTGACGACCGCGATCGCGACCGCGGCGATGGCGAGCGCGACCAGCAGCGAGCCGATCAGCTGCCGGGTGTGTGAGCGCTGGTCCATCGTCGTCAGGAGTCGGCCAGGAAGTCGCCGGCCGATGTCAGCCACGTGAGCGCGAGCAGCAGCCACACGGAGATGCCGAGCGCCGGAAGCAGCCGGCCCAGGCCGTGCCACCAGCGCACGACGGCGATCTTCAGCGCCAGCGTCGCCAGCAGCGCGATCGCCGTGACGGCGTGAAGGCCGGCGTCGTCCTCGAAGCCGAAGTAGCCGACGCACATGACCGCCACCACGACCAGCAAGGCCGCGATCGTGTCGCCGACGGCGCGGTGGGCCCGGGCGGCGGGCGGCGGCGCGAGAAAGGGCAGGCGAAGCTTGCCGTAGCCAACCGTGATCAGGACCAGCTGATAGGAGGCGAGCGCGAGCGCCACCGAGGCGAGCAGGACCTTGACCTCGGTGGCATTGCCTTGGGTGACCGTCTCGATCAGGTCCTCCATCGTGCGCTTGCCTACCCGCCCCGAGCCTGTTCACAAACCGCGAGCGGCCTACGGACAAGCGTATGAGCGAGGCACTCGAGCGCGGTGACGTCTTCTTCTTCTACCGGCCCCGCGTGGGCGTGGAGCAGGTGCGCGGCTTGGACGACGTGCAGCGCTTCTTCCTCGTGCTCAAGCCCGACCGCCAGCGCTGCTACCGGCGGCTGATCGTGGGGCGCAAGCGACTCCCCGACCCGAACGTCCACGAGCGCGAGTGGGCCTTCGTGGCGGAGGTGGCGCATGACCCGGACGAGCTGCGCGACGACGTGGAGCGGGCCGAGTACGAGACCAAGACGCGCGGGATGCGCGAGCAGCCGGAGGGGCGGCCCGTCGGCGAGGGCCGCTACTCGATCGTCGATCACGACGGCCACACCCACCTTGCCTACGCGCTGGAGCTGCCCGCGGAGCCGGGCGAGGCGCAGCGGCTGTTCGGCATCTCCAAGCAGGCGAGCTACATCGTCGCCGTGCGCAACCCGACCGTTCCGGCACCGCCGGGGGCCGGCCTTCAGGGCGACCGGCGTGCCGAGTTCCCGCCCGAGCTGCTCGAGCGCTTCGGCGACCGGCGCTTCGCCCCGCTCAACCCGCCCGCCTTCCTCGACCATGAGGGCGCCGAGGTCGTCCTGATCGGGGCGGCGGAGACGGCCGAGGAGGAGCTCGGCGTCGAGCTCGACGCGCAGTCCGAGCGCGTCGAGGACGCGGACATCTTCGCGGAGCTGCGCCTGCGGCCGGGCGAGCTTCCGGTGGAGCCGCTCGAGAGCGGCAAGCTGCGCTGAATTCCCCGTGACAACAGCCGGGATCTTGAGAAGATCCCCATGATGACCCAGCCCCGCACGACGCGCACGGAGCGGGCGTACCGACACCTCATGGACGAGATGCTGCGCGGCCGCTGGCAGGCCGGGGACATCGTCTCCGCGTACGGGCTGGCGGAGGAGCTCAGCATCAGCCGCACCCCGGTCGTCGAGGCGCTCAAGCGGCTCGAGAGCGAGGGGCTCGTGGAGATCATCCCGCAGGTCGGGTGCCGCATCGTGCGTCCGACCCCGCAGGCCCTGAACGAGCTGTTCTCGGTTCGCGCCGCGCTGGAGGGCCTGGCCGCCGCGGCGGCGGCGCGCGAGATCGACGACGACGGGCTCGCGCAGCTCGAGCTGACCCTGCGCCGGCTCGAGGAGGCGGCGGAACGCGGCGACCGCGGCGCCTATGCGCAGCTCAACCAGAGCTTCCACCTACTGATCGCCGACGCGAGCGGGATGCCGCGCCTCGCCGAGACGGCCCGCAGCAGCGTCTGGGTCCCGCTCAGCTACCAGCTCGCCCGGCTCGAGGTCACGGACGCCCAGCTGCGTGAGTCGGGCGCCGAGCATCGCGAGCTGTACGAGGCCCTCCGCCGCCGGACGGCGAGGCGCGCCCGCGCCGCGGCCGAGCGTCATGCGCGGCTGGCGGCCGCCCGCTTCGCCGGCGACGGGGAGCTACCGCGGCATGGAGAGCTGACCCACCGGGCGCTCGTCTACGACCAGGAGTCCGAGTTCCTCGCCTCGACCGTCCCCTTCGTGCAGGATGGCCTCGCGGCGGACGAGCGCGTCCTGGTGGTGACGACGTCCCACAACGCCGAGGTGCTGGGCAACGCCCTCGGCGGGCAGGCGGACGAGGTCGAGTTCCGGGATTCGGCCGAGTGGTACCAGCTTCCGTCCCACACGCTGCTGAGCTACGAGCGGTATGTCGAGGAGGCGGACCGCAAGCGCGTGCGCGTGGTCGGCGAGGTCGCCTGGACGGGAGAGACGAGCGCCCCGATGAGCGAGTGGATCCGTTACGAGTCCATCCTCAACGCTGCCTTCGCGCTCCAGCCGATCTCGATCGTCTGTCCCTACGACGCGCGCAAGCTCCCCGACCACATCCTCGCCGGCGCGGGCCGGACGCACCCTGAGCTCTGCAGCGGCACGGATGTGGTGCACAGTCCCGACTACGTCGAGGTCAACTCGCTCATCCGCGAGCTCGACCGCGAGGGGCTGGAGGAGCCGGCCGGGCCCACGGTCGATTGTCCGATCACGCCCGACCTGCGCGACGTCCGCGAGTTCATCCTGCAGCGCGCGCACACGGCCGGCCTGTCGGGCAAGTCCATCCAGGACACCTTCCTCGCGGTGCAGGAGGTGGCGGCCAACGTGATCGTCCACGGAGCCGGCCAGGGCACGATGCGGTCGTGGCTGCAGGACGGCGAGCTGCTCTACGAGATACGCGACGAGGGCGCCGGCGTCGGCGATCCGCTGATCGGCCAGTTCGCCTCGGACCCGGCTCTCATGACCGAGCCACGCGGGCTGTGGCTGGCGCGCCTGCTCTGCGACCTGGTCGAGGTCCGCACGCACGACCGCGGGCTCGTCGTGCGCCTCCACATCTCGCTCGACTAGCCGTACCGCGCGCTCCACTCGCCGTCGCGCAGTTCGCAGGCATCGCCCTCGAGCCCGGGAGCTCTACGGGGAGCCGTCAGGCGACGGTCTCTGAGCGTTCGATGCGCGCGGCCAGCTCCTCGATGTGGCCGGCGAAGAGGTTGTAGCTGACGCCCTCCTCCATGTGCCACGGCGAGAGCTGTCCGGCCTCGACCGCCGGCAGCCGCCGCCACGCGGGGATGTCCGCCAGCTTGTCGAGAGTGGGCGCGGTCGCACGCGCGTCGTAGAGGATCACGTCGGCGGGGTACCTGTCGGCGTTCTCCCAGCTCATCTTCTCCCAGTAGGGGTCCGAGCCCTTGCCGGACACCAGCTCCAGGCCCCAGGCCTGGTACTCGCGCAGATCGGAGTAGTCCTGCGACTTGCCGACGTAGAGCGCCTCGGGATCGGCGTAGACGGCCATGACGCGCAGGCCGGGCTTGGCCTCCACGGCGGTGCGGAACGACTGGACAGCCCGCTCATAGCGCTTGCGTGCCGCCACCACCGGCTTGGCGCGGAGGTCCCTGCCGAGCGCGCCGGCCAGCTCCTCGAAGTGCTCGATCGTGGTGGTCGCGGGCACCTGCGCGTGAATGCCGGCGATCGGAGCGATAGCGGTCATCTTCCGCTCCAGCTTGTCGTCCTTGATGCCACCGAGCAGCTTCTCGGAGGGCCAGTAGGTGGTGATCACCAGGTCCGGACGCAGGGCCGCGAGCGCCTCGAGGTTGACCTCGCCCCACACGTCGCCGACCGACTCCACGCCGCTCAGGTCCAGCTGGCCGAACAGCGGCTGCTCGTCGAACGGCACGCTTCCGTAGATGCCGACCGGCCGCACGCCATAGTCCCACAGCGCCAGCGCGGCGTACTCGTGCGCCACGATCCGTTCGACCGGGCCGTCGAGGGAGATCTCGACGCCGCGGTCGTCGGTGAACGCGAAGCGGCTCTTGCCGCGGGCCGCCGGCTTGGCCTCGTCGTCGCCGCCGCAGGCGGCCAGCAGCAGTGGGACGGCGGTCAGCGCGCCGGCGCCCGCGACGACGAAGCGGCGCCGGGTGGTGCGGGCGATCTCGGGATCGGGCAGGGTCATGGTGCTCCTTTGGCTTTCGTTTCCGTGAGAGGTGCGGTGCCGTTGGCCCGGTGCCGGCCGATGGGGATCACCATCGGCGTGTGCGAGACCGGGTCACCGATGACCTGGCAGCGCAGGTCGAAGACCTCCTCGACGAGCGCCTGGGTCACCACCTGCGCCGGCGGGCCCTCGGCGACCACCGCGCCGTCGCGCATGGCGATCAGGTGGTCGCTGTAGCGGCAGGCGTGGTTGAGGTCGTGCAGGACGAGCACGACGGTGCGCCCGTCCCGCTGGTTGAGGTCGGTGAGCAGGTCGAGGATCTCCACCTGGTGGGCCACGTCGAGGAACGTGGTCGGCTCGTCCAGCAGCAGGGTCGGCGTGTCCTGTGCGAGCGCGAGGGCGATCCACACGCGCTGTCGCTGGCCGCCGGACAGCTCGTCCACCGGGCGGTCGGCCAGCCCGAGCACCTCGGTGGCCGCCATGGCGGCGGCGACCGCCTGCTCGTCCGCGGCGGACCAGTGGCGCAGCCAGCTCTGGTGCGGATAGCGGCCACGCCCCACGAGGTCGGTGACCGTGATGCCCTCCGGCGCGACCGGCGCCTGGGGAAGGATCGCCAGGCGCGTCGCGACCTCCTTGGTGGGAAGCGCGTGGATGCTGCGGCCGTCGAGGCGCACCGCCCCGCCCCTCGGCTTGAGCAGGCGGGCCAGGCCGCGCAGCAGCGTCGACTTGCCGCAGGCGTTCGGGCCGACGATCGAGGTCACGCGCCCGGGAGCGATCGCGACCGAGAGATCGCTGACGACCTCGTGCTGGTCGTAGGCCAGCGTCAGACGGTGTGCCTCCAGCGTCATCCGCCCGCTCCGCTCCGATTCGCCCGCGCGAGCAGGTACAGGAAGTAGGGCGCGCCGCAGAGGCTCGTGAAGATCCCGACCGGGATCTCGGTGGGCGCGAACAGGCGCCTCCCCGCGACGTCTGCGACGAGCACGATCAGCGCGCCCGCCAGGCCCGCGGGCACCAGCGTCATCGGAGCCCGCGTAAGCCGCCGCGCGATCGGGGCCGCCAGGAACGCGACGAAGGCGACCGGCCCCGCCACGGCTGTGCCCACGCCGGCCAGGGCCACGCCGACGCCCAGCAGGGCGAGCCGCGAGCGCTCGACGCCCACGCCGAGGCCCCTTGCCGCGTCGTCGCCGAGCTGGATAACGCGCAGCCGGCCCGCGAGCGCGAGCGCCGCCGGCGTCAGCAACGCAAGCACGCAGGCAAGGGGGGCCACCGACTCCCAGCCGGCTGCGTTGAGGCTCCCGGTCAGCCAGATCATCGCGGCGGCCGCCTCGAACAGCTCCGCCTCGGTGAGCAGGTAGGAGGTGACGGCCACCGCCACGGCGTCGAGGCCGATCCCGACCAGCACGAAGCGGTAGCTCGACACGCCCTGTCGGTACGCCAGCAGGTAGATCGCCGCGCCGAGCGCGAACGCCCCGCCCAAGGCGGCGGTCGCCATCAGGGCGAACCGGGGGCCGGCCACGGTGATCACGAAGACGGTCGCCGCGGAGGCGCCGGCCATGATCCCGAGGATGTCCGGGCTGGCGAGCGGATTGCGGGCGACCGCCTGGAAGATCGCCCCGGAGATGCCGAACGCCGCGCCGACCAGCACCGCCGCCAGCGCCCGCGGCACCCGCAGCTCACGCGCGACGAAGACCTCGCCCGTGTCGCCGTAGCCGAGGATCGCGGGCACGACATCCCGCAGCGCGATCGGGAAGTCGCCCACGCTCACGCTCGCCGCGAACGCCGCGAAGACGGCTCCGGCCAGCAGCAGTCCCACCCGCTGGGTCCGCGCACGTGCGCTGGAGCGGCTCGACGCCACCACCCGCCGCGCCGATGCGAGCGGCGCCGCCGCGAGGCCGCTCACAGCTCGGCCAGCTTTCGGCGTCGTACGAGCGCCACGAAGAACGGCGCGCCGATCAGGGCGGTGACGATCCCGACCTGCATCTCGCCCGTGCCGGCGACCAGGCGGCCGATGACGTCCGCGCCGAGGACCAGCACCGGCGCCAGCACGGCCGAGTAGAGCAGGACCCAGCGGTAGTCGGGCCCGGCGATGGCGCGCGCCACGTGCGGGATCGCGAGCCCCACGAACACGATCGGCCCCGCCGCGGCGGTGGCCGCGCCCGTCAGCACGATCGCGGCGCCGCCTGCGAGCGCGCGGGCCCCGCCGAGTCGCACTCCCAACGAGCGCGCGACGTCGTCGCCGAGGGACAGGGCGTTCAGCACGCGCGCCGACGCGAGCGCCGCGACGGTTCCGGCCGCTATGAACGGCCAGACCTGGACCGCCACGCCGCCGCCGCGGCCAGCCAGCGACCCCACCAGCCAGAACCGCAGCGCGTTCAGGGTCGACACGTCGACCAGCAGGATCAGCGAGGTCAGCGAAGTAAGCAGCGCGGTCAGCGCCGCCCCCGCGAGGGCGAGCTTCACGGGGGTCGCGCCATCGCGGCCGAGCGACCCGAGCGTGTACACGGCCACGCCCACCACGGCCGCCCCGGCGAAGGCGAACCAGATGTAGGCGTAGACGCTGCTGACCCCGAACAGCAGCACGGCAACCGCCGCGGCAAGCGCCGCGCCCGCGCTGATCCCGAGGATGCCGGGATCGCCGAGCGGGTTTCGGGTCAGGCCCTGGAGCAGGGCCCCGGCCAGGCCGAGCGCCACGCCCACCATCAGCCCGATCATCGTGCGCGGCGCGCGCAGCTCGCGCACGATGAAGTGCTCCTGGTTGCCGCCGTCGGAGTCGGTGAAGGCCTCGACCACGGTGGCCGGGGCGATCGAGCGAGACCCCACCGCGAGGCTGGCGACGCACACGAGCGCCAGGGCGGCGAGTGCGAGCAGGAGGCCGAGCGCGCGGGCGCTGGCGAGTGGGGGCTCCCTGACGGGCACGGGTTAGGGCACCCTAACAGAGAAGCCTTAGGGCACCCTAATACGCTGAATCCTGGATGCTATGCCGATGGGCTACCGGGACGGCCTGCCCCAGCTCGACGGCGGCCTCTTCCTGACGGACGGTGGCATCGAGACCACCCTGATCTTCCACCAGGGGCTGGAGCTGCCCGCCTTTGCCGCGTTCGTGCTGCTCGCCGACGAGCGCGGCACGGACGAGCTGCGCCGGTACTACGCGCCCTACCTCGCACTCGCCCGCGACGAGGGCGCCGGCCTCGTGCTCGAGAGCCCAACGTGGCGCGCCAGCCCCCGCTGGGCCGCCGAGCTGGGCTACGGCGAGCTGGAGCTGGCCGACCTCAACCGCAGGGCGATCGCGCTCATGGAGGAGCTCCGCGAGGAGGCGGGATCGCACGGCGGCCCGGTCGTCATCAGCGGCTGCATCGGGCCGCAGGACGACGGGTACAGCCCGGCCACGAAGCTGACTCCTGGCGAGGCGCAGGACTACCACTCCACGCAGATCGAGACGTTCGCCGAGACCGCCGCGGACATGGTCACGGCGATCACGATGACCTATGCCGACGAGGTGATCGGCCTCAGCCGGGCCGCGCAGCGCGCCGGCCTGCCGGTCGCGATCTCGTTCACCCTCGAGACCGACGGGCGCCTGCCGAGCGGACAGCCGCTCGGCGATGCGATCCAGCAGGTGGACAACGACACGGATGGGACGCCCGCCTACTACATGATCAATTGCGCCCACCCGAGCCACTTCCACGACATCCTCCGCGGCGAGCCGTGGCAGGAGCGCATCGGTGGCCTGCGCGCGAACGCCTCCACCAAGAGCCACGCCGAGCTCGACGAGGCGGAGGAGCTGGACGAGGGAGACCCCGCGGACCTCGGAGCCAGGCACGCCGCGCTGCGCCAGCAGCTCCCGAGGCTCAACGTGCTCGGCGGCTGCTGTGGCACCGACCACCGGCACGTCACCGAGATCTGCAGAGCCTGGCGCGCGGCCTGATCAGAGGCGCCCGGCGCCCAGCAGCCGGCGCAGGAAGCGCTGGGTCTCGGGCTGCCGCGGATCCGCGAGCAGCCGCTCGGGCCCGCCGCGCTCCAGGATGCGGCCCTCGTGCAGGAAGCAGATCTCGTTGGCGAAGTCGCGGGCGAAGCTCATCTCGTGGGTGGCGATCAGCATGGTCATGCCCTGGCCCTTCAGCTCGCGCACCAGCTCGAGCACCTCACTCACCAGCTCCGGGTCGAGCGCGCTGGTGATCTCGTCCAGCAGCAGGGCGCGCGGGCGCGTCGCCAGCGCGCGGATGATGGCGACCCGCTGCTGCTGACCCCCCGAGAGCCGGTCCGGGTAGTCGCCCTCGCGGTCGTCGAGGCCGAAGCGCGCGAGCAGCTCGTGGGCGCTCTGCGCGGCCTCGGCGCGCGCCAGTCCCTGCGCGCGCATCGGGGCGAGCAGGACGTTCTCCAGCACCGTGAGGTGGGGGAACAGGTTGAACGACTGGAACACGAGCCCGAGCCGCCGCCGGACCGGCACGGGATCGACCGCAGGGTCGGTGACCACCTGTCCGTCCAGCAGCACGTCGCCGTCGTCGATCTCCTCGAGCAGGTCGATGCAGCGCAGCAGCGTCGACTTCCCGGACCCGGAGGCGCCGATCAGCGCGACCGCCTCGTGCTCGCGCACGGCCAGGTCGACCCCGCGCAGCACCGGAACCTCGCCGTAGGCCTTGGTCACCCCCTGCACCTCGAGGACGGGCGCCGTCATGCTGGCGCCCCTCCGCTGCGGCGCCTCAGCCCGCGCGCCTGCATGCGGTCGACCGAGCGTGCCAGCGGCACCGTCACGAGCAGGTAGAGGCACGCGGCGGCGACCAGCGGCGTGTAGTTGAAGGTCGACGACGCCTCGATTTGGGCCACCCGGAACGCCTCGAGCGGACCGAGGATCGACACCAGCGCGACATCCTTCTGGAGCGCGATGAAGTCGTTGAGCAGCGGCGGCACCACTCGCCGCACGGCCTGGGGCAGGACCACGAAGCGGGTGGACTGCGCAGGCGTCAGGCCGAGCGCGAGCGCCGCGGATCGCTGGCCGGGGTGGACGGAGTCGATCCCCGAGCGGTAGACCTCGGCCACGTAGGCGCTGTACGAGAGCGCCAGGGCCGCGCCGCCGAGGATCACCGGGTCGCTCGGCACGCCGGTCAGCTCCAGCGCCGGGATGCCGAAGCCGATCAGGTAGACGATCAGGATCGTCGGGATGCCGCGGAAGATGTCCGTGTAGGTGGCGGCCAGCATGCGCAGCGGGAACAGGGCGGGCGTGCGGCTCACCCGCACGATCGCCACCACCAGTCCGAGCGCAAGGACCACCACCTCGACGATCAGGAAGATCTTGATGTCCAGCCAGAAGCCGTCCAGGACGTCGGGGAACGAGTCCGTGAACGCGCTCCACGAGAAGAACGTGTCGCGGACCGTCGGCCAGCCCTTGCTGGTGAGGATCAGCGCGCCGAGCGCGCCCAGAACGACGACCGTGGAGACGGCGGAGATCGCGGCGCCGCGCTGAGCCCGCCGGCGGCGGGCGGCTTCGCGTACGGCGCGGCGATCCGAGGTCAGCGAAGCTCCGGCGCGCCCGCCGTAGCGCCCATCCACTTGTCGGTGATCTGCTGAAGCTCCCCGCTCGAGTCGAGCTTGGCGAGCGCCTCGTTCACGCACCCGGTGAGCTCGGATCCCTTCTCCAGCAGCAGGCCGAACTCGTCACCGCCCGGTGCGTTGAACTGGCCGACGATCTTCGCGCCGGGCACCTGCGCGGCGGTGAGGTAGAAGGCCGTCGGCAGGTCGAGCACGACCGCGTCGACCTGGTTCTGCTTGAGCGCGGTGACGACGTCGTTGGAGTCGTTGAAGACCTTGATGTCCTGGCTGGGCTGGATGACGTCGCGGGCTGCGTCGAGGCTCGTGGTCCCGATCTGCACGCCGATGACCGCGTCCTTCAGGTCCGCCAGGGACTCGGTCCCGGCCAGGTCCGACTCCTTCGGCACCACGACCGCCTGCGGGGCGGTGTAGTACGGGCTCGAGAAGTCGACCGCCTTCTCGCGAGCCGGCGTGATCGAGATCTGGTTGATGTCGAAGTCGAAGTCCTTCGGGCCGGGCGCGTAGGAGGAGTTGAACGGCACGACGGTCCACTTGATCTCGGACTTGTCGAAGCCCAGCTGCTTGCCGACGGCGTAGGCGACCGCGCTCTCGAAGCCCTTGCCGTTCGTCGGGTCGTCGTCCTCGAAGTACGGCGGGAACGCCGGCTTGTCGGTGCCGACCGTGAGCTGGCCGGGCGTCGCGAGCGCGAGCTGATCCTTCGCGCACTTCGACGCCGCCTCGGTCGTGGTGGTGGAGGCGCTGCCCCCGTCGTCGTCGTCGGAGCCGCACGCGGCCAGCACCGCCAGAGCGGCCACGATCAGCGCGATCCCGATGAGCCTGTGCCAGCGAAGCATGCGAGTCCCCTTGTTAGACCACCGACCGGGTCAAAAGCTACAGGGGGTGTCCGCCGGCGGCCCCTGCAACCACGGCCGCCCGGCAAAGAACCGACGAAGACTGGAAAGGTTCCAGAGTGGGTAGCATGCCGCCTGTGCCCACGGACCTCGAGGAGCGCCTGCGCCACGAGTCGTGCGACCGCCGGCGCGCGGGCGCCACCTACTGGGCACCTGCCCCGATTGCCACCGAGAAGAGAGGGTCAGCGCATGAGCGATGACGACAAGCCGCCCGCCGAGGGCGACAACCGCCGCAACCTGACCACCCGTCAGGGCCATCCGGTCTACGACAACCAGAACCAGCGGACGATCGGCGACCGTGGTCCGGCGACGCTCGAGAACTACCACTTCCTCGAGAAGATGAGCCACTTCGACCGCGAGCGCATCCCGGAGCGCGTGGTCCATGCGCGCGGGTTCCTCGCGTACGGCTTCTTCGAGTCATATGGCAAGGTCGGCGAGGAGCCGATCTCGAAGTACACGCGCGCGAAGCTCTTCCAGGAGGCGGGCAAGCGCACCGACGTCGCGCTGCGCTTCTCCACCGTTGCCGGCGGTCGCGACTCCTCCGAGGCAGCCCGCGACCCGCGCGGGTTCGCGGTCAAGTTCTACACCGAGGACGGCAACTGGGACCTGGTCGGGAACAACCTCGGCGTCTTCTTCATCCGCGACGCGATCAAGTTCCCCGACTTCATCCACTCCCAGAAGCCGGACCCCGTCACGTTCCGCCAGGAGCCGAACCGCCAGCTGGACTTCATCAGCCAGTCGCCGGAGGCGCTGCACATGGCGATGCTGCTCTACAGCCCGCGCGGCCTCCCCGCCGGCTACCGCTTCATGCAGGGCTTCGGCGTGAACACCTACAAGTGGGTGAACGCCGAGGGCGACACCGTGCTCGTGAAGTACCACTGGATCCCGAAGCAGGGCGTGAAGTCGTGGACCGCGGCCGACGCCGCGGCGGTGCAGGCCGAAGACCTGGGCCCGCACAGCAAGGACCTGTTCGAGGCGATCGAGCGCGGCGACTACCCGGAGTGGGAGCTGCAGGTGCAGATCATCAGCGATGACGAGCACCCCGAGCTGGACTTCGACCCGCTCGACGACACGAAGGTGTGGCCGGAGAATGACTTCCCGCCGCGGTCGGTCGGGCGCATGGTGCTCAACCGCAACGTCGAGAATGTGTTCGCCGAGAACGAGCAGATCGCGTTCGGCACCGGCGTGCTGGTGGACGGGCTCGACTTCTCCGACGACAAGATGCTCGTCGGGCGCACGTTCTCCTACAGCGACACCCAGCGCTACCGGGTGGGGCCGAACTACCTGCAGCTCCCGGTGAACCAGCCCAAGAAGGGCGTCTCGACCAACCTGCGTGACGGGCAGATGGCCTACGCGGTGGACGACGGCGGCGAGAACCCGCACGTCAACTACGAGCCGTCGATCACGGGCGGGCTGAGCGAGGCGCCGAAGCCGTCGAGCGAGGAGCAGGGTCCGCTGATCGAGGGGCGCCTGACCCGCAAGCGCATCGCGCGCACGGACGACTACACGCAGGCCGCGCAGCGGTATCTGCTGCAGGAGGAGTGGGAGCGCGAGGACCTGGTGGCCAACCTGATCGACGCGCTGAGCCAGTGCGACCGCAACATCCAGGAGCGGATGATCTGGCACCTGTTCATGATCGAGGACGAGCTGGGGCAGCGCGTCGGCGAGGGGGTCGGCATCTCCGCCGACGACGTGCGCGGCCTGGCGCCGCTGGCGACCCAGACGCTGACCGAGGAGGAGCTGCAGCGGGCGGCCAACCTCGGCAACAACGGACGCCGCGACACCGGCGACTTGGTCATGACCCACTGCGTCCCGAACGAGCGGGACGTGCAGGCCGGCGAGGCCGTTACCGCCTGACGGCGTGGTGCGCTACTGCTCGGCGAACGCGGCGAAGCTGGTCGCGCGCGCGTAGAGCTTGTAGAGCCGGAAGCTGGCCGCGAAGTCGTTGCGGCAGGTGTTGTCGAGCACCGTGTAGGCGCCCCGGTCGGAGAGCGTGGGCGTCTTCACGGCGCTGTCCTGCAGGTTGATCTGCCGACGGATGTCGTCGATCGTCGCCAGCCGCTCGGCGCGGCTGCCTGCGCTCCAGTCCGAGCACTGCGCCATCTGGGCGACCGAGCCGACGAGCATCTCGCCGAGCGGCTTGGCGTCCCTGTCTCGTTCGGCGGGCTCCGGATCGGTGTAGCCCGTGGCCTGGTCGCGCAACTGCTGGGCGCGGGCGGTGCGCAGGAACGCGCGTGCGCCGGCGGCGAAGCGCTGGCGCTTGGCCGCCGCGGCGCGAGAGCCGGGCTTCGGCGGCAGGCGGTACCAGTCGCAGTCCTCCGGAGGAGCGTCGCCCTCGCGCGCGAGGAAGCAGGACAGCAGGTAGCCCACCTTCACCGGGTCGCCGGCGCCCGTGCTCGTGGCGCAGTTGGCCGGGAGCGGGTCGTTGCCGTCGCCGCGGCCCGGCCCGGTCACGCTGCCGGGCTTGCCGTTGGGGCCGGTGTTGCCGTACCAGCAGTTGCCGGTGACCGATTCGAGGCCGCCCTCGTCCCACCAGAAGTCGAGGCCGTTGGGCGCGCGGCCCTTGGTCGCGCCGACGCGGTTGCCGAACGCGCGCAGCTCCGGGAACGGCCGGAAGCCCTTCGGCACGCGTCCGAGCCGGTTGCGGAAGAAGCGGTTGCCGCACGAGGTCGACATCGTGGTGCTGGCGCAGGACTTGCCCGGGTGGACGTTGCCCTCCGGCGACACGAAGAAGTCCGGGATCGAGAGCAGGAAGGCGGCGTTGCGCCAGTTGTCCCAGATCCAGTTGTCGTGGACGCGGCCGTTGTTGTGGCCGGCCCAGAAGATGCCGACGCCAACCGGCACCACGCCGACGACCGGGTCGACGGGCGGGTTCTTCTTGAACAGGTTGAGGTTGTTCGAGTAGATCCGGTTGTGGTCGATCTCCACGCTGTCGGCGGGATAGCCCGGGTGGCCCGCCGCCGAGATCGAGTCGGTGGAGATGCCGGCGGTGTTGCCGTAGATGTCGTTGTTGGTGATGCGCACGGCGTTGCCCATCGAGCCCGAGTAGGCGAGCACGCTGCCGCGCATGTCGCACCTGCGCACGACCGTGTTCTTGCGCTGGCCGCCCAGGTTGAACGAGAGGTCGATCTGCTCGCCGGTCTCCGGCGCCGCTCCCGGGTAGAGCACCGCGTCGCCCGAGCCGAACCCGTCGCAGTCCGTGTAGAGGCCGTGGTCGGAGGTGAAGGTCAGGTTGCCGTAGTCGGCGGCCCAGAACATCTTCACGGTGTCGATCCGGTAGCCGTCGGTCTCCTCGACGTAGATCCCGTGTTCCAGCGCGCCGCGCGCGGTGAGGTTGTGGGCGACGAAGCCGTCGGCGCGGTCGGCGCGGATGACGACGTGCTTGTGCAGTCGCCGCGGGCGGGCCTCGGGGCTCTTCGAGGTGTAGCCCGAGGCGCCGTCGACGATCACGTCGGTGGGCGACACGCCGCTGCCCTCGATCTGGAGGTTGCAGCGCACGCACGGGCCGAGGTCGGGGATGCCCTGGCGGTTGGCCAGCGGCGGGCTCGGCGGCGGCGTGTCCGGCACCGCCCGGCCCTGCACGTAGACCAGGTTCTGGTCGTTGGGGCAGGTGGCCTGGTAGCGGAAGCTGGGTGTGGCGCCGCCGCCGGAGTCCAGCTGGGTCATGTCGGCGCAGCGGCGGTCGTTGAGCGGCTGGCTGCGCGAGGTCGGCTCGGTGTAGCGCCCCGGAAGCACCACCACGCGGTCGTTGTTGCCCGACGCGGTCACCGCGGGCTGGATCTCGCGGTACTTGCAGCGGCGGGCGAGCGCGGCGTTCTGGCGCGCGAGCTTGCGCGCCTGCTTCGCGGTCAGCCTCAGCTTCGGCTGGCTGGGACGGATGCGGTAGCCGCCGCGGCGGGCCTGGGAGATCGAGCGCGCGAGCAGGCGCAGCGAATCGCGCCCGGCGCGGCCCTGGCAGACGACCCGCACCTGCCCGGCGCCACTGCCGGTCACCGCCGACTGCAGCGAGCGCACCTGCGGCACCTTGCCGCCCGCCGCCGGGGTCACGGAGCGGTCGGGTGCCGGGTCGGGCCAGTAGGACGGACGCTCGAGATGGGCGAGCGCGGCGGCGGGGAGCCCGAGCGTGCCGAGCACTGCGGCGACTGCGATCGACCGGCGGCGGTGCAGACCCATGCTCATGCGCTCCCTCGATAGCCGAAGACCGGCGGGGACGCTACCCGAACCCGAGCCGCGGCGTGCGAGGTATGCGACGCTTGGCGCCGGTGTGCCGGCTGTACACACTGGTGACGCTGCTGCTGGCGCTCGGCGCGCTGGCCGCGCCGGGGGCCCGGGCCGACTTCACGCCCGAGCAGCAGGCCGCGATGCAGCAGGCGATCGACGCCGAGATGCAGGCGTCCGGGTACCCGGCGGTCGTGGCCGGGCTGTGGGTGCCGGGGCAGGGCAGCTTCGTCTCGGCAACCGGCGTGGCGTACCTCCGCACGCACCGGCCGGTGCGGACCACCGACACCTTCCGCATCGGCAGCATCACCAAGACGTTCACGGCGACGGTCATCCTCCAGCTCGTCGAGCGCGGCAGGCTGCGCCTCGACGACCGCCTGCACCGCTTCGTCGGCGGCATCCCCGCCGGCCGCAGGATCACGATCCGCCAGCTGCTCAACCACACCAGCGGCATCCCGGACACGTCGAACGCGATCACCGCGGGCGTCTTCCGGGATCCCGAGCACCACTGGCGACCGCTGCGCGTGATCCAGAACGCAGTGCGCCAGAAGCGCTACTGCGCCCCGGGCAAGTGCTGGCACTACTCGAACACGAACTACCAGCTGCTCGGAGTGATCGCGCGGCGGATCACCGGCCGCCCGATGCACGAGCGCTACGAACGCGCCGCGTTGACTCGGCTGCACCTGGACCGGACCACGTTCGTGCCGGGCACGACGCTCCCTCGGCCCCACGCGCACGGCTATGACCGCGAGACCGCCGGCGGGGCCTTCGTGGACACCACGAAGTGGAACTTCTACTGGTCGTGGACCGCCGGATCGATGACGTCCACGCTGGCCGACCTGCGGCGCTGGGCGCCCGCGCTCGCCACCGGGAAGCGGCTGCTGAACGCGCGGATGCAGCGCGCCCGGCTGCGCACGGTTCCGACCACGACGCCCGGCATCGCCTACGGGCTCGGGATCATGTCGGTCGGGCCATGGCTGGGGCACGACGGCGCGGTGCCCGGCTGGGACTCGCTCGTGCTCTACGCGCCCTCGAGCGGCGCGACGCTGGTGCTTCTCGGCAACACGGCGGTCGAGCTGGACGCGACGAAGAACGACGCGCCGCCCACGCTGCTCGACCTGGGCACCTGCCTGGTCGAGGCCGCGGCCGGCCAGCCCTGCTCCTAGCTCATGCGAGCGGGAGCACGCCTCCGCTGACGCCGTAGACCTCGCCGGTCACGTAGCCGGACTCCTCGCCCGCGAGGAACGAGACGATCGCGGCCACGTCCTCCGGCTGGCCGATCCGGCCCACCAGGGAGCGCTGCTCGGCGTAGCCGGAGAAGAACTCGTCCGGGTAGATGCGGCGCAGGAAGTCGTTGTAGATCAGCCCGGGCGCGACCGCGTTGACGCGCACGCCGTGGCGCCCGTTCTCGGCGGCGGCCACGCGCGTCAGCGCCATCACGCCCGCCTTCGCTGCCGAGTAGGCGGCGCCGTGCTCGGTGGTGGTCTCCCACGCGGCGATCGAGGCGATGTTCACGACCGAGCCGCCGCCCGCCGCGATCATGTGCGGCAGGCCTTGGCGCATGCAGTTGAAGGTGCCGTTCAGGTCGACGTCGATGCAGCGGCGCCAGGTCTCCGGCGACATCTCGGCCACCGGCTCGATGCGGTTGAAGCCGGCGTTGTTGATCAGCACGTCGAGGTGCCCGTGGTGTTCGACGGCGCGTTCCATCACGGCGCCCACCGCGTCGAAGTCCGTCACGTCGAGCGTCAGCGCCAGGAAGGGCCGGCCGTGCTCTTCCTCGAGCGCCGCCGCGGTCTTCTTGCAGCGCTCCTCGTGCGCGTCGGTCACCACGACCTCCATCCCGTCCGCGGCGAGGCGGCGGGCGATCGCGCCGCCGATCCCGACCCCGGCTGCGGCGGTGACCAGCGCGACCTTGCGTTCCGTCGCGGCGGCCATGGCTAGCGCACCGCCGGCGCTTCGAGCGCCGGGATGATCTCGGTGGCGATCTGCTCGAGCCGGCGCATCCGACCGCCCGAGAGCAGGGCGAAGGTGATGCGGTCGATGTCGAGCTCCGTCAGGTCCCGCAGCCGCGCGGTGCACGAGCCGACGTCGCCGGCGACGGCGACGGAGCGCACGAACTCGTCGCTGACGATCTGCTTGTGGTCGGCGTGCAGCGAGAGGTGCTCGGTCAGGTGGTACTGCTGCTCGGCGGCCTCGAACTCCGCCCGGAACCGCTCCCAGGCGGGCGGCATCTTCTTCCAGGGCTGGAAGGTCGCCGCCTGGCTGGTCGCCCATGCGCGCACGTCGTTGAGCGCCTTGTCGGGATCCTCGTCCACGCTCATCGTGACCACGAGGTCCACGACGATCTCGCTGCGGTCGCGACCGGCGCGCTCGAGGCCCTCGTAGAGATACTGGAGCTGCCAGTTGCAGAAGTCGGGATCGGCGGCGCCCATCAGGATCACGCCGTCGCAGGTCTCGCCGCAGAGCCGGAGCATCCCGGGCTGGGCCGCGGCCAGGTAGATCGGCAGCTGGCGCGTGGCCGTGGCGAGGCGCACCTGGGTGCCGCTCACCTCGACCTCCTCGCCGGTGAAGAGCGCGCGGAAGTCCTCGATGCCCTGCCGCAGGTCGGCCAGCTTCGACGGTCGCTCGCCCGCGCCGAGCACCGCCGACCAGCCAGCGCCCAGGCCCAGCATGGCCTTGCCGTGCGTGAGCTCGTCGAGGGCGGCCATGGCGTTCGCGGTGACGGTCGTGTGGCGCGTGGCGAGGTTGGTCACGGCCGGGCCGATGTGCAGCTGGTCGGAGTGCAGCGCGGCGAGGTACATCGCGGCGTACACGTCCTTCATGCCGAGCTGGAAGTCGATGTACCAGAGCGCCTCGAAGCCGTGCAGCTCCGCCGCCGCGGCCATCCGGCCGACGTTGTCGAGCGGCTCGCGCGGGCTGACGCCCATGGACAGGGCCCAACGGTTCATGAGTGTCCTTCCTGGTTGGCGCCGCTCAGTCGCTCGGCCGCATCCTGGACCGCCGCGACGATGCCGACGTAGCCGGTGCAGCGGCAGACGTTGCCGGCGAGGTACTCGCGGATCTCGTCCTCCGACGGGGCGGGGTTCTCCTCCAGCAGGGCCTCGACGGTGAGCACGAATCCCGGCGTGCAGAAGCCGCACTGCAGCCCGTGCTTTGCGCGGAAGGCCTCCTGCACGTGGCTCATCTTCTCTCCGTCGGCTACGCCCTCGATCGTCCTGATCTCGCTGCCGTCGACCTGCACCGCGAACGCCGTGCACGAGCGCGCGAGCGCGCCGTCGATGCGCACGGTGCAGGCGCCGCAGACGCCGTGCTCGCAGCCCACGTGCGTGCCCGTCAGTCCGAGGTCCTCTCGCAGGAAGTCGCTCAGCAGCCGGCGCGGCTCGGCGGCCGCGGAGCGGCGCTTGCCGTTGACCACCACCGTGACGATCCGCGGGTCTGGTGCTCCGTCAGCGTTCATCGTGGCCTCCGCGCTCCGCCTCGGCGAGCGCTCTCTTGACGAGCACGGCAGCCACACGGCGGCGGTAGGTGCCGGACGCGTGCACGTCGTCGGTGGGTTTCAGGTCGGCCGCCGCGGCGCGGCCGACCTCCTCGAGCAGGGCCGCGTCGTCGAGGCGGCCGCCCGCGAGCATGACCTCGGCCTGGATGGCGCGCACGGGCGTGTCGGAGATGCCCGCCAGCACGACCGCGGCCGACTCGATCCGCCCGGACGCGTCGGTCGCGACGTTCACGCCCGCGGCGACGAGGGCGAAGTCGCCGTGACGGCGGGCGACCTCGATGAAGGCGTGGTGCGAGCGCGTTCCGGGCGCCGGGGTGGGGATGCGCAGCTCCACGGCCAGCTCGTCCGGCTCCAGGCTCGTCGTGAGGTAGGTGACGAACAGGTCCGTCGCCGGGATCGTGCGCGTGCCCCGGGGGCCCGCCACGACCAGCTCGGCGTCCAGCGCCAGCACGGCTGCCGGCAGCTCGGCGGCGGGGTCGGCGTGCACCACGCTGCCCACCACGGTGCCGCGGTTGCGGATCGCCGGATGGCTGGCCCAGCGCAGGGCCGCCGGCACCAGCGGCGCCGCCCGCCGGACTTCGGGCGACGCGAGCACGGCGGTCTGGGTGGCGGCGGCGCCGATTCTCAGGCCGTCAGCGTCCGCGCGCACGTAGTCGAGGTCGCGGATGCGGCCGATGTCCACCACGACCGTCGGGCGCACCAGGCGCATGTTCATCATCGCCACGAGGCTCTGGCCGCCGGCGAGGACCTTCGCGTCCCACTCGTGCTCGGCGAGTAGCGAGACCGCCTCCTCGGTGGTCGCCGCGCGGACGTAGTCGAAGGGGGCGGGCTTCATGGGGCCCGCAGCTCGCGCTCGCGCGCGGCCGCGTCGAGGTCGGGAACGGGTGCCGGCTCGAGCGCCGACTCGATCTGCTCGCACATGTCCAGCAGGAATCCCTCCTTCTCGGCCCCGCCCACCAGCTGCAGCCCCACCGGGAGGCCGCGGACGGAGCCGCACGGTAGCGAGGCGGCGGGACTGCCGCTGACGTTGAAGGGCGCGGTGAAGGGGAACGGGCCCCAGAGCCGGTCGACCGGCTCGTCCGCGATCGTCTCGGGCCGCTCGCCGGTGGGGAACGCGGGAATCGCCGTGACCGGGGTGGCGATCGCGTCGTACTCGGCGAAGAAGTCCCTGAAGCGCGCCCTGAATGCGTTCAGGTGCTCGCGCGCCACCGCGACATCTGCCTCGGTCACGCGCTCGCCGGCCTCGATGCTGCGCCGGGCGTATCCGGACAGCTCGGCCCCGCCCGCATCGAGCAGGTGGCGGCGGTAGCGCCACTCGTCGGCCAGCACCAAGGTGGCGAAAGCGTCGTTCCAGCCCTCGATCGGCAGGTCGGTCTCCACGACGTCGTGTCCGAGCCCCGAGATCGTCTCGACCGCGGCGCTCACCACGCCGAGCATCTCGGCGTCCACGGGACGGCCCTCCGGCCGCGGGCACCACGCCACGCGGATGTGTTCAGGCGCAGCCCCGCGCTGGATCGGCGTGCCGGCAAGCGTCTCGAGGAAGACACGCGCGTCGGCCACGCTGTGGGTGAGCGGCCCGGCACAGGAGTAGTCGGTCATCGCGCGAAAGCTGCCGTCGTCCGTGACGAACCCGAACGTCGGCTTGATCCCGAAGACGCCACAGAACGCCGCCGGTATGCGGATCGAGCCGCCCCCATCGGAGCCGAGCGCTGCGGTGGCCATGCGGGCCGCCACCGAGACGGCGGCTCCGCCGCTCGAGCCCCCGGCGGTGCGCTCGCGGTCCCATGGGTTGCGGCAGTCGTCGCCGAGCAGGTTGTCGGTGGTCGCCGCCTGGCCGAACTCGGCGGTGTTCGTCTTGCCGAGGAACACGGCGCCGGCGTTCCTGAGCCGCGCCACGGACGCGGAATCGCGCTCGGCCACCTGGTCGCGGTAGGCCATCGAGCCGAGCGTCGTGACCACGCCCTCGACGTCGAAGAGGTCCTTGACCGAGATCGGCACGCCGGCCAGCGCACCACGGGCGCTCCCGTCGCGGTACGCCTGCTCCGCCGCGCGGGCCTGCTCCATGGCCAGTTCGGAGGTCACCTCCGTGAAGGCGTTCAGCGGCCCGTCGTGGCGCTCGATGCGCTCCAGCGCCTCGGCGGCGACCTCGACCGGGGACAGCTCGCCGGCCGCGTACGCGTCCGTGAGCTCGGCGATCGACAGGCCGGTCGGCGCGCTCATGCGGCCGGCTCGTCGGCGGCGTGCGCGCGGAGGTAGTCCCGGATCGCGCTCGCCGTCGCCTCGGGTGCATCGATCGCCATCAGGTGGCCGGCGCCGGGGATCTCCACGTACTTGGCGGAGGGCAGCTCGCCGAGCATGATGTCGGCCGCGCGCCGCGGGCAAAAGCTGTCGTGCTCGCCGCCCACCACGAGGACGTCGGCGGCGATCTTGCCCAGGTCGGGCGTCAGGGGCTCGTCGCGCAGGCGCGCCATGGCCGCCGCGGCGCTGCAGTAGCCGCCGCCGTCGCCAACGGCCTCGAGGCGCTCGCGGGCCAGCGCGTCGAGGTCCACGCCGGATGTGGCGAGGGCAGGCGCCGAGTCGTCGCGCAGCGCGGACAGCATCGCGTCGCGGTCGCCCGCGCGGAACAGCTCGATGCGCTCCCCGTAGAAGTCCGCAGCCGAGCGGCCGACCGCCGAAGACGTGCCGAGCACCACCAGCCCGCTCACGAGGTCGGGGCGGCGAGCGGCGGCCCACAGCGCCACCGTCCCTCCCAGCGAGAACCCGGCCACCACCGCCGGCCCCAGCTGCTCCAGCAGGCCGACGAGGTCGAGACCGAGCTGCTCGAGCGTGCCGTCGGCGTCGCCGAGCGAGGTCTCTCCGTGGCCGCGCAGGTCGTAGGCGATCGTGCGCCAGTCGGCCAGGTCGGCCTGGACGGCCGCCCAGCTGCGCAGGTCCTGGGCCAGCCCGTGGACGAGCAGGACAGGATCGCCGGCGCCGTGCTCGCGGTACGCGACGGAGATGTCGCCGACCTGAAGCTGTCCCGTCGCGTTCGTCACCCGCCCCAGTCTCGCCGAGGCGTCCTCCGGAATCAAGAGAGTGACGTCACTTTTTTTCACCGCCGTCGTTCGCGCAGGTCATCTCGCCGAGGGCCAGCACGCGCTCGCCGGCGCCGTTGAACGTCTCGAACGACGCCTGGTTGGGGCCCGTGCGCCAGGCGCGCGTGACGAGCGAGTCGCCGGGCATGACGACCGCCGTCATGCGGGCATACATGCCCTCGACCCGGCCACCGCCCTCTCCCTCGAGCCAGGTCGCGACCGCGCGCCCGGCGATGCCGTACGTGCACATGCCGTGCAGGATCGGGCGCTCGTAGCCGGCGGCCGCGGCCACCTCCGGATCGATGTGGATCGGGTTGAGGTCGCCGGAGAGCCGGAACAGCGCCGCCTGGGAACGCGTCGTCGTGTCCTCGACCTCGAGGTCCGGGGCGCCGGAGAGGTCGGGCCCCTCGGGGCTGCGCGCCCCGCGCTCGCCGCCGAACCCGCCCGCCCCGAGCACGAACACCGATCCGCGCGAGCTGAACAGCGCGCCGCCGTCGTCGGCGGTCTCGGTTTCCCAGACCAGCACGGCGGCCGAGCCCTTGTCGAGCACCTCGACGACCTTGCGGGTGCTCGTGACGGAGGCCCGCGCCGGGATGTCGCGGTGGATCGTGACCCGCTCGTCGGCGTGGAGCGCGTCCTCGGGGCGCATCTCGACCGCCTCGAACTGGGCCTCGACGAAGCGGGCCGCCGGCGTGGCGGCGAAGGCCGGAAGCACTCGCGGCCCGTGCTCCTCGTAGAGGTAGGGCAGGTGCTCCTCCACGGTCGCGCCCACGCCGAGGGCGTAGACGGCGAGGTCGCGCTCGTTCCACGACCACTCGAGCGGCTCCAGCTCGAGGCCGACGAGATCTGCATCGATTGGCTGCCTGGTCAAGTGCTCGTCTTTCGGTTGCGGGTGTGGGCCAGCTCGACGAAGAACTCGAGCGACTCGGGGTTGGCCGTGGAGGAACGGCTTACGACCTTCTCGGCCGGCTCGCCGGCGAGGATGCGCTTGACCGGCACCTCCAGCACCTTGCCGGTCAGCGTCCGAGGGATCGCGTCCACGGCGATGATGTCGTTGGGCACGTGGCGCGGCGAGCAGTCGTGGCGCAGGCGCTCGACGATCCGCGCACGCAGCCCGTCGTCGATCTCGGCGTCTCCGGCGGGCACGACGAAGAGCGGCATCCACGAGCTGGTCTCGCCGCTGGGCACGTCCACCACAAGCGCGTCCGCGATCTCGGGGAAATCGAGCACGACGTTGTAGATCTCGCCGGTGCCGATGCGGACGCCGTGGCGGTTGATCATCGAGTCGGACCGGCCGTGGACGATCACGGCGCCGCTTTCGGTCACCTCGCTCCAGTCGCCCTGGCGCCAGATGCCGGGGAACTCATCGAAGTACGCCTCGCGGTAGCGGCTGCCGTCGTCGTCGTTCCAGAAGCCGAGCGGCATCGACGGCGTGGGCTTGGTGACGACGAGCTCGCCGACCTCGCCGACGATCGGGCGGCCCTGCGGGTCCCAGGTCTCCAGGCTGATGCCGAGGCCGCGGGCCTGGATCTCGCCGGCGTAGACGGGGCGGATCGGGCAGCCGCCGGCCAGGGCCGCGCAGACGTCCGTGCCGCCGGTGGTGGAGGACACCCAGGCGTCGGCGTTGACGTGCTCATAGAGCCAGCGGAAGCCCGCCGGCGGCAGCGGCGCGCCCGACGATCCGAGCGCGCGTGCGGCGCTGAGGTCGTGGTCGCGGCCGGGCTCCAGCCCGGCCGCCATCGAGCCCGCGATGTAGGTCGGGCTCGTGCCCATGTAGGTCAGCTTCGCCTCGGCGGCGAGACGCCAGAGCGTGTCCGGGCCGTGGTGCGCGGGGCTGCCGTCGTAGGTGAGGATCGCCGCGCCGGTGAAGAGGTAGCTGACCATGATGTTCCACACCACCCAGCCGGTCGTGGTGAACCAGAAGGCGCGGTCGCCCGGGTGCAGGTCCACCTGGAGGTGGGAGTTCTTCATGTGCTCGAGCAGCATGCCGCCGTGCCCGTGGACGATCGCCTTGGGGCGGCCCGTGGTACCGGACGAGTACACGACCCAGATCGGGTGGTCGAAGGGCACCTGTTCGAACTCGATCGGCTCGGCGGGCCGGTCGAGCGCGTCGTCCCAGAGGACGGTCGAGGAGAGCCCGCCCAGGTTCGGCGCGTCGGTGAGCTGGGGCAGCAGCACGGTGTGCTGCAGCGACGGGACCGCGGCCTGCAGCTGGCCCACGACGTCGAGCCGGTCGAACGGCGTGCCGCGGTAGCGGTAGCCGTCGACGGCGATCAGCAGCTTCGGCTCCACCTGCCCGATGCGGTCGATCACGCTGCGCGCGCCCAGGTCCGGCGAGCAGCTCGTCCACACGGCGCCGAGGCTCAGCACGGCCATCAGGGCCATCACCGCCTCGGGCGTGTTGGTCATGAAGGCGGCGACGCGGTCGCCGCGCTTCACCCCGAGCTCGCGCAGCGCCGTCGCGAGCCGTGCCGTGCCCGACTCGAGCTCGCCGAAGGTCACCTCGCGCAGGGGCTGGTCCTCCGATGCGTGCACGATCGCGAGCTGGTCCGGATCGCGATCGCGGAACACGTGCTCGGCGTAGTTCAGCCGGGCGCCGGGAAACCAGCGCGCGCCGGGCATCGTCCGGCTCTCGAGCACCTGCTCGTAGGGCGCCGAGGCGCGAATCTCGAAGTAGTCCCAGACGTCGGCCCAGAAGGTCTCGAGCTCGTCGACGGACCACTTCCAGAGGTCCTCGTGGTCCTCGAAGGTGCGGTTGTGCCGTGCGGCTGCCCACCGCATGAAGCGGGCTACGTGTGTCTTCGCCTGCCACTCCGAAGACGGTTCCCACAGAACCTGCGGCACGCCTCGATTGTTGCGGGGCACCACGTCTCCTGTCAAGAGAACGACGTCGCTTTTTTGTGTTTACCCTGTAGCGACCGAGTTCGCCGACCCACTCCGAGGAGTTCCCACACATGCCAGAGGCAGTCGTCGTAGCCGCAGGAAGGTCCCCGATCGGACGCGCCACCAAGGGTTCGCTGGTGGACGTGCGGCCGGATGACCTGTCGGCATCCGTCATCCGTGCCGTGCTCGACCAGGTGCCCGGTCTCGACCAGGCGCTGATCGAGGACGTCATCTGGGGCTGCGGCCATCCCGCCGGCGAGGCCGGCAACTGCATCGCCCGCCACGCCGCCGTGCTGGCCGGGCTCGACGCCCCCGGCGTGACGGTCAACCGCTACTGCTCGTCGTCGCTGCAGACCGTGCGCATGGCGATGCACGCCATCAGGGCCGGCGAGGGCCGCGCGTTCGTCGCCGGCGGCGTCGAGACGATCAGCCGCTTTTTCAACGGCATGGCAGACGATGGTCCCCCGAACCCGAAGTTCGCCGAGGCAGCCCAGCGCAGCGCTCTGCGCGCCGAGGGCGGCCAGGGCACCTGGACGCCGCCCGAGGGACTCCCCGACGTCTACCTCTCGATGGGCGACACTGCCGAGAACGTCGCCGAGGTCGAGGGCGTCACCCGCGAGGACATGGACCGCTTCGCCTGCCGCTCCCAGCGGCTCGCCGTGGAGGCGCAGGAGCGCGGCTTCTTCGACGGGGAGATCGTGCCGATCGAGCTGGCGGACGGCACGGTGGTGTCCCGCGACGACGGCCCGCGGCCGAACACGACGATCGAGAAGCTGGCGGAGCTGAAGCCGGTTTTCCGCCCGGACGGCCGCGTGACCGCCGGCAATGCCTGCCCGCTCAACGACGGCGCCGCGGCCGTCGTGATCACGAGCGACGAGCTGGCCGCCGAGCTCGGGCTCCAGCCGCTCGCCCGGATCGTTGCCACCGGCGTCTCGGCGATCGACCCGGAGATCATGGGGCTCGGTCCCGTCGACGCGAGCCGCAACGCCCTCGCCCACGCCGGGATGACGATCGACGACGTCGACCTCGTGGAGATCAACGAGGCCTTCGCGGCTCAGGTGATCCCCTCCGCCCGGCGGCTCGGCATCGACGAGGACAAGCTCAACGTCAACGGCGGGGCGATCGCGCTCGGCCATCCCTACGGCATGACCGGCGCGCGCATCCTGACCACGCTGATCCGGAACCTGCGCGAGCGGGACGCCACGGTGGGGCTCGAGACGATGTGCGTCGGCGGTGGCCAGGGGATGGCGATGGTCGTCGAGCGGCTCAGCTGAGCCGGGTCGGCCGGCTCAGCGCCACTCGTCCACCGACGCGATGCCCCGGTTCACGGCGTCCACCAGCGTGGTGCCGTTCTCGAGGGTCGCGCAGAGCATGTTCCACGTCGGGGTGGTCTCGCCGCCGATCACGGTGATGGCGATGTCCTCCGGCCGGTACATCTTGATGAGCTCGTCGGGGTCGGCCTTCAGCATCGACGCGTAGGGCTCCTCGCCGAGCACGGCGAACGGGCGCAGGGCCGTCTGCGACCACTGGTTGTCCCAGAACTCGCGGGCGGTCATGCGCGCGTTGTCGACCAGCCAGTCGAGCAGCTTCTCCTTGGTGTCGAAGCCGCGCTTCACGAGCTCCTGGGCCGCGAGCGGGTCGAGCGCCAGCATCGGGCCCAGCCAGGGCTCGCAGGCCCGCAGCGACGTGCGGAACTTCTCCTCCCACTCCTCGCGGATGCCGGTCCCCCACTGGGTGTACCAGCCGCCGGTGAAGACGCTGACCGTGCTGTCGGTCGGCTTGAAGCCGTGCTGCACGTGGAAGGGCTCCCAGGGTGAGCGCTCCTCGTTCTCGGCGTAGGCGGCGCTGAAGGTGTACGCGGTGCCCTGCGAGCCCATGTAGGTCTCGCCCGGGATCGAGCCGCCCTGGAGGTTCTGGGACAGCAGACCGTGGGCGCGGCCGATCGTGACGTTGGCGTGGTTGTAGGGCCCAAAGGCGCCGATGCCCGAGTTCATCCCGATCTCGTTGCGGATCGGACCGTTGACGAGCGTGATGGCCGCCAGCGACGTGGTGCTGCTCTGGCGGGCCGTGACTCCGCTTGCCGCCATCGCGAGGATCACCGGCAGGTACTCGGGGCGCGCCCCCGCCATGACGGCGTTGACCGCGACTTTCTCCACGTTGAACTCCCAGAACTCCCGGTAGAGCGTGGGGCGCAGCCGGCCGACCAGCTCGTCGGGCCGGCGGCTGGTGCCCGCGAGCATCGCCTCGACGCGCTCCTCGGTGGGGAGCACGATCGGCATGAAGTCGGTCCAGCCGTTGTCCATGAACAGCTGCTGGAGGTTCTCGTCGGTCTCCGGCTCGAGCAGGCGCGGCGCCGAGCGGTCGAAGGACACGCCCTTCTGGTCGGTCTGGTCGAGCGGCCGGGTGAGCCCCTCGATCACCTCCTGCATGAACGGGCGCCCGTTGACGGGGTCGCCGCCCGTGATGTATCCGAACAGCTCGTCCGGCGTCAGCCCGATCAGCGGCTGCGGCACGAACGCCTGCCGGGTGCCCGGCATGCCCTTGACGCGCGCGGCGGACCGCGCGAGGCGGGCGAACGTCTCGGTGTGGACGGCGACCGTCGGCACGCCGTACTCCGCCTCCAGAGTTGTCGCAAGCCCGACGACCGTCGGGCTACAGGTGCTTCACAGGCCTACCCCGAGGATGGCCGCGTCCCCGTCGCGCTGGATCTTGGCGCACATCTCCGGATCCTCGGCCCAGGACTCGCTGGGCTGGATGAGGCGCGTCTCCACGCCGGGGAGGTGCTCCCCGAACCACTTCTGCAGCTGCAGGGCGAAGGCCTCGGAGTTGTCGAACAGGCAGTCGACGAGATAGAGGACCCGACCGTCGAGGCTCGGGACCCGAGGAGCGAGCGGCTTGCCCTCGACGTGCGGCGGGAAGCCGCGCGGATCGTGCACCGTGAACTTCTCAGGCATCGAGCATCCTCCGATCTAGGCCGCGATCTCGGCGGCTGCGACGGGCTGGCCGGGCCAGGAGCCGTCGTCGAGATACCGGTCGGCCGCCTTGGCGGCCGTGGCGCCATCCCCTGACGAGCTGGCCGCCTGGCACTGCGACTCGCTGCGCAGGGTGCCGGCGGCGAAGAGACCCGGGAGCTCGGTGCGCATCCAGCCGTCGGTGCGCACGTGGCCGCCCTCGTCGAGCGACAGCAGCTCCCCGACGACCTCCGTGTTGGGCTGCAGGCCGATGAAGGGGAAGATCCCGCCGAGCGCGACGTCCTCGACGTCGCCCGTCTCGACGTTGCGCGCACGCACGCCGCTGACCTTGTCCTCGCCGAGGATCTCCTCGACGACCGTGCCGTAGCGAATGCTGACCTTGGGGTTGTCCAGGACCTCGCTGCGGTAGGCGGCCTGGCCAGTCAGCGCGCCGGCGCGCTGGAAGACGATCACCTCGGATACCGGGCCCACCAGCGTGAGCGTCTCCTGGAGCGCCGAGTCGCCGCCGCCCACGACGCCCACGACCTGGTCGCGCATCAGCGGCGCGTCGCAGCTCGCGCAGTGGCTTACACCGCGCCCCGTCAGCCGCTCTTCGCCGGGCACCCCGAGCTGCTTCAGCCGCGAGCCCGTCGCGAGGATCACCGCGCGTGCCCGCACGTCACCCTCGCTGGTCTGCACCCGCCAGCCCTGCTCGAGCTGTTCCAGCTGCTCGACCTCCGTCGCGCGAAAGTCGGCGCCCGCCGCCTGGGCCTGCTCCTCCGCGATCGGGCAGAGCTCATAGCCCGGAACGCCCTCGGGGAAGCCCGGCACGCCGTCGATGCGGTCGATGCTCACGAGGTGGCCGCCCGGAGCGAGCCCGGTCACCACGAGCGTGGATCGTCCGAGCCGCGCGGAGAGCATCCCGGCCGTCAAACCGGCGATCCCGCCGCCTGCGATTACAACGTCGAACTCGTCCACGACTTCGGCCTCCACTCCGCACCGAGAAAAATACAGGTCGGTATCATCGCCGACTCGCGCGCCCTAGAACCGTAACACCGTCTCTACCTGATCTCAACTTCACGAGGCCCGCAACGACCTGTTTCCTCCCTACGGGTGCGCCAAGCTACCGGATTCAATCGAAAGTCGCTTGACAGAAGCGAAGACTGCCGTGATACTCGCCGCCCATCGACCGGGCAACCCCCGGCCCGTGTCAATTCGTGGAGGGAGCTAAATGACGAAGGTCAGGCCGTCTCGTATCTGGCGTCTTGCTTTGGTGTCCATCGCAGCCGTGGCCCTGTGTGTGCTCGCGGCTTGTGGCGGTGGTGGTGACGACGACAAGAGCTCGTCGTCGTCCGCGCCCGAGGACCAGGGCATTCCAACAGTTGTTTCGACGCCGGCGGCCAAGGGGCCGATCGACCTCGTCAAGTGGGGTGTTCAGTACGAACCGTCCTCGCTCGACTGGAGGCTCTGTTACTCGAGCGTCGAGAACGAGGTGGTCGTCAACATCCAGGAGAGCCTCCTCCGCTTCATGCCGGACTTCAGCCTCGAGCCGTCGCTGGCCGAGTCCTGGACGCACCCGGACCCCACGACTTACGTCTTCAAGATTCGCCAGGGGGTGCAGTTCTCCGACGGCAGCGAGCTGACCGCGGACGACGTCGTCTACAGCCTCAACCGCAACAAGGCGGTCGAGTCGTACTGGGCGACGTGGATGACCTACGTCAAGGACGTCAAGAAGACCGGCGCGGACGAGGTCACCGTCACCCTGAAGAAGCCGGACGCGTTCTTCCTCCAGATGATGGCGCTGCCCGCCGGCGGCATCGGCAAGCAGTCCTACATCGAGGAGTCGGGCAAGGACTACGGCACGCCCAAGGCGCTGCCGCTGGGCACCGGCCCGCTGAAGATCGACAGCTGGAAGCAGGGCAGCAGCATCTCGATGGTCCCGAACGAGAACTACTGGGACACCGAGCACGCGGCGAAGGTCGGACGTCTCGACTTCTCGTTCGTGGCTGACGAGAGCGCCCTGATCAGCGCGCTGGAGAGCGGCCAGCTCGATGGCGCCTACTTCCTCCCCTACGCCGGCGTGCCAAGGCTGAAGAACTCCTCGGCCGGCAAGCTGTACCGCGGCAAGAGCATGCTGCAGGCGCTGGTGCTGTTCACCAACAAGGAGGGCCCGCTCCAGGACCCGGACGTCCGCAAGGCCTGGCTGCTTGCGACCGACCGCGAGGCCATCGCCAAGAGCGTCTTCAACGGCGCAGCGGAGCCGATGACCGACACGTTCGTCCCGCCCGCCGCCTGGGCCTACCCCGAGGCCGCCGAGATGGCAGACGAGGCGTTCGCCGAGGTGGGCCAGCCCCGCATCGAGATCGAGGAGGCCAAGGCGCTCATCGAGAAGGCGGGCTCGCCCAAGGACGTCCTCAAGGTCGCCTACCGCGCCACGCAGCAGAACGCCGACATGGCGACGATCCTGCAGGACGCGGGCAAGCAGATCGGACTCAACATCAAGGGCGTCGCCCTGCAGCCGTCCCAGTACGTGAACCTGATCTTCAGCGAGGAGGCACGTGCGCCTTACCACGCCTGGATCGCGGACCGCTACTGGTCGGATATCGGCGATCCGCTCGAGATCATGGTCGAGTTCATGGCCGCGCCGGAAGAGGGGATCGTGTCGTACAACTTCAACAGCTACGACAACCCCGTCGTCACCAAGGCGCTGAAGGAGGGTCGCGAGACCGAGGATCCGCAGAAGCGGGCCGAGCTTGCGCGGAAGGCTCAGACGGCCGGTGCGGAGGACGTTCCAGTGCTTCCGCTGGTCGTCCCCGACTCGCTGATCTTCATGAACAACAAGGTGACCGGTCCGCCGGCATCGTTCAGCTACCTCTACTACCCCTGGGGCCGTGACCTCGGAGCCCCATAGGCGGCGGTGACTACGAGTACCGACTCAGCAATACGGCCACAGAACGTCGGAGCGCGGGTTCCTCGTCTCGAGGACCCGCGTTTCCTGACGGGCCGGGCGAGGTACATCGACGACCTCGTCTTCCCGCGAGCTCTGCACGCAGCATTCGTGCGGAGCCCGTACGCCCACGCCCGCATCGCGGGCGTGGACGCGTCTGCGGCCCTCGAGCTGGACGGGGTTGCCGCGGTCTACACCGGGGCGGACATGGAGTCGCTGGTCGGTCCGCTGACGGCCGGCGGCTCGCGCCCCGAGGTACGGCAGACCGAGCAGCGCGTGCTGCCGGTCGACCGTGCTCTCTACTCCGGCGAGCCGGTGGCCGTCGTGCTCGCGGACTCGCGCTACATCGCCGAGGACGCCTGCGAGCTGGTTCGCGTGGAGTGGGAGCGGCTGCCCGCCGTCCTCGATCCCGTGGAGGCGCTGCAGCCGGGCGCTCCGGTGCTCCACGAGGGCAGCCCGGACAACAACACCGGGCACATCGAGAACTCCGTGGGCGACGTGGAGGGCGTGTTCGAGCGCGCTGACCACGTCTTCTCCACCCGCTTCCACACCGGGCGCTACGCGGCGATGCCGCTCGAGCCGCGCGGCATCGCGGCGGAGTGGGACGCCGGCACCGGCGTGCTGAAACTGTGGACGGCATCGCAGATCCCGCACCTCGTGCGCGGGGCGCTCGCGGGACCGCTGGGCATCTCGGAGAACCGCATCGAGGTGATCACGCCGGCGCTCGGCGGCGGCTTCGGCCTCAAGTCCCACGTGTTCGTGGAGGAGGCCCTGCTCGCCGCGGTCGCGCGGCTCGTGGATCGCCCGGTCAAGTGGATCGAGGACCGCTACGAGCACCTCGCCGCGAGCACCCACGCCAAGGAGCTGATCGCCGACGTCGAGATGGCGGTCGCGGCCGACGGGACGTTCCTGGGCCTGCGCGGCAAGTACATGACCGATGCCGGCGCGTACTCCTGCATCCCGTACACGGCGATGGTCAACGCGCTGGACGGCGCCACCATCAGCGCCAGCCTCTACAAGATCGAGAACGTCGGCTACACCGTGGACGCCCCGTTCACGAACAAGTGCCAGATGGGCGCGTACCGCGGCATCGGCTGGGGCCCGGTCCAGACGGCGCGCGAGGTGCTGATCGACCAGATCGCCACCGCGCTCGGCCGCGACCCCGTGGAGCTGCGGCTCCAGAACATGATCGAGTCGGCTCCCTACAAGGCCGCCATGGGGCAGACCTACGACAGCGGGAGCTACCACGAGGCCGTCAAGCGGGCTTGCGAGGTGGTCGACTACGAAGCCTTCCGCGCCCTCCAGGCCGAGCTGCGCGAACAGGGCCGCCACATCGGCATCGGCATCACGCCGTACGTCGAGGTGGCCGGCCTGGCGTCCGAGATGGCGCGCGCCAACGACCTCAACGACGGCTACACCGACCAGTCCCGCGTTACCGTGGAGCCGGACGGCTCGGTCACGATCACAACCGGCCTGCACTCACACGGCCAGGGGCACGAGACGACGTTCGCGCAGGTGGCAGCCGACGCGCTCGGCGTGTCGATGGAATCGATCCGCCTGGTCCAGGGCGACACCCGCACCAGCGCGTTCGGCATGGGGACCTTCGCCAGCCGCAGCGCCGTGATCGGCACCGGCGTCGTCACGCGCGCCTCGGAGGTGATCCGGAAACGGCTCGCCGGCCTCGCCGCCCACATGCTCGAGTGCGCACCCGAGGACATCGAGCTCCGGGACGGGCAAGCCTCGGTGGCGGGGGTGCCGAACCGCTTCGTCACCGTGCGCGACATCGCCCAGTTCGCCTATTGGGGCGGCGGAGAGCGCCCGGCGGACGTCAACTGGGAGCTCTCGACGGTCGCTTCCTATGACCCCGGCGAGGTCTACACCAACGGCGTGGTCGCCGCGATCGTCGAGGTCGACGTGGAGACCGGCCAGATCGACCTGCAGCAGATCGTCACGGTCACCGACTGCGGGACGATGCTCAACCCCACGATCGTGGAGGGCCAGGTGGCCGGAGCGGTCGCCCAGGGCATCGGCGGGGCGCTGTACGAGGAGATCATCTACTCCGAGGACGGCCAGCTGCAGACCACCAGCCTGATGGAGTACCTCTACCCCACCACGGTCGAGGTGCCGCCGATGGTGCTGGAGCACATCGAATCGCCCTCGCCGAACACAGTGGGCGGGGTGAAGGGAGTCGGCGAGGCGGGCACGATCGCCACGCCGGGCGCGGTCGCAAACGCGATCGCGGATGCGCTGCGGCCGTTTGGCGTGCGCGTCGAGAGCAGCCCGATCGGGCCCAGCCAGGTGCTGGACCTGATCCACGGCGGCGAGGCCTGACCGCCCGCCTATGAGCGCTTCGGCGGGCCGTCCGGGAAGTGGGTGGTGTACCAGGCGTGGGTCACGATGCGCGCGGCGTCGCGGGCCTTCACCCGGCGGGTGTTGAGCTCCTCGTGTGCGAACCACACGTAGGCGCACTGCTCGACCATGCAGGCCATCGCGTCCGTCGCCACCTCGACGGGGACGCCGGCCACGCGGGACACCGAGTAGGCCGACTTGATCGCCTTGGTGAAGCGCTTGACGTGGCGCTGGCGCATGTCCCACCAGATGCGCTGGAAGCGCGGGTCGACGGCGGCGGCCTGGATGAAGGCGCGCATCACGTCGCGGTTCTCCCAGTAGGTGGTGAGGTAGCCGGTGTTCGCCTGCAGCAGCGACTCGTAGGGATCGTCGGCGAAGGCCGCCTCGGTGCTGCCGCTGGCCTCGTAGAGCTGGGTGTGGAGGTCCGCGATCAGGACCGCGAACAGCTCCTGCTTGTTGGCGAAGTAGCGGTACAGTCCGCCGTTCGAGGTGCCCGCCTCGGCGGCCACGTCGCTCATTCGCGCTTCGACGTACCCGTCGCGTGCGAACACGCGTCTGGCGGCGTCCAGGATCTTGCGACGGGTGCGCAGTCCCTTCGTGGTCGCTGGGATCGCCGACACGGGTCTAATCAAACCACCCCAGGGCGGTTTGCGAAAGTCCTAGAAAGCAGAAAGCGATGTCGCTCTCTCAATTCTGTGGCTGCTTCCAGCCGCATACAGCGGCATATCGGCACAAAAAGCGACGTCACCCTCTTGCATGATCGGGGCGCCTGCGAGAGGATGGGCTGAGGATGGTGGTGCGCCTCCTCGCTGCCCGGCTCGCCGGGATGATCGTGACGCTGCTGATCAGCAGCTTCGTGGTCTACTCGGCTGTCTACCTCGCTCCGGGGTCGCCGATCGCGACGCTGACCGGCGGACGGCCCCTGCCGGCCGAGACGCTGCAGGAGATCGAGAAGTCCTACAACCTCGACAAGCCCTTCCTCGAGCGCTACGCGATCTGGCTCGGTGACGCGGTTCGCGGCGACTTCGGCCAGTCGATCGCGTTCCGGCAGGACGTCGGTCCGCTGATCGTCGACCGCGCCCAGAACAGCGCGCTGCTGGTCGCGTACGCCGGGCTGCTCACGCTGGGCCTGGGGATCAGCCTGGGGGCGGTGGCCGCCATGCGCGGCGGGCGCCTCGAGACGGGGATTGTCGTCCTCGGGGCCGTGGGGCTCGCGATCCCGTCGTTCGTCGCGGCGCTGCTGCTGATCTACCTGTTCGGCGTCGAGCTGGCGTGGTTCCCGATCTTCGGAGCCGGAGAGGGGATCGCCGACAAGCTCTACCACCTGACCCTGCCCGCGATCGCGCTCGCGATCGCCACCGTGGCCTACGTGTCGCGCATCACGCGCTCCGCCATCGCCACCGAGAAGAACCGCGAGCACGTCGAGACGGCGCGGTCGCGCGGGCTCACCGAGCGGGTGATCGTGCGCCGCCACGTGCTGCGCAACGCGGCGATCCCGATCACCACCGTCGCGACGGTCACCGTCGCCAGCCTGATCGCCGGCGCCGTGGTCGTGGAGTTCGCCTTCTCGATCGACGGACTCGGCTCCTACCTGGTGTCGTCGGTGACGAACAAGGACTTCGCGGCGGTCCAGGCCATCTGCCTGATCCTGGTCGCGGTCTTCGTGGTGCTCAGCACCGCCGTCGACCTCCTCTACGCGCAGCTCGACCCGCGCATCGGGCTCGCCCGGGGACGCCGATGAGCACGCTCATCCTCAGCAGGCGTCTCGGCTTCCGCAAGGGGTCCGCTCCCGGGCTCGGCGTGCTGGGCTGGTCGTCGGCCGCGTTCCTCGGGCTGGTCGCGCTGACTGCCGTCTTCGCGCCGCTGATCGCGCCGCAGGACCCGCTCCAGATCAACCTCGCCGACGCCCACTTCGCTCCCGGCAGCGAGTACCTGCTCGGCTCGGACTCGAACGGCAGGGACATCCTCTCGCGAGTGATCGTGGGCTCGCGCACGAGCCTGCTCGGGCCGCTCGCGGTCGTCGCGATCGCGGCTGCGCTCGGGTCGACCATCGCGATCGGGTCGGCCTGGATCGGCGGCAAGTTCGACCAGGTCGTCGTGCGTGTGGTCGACGCCTGGTTCTCCTTCCCCGGCATCCTCCTCGCGATCTTGGCGGTGGCCGTCTTCGGCCCCGGCCTGGTCGCGCCGGTGATCGCGCTCGCCATCTCCTACATCCCCTACTCCGCTCGCGTCACGCGCTCGGCCGCGATCCGCGAGCGGGAGCTGCCCTACATCGAGGCCCTGCAGGTCCAGGGGTTCTCCGCCTGGCGCATCTGCTCGCGCCACCTGCTGCCGAACCTCACGCCGCTGATCGTGGCCCAGGCGACGGTGGCGTTCGGCTACGCGATGGTCGACCTCGCCGCGATCTCGTTCCTGGGACTCGGCGTCCAGCCGCCCACGCCCGACTGGGGCCTGATGGTCTCCCAGGGCAAGAACGGGATCCTCCAGGGCTATCCGCAGGAGGCGCTCTTCGCCGGCCTCGCGATCGTCCTCACGGTGCTCTCCTTCAACATCCTCGGCGACCGCATCAGCCGCTTCTACCAGGAGCGCGGATGACGGCCCTGCTCGAGATCGAGGGCCTGAGCGTCACGCTCCCAGTGACGGGCGAGCAGCGCCAGGTGATCCACGACGTCTCGCTGACGATCGGACCGGGCCAGGCCCACGGGCTGGTGGGGGAGTCGGGGTCCGGCAAGTCCATGACCGCTCGGGCGATCATGCGCCTGCTGCCGCCCGGCGCCCAGGTGCAGGGCGCGATCCGCTTCGACGGCAACGACGTCATGGCGCTCAACCGCGGCGCGCTGCGCCGTTACCGCGGCAGCGACGTGGCGATGATCTTCCAGGACCCGCGCTCGCACACCAATCCGGTGCGCACGATCGGCGACTTCATGACGGAGGCCCTCTGCCGCAACCGCGGCATGAGCAAGCGCGCCGCCCTGCAGCGGGCCGTGGACCTGCTCGACGAGGTCTTCGTGGACGACCCGGAGCGCCGCCTGCGGCAGTATCCGCACGAGCTCTCGGGCGGCCTGCTCCAGCGCGTGATGATCTCGGCGGCGCTGGCCGTGGAGCCGCGCCTGATCATCGCCGACGAGCCCACGACCGCCCTCGACGTGACCAACCAGGCCGAGGTGATGGCGATCCTCGACGAGCAGCGCCGCGAGCGCGGCCTGGCGATGCTGTTCATCACCCACGACCTGGACCTGGCCGCCGCCGTGTGCGACCGCACCAGCGTCATGTACGCCGGCTCGGTGGTCGAGGCGCAGGCGGCGGAGCGGCTGCACGAGTCGCCGCGGCACCCCTATTCCGCCGCGCTCTCCAAGGCGCGGCCCAGCATCGACGCCTCGGTCGAGCGGCTGCCCGCCGTGGGCGGCAGGCCGCTGTCCGCCTTCGAGGCGCCCAGCGGCTGCGCGTTCGCGGACCGCTGTCCGTTCTGCCAGCAGCGCTGCATCGACGAGGCGCCGGCGCTGCGCGAGCTCGAGCAGGCGATGGTCCGCTGCCACTTCGCCGAGGAGCTGAAGGAGACGCTTGCCGGCGACTTCGAGGAGACCATGCGTGAGCACGCCTGACGCCCCAGCGGTGCAGGTTGAGGGCCTGCGCAAGGTGTTCCCGAGCCGCGGCCGCGGCGGCAGGGACGTGGTGGCGGTCGAGGACGTCACCTTCGACCTCCCCAAGGGCGGCTCGCTTGCCGTCGTCGGCGAGTCCGGCTCGGGCAAGACCACGCTCGCCCGCATGGTGCTGGGCCTCGAGCGGCCCACGAGCGGCACCATCCTGCTCGACGGGACCGACCGCACGGAGCCGCCGCGCTCGTCGTCGGCCCGGCGCGAGCGCGCCCGCGAGATCCAGATCGTCTTCCAGGACCCGTACCGGTCGCTCGACCCGCGCCAGTCGGCGTCGCGCTGCATCGACGAGGTGCTGCGCGTCCAGGGCATGAGCAAGGCGGAGGACCGCCGCAGCCGCATCGCCGAGCTGATGGACGTGGTCGGGCTGGACGAGCGCCAGGCGACCGCGCTGCCGAAGGCGCTGTCCGGCGGGCAGCGCCAGCGCGTGGCGATCGCCAGGGCGCTCGCGGTGAAGCCCGAGGTGCTCGTCCTCGACGAGGCGGTCGCGGCGCTCGACGTCTCGATCCAGGCCCAGATGCTCAACCTGCTCGCCGACGTGCGGGCCCAGACCGGGGTTACGTACCTGCTGATCTCGCACGACCTCGCGGTCGTCCGGCAGGTGACAGAGGACATGATCGTCATGCAGCGCGGGCACGTCGTCGAGCGCGGCAAGACTTCCGACGTCCTGGACCGGCCCCAGGATGCATACACGCGCCTGCTGCGCGACAGCGTGCCGCGACCCGGCTGGAAGCCGGTGCGCCGCGCGTCCGCCGCCAAGAACGGCGGCGCGTCCCAATCCACGATGGAGGTACCAAGCTGATGCAGATCGCCAACGAGTTCGAGCTGCGACTTCCGCCCGACGAGGCGCTGGAGCTGCTGCTGGACCTCGAGCGCGTGACCCCCTGCCTCCCCGGCGGGGAGCTCGGGGCAGTGCGAGAGGACGGCGGGCGCGACGTCACGATGACCGTGCGCCTGGGGCCGATGCGGTTCGTCTACGAGGGCTGGGTGCAGATCACCGAGACCGACCGCGACGCCCGGCGCGCGGTGCTGACCGGCAACGCCGCGGAGCGGAAGGGCCAGGGTGACGCCAGCGCCAACATCGAGATGCAGGTCTCCGGCGAGGGCGAGCGCTCGAAGGTGAGCGCCGTGGCCGACGTGCAGCTGACCGGACGGGCGGCGCAGAACGGACGCGGAATCGTCCAGGACGTGTCCGCGCGGCTGATCGCTCAGCTCGCGCAGTCGCTCGACGAGCGCTACGGGCGCGAGCCGGGCAGCGCGCCCGACGCCGAGCCGGCCGCCGCCGCGCAGCCGGCGCCTGGCGATGGGTCGCCGGCCACGCCGGCCGCCGCTACCCCGGCCGCCGCTACCCCGGCCGCCGCCACGCCGCCACCGCCTCCCCCGGCGCCCGCCGCCCCGCTCAAGGGTGGCCGCCTGCTGTTCGCCGTGCTCTGGCAGCGCATCCGCGGGCTGTTTCGGCGCTCAAGCGCCGGCTGAGCGAGCGCGCGGCACCGACTCTCGCGGGATCGGCGAGATGCGCCGGTAGCGCAGGTCGAGCCCGGTCATCACCTCGACGCTGCCGAGGCCGGGCAGCGTCCTGACCTCCTCGTCCACGAGCTGGGCGAGGTGGCGCAGGTCGAGGCAGAGCACCTCGGCCATCAGGTCGAAGCGGCCGGCGCAGACGGCGAGGTAGGTCACCGACGGCAGGTCGCGCAGCCGGTCGGCCAGCCGCGCCGCGCTCGAGCCGGCGGCCACGCGCAGGCCCAGCCACGCCAGCGTGTCGAACCCCAGCGTGCCCGGGTTGGTCAGGGCGACGATCCGGACCGCGCCGGAGGAGGTCATCCGGGCGACGCGGTTGCGCACCTGGGACTCGCTGATGTCCAGCTCCCGAGCGATCGCCGCGAACGGCGTGCGGCCGTCGGCGTTGAGCTCGACGATGATGCCGCGGTCGATCTCGTTGAGGAGGTACGGCTCGCCGTCGCCCTCCGGCTCCTTCTCCTGCGCCTCGGCCCAGCGCGGCTCCTGATAGTGCAGCCGCAGATACGGCAGCGCCTCCAGCGTCGCCCCCGCCCCGGCCACCCGGCGCACGTCCTCCTCGATCGTGCGCAGCAGCGCCGCCGAGTCCTGGCAGAGGACCTCGACGAGCAGGTCGTAGCGGCCCGCGACGATGGCCACGTAGTCGACGGCGGGGATCGTCCAGAGCTCGTCGGCGATGTCCGACAGCGTCCGTTCCTGGCTGCTCTTCACCCCGACGATCGCGGACGTCTGGTAGCCCAGCACGGCCGGATCGGTGACCGTGGTGATCTCGATGATCTTGTCCGCGCGCAGCCTGGCTACGTGGCTGCGGACGCTCTTCTCGGTCACCCCGAGCTCGATGGCGATGCTCGCGAAGGTGCGCCTGCCGTCGTGCTGGAGGGCCTCGATGATGGCCCTGTCCATGGGGGAGAGGCTGATGGCCGCGTCCAGCGAGATCGGCGCGTGCGAGCTGGACCCTGGCGGGACTGCCGCGATCGAGCGATCTGAGGTCGATGTATCGGCCATGGTGTATGTGCGAGTCCGGCGTTGCAACTCTATGGCTACATCAGGTTCGGTGTGTGCAGAAGGGAGAGATGGCTCGCGGTTGCCGCGTCGAACCCCGCGGCGCGCAGCCGGCGGCGGCGGTTCGATCCCATGGTCTCGAGCAGGCGGCGCACCCCCGCGCTCGTCTCGGACAGCTCCGCCGGCTGCAGCGACGGCGCGCACATCAGCGTCAGCGACTCCGTCACCAGGGGGCTGAGCCCGGGCAGGCTCGTGAGCTTGGCCGCCCGCGCCTCGGCCGCTGCCACCAGCGCGTCGCGGGCGTCGGGATCAGCTTCGATGCGCCGGCGCACGTGGGCGATGCCGAAGTGCACGTGGCGGCGCTCGTCGCGGTGGGCCAGCCGGGCGACGGCGGCGGTGGCGGCATCGGGCGCGTGCCGCTCCACGAAGCGCAGCAGGTCGAGGAACGTGCCCTCGCCGAGCACGTTCAACAGCAGGGCGGCGCTGCTGAAATCGTGTTCCTCGAGCAGGGTGCGCAGCGACAGCTCCGTCGAGGCCAGCGCGTGGGAGCGCACGCCGCCGGCCAGCGCCCGCTTGGTGAAAACCTCGATGTGGCGCGCCTCGTCGCGCACGTGCGTCGACAGCCAGATCAGCACCTCGGCGTACTGCGGATTGACCTGCGGGAGGAACGCGGCCGGCACGTACAGCGCGGCGTACTCGTTCTGCGCGATGTAGGTCATCACCTGCGAGACGGCCCGCTCCTTGTCCTCGGGCAGGTCCGCGGCCGCCTCCCAGGGGATGTCCGTGGTGGCGTCCCACTGCTCGGCGGCGGCGCGGTCCGAGAGCCACGCCAGCTCGTCCGCCCAGAGGCGCTCGCGATCGCTCAGCCGCCACGAGTAGGCAGGGCCGCCGCCCTCGGCGACCGCCGCGATCGGCACGAACCCGCCCGCGGGCGGAGCGTGCTCGGGGGGCGGGCCGGTGGCACGCCGCAAATCGTCCATTCCAAGGCTGCCGTCAGGCCGCGCGAGCGGGTCGCCGCGCTCGCCCAGGTCATCGCCGAGCACCCGGCTCAACTCCCCGCGCCGGATACGCACGACGAAGCTCGTCGCCGGGCCGGACTGCTCGGCCCGCTCGTTCGTCACGGTGTGGCCCGCCATGCGCACCCATGCCGGCAGCTCCAGCGCAGCGGCGCGCGAGGCCAGCTCGACCTCCAGCTCGCCACCGGGCGGCAGCCCCTCCAGGGCCGCGGCGGCCAGCAGCTCGAGCCCGCCGCCGAGCTCGAGCTCCCCCGCCTCCACGCGGCGAACGGTCACTCCAGGGGAGCCATAGCCTCGGCCAGGTCGGCGTATCCGGACTTGTCACCCGGCAGCCAGCGCTTGACCCCCTCGAGGTCCATCGCCGGCCGCATGGCCGGGTCGTCGTAGCTCATCGCCAGCAGGGCCTCGGTCCAGCGGGCGGCGACGCCTGCGTCGAACGACGGCAGCGCCGTGAAGTTGCAGTGGTAGTAGGTCGGACTGGTCCAGCGCGCCTCGAGCCCGGCGGTCGACTCGGGCGACTGCACACGCAGCAGCGCCCAAGTGGCGTCGCCCACGGCGCCGGCGTCCGCGTCGCCCGACTGAACCGCGCGCAGCACGCGCAGCTCGCTGTCGCCGGTGTCCCCGTGCTTGCCGAGGTCGGTGTCGAAGCGGACCAGCTCGCACTCCGTCGCCGCGTCGAGCCCTTCGCGTGCGAGGTAGTGGAGCGGCAGGACTGCGGCGTGTCCGGAATCGCGGCTGCCGAGCGCCAGGCGCCCGCCACGCAGCGACTCAGGCACGTCCAGCGCCTCGTCGGAGCGGGCAACGATCAGGGTGCGGAAGTCCGCGTCGACGTCGCGCATCCCGAGCACCTGGGCGGCCCCGTCCAGCCGCTGCTCCGCGGCGACGTACGCCGTGTTGGTGTTCCACGCGATGTCTACCTCGCCGGCCAACAGGGCGTCCACGAGCCGCTCGTAGTTCGAGTAGAGGACGTAGTCCGTCGGGACGCCGGCGGCGGCGAAGTAGGGGAGGAAGGCCTCCCAGATCGCCACGATCCGCGGGTGGTAGGCGACCGCCCCCACCAGGGTCGTCTCGTCGCGGCCGCTCACGGCACCGGCAGCCCGGCGAGCGCCTTGCCGATCCAGTTGCGCAGCACCGAGTTGGTGGGCGCCATCACTGCGCCGGCGCGAGCGTCGCGGAGGTGGCGCTCCACCGGCAGGGCTGGAGTGTAGCCCTGTCCGCCGGTCACCTCGAGCGCGCGCTCGGTCACCGCCGCCGCGGCTTCGGTGGCAGCCACCTTCGCCTCCATGATCGCCACCAGCGCGCCCTCGTCGCCCGCCTCGCCGAGGCGCGCCGCCTCGTAGACGAGCAGCCTGGCCTGCCTGGTGGCCATGTCCATGTCGGCCAGGGCGTGCTGGATCGTCTGAATCTCGGCCAGCGAGCTCCCGTCCGGATAGCGCCGGCTGCACGCGTGGTCGGTCGCGGCGCGCCGCGCTGCCGCGGCGATGCCGACGTTGACCGCGGAGAGGCCGACGAGGAAGTACGGGGCGACCACGCCGAAGACCAGGTCGGTGGCGGTGCCGGGCGCGCCCACGCGGGCGTCGTCGGCCAGGAGCACGTCGTCGAGCTCCATGGCGACGCTGGAGTTGCCGGCCATGCCCAGCCCCTTCCAGGAGCCGTCGAAGCGCACCCCGGGCTGATCTCCGCGCACGATGTACGCGTCCGCCGTGCCGTCCTCGTCGCCCTCGAGCAGGACGACGTAGAAGTCGGCGTGGCCTCCGCCGGTCACGAAGCTCTTGCGCCCGGAAATGCGAACCGAGCCGCTGTCGCGTGCGGCCCTCAGGCCCGGCGAGTAGAAGTGCGCTCCGGTGCCGCGCTCGCTGAATGCAAGCGTGCCGAGCGAGTTCCCGGCGGCCATCGCGCGCAGTACCTCACCGGCCTCCGAGCCGCCGCCCGCGGTGATCGTCGCCGCGGCGACCGAGTGCATGAGGAAGACCATCCCGCTCGAGGCGCAGGCCGCGCCGAGCGCCTCCGCTGCCTCGGCGAGCGCCACCAGGGCGCCGCCCGAGCCGCCCGACTCTGCCGGCACGACCAGCCCGAGGGCTCCGGCGCTCCCGAGAGCGGCGAGCGTCTCCGAAGGGAAAGCGCGCTCGCGGTCCACCCGGGCGGCATCGCTTGCGGCGGGTCCATCCGCGATGGCTCGCACGTCGCTGATGACTGTCGAGACGTCGGCTGGCATGCCCGGGCAGCGTACACCAGGATCCGTCTCTATATGCGCCCTCAGCCACGTAAAGCGGATATTCCACGCCTAGATACGACGGAAACCAGTTGACAGAGGGGGGTCATCTGTGGTTTCCTGATCCCGCCTCACCGTCCATCCCCCCGCGCAAGAGAGCCGAAAAGCCAAACATGAGTGCACCCGCCACAGCCAACGGTCGCCACGTCGAGATCGCCGGCGGCGGCCTCGCGGGCCTCACCGCAGCCGCGATCCTCGCCCGCCGCGGGTGGAGCGTCCGAGTCCACGAGCGCGGCGCCGAGCTGCGCGAGATCGGCGCCGGCATCTTCATGTGGGAGAACGGGCTGCGCCCGCTCGAGGAGGCCGACGCCTACGACGAGGCCACCGAGTTCGGCGAGCGCATCGAGGCGTGGCAGCTCTTCGACGAGCGCCAGCGGCTGCTCCAGGGCGAGTGGATGAACCCCGACGGCGTGCGTCTGATCACCCTCCGAAGGACCGACCTGCACCGTGCGCTGGCCAACGCCGCGCGCCGCGCCGGCGTCGAGATCGTCACCAACTCCCGGGTACGCGCGGGGAACCCCGACGGCTCGCTGACGCTCGACTCCGGGGAGGTCGTCCGCGGCGACCTCGTCATCGGCGCCGACGGCGTGCACTCGGCGGTGCGCGAGTCGCTCGGCCTGGCCGTGTCGGTCACCGACCTCGAGGACGGCTGCGGACGCCACCTGATCCCCCGCCGTCCGCACGACCCCAAGGGCAAGACGCTCGAGTACTGGCACGGCGGCCGCCGCATCGGCATCGTGCCCTGCGCCCCCAACGAGGTCTACGTGTATCTCTGCTGCCCGGCGGCGGACACGCGCGGCAGGGCCAAGCCGGTCGACGTGGCCTCGTGGAGCGAGTCCTTCCCCGCCGCACGTGACATCATCGAGCGCATCCCCGAGGACGGGCGCTGGGCCACCTTCCACGACTCCCAGTGCCGGAGCTGGAGTGCGGGCCGGGCGGCGGTGATCGGGGACGCTGCACACTCCATGTCACCCAACCTGGGTCAGGGAGCCTGCCTGGCGATGTCCAACGCACTCTCACTTGCACACGCGCTCGACGACTACGCCGACGTGCCCGAGGCGCTGCGCGCCTGGGAGGCGGCTGAGCGCGAGGTGACCGACGCGACACAGCGCTACTCGCGCGTCTACGGACGGGTCGGCACCCGCTGGCCGCGCCGTCTGCTCGGCCTGCGCTCCACGCTCGTGCGCGCCGCCGGCAAGTCCAAGCGGATCCAGGCCCGCGCCAACCTCGCCGCGCACCACGTCTCGCCGATCGTCGGCCCACGCTCCGACGCTCAGCCCGCGCCGGCGGGAGTCGCGGAGTAGCGGCGATGCCGGATCCAGCGGCCCAGCCGGAGGAGGTCCTGCTCGTCTCGCGGCGGATCCATCCCATGGCCGCGGATCCGAACGGGGCCATCGACGGCGCGCTGCTGCTGCGCGGCGGTCGCATCGACAGCATCGTGCCGCGCACCGAGGTCGATTCGCTGCGCACCGCCGAGACGCGGGTGATCGACGTCGGCGAGCGGCCGGTGCTCCCTGGCTTCGTCGACCCGCACGCCCACGTGGAGGTCGCCTGTCGCGCGTCCTTCGGCACCGTCGACGTGCGCGCCCCGGAGGTCTCCAGCGTGGCGGACCTCCAGGAGCGCCTGGCTGCGGGGCTTCCCGACGCCGAGGCCACCGGCTGGGTGATCGGGCAGGGCAACCTCTTCTACGACCGCAAGATCGCGGAGGGGCGCCTGCCCACGCGCGAGGAGCTCGACAAGGTGTCGCGCACCGTGCCGATCGCGGTCCGCGCCGGCGGCCACGTGACCGTGCTCAACACGGCGGCGATGGAGAAGGCCGGCATCGACCGCGACTACCGCCCGCCCGAGCACAGCGTCACCGGCAAGCCGATCGTCGAGCGCTGCAACTGCCACGACGAGCCGACCGGCGTCGTGAAGGAGATGGACGCGCTCCTGCCCTTCCCGACGGACGACCGCGCCGCGATCACCGCGGCGCTGAGGACCGGGATGCGCGACATGTTCACGTCGAACGGCGTGACCACTATCGGCGAGATCTCGGAGTCGGTCGAGGGCATCTCGTGCATGGACTCGCTCGTACAGGGCGGCGAGGGCATCCCGCGCATGCGCGTGTACCTGTGGGCGCCCGGGACCCTCCCGATCGAGGACGGCTGCGACTGGCGCAGCCACTTCTCGCTGGCCGCGCCCGAGGACCGCCTGCGCGTGCAGGGCATCAAGCTGTTCGCCGACGGCGGCTATTCCGCCGCCAGCGCCGCGGTCAACTCCGACTACGTGCACGTGGAGCCGCGGCACAGCGGCGCCATCGCACTCAACGAGGGCGAGGTGGAGAAGGCGGTTGGCCTGACGGGCGACGCCCGGCTCCAGCTCGCCATCCACGCCAACGGCGACCGGGCGCAGGAGTGGCTGTGCGACATGATCGAGAAGCACGGTCGTGGCGCAGGGGAGCCGGGCCTGCGCACGCGCATCGAGCACGCCGGCAACTTCCGGCCCGAGACCCGCACCAGCGACGCGTGGACGCGCGCCGGCATCGTTCCCGCCCCCCAGCCGGTCTTCCTCTACACCTTCGGCGACTACTTCGTCGACTACCTCGGTGAGTACGGCGCGCGCGGGCGGTTCCCGTTCCGCACGCTGCTGGACGACGGCTGGACGCTGTCCGCCAGCTCGGACGTGTGGGTCGGCTCCGAGCGCGAGGCGACCAACCCGCTCTTCGGCGTCTGGTGCTGCGTGGCGCGCGAGACCTACGCCGGCAAGGTGATCGATCTCGACCAGGCGCTCACGGTCGACGAGGCGCTGCGACTGCACACGATCGGCGGCGCGGCAGCCATGGGCGAGTCCGACGTCAAGGGCTCGCTCGAGCCCGGCAAGCTCGCGGACGTGGCGGTGCTCGACCGCGACCCGTACACGGCGAGCACCGGCGACCTGCGCCACATCCGCACCGACCTCACGCTGATCGGCGGCGAGGTCGCGTACGAGCGCGTCCCGGCCTGAGCGGGCGGCTCCTTCCGTACTCTGATGGGCGTGCCCGTCGCGGCGGTCCCCCTCACCTCCCTTTCCCACGGCGCCGGCTGCGGCTGCAAGCTGTCGGCCGCGGCGCTCGCTCCGATCCTCGACGGCCTCCCGCGTGACGCCGACCCGCGGCTGCTGGTGGGCAGCGAGACCGCCGACGACGCCGGCGTCGTGGCGCTGACCCCCGAGCTGGCGCTCGTGCAGACCGTCGACTTCTTCACGCCGATCGTCGATGACCCGTACGACTTCGGCCGCATCGCCGCCACCAACGCGCTGTCCGACGTGTACGCGATGGGCGGCCGGCCCCTCAGCGCGCTGAACCTGGTGGCCTTCCCGCTCGAGCGGCTTGGCGCCGAGGTGCTGGGCGAGGTGCTGCGCGGCGGCGGCGACGTCCTGCGCGCGGCGGGTGCGCTGCTGGTGGGCGGCCACTCGATCGACGACCCGGAACCCAAGTACGGCCTCGCGGTGACCGGGGTGGTGCACCCCGACGAGGTGCTGACCAACGCCGGCGGCGAGGTCGGGGACGAGCTGGTGCTGACCAAGCCGCTGGGCGTGGGCGCCATCTCCACGGCGCTCAAGCGCGGGGCCGCCGGCGCAGCCGAGCTGGCGGTGGCGGTCGAGTCGATGACGAAGCTGAACGCGGACGCGGCCAGCGCGGCCCGCGCCGCAGGCGCGCACGCGCTCACCGACGTGACCGGCTTCGGGCTGCTGGGGCATCTGCACGAGCTGGCGCTGGCGAGCGGCGTGGCCGCCGAGGTCGACGCGGAGGCGGCGCCGGCGCTGCCAGGCGTGGAGGCGCTGCTGCGCGGCGAGCAGGCGGTGTCCGGCGGCAGCTCGCGCAACCGCGCGCACGCCGAGACGTTCACGGCCTTCGCCGAGTCCGTGGAAGAGTGGCGCCGGCGCCTGGTCACGGACGCGCAGACCTCCGGCGGGCTGCTGGCCGCGGTGCCGGCGGGCGCCGGCCCCTCGATGCCCGGCACCGTGATCGGCAGGCTGGTCGCGGGGCCGCCCGGGACGGTCGCGGTGGGGTGATGGATTCCTGGGGCGGCATGGGCCCGGTGGCCCGACCGGTCTTCAAAACCGGGAAGCCGCGGCAGCCCCGCGGTTGGGAGGTTCGACTCCTTCGCCGCTCCGTCGTACGGGGCGATGGCTGAGCCGCGCGACGGCGCCGGCGGCCCGTCGCCCGAGGTGCGCGAGCGGCTGCGGTCGCTGCCGTCCGTGGAGCGGCTCGCGACTGCGGTTGCGCGCGCCGAGCTGGCAGACCGCCGGGAGGCGGTGCGCGCCGGCGCGACGGACAGCGCCGACCTCGTGGAGGGCGCCCGCGCGCGCCTGCGCCCGCAGCTGCGCCGGGTGCTGAACGCCACCGGCGTCGTGGTCCACACCAACCTCGGGCGGGCGCCGCTGGCCGAGCAGGCGCGCCGAGCGGTGGCCGCCGCGGCGACCGGCTACTCCAACCTCGAGTACGACCTGGAGACCGGCGCCCGCGGCTCGCGCCACGACCACGTGGAGGCGCTGGCCTGCGAGCTCACCGGCGCGGAGGCGGCGATCGTGGTGAACAACTGCGCGGCTGCCGTGCTGCTGGCCGTGGCCGCGCTGGCGGGGCCGGGCCGGGAAGTGGTGGTCTCGCGCGGCCAGCTCGTCGAGATCGGCGGCGGATTCCGAGTGCCCGACGTGGTCGCGCAGGCGGGGTCGCGGCTGGTGGAGGTCGGGACCACGAACCGCACGCGCCTGGAGGACTACCGCTCCGCGCTCGGGCCCGACACCGCCGCGGTGCTGCGCGCGCACCAGTCGAACTTCCGCACGGTCGGCTTCGTCGAGGAGGCGGCGCTCGAGGAGCTGATCGGCCTCGGCCTGCCGGTGATCGACGACGTGGGGTCGGGCGTGCTCGGCGAGGAGCTCGAGCTGCTGGCGGGCGAGCCGCCCGTGCGCCGGTCGGTGCGCGCCGGCGCTGCGCTGACCGCGTTCTCCGGCGACAAGCTGCTCGGCGGCCCGCAGGCTGGGCTGCTCGTCGGCACCCGCGCCGCCGTGGCCGCCTGCCGCAGCCACCCGCTGGCGCGCGCCGTGCGGATCGACAAGCTGTCGCTGGCCGCACTGGAGGCGACGCTGCTGCTGCACCGCGATCCCGAGCTGGCACGCCGCGAGCTGCCGGTGCTGGCGATGCTGTCCGCGGACCCCGAGCTGCTGCGCGCGCGCGCCGAGGCACTCGCGGCGGGCACCGGCGGCAGGGTGGTCGAGGACGTGGCGCGTGTGGGCGGCGGCACGCTGCCGCTGCTGGAGCTGCCCGGCCCGGTCGCGGCGATCGACCCGGGCCCCGGTGGCGCCGACGCGCTGGCCGCCGCGCTGCGCGCCGGCGACCCGCCGCTCGTCGGCCGGATCCGCGAGGGCAGGCTGCTGCTCGACCCTCGCACGCTGGCCGAGGACGAGCTCGAGCCGGCGATAGCCGCCGTACGCGCCGCGCTGCGGTGAGCGCTTCCGGCGCAGCGCCGCTCACCGTCGGCACGGCCGGGCACATCGACCACGGCAAGACGGCCCTGGTGGCGGCCCTCACCGGCGTGGACACCGACCGGCTGCCGCAGGAGCGCGAGCGCGGCATCTCGATCGAGCTGGGCTTCGCGCCGCTCGAGCTGCCCGGCGGGCGCACGCTGTCGCTGGTGGACGTGCCGGGCCACAGCCGCTTCGTCCGCACGATGGTGGCGGGTGCGACCGGGATCGACCTCTTCCTGCTGACCGTGGCCGCCGACGACGGCGTGATGCCGCAGACGCGCGAGCACGCGGAGGTCCTGCGGGCGCTTGGAGTGCAGGTCGGCGTGGTTGCCGTCACGAAGGCGGACCTCGCCGATCCCGTGCTCGCCGCCGAGGAGGCGATTGAGCTGCTGGGCGACGGCGTGGAGGTGGTGTCCTGCTCCGCGCGCACGGGAGCCGGCGTGGAAGACGTGCGGGCGGCCCTCGGCCGAGCGGCGGACTGGGTCCCCAGCCGAGCGGAAGAGCCCGGGCCCGCGCTGCTCCACGTGGACCGAGCGTTCACCATCCACGGCGCCGGCTCGGTGGTCACGGGGACGCTCTGGTCGGGCGAGCTCGGCGTGGGCGACACCGTGGCGATCCTGCCTGCTGGCCGTCGCGCCCGGGTGCGCGGAGTGCAGGTGCACGACGCGGCGGTGGAACGGGCCGCGGCGGGCCAGCGCGTGGCGGTCAACCTGAGCGGCGTGCCGCTCGCGGAGGTGCGGCGCGGGATGGCGATCGCCGCGCCGGAGGCGCAGCTGGCCCCGGCGTGGATCCTCGACGCCGAGCTCGAGCTGCACCAGGCGCCGCCCCCGAGCGGCCGCGTCCTGGTGAACCACGGGACGCGCGAGACGCCCGCCCGCCTCGTGCACCTCGGCGCCGATTACTGGCAGCTGCGCTGCGAGCGTCCGCTGATGGCGCGCCGCGGCGACCGGCTCGTCGTGCGCTCGGCCGCCTCGCCAGGAACGCTCGGCGGCGGCGCGGTGGTGGACCCGCGGGCACGCCGGCACGGGCCCAGCGCGTCGGTGGTGGCGCGGCTGGAGCGTGGTGAGGAGGCCGCGGGCCCCGCGCCGGCTGTCGCAGCCGGCGTCCCGCCCGCGGCGCCGCCGCCCGCCGAGCCGCAGCCGCTCTCGCCGGGCGCGCTCGAGCTGGAGCGCCGCCTGCGCGACGCCGGCCACGAGCCGCCCCTGGACTCCGAGCTCGGGGACCTCGCCGAGCACCTGCCGGCGCTGCGCTCCGCCGGCCACGCGGTGCGGCTCGGCCCCGCCATGCACGCCCACGCAGAGGCGCTCGCGGCGGTGCGCGCGCGCGTCACCGAGCTGATCGAGGCGGAGGGCGGCGTCACGCTGGCGCGACTGCGCGACGACCTCGGCACGTCGCGCAAGTACGCCCAGGCGCTGCTGGAGCACTGCGATGCCGCGCGCCTGACGCTGCGCCTCCCGGACGACCGGCGGGTGCTGCGGCGTCAGGCCTCGGCCTGAGGCCATACTGCTGCCATGGCCTTCGTTCCGCCAGCCCGCCACCTGCTGCGCGCCAGGGATCTGGCCGACGCGCGCTACTTCGAGGAGCTGGGGGTGGACGACCTCGCGCGCGCCGCCGGCCTCTCCCGTGCGCACTTCAGCCGCGAGTTCCGGGCCGCGTTCGGCGAGTCGCCGCACTCGTACCTGCTCACCCGTCGCCTGGAGCGCGCCGGCGCGCTGCTGCGGAGCACCGACCGCTCGGTCGCCGACGTCTGCGTCTCCGTGGGCCTCCGAAGCGTCGGCTCGTTCACCACCAGCTTCAAGCGCACGTACGGAGTCACGCCGACCGCCTACCGCGCGGCATCCGCGCCGGCCTCGAGCCATGCGCTGATCCCGGCATGCGTGGTGCGTGCGTATGGGCGCCCGCAAGGCCGCACGTTTCGAGAAGACAGCCGCCCTGCTGCGGGCTAGCGTGCTGGGCGACCGTTCCGTCGAATCGGGAGGACCCGATGATCAAGATCGCCAACGCGCAGCTGTGGGTGCATGACCAAGACGAGGCGCTCGCCTTCTACACGGAGAAGGTCGGCATGCAGGTCCGCGCCGACGTGACCATGCCCGAGATGGGCAACTTCCGGTGGCTCGCGGTGGGGCCGGCCTCGCAGCCCGACATCTCGATCGTGCTCATGGCCATCCCGGGCCCGCCTGTCTTCGAGTCCGAGACGGCCGAGCAGGTGAGGGATCTGATGGCAAAGGGCGCCGCCGGCACGATCTTCCTGACGACCGACGACTGCAACGCCTCCTATGAGGAGCTCAAGGGCCGCGGTGTCGAGTTCGTCGACCAGCCCGAGGAGCGCCCCTACGGGATCGACTCCTCGTTCCGCGACCCGTCCGGGAACCACATCCGCCTGACCCAGGTGCGAGAGCCGGCCGCCGTGTGAGCCGAGGCTGAGCTACCGCGGCGCCTCCATGCGCTGGTCGAGCGGATCGGTGTTCGCGGCGGCACGCAGCGCGCGGCCGATGACGAGCCGCTGGATCTCGCTGGTGCCCTCGAAGATCGTGAAGAGCTTGGCGTCGCGGTACCACTTCTCGACGGGGAAGTCCTTGATGTAGCCCCAGCCGCCCAGCGTCTGCACCGCTTGCTCGCAGGCGCGCACAGCGACCTCCGAGGCCTTGAGCTTGGACATCGATCCCTCGGCGCGCTCGAACGGGATGCGCTGCGCCGCCATCCATGCCGCGCGCCAGGTCAGCAGGCGCGCGGCGTCGATGTCGGCGGCCACGTCGGCGAGCGGGAAGGAGATGCCCTGGTTCTCGATGATCGGCTGGCCGAACGCCTCGCGCTCGGTCGCGTAGTCGCGGGCGAACTCCAGCGCGGCTCTCGCGATGCCGATCGCCTGGGCGGCGACCATGGGGCGGGTGCGCTCGAAGGCGCCCAGCGCGGCCGAGCTGCGGCGTTGGACCGCGGCGGCCGGGCCACCCTCCTCGGCAGGCGTCACGGGCGGCGGCGCGTCCTGCTCCGCCTCGCGGCCCTTGGCGATCCGGCCGCGGAGCCGCTCCTCGCCGCCGAGCAGCTGGTCGCCCGGCACGCGGCAGTCCTCGAAGACGATCTCGCCCGTGTGTGAGGCGCGGCAGCCGAGCTTGTCCAGCTTGCGCAGCATCGTCAGGCCGGGCGTCCCCTTGGGCACGATGAACACGCCCTGCCCGCGGTGGCCCGCCTCGGGGTCCACGGTCGCGACGACGACGTGCACGTCGGCGATGCCGCCGTTGCCGATGAAGACCTTCTGGCCGTCGATGACCCAGTCGCCGCCGTCCTGGCGCGCGCGGGTCTGGATCGAGCGCACGTCGCTGCCGCCGCCCGGCTCGGTCGCCGCGAGCGCGGCGAGCT
>JAXDII010000071.1:0-23095 GCA_034664085.1 Thermoleophilaceae bacterium
CGAAGGTGCGCGTGTGGAGTACGAGGCTCAGCCGGGCGACAAGGGCCCGAAGGCCACAGGCGTCCGTCCGATCTAAGTCGCCAAGGAAGTAAGGGAAACCGGGGGCGAAAGCCCCCGGCAAACCCCCTCCTAGCCTCTAGCTGCCGGGCCCTCAGCAAACCGGCCAGGACCTCAGAAAAATCGGCCTGGCCCTCAGGCAAGCCGCCAGGAATCAGCGGGGGACCGGGGGCGCGAGCCCCGAGGCCTTCAGCAAGCCCGCCAGGAATCAGCGGGGGACCGGGGGCGCGAGCCCCGAGGCCCTCAGCAAGCCCGCCAGGAATCAGCGGGGGACCGGGGGCGCGAGCCCCCGGATGCCATCCGTCACGCGGCTTTGCGCGCCTGACGCTCCGGGTCGATACGCACGACGTCCCACACGAGCCCGACACGCTCGAGCCCGCGGATCACGATCGCGGAGATGTCTATCTCCCAGCGCCGCATGCCGTGCTCCGCCGAGGTGGGGAACGCGTGGTGGTTGTTGTGCCAGCTCTCGCCGAAGGTCGGGAGCGCGAGCCACATCAGGTTGCGCGACTCGTCCTCCGTGGGGAAGCGCCGGCGACCGAAGAAGTGGCACAGCGAGTTGATGCTGTAGGTCACGTGGTGCACCACGAGCATCCGCACGCCGGCGCCCCATAGGAGGCCGGTCAGGGCGGCGTCGAGGGTGCCGCCGATCGCGTAGCCGAGCCCGAACGCGAGCGCAAACCCGCCGAGCGCCCAGACCAGGAAGGTCCGGTCGACGAACGAGATGACCGGATCGTCGATCAGGTCGCGCGCGTAGCGGTCTCTCGCGCCGCGATGGGTGTGGATGAAGAGCCATCCGACGTGGGCGTGGGCGAGCCCCTTGAGCGCGCCCCTGAAGCCGCCGCCGTGCCCGACGTGCGGGCTGTGCGGGTCGCCCTCCTGGTCGGAGTAGGTGTGGTGCTTGCGGTGGTCGGCGACCCAGGAGATCACGGGTCCCTCGATCGCGACCGAGCCGAGGATGGCGAGCAGTCCGCGCAACGGCCGGCTTGTCTTGAAGCTGCGGTGGGTGAGGTGGCGGTGGAAGCCGACGGTCACGCCCAGGCCGGTCGCCACGTACATGATCAGGAACACGGCGACGTCGCTCCAGCGCAGCAGATCCGACCAGACCTGCCAGCAGACGATCCCGAGAGCGATGAACGGAAGGGCTGTGATGGTGCCCGTGGCGATGCGGTCCGCGGTCTCGTGGACAACCGGCTGTACTTCCCCCGGGTCCGCCCAGCCTTGGTCGTTCGCCCCTGCCGGCGCTTGCGTAATCACTCAGGTGACCCTACCCCGCTCGCCCGATTAGTTGCACTCACGGTGGGGATAGCCCCCCTGCGAAGCGCCCTGCTGGCCCGCTAGGCTTGGCGCCCGTGCCCCGCTCCCACCCGCTGTACCGCCAGTTGGCGCGGGTCTGGCGCCTCAGCGGCCGTTGGCTTCCAAACGGCTGGCTCGACGCGATCCGTCAGCTCGCCCTGTTCGCCGGCGCGTACTACCTGTACCGGATCGTGCGCGGGTTCGTGGACGGCCAGGCCGGCCTCGCCTTCGAGAACGCACGCACGCTCGTCGACGTCGAGCGCTCGCTCGGACTCTTCTTCGAGCCGGGGCTGCAGGCCTGGGCGCGCGGCGAGGACTGGCTGCTGACCGGAGCCAACTGGATGTACGTCAACTCCCACTTCGTGGTCACGACGACGTTCCTGATCTGGCTCTACATCGCGCGCAACCACGCCTACTACTACGTGCGCAACATGTTCATGGTTGCGATGGGGCTGGCGCTCGCCGGCTACCTGGTCTATCCGACCGCCCCGCCGCGCTTCCTGCCGGAGTGGGGCTTCACCGACTCCGTGGCGGAGTGGGTCGGCGAGGGCGCCCAGAGCACCGCTGGAGCGCTCTACAACCCGTTCGCGGCGGTGCCGAGCATGCACGTGGCGTTCGCGCTGATGATCGCCGTGCCGGCCATCTTCCTGGTTCGCAACCGCGTCCTGAAGGCGCTGTGGGCGTTCTACCCGGCGGTCGTCACGCTCGTCGTGATGGTCACGGCCAACCACTTCTGGCTCGACGCGGCACTCGGTGCGCTCGTGGCGGCGGCGTCCGCCTCCGCCGCCTCCTACGCCTTCGCCCGCGCCCGCCCGGACGCGTGGGCGTGGCGCACGGCGGGCGCCAAGGTCTCAGCGTGAGCGACGGCCTCGAGCAGCGCACCCGCCGGGGGCGCGCCAACGGCCGCGGCGGAGCGCTCAGCGGCTCCGAGATGCGCGCCCTCGCGCGCAACCGGCTGATCGAGTCGCGGCTCACTCCGAATGCCATCTCGATGACCGGCCTGGTCGGCAACCTGATCGCCGCCGCGCTGATCATCCAGCACCACTTCGTGCTCGCCGGGATCGCCTTCGTCCTCGGCTCGGTCTGCGACATGTTCGACGGTCGCTACTCGCGGATGTCGGGCAAGGGCACCCCATTCGGCGCCTTCCTCGACTCCACGCTGGACCGCATCGAGGAGGGCATCGTGCTGGCGGCGGTGGCGTGGTGGTTCGCCGAACAGGGCGACGAGGTGGCCGTTGGCGCGACCGTCCTGACGGTGGTCGGCTCGTACATGGTCTCCTACACGCGTGCCCGTGCCGAGGCGCTCGGGGTAGAATGCAAGGTCGGGATTGCGTCCCGAGCCGTCCGGGTAGTCATCCTGTCGGCCGGGCTGCTGTTCGCGGCCGGCGAGATCGTGCCTGACTTCGATCTGCTGGAACCGGCCATCTACGCGATGGCCGCTCTGACCATCTTCACCACCTTCCAGCGCGTCTTCCATGTGAGGCGCCAGCTGGCCGCACAGGTGTAACCGAAGGGCCCGCTCGGGGTCCTTTTGCGGTGCCGGTCTCCTGCCCCCGGGGGGTCGACTTTTCTTTGAAGCAGGAGGTAATTCGTGACCGAACTTTCCACTATCACCAACGGCGGCTCCCGCTACCAGACCGAGAAGGTCCGCGTAGCGATCGTCGGCGTGGGCAACTGCGCCTCATCGTTCGTGCAGGGCGTCGAGTACTACAAGGACGCCGACGCCACGCAGCCGGTGCCGGGCCTCATGCACGTCGACCTGGGCGGCTACCACGTCCGTGACATCGAGTTCACCGCCGCCTTCGACATCGACGCCGACAAGGTCGGCAAGGATCTGTCCGAGGCGATCTGGGCGGGCCAGAACAACACCATCAAGTTCGCCGACGTCCCCCACCTCGGCGTGCCCGTCTACCGCGGCATGACTCACGACGGCCTCGGCAAGTACCTCAAGCAGAAGATCACCAAGGCGTCGGGCGAGACGGACGACATCATCGAGATCCTCAAGGAGACCAAGACCGACGTGGTCGTCTCCTACCTCCCGGTCGGGTCCGAGCTGGCGACCAAGTGGTACGTCGAGCAGGTGCTCGAGGCCGGCTGCGGCTTCGTGAACTGCATCCCGGTGTTCATCGCCAAGGAGAACTACTGGTCGCAGCGGTTCGAGAAGGCGGGGCTGCCGATCGTCGGCGACGACATCAAGTCCCAGGTCGGCGCGACCATCGTGCACCGCCAGCTCGCGCGCCTGTTCCACGACCGCGGCGTGAAGCTGAAGCGCACGTCGCAGCTCAACGTGGGCGGGAACATGGACTTCTTCAACATGCTCGAGCGCGAGCGCCTGGAGTCCAAGAAGATCTCGAAGACGCAGGCCGTCACGTCGATCATGGGGCACGAGCTGCCCGCCGACGACGTGCACGTCGGCCCCTCGGACTACGTGCCGTGGCTGACCGACCGCAAGTGGGCGCACATCCGGCTCGAGGGCGAGGCCTTCGGCGACGTGCCGCTCATGGCCGAGCTCAAGCTCGAGGTGTGGGACTCGCCCAACTCGGCGGGCATCGTCACCGACGCCGTGCGCTGCTGCAAGCTGGCCCTCAACCACGGCCTCGGCGGCGCGCTGACCGGCCCGAGCGCCTACCTGATGAAGTCACCGCCGGAGCAGCACCCGGACGACCTCGCTCGCGAGATGACCGAGGACTTCATCGCCGAGTACGGCGGCGCGCCCAAGCTGCCCGGGCAGGCAAAGGCCCGCGTGGAAGCGGGCACGGGCGAGAACTAAGCAGGACGCCGGCCCCAACAGGCAGCCGGCCAGGAATCAGCGGGGGTCCGGGGGCGCGAGCCCCCGGATGCCATCCCCCACCGTCGGCGGCGCCAACACGTCGGCGCGCGCGTAGTGCCCCACCGCGTCGAACCAGCGCTTTGCGTGCAGCCCCTTGCGCAGGTCGCAGTCGGCGATGACCATGCCCTCCTCGCCGTAGAGCGGGCCGGCTAGCAGCTCGCCCCACGCCGGCTCCGCGATGCAGGCGCCGCCGCGTCCGAACGTCTCGGCTTCGGGCAGCTCGAGCGGGAAGTCGCTGGGGAACGCGGTGCGCGGGATGTACTGGGGCGCCGACACCACGAACGCGCCCGACTCGATCGCGATGTGGCGCATGCTGGCGATCCAGCCGTCCGAGTCGTCCGCCGTCGGGGCCAGCCAGATCTGGGGGCCTCCCTGGTAGACCGCCCAGCGCGCCAGCGGCATGCGGTTCTCCCAGCAGATCAGGCCGCCGATGCGGCCCACGGGCGTGTCTGCCACGCCCAGGTCGTCGCCGGCCCCGATGCCGTGGAAGAGCCGCTCGTGGTGGGTCGGCATCAGCTTGCGGTGCTTGGAGATCAGTCCCTCCGGGCCGATCAGCAGCAGCGCGTTGTAGAGCGTGCCCGGCCGCTCGAGCTCGCGCTCGTTCACGCCGATGGCGCAGTAGAGATCATGCTCGCGGCAGGCCTCGGCCAGCCGGTCGACCGCCGGCCCCGGCACCTCCACCGAGCTCTCCCACATGCGCTCCCACAGCTCGTCCGAGCCGCCGAAGCTGGCCGCCTGGCGCGCCCACGCGTTCGACGGGTAGACCGACAGGAACGTCTCCGGCAGCACCGCCAGGCGCACGCCCTCGGCGGCGGCCTCGGCCAGCAGCCGGACCGCCTTTTCGAGCGTCGCCTCCCCGTCGAGGATCACCGGGGTGGCCTGGACGGCCGCCACGCGTACAGTCTCGAAGCCAGTAGCCATAGCGACATTCTGACTGCCGCGAGCCTCGGCGGGCCGCGTATGCTGCCCCCGGTGCCCCGCGAGCCCTTCTCCATCGCGCAGGTCACCCCGTGGCCCTGGGAGCAGCACCACGAGGTCAACCGTTTCGTCGAGCGCCTCTCCGACGAGCTCTGCGCGCGCGGCCACCGCGTGGTCGTCGTCGCTCCGTCGGAGTCGCGTGAGCTCGTGCGCGAGGGGCGGTCCAAGGTGCAGCAGATGGGCACCGATCCCGATGCCGTCTTCGCCGAGCCCGGCTGCGCCTCGGTCCTGGCGGTCGGGCAGTCGCTGCCGTTCCGGCGCGGCGGATCCGTGTCGCTGCCGCTGGACGTGTCGCGCACGCTCGAGGACCTGCTCGACCACGCCGAGCTGGATTTCGTGCACGTGCACGAGCCGTTCGCGCCGAGCGCCTCCTCCGCGGCGCTGCGCCACTCACACGCCCTGAACGTCGGGACCTTCCACTCCACGACCGAGCGCTTCGTCTCGACGCAGGTGGCGCGCCGGGTGGTGGAGCTGCTGTTCGGCCGGCTGGACGGGCGGACGGCCAGCTTCGCGGCGACGCGTGACCTGGTCGAGCGCTACTTCCCCGGCGACTACCGCGTGATCCGGCCCGGCGCGGAACTGCTGCACCGCCCGGACGCGGGGGACAGCTCGCCCGAGATCGTCTTCTCCGCCGAGGAGGAGCGCGGAGCGCTGCGCCTGTTCCTGCGCGCGCTGCGCCGGCTGCCTACCGACCTCGACTGGCGCGCCACGATCTGGCTGCGCGACCCGGCGTCGGCGCCCGCCGTCAGCCTCTCCCGCCGCCTCCGCGAGCGCGTGCGGCTCGCCGGCCCCGCGGACGGCTCCGAGGCCCAGCACCTCGCTCGCGCCACGATCGCGGTCGCGGCCTCGGCGGGCGCGGCGCCCGCCCCTCAGCTCGTGCTGCGCGCCCTGGCCGGCGGCGCCGTGCCCGTGGTCGCGCGCCTGCCGCAGTACGAGGAGGCGCTGCGCGAGGGCGAGCTCGGGCTGCTGTTCGAGCCGCGCGACGCCGTCACCCTCGCCGCGCAGCTCGAGCGCCTGATCTCCGAGCCGGCGCTGGTGACCGAGTACACCCAGCGGATCGAGCAGGCCCGCCCCGACATCCAGTGGTCGCGCGTGGCGGAGGAGTTCGAGGCGCTGTTCGAGGAGATCGCCGACCGCCGGCACGGCAACGGGCGGCCGGACATCCAGCAGCGGCTCGCGCGGCGGGACTTCATCCACGTCGACCTCCACATGCACACCGACCACTCCCCCGACTGCGCCACGCCGGTCGACACGCTGCTGCAGACCGCGAAGGGCGTCGGGCTCGGAGCGATCGCGATCACCGACCACAACGAGATCTCCGGCGCGCTCGAGGCGCGCGAGCGCGCCGACGGCATCAAGGTGATCGTCGCCGAGGAGGTCAAGACGGCCGACCAGGGCGAGGTGATCGGGCTCTTCATCGACGAGAAGATCCCGCGCGGCATGACGCTGCAGGAGACGATCGCCGAGATCCGCCGCCAGGGCGGGCTGGTCTACGTGCCGCACCCGTTCGACCGCATGCACGCCGTCCCGGACTACGAGCACCTGCTCGAGGTCGTCGAGGACATCGACGCGATCGAGGTCTTCAACCCGCGCGTGGCGTTCACGGCGTTCAACGAGGAGGCCGCCCGGTTCGCCGCCAAGTACCGCATCGTCGCGGGCGCGGGCTCCGACTCCCACGTGGCTCAGGGCCTGGGCTCGGTCAAGATCCGGATGCGCGACTTCGACGGACCGGAGGAGTTCCTGGAGTCCCTGCGCGACGCCGACATCGTCCGCAAGCGCCAGTCGCTGCTCTACGTCCAGGCGCTCAAGTTCCTCCAAACGCGCGGCAAGAAGTGATGCGCGCAAAAGGACAGCGGGCCGGCCCGTCAAAGCCTCCAGGCGAGGTGCCGGCTACCGACGACGAGATCAGGGAGAAGTATCTGGAGCGAGCGATCCGTGAGCTGAACCAGCTCACGCGCGAAATCCAGAGCTGCGACCACTGCCCGCGCGGCAATCTGATGCCCGTGCTGGGCTCCGGGCACCCGCAGGCGGACATCTTCCTGCTCAAGTTCATCCCCGTGCCCTCGGAGATCGAAGAGGGCGTCGCGTTCTACGGACGCGCCGGCAGCGCGCTGATGAAGAGCTTCAAGCGGCTCGGCATCGATCCGCTCGCCGTCTACGGCACCGTGTTCATCAAGTGCCCCGTGGGCGACACCGACCTGTCGGCCCCCGAGTGCCGCGCCCGCGTGCTCGAGGAGATGGCGATCGTGCAGCCGCGCATCGTCGTTGTCATGGGCGAGGAGGCCCTCGAGGAGCTGAACGGGCTGGGCGTGCCGCTCGGCCGCCAGGTCGCGGCGAAGCCGGGCGAGATCCAGCGCCTCACCCCGTCCTGCGACGCGCTGTATGTGCCGGACATCGACCGCTCGCTCGACGAGGAGCAGGCCAAGCGCGAATTCTGGGCAGCGTTCCGCGCGCTCGGCGAGTGGTACGAGGACTTCCCTCCTTACTAGCCGAGGAGTAGCCTCGACGACCATGGCCGACAAGGCCAGGGTCTTGGTAGTCGCGAATCGGACCGCGGAGTCGCCCGAGCTGCTCGACGCTCTGCGTGTCCGCACCGTGCACGGGCCATGCGAGTTCACGCTGCTGGTGCCGTCCACGCCGCACGGACTCGCCTGGGCCGCGGATACGCACGCCGGAGGCGACGAGGCCGAGGGCCACCGTGCGGGGTTCGTGGAGGAGCTGCGCCGGGAGGGCCTCGACGTGGCGGCCGCCAAGGTCGGCGATCCCGATCCGCTGGCCGCGATACAGGACGAATGCAACTTCACCGAGTACGACGAGCTGATCGTCTCGACGCTGCCCCTGCGGATCTCGAAGTGGCTGCACGTGGACCTGCCGAGCAAGGCGCGCGCGGCCACAGGCCTGCCGGTGACCCACGTGGTCGGGAGCGAGGCCTAGTGCATCTAGAGGAGAGCGGAGGCGTCGACCCGGTCATCGAGCGCCGCTGCGCCGAGTGCGGCGCCACGCTCACCGACGCCGAGATCCGCGCGGCGATCGAGACCAGCGGCCCGTTCCTGTGCACCGTCCACGCGAACGAGGAGGTGGCGGTGGACGAGGACGCGGGAGGGCCGGCCTAGGGACGTTCCAGCAGGGCGACCGCTTCGATGTGCGGCGTCTGCGGGAACATGTCGACGGGCCGGACGGTCTTCAGCTCGTAGCCGGCGTCGGCCAGCTGGCGGGCGTTCGGCGCCAGCGTGGTGGGGTTGCACGAGACGTAGACGATCCGCTGCGCCTCGGCTTCGATGATCCGCCGCACCACCTTCTGCGAGAGGCCGGCGCGCGGCGGGTCGACGACCACCACGTCGGGCCGGCCCGACTGCTCGAGCAGCGGGCGCATCGCCAGGCGGACGTCGCCGGCGAAGAACTTCGCGTTGTCGATGCTGTTCAGGCGCGCGTTCTCGATCGCGTCGGCCACGGCCTCCTCCACGATCTCCACTCCCCACACCTCGCCGGCGTCCAGGGCCAGCACGAGCGCGATCGTGCCGATGCCGCAGAACAGGTCGAGGACGCGCTCGCGGCCGCTCAGCCCGGCCAGCTCGGCGGCCGCACCGTAGAGGCGCTCGGCCATCTCGGTGTTGGTCTGGAAGAAGGCGTCCGGGGAGATGCGGAAGCGCAGGCCGGACAGCTCCTCCTCCAGGTACGCGGAGCCCTTCACGATCTCGGTCTCGCCGTCGCGGGTGGTCTCGGCGACGCCCGCCGCGCGCGTCCAGAGGACGCTGTCGGCGGGGGTGGCCGCGGCCAGCTGGTCCACGGCGAAGATCGAGCCCGTGCTCGTCACCAGGCGGGCCTGGACCTGCCCCGTGCGGCGCCCCTCGCGCACGACGAGGTTGCGGAGCAGGCCCTGCTGGCTGCGCCGGTCCCACGCCGGAAGTCCCTCGGCGCGGCACCACGCCTTGACCGCCTCGCGCACCTCGTTGACCCGCTCGGAGGCGAGGATGTCGACCGACACGTCGTCGATCAGGTCGAAGCGGCCGGGCCGGTGGAAGCCGAGCACCAGCTCGCCCTTCTCGTCCTCGCCGAACGAGTACTCCAGCTTGTTGCGGTAGTGCAGCAGCTCGACGGCGGGAACGATCGGCTCGACCGGCGGCGACTCGAAGCGCCCGATGCGCTCGAGCGCGTCGCGGACCTGGTCCTCCTTCTCGCGCAGCTGGCGCTCGTATGGCAGCACCTGCCAGGGCGCGCCCGGGTGCGGGGCGACCGGCTCCACCCTCTCGGGCGACGGCTCGAGCAGCTCGACCGAGTCGGCTTCCGCGAACGAGCGCTTCGACTTGGTCACGCGCGCACGCACCTTGTCGCCGGGCACGGCACCGCGGACGAAGACCACGTAACCGTCGAGCCGCGCCACCCCGGCGCCACCATGGGCGAGCCGATCGATGGTCAGCTCGAGCACGTCGCCGGTGCGCGGCCGCGGCGCCCGTGTCTCGGTTTCGGTCACATCGTCGAGGCTAGCGATGCCCCCTCTTACGAGAGCTTCGCCTCTATCGCCTTCAGCACGGTCTTGCGGTTCGCGTTGCGGCGCTCGTGGTCGCGTACCTTGCGCAGCTCCGCCGGCTTCAGGGTGCCGAGGCGGCTCACCGCCTGCTGCGCCGTCAGCTCGTCATAGCCGGTGATCGGGAAGCTCGGGCCGACCCTGGCGCCGCGACGCACGCGGTCCACCTGAGCCAGTGCGGGGGACGCGGTCTTCACCGCGCGGCTGCGTCCGCGGCCGAGCAGCTGCTCCAGGTCCTTGAGCACGTCGCTGGTCTGCCGCTGGCCGCGCTTCACGAGCCCCGATGTGATGCGCTGCGCATCGCGCGCCGTGACCCGGCCCTGGTCGACGGCCTCGCCGAGCACCTCCTCGATGCGCTCACGCGAGATCATCACCATCTCCATCGGCCGGATCAGGTTCTTGCGCAGCGCCTCACGCAGCTCGGCGACGGTCTTGGCCTCGACGGCCGCGCTCTCGGTCTGGGCCTTGGGCTTGGCCTTTGCCTTTGCCTTGGGCTTGGGCTTGGCCGCCTTGCGCGCCGCGGCGCTGCTAGGAGACGAGCTCTTCGGCTTCGTCCTGCTCGAGCCGCTCTTGGTTTGACCGCTGCGGTTCTGCGCCATGCCGCACTCCCTCCGTTGCCCGACTGACCTGGCGGACTATCGCACGAACGTCGCGGCGACAGGAGCGTGATCGGAGAGCCGGATGTGCAGCCCGTCGGGCCCGGTCACCTCGCGTGCCTGCGGCTCCAGGAGACGCGGAACCGCGACCGTGCGCAGGCCGAGCGCGAGCAGGTGGTCGATGGCGCGCGGACCGGTCGGCGCGGCCAGGCCGAACCGGTCGCGCAGCTCGGTGAACGGCGCGGAGTCGGGCCGCGGCCGGAGGTTGAGGTCGCCGCCGAGCACCAACGGGTCCGGCCCCGCCCACTCCGTTGCCGCCTCCGCCGCCCGGATCACCTCGGCGGCGGCGCGCAGCGGGAGGCCCGCCGAGGCGTGCAGGTTGGCGACGCAGAGGCGGCCCACACCGGGCAGCTCGAGCCGCGCCCACTGCATGCGTCGCCGCTCGGGCCAGCGCGCGAGCGTCAGCCGCCGGTGCTCGACGATGCGCCCCGGATGGCGGACGAGGATCTGGTTCGAGCCGCCCTCACCGGACGCCAGCAGATCGGGGTTCCAATCGGCCAGCCGGCGCTGCAGGGCGGGCCACCAGTTGCGCGAGGTCAGCAGCCGCAGGCCGTTCGAGCCGGTGCGCCGGGCCAGCTGGGCGAACCAGCGTGGCGGCGCCTCTTGGAGCAGCGCGACGTCCCACTCGAAGCGTTCCAGCACCTGGGCGAACTCGTCCAGAAGGGGCCGGTTGACCTGCGCGTGGGTGGCGCTCCGCTCGGTCGTTCGGAGCATCCGCGAGCGGTGCGTGAAGAGGGCGGGACCCGGGGGAAAGTCGCGCCCGTGGTAGAGGTTCCAGCTGAGGACACGAATTGGCGCGGCATTTTCTGACAGGCGAAGAGCTTACGACCAGCGAGCTGGACGGTCTCGTCGAGCGCGCGATCGAGCTCAAGCAGGACCGGCTGCGCTCGCGCGCGCTCGAGGGCATGAGCGTCGCGCTCGTGTTCGACCGGCCCTCCACCCGCACGCGCGTCTCGTTCGAGACCGGCGTGTTCGAGCTGGGCGGCCGCGCGCTCGTCCTGCGTGAGGGCGAGCTGCAGCTGTCACGCGGCGAGTCGCCGCGCGACACCGCGCTGGTCCTGTCGCGGATGGTGCATGCGATCGCCATCCGCACCGGCCCGCACGCCATCGTCGAGGAGCTCGCCCAGCACTCCGACATCCCGGTGATCAACATGCTCACGCGCGACCACCACCCCTGCCAGGCGCTCGCCGACCTGGTGACGCTGCGCGAGCGCTTCGGCCCGCTCGCCGGCCTGAAGCTCGCCTACGTCGGCGACGGCAACAACGTCGCCCGCTCCCTGCTGATCGCCTGTCGCATCGCGGGTGTCGAGTTCGCGGTGGCCACGCCGCCCGAGCTGGCGCTCCCGGACGTCGAGTCCGTGCCGCTCGAGCAGGCCGTGCAGGGCGCCCACGCCGTGTACACGGACGTCTGGGTGAGCATGGGCGACGAGGACGACGCCGACCGCAAGCGCGCGCTGCTCGCTCCCTATCGAATCGACGACGAGCTGCTCTCGAAGGCGCGCGAGGATGCGGTCGCGCTGCACTGCCTGCCGGCCCACCCGGGCGAGGAGATCTCGGAGGAGGTGCTGTACGGGGACCGCTCGGCGATCTGGGATCAGGCCGAGAACCGCCTGCACGCCCAGAAGGCGCTGCTGGAGCTGCTGATCCCTAGTGTTCGCCCGCCTACCGGAGGTACAACCGCATGAACCGTCTGCTCGCACTCCTGCTCGCCTGTCTCGCGCTCGGCCTCGTCGCCTCGAGCTGCGGCGGCGATGACGAGGAGAGCGGCGGAGGCGGCAACGCCGAGACCACCGCGGAGACCACCGAGCAGCCGGCGGGCGAGGGCGGCGGTGCCAGCACCGAGGTCTCGATGGAGGGCATCAAATTCGATCCCGGCGAGGTGACGGTCAAGGCGGGCGACACGGTCACCTGGGTCAACGACGACACCGTCGGCCACGACGTGACCGGCGACGACTTCAAGTCCGGCGACCCCGGCGCGATGGCCAGCGGGGACACCTTCGACCACACCTTCGACGAGGCGGGCACGTTCGACTACGTGTGCAGCGTCCACCCCGGCATGGACGGCTCCGTCAAAGTCCAGTAACCAGCCGGGGGCTCACGCCCCCGGACCCCCGCTGACGCATGGCCGCGTTCAGGCTTGCGGCCTGCGGCGGAGGCCGTAGCCGCGCAGCATCAGCAGCACTGACTCGCCGAAGCCGCCGCGCGACGGCAGCAGGCCGAGCTGGCCGGCGGCGTCGTAGAGGTCGAAGAAGCCGCGGGCGCGTCGCACCAGGCCGTCCGAGAGCTCCAGGTAGTGCAAACCGTGCAGGCTCACGAAACGGTCGCTGGCGGGCAGCATCGCGCTGATGTCGCCGCGGTGCGTGCCGAGCGCGCGCCAGGGCACGCAGACGTGCTCGCCGCGGCCGAGCGGCGGCGCGGTGGCCTCCACGCGCAGGTCTGGAAATGCGGCGCGCAGCGAGGCCGCGTGCCGGTCGAGCGCGTCCACGCGCCGCAACGGGTCGACCGCCACCGGGTCCTCGTAGGAGACGTCGGGCGTGCAGCAGCTCTCGAAGCCGGCGCCCTGCCAGCCGGCCCGCCAGCGCGCGGCCAGCTCGTCGAGCGCGCCGCGCTCGAGCTCGACGCTCACCGCGCCTGAGGGAGCTCGGCCATCCCCTCCTCCGGAGAGGACGCCTGGGCGTACAGCCGGCGCGGGATGCGCCCGGCTCGCTTCGCCTCGTGGCCGGCCTCGATCGCCTTGCGCATGGCGCGCGCCATGGCGACCGGCTCGGCGGCGCGCGAGATGGCGCTGGCGAGCAGCACGGCGTCGCAGCCCGCCTCCATGGCCAGCGCCGCGTCCGAAGCGGTGCCCACGCCGGCGTCGAGGATGACGGGCACACGCGCGGCCTCGACGATCAGGCGCAGGTTGTACGGGTTGTTGATGCCCATCCCGCTGCCGATCGGCGACCCGAGCGGCATCACCGCCGCGCAGCCGGCGTCCTCGAGCCTGCGCGCCAGGATCGGGTCGTCGTTGGTGTAGGGCAGCACGACGAACCCCTCGCCCACCAGCGTCTCCGCCGCCTCCAGCAGCTCGGCGGGGTCGGGGAGCAGCGTGCGGTCGTCGCCGATCACCTCGAGCTTGACCCAGTCGGTGCCGAGCGCCTCGCGGGCGAGCCGCGCGGTGGTCACCGCCTCGCGCGCCGTGAAGCAGCCCGCGGTGTTGGGGAGCACCTCGAGCCCGGCACGCTCGAGCACCTCGAGGATCGAGCCGCGCGCGCTCGGATCCACGCGGCGCATCGCCACCGTGGCGAGCTCGGCGCCCGACTCGCGCGCCGCCGCAGCCATCGTCTCGAGGTTGCGAAAGCCGCCGGTGCCGAGGATCAGGCGCGACACGAACGAGCGGCCCGCGATCTCGAAGGCCTCGGGCGAGCCGCCCTGCACGGCGTGCAGGACCTCTATCTCCTGGCCGTCGCGCAGCTCGTGCTCCGCCCACCTGCCGCGGGGGATCACCTCGCCGTTGACGGCCACGGCGGTGCCGCGCCCGTCCACGCCCAGTTCGCGGACGACGGTCTCCACGGTCGCGTCGTCCGCCAGCTCGCGGTACTCGCCGTTGACGAAGACCCGCCTCACGCGCGCACCTCGGCCGCCCCGAAGCGCCCGGGCGCGAGCGGCGCCAGCTCGTCCGGCAGCTCCCCGCCGGCCAGCAGCCCGGCCACGCACTCTCCGGTGAGCGGCGCCAGCAGCACGCCGTTGCGCCAGTGGCCGGTCGCCCAGACCAGTCCCTCCAGCTCTCCCGGCCCCACGACCGCAGCGTTGTCCGGTGTGCCCGGCCGCAGGCCGGCGCGCGCCTCGACCAGCTCCAGCTCGCCCACCTCCGGCAGGACCTCCCAGGCGGCCTCCAGCAGCCGGTACACCCCGTCCGCCGTCACGGCGGTGTCGAAGCCCTGCTCCTCGACGGTCGCGCCCAGCACCACGCGCCCGTCGCCGCGTGCAACCAGGTAGCACCGTGGAGTCCGCACCACGCGCGTGAACGGCTCGTCCATCGAGCCGCGCACGCGCAGCTCGAGGATCTGGCCCTTCACCGGCCGCACCGGCGGCCCTTCGCCCAGGGGCGCGAGGCCGGGGCTCCACGGGCCCGCGGCCACCACGACCGCGTCGCACTCGATCACGCCGTCGGATGTGCGCACACCGGTGACCCGGCCGGCGCTGTGCTCGATCGCTTCAACGTCGACGCCGAGAGCCACCTCGTCGACGGCGGCGGCCAGTGCCCGCACGGTGGCGCGCGGATCGGCCTGGGCGTCGCCGTGGGCCAGGATGCCGCCGGCGATGCGCGGTGAAAGGCCCGGCTCCAAACGGCGGCACTGCCCCGGCCCCAGCCACTCCGCCTCCAGCCCGAGCGAGAGCTGGAACTCGTGCAGGCGCCGCAGCGACTCGGCGTCGTCGCGGTCGGCGGCGACGACCAGCGCGCCGCTCTCGCGGTAGCCGGTCGGCATGCCGGTGCGCTCCTCGAGCTCCGCGGCGAAGGCGGGCCAGCGCTCGCGGCCGGCCAGGTTGACGCCCACCAGTCCCTGCTCGCCGAAGTCGGCCTCCATCACCGGCGCGAGCATGCCCGCCGCCACCCGCGATGCGGCCGAGCCGGGCTCGCCCGCGCGGTCGACCACGAGCACGGACAGTCCGCGCTGGCAAGCACGCCAGGCGCACGCCAGGCCGATCAGGCCGGCACCGATCACAACGGCGTCGTAGCGAGTGCTCCGCGGCAGTTGAATCTCCTTCCCTTCGCCGGCATTACCCGGGTCAGGTTCGACGGTCGGCGGCGCCGCAGCCGCCCTCTCAGCCCGGTTCCCCCGAGCTCCCGTTAGGTCCCCAATCGTACCGCCGCGGAGATGCCGCGCCCGGCCGATCTGCTATCCATTCGTCGCCGACGGCACCGCAACTCTCAGTGCGTGTGCTGTTTAGACCAGGAACCGGAGCGTGCTGTTCCCCGTCGCCGCTCCCTTCCGTGTGCCATGAAACGACTGACGATCACAATCGCCATGCTCGTCGCTGCTGCCGTCGCGGCGCCAGCCGCCGATGCCTCCAGCCGACAGCTCCTGATCATGCAAGACGACGCCCGCGTGCGTTCGGCCCCATCCGCCACGCTCGCCGAGTTCGGCGAGCTGGGAGTCGACGTCGTGAAGCTCAACCTCTACTGGGACCAGGTCGCCCCGGACACCCGGCGCAAGCCGAGCGGCTTCGACGGCGCCAACCCCGCCAGCTACGCCTGGGGCAGCTACGACGCCGCCGTGCAGGCGATCCTCGCGCAGGGCATGCGGCCCTACCTCAGCATCGGCGGCCACGCGCCGCGCTGGTCCACCGGCAACCGCGGCCGCGCCGGGACCTACCGTCCGAGCGCGAAGGAGTTCCGGCTGTTCGCCCAGGCCGCCGGCCAGCACTACTCCGAAGTCGACATCTGGTCGATCTGGAACGAGCCCAACCTCTACTCCTGGCTCAGCCCTCAGCGCAGCAAGGGCACCCCGCTTTCGCCGTCGATCTACCGCGGCCTCTACCTCGCCGGCCACCGGGGGCTCACCGACTCGGGACACGGCGACGACACGATCCTGCTCGGCGAGCTGATGCCGCGCGCCGGCACGTCGCCGCGCAAGGTGCGGCCGCTCGAGTTCCTGCGGGAGATGGTCTGCCTGGACCGCAGCTACCGCCAGATCCGCGGCAAGGCCGCGAAGAAGCGCAACTGCCGCAAGATCCGTCGCATCCCCACGTCGGGCATCGCGTACCACCCGTACACGCTGCCCGCCGGCCCGCACCTGAACGAGGCCCGCGACGACGCGGCCATCGGCCAGCTCGCCCGCCTGCGCAGCACGATCGACGCGCTCGCCCGCCGGGGCAAGCTGCCGCGGCGGCTGCCGATCTGGATCACGGAATTCGGCTTCCAGACCAACCCGCCCGATCCCTTCCAGGGCGTTCGGCTCAAGCGCGCCGCCTCGTTCATGGACGAGAGCGAGTGGATCGCCTTCCGCAACCCGCGGGTGGCCGCGTACTCCCAGTACACGCTCGTGGACGATCCGCCGCGCCCCGGCTCCGGGCCGCTGCGCTGGTCCTCATGGCAGTCGGGCCTGCGCTTCGGCAACGGCAAGCAGAAGCCGCACGTCTACGACGCCTTCCGCCTGCCCGTGTTCGTTCGCACGATCGGCTCCAACAGGGTCGAAGTGTTCGGCGGCCGGCGCACGCTCTCGGCCGGCTCCGCCCAAGTCGAGGCCAAGGCCCCGGGCGCTCGCTACCGTTCGCTCGGCTCGGTCCCCGTGAACCAGGCCGGGTACTTCAGGCGGGTCTTCCGCGTGAGGGGCGCCGCGAGCCGGACGTTCAGGGTCACGCTCGACGGGCACTCGCGCGTCAAGCGTCCCGTCGCGCGCTAGCGCTGCGGCCTCCGTTCCCGTTCCATCGACACCTCCAAGGAGAATTCGACACGTGACCGTTGTTCCGTTCCGTCCCGCTCGAGCCCTGCTTGCCGTCGTGATCGCAGCCTCGGCGATGCTCACCGGCTGTCTCGTCACCGCCGATGAAACCCGCGCCGCGCGTGGGATGGAGCTCGCGCTCCAGGACGACGCGACCTTCCTCGTGGGCGATCAGCGCGTGTCGCGCGAGCGGGCGTTCGTCCTGGCGCGGCAGCTGGGCGTCACGCGCCTGCGCGTGAACGTGCTCTGGGCCTACACGATGCCGGAGGCCCAGTTCAACGCGCGCCGCAAGCCGGCGAACGTGACGTACCTCTTCGATCAGTTCGACTCCCTGGTCGACACCGCCGCCGAGGAGGGCATCCGAGTTCACCTCTCGCTGACCGGACCGGCACCGCGCTGGGCCCGGCCGAAGGCGTCGGTGCGCCAGGCCTGGTACAAGCCCAACACACGCGAGTTCGGCAAGTTCGCCGGCGTCGTGGCCGAGCACTTCGCCGGCCGGGTCGACCGTTACAGCATCTGGAACGAGCCCAACTGGAGGACCTGGCTCGGCCCGCTGAAGAGCGCGCCGGCCCTCTACCGCAACCTGTACATCCAGGGCTACGACGCGATCAAGGACGCCGATCCGCGCGCGAAGGTGCTGATCGGCGAGACCAGCCCGTACGCGCGGCCCGGCAACTCCACCGCCCCGCTGGCCTTCCTGCGCGCAGTCACCTGCGTGAACAAGAAGTACAAGCGCGCGCGCTCGTGCCCGCGGCTGAAGGCTGACGGCTACGCGCACCACCCGTACGACTTCAACCACGCGCCGGACTACCAGTACCCGGGCGAGGACAACGTCACGATCGGGACGCTGCGGCGCCTGACGCTGGCGCTGGACAAGCTCTCGCGTGCCGGCGTGCTGCGCAAGAACGGCGGCGGCCGGATGCCGGTCTACCTGACCGAGTACGGCTACTTCGCCTCGGGCAAGCGCGCCCTGCCGCCGCGCACGCGTTCGCGCTACCTGCAGCAGGCCTACACGATCGCGCTGCGCAACCCGCGCGTGAAGAGCCAGCTCCAGTACCTGCTGGTGTCGCCGCCGCGCAACTCGAGCTCGGCCTTCTTCAACCTGGCGCTGCTCTCCCAGAGCGGCAAGAAGTACCCGCAGTTCAACGCCCTGCAGCGCTGGTTCCGCGCCAACCGCGGCAAGGTCAAGCGGCCCGGCTCGGCGGTCGCGCTGCCCGTGGCGCGGCACAACCCGATCAGGTGAGCGGGGGGCTCGCCGACAGGCGTGAGCGCTTGCGGCGAGCCCGTCTGTACCTCGCCGTGGAGGCCGCGGCCGAGCCGGTGCTCGCCGCGGCGCTGCGCGGCGGGGTGGACATGGTCCAGCTGCGCGACAAGCAGGCGGACGACGAGGCGATCCTGCGCGCGGCGGCCGGCTTCCGCGCGCTCTGCGACGAGCACGGCGCGCTGTTCTGGCTCAACGACCGGCCCGACCTCGCCCGCGAGGCGAGCGTCGACGGGGTGCACCTCGGCCAAGACGACATGCCCGTCGCGGAGGCGCGCGAGCGGCTCGGCCCGGACACGCTGATCGGGCTGTCGACGCACTCGCCGGACCAGTTCGACGCCGCGCTGCGCTCAGATGCCGACCAGCTCAGCGTCGGCCCAGTCTGGGAGACGCCCACCAAGCAGGGGCGCCCCGCCGCCGGACTCGACTACGTCAGCTACGCGGCCGCCCAGGGCGCCAGCGTGCCGTGGTTCGCCATCGGCGGCATCGACGAGGGCAACGTCACCGAGGTGACGGACGCCGGGGCCCGGCGGGTCGTGGTCGTGCGGGCGATCCGCGACGCGGACGATCCCGAGCGGGCGGCGGCCAGCCTCAAGGCGGCCCTGCCGCCCCTGGCCTGAGTCACCTGCGGCAGACGCCCGCGGAGGTCTTCGCGCAGCCCTGGTGGCGCCGGGCGCTGGCCGCGTAGGCGGCGAGCGCGGGTCGCGGCTCATAGGAGGTGCCCGAGTACCGCACCAGTCCGCCGTAGTCGAACAGGTCCGTTTCGCTGTACGACGAGGCCCACGTGTACCAGTAGAGCCGCTTCAGGCCGAGCGCGCGGCGCTCGCGCGCGGCGACGGAGTAGATCGCGCGCAGGCGCCTCGCCATCCCGGTGTCGCTCGTGTACCAGGCGCGCTGCCAGGCGGCCTCGGGGCGGGTGACGTGTCCCCTGGCCGCGGGCCAGGTCGTCTCCGTCAGCCAGATTGGCTTGCGGCCCGCGCCTCCGGCCCGCAGTGCGCGCCGGAACTTGCGCACGCCGCGCAGCACGTTTGCGGGCCGGGCGGTGAAGAAGTTGAGGCCCGCGACGTCGAAGTAGCGACCGACGTTGAAGCGGTTGAGGCGGGCGAGGTGCTTCCAGGCGAAGTCGGCGAGCGAGGCGAGCACGACCGTCGCGCCCGGGTCGACGTCCTCGATGGCCGCCTTCGACGCCTTCAGCAGGTGCACGTACTCGCGCGGCCACGACCCCTCGGTGTTCCACCACACGGTCAGGTGGGGCTCGTTCCAGATCTGCCACTCCCGCAGCGGGTGCAGCGGCAGCTCCGGGTGCTCGCCCCAGAACGAGCCGGCGGGCCCGTAGCGGCCCACGAGCGCCTGCAGGTAGGCGGTGTAGTCCGAGGGGCGAGCGGGAGGGGCGCCCAGCACGTACGGCTGGCGGGCCGCCCAGATCGGCGTCTGGCGCACCACCGGCAGCAGCTTGATGTTGTGCTGCGTCGCCATCCGGACGAGCCGGTCGGTGTCCGTGAAGTCGGGCGGCTCGCCGGGGTTCGGCTGCGCCTTCTCCCAGAGGAAGACCGTGCGCACGGCCTCGACCCCGGAGCGCGCCATCAGCGCCCACTGCGCGTCCTGCTCGGCGTCCGGCGCCTGGGTGGCGGCGCGGTCCCACATCATCGCGTAGAAGGCGCGCGGGACCTCGCGGCGCGCCGCCTCCGCGGCGGGGACGCTCCCGAGCAGGATCACGGCGGCCACGGTGAGGGTCAGGAGGCGCTGCATGCCCGCCATGGAAACCGGCAGCCTAGAGGTAGATGCGCCCTGGGGTTTAGCCTGCGGTCGCGATGGCGGGCAAGCGCAAGAGCCGCAAGCGGCACAGGCCGGCGCCCCGGCAGGCGCCGGCGCCTCCGGTCGACCCGGCGGAGGAGCCGCGCGGCTACGCCCGCTCGCGTGCTCGCGACGAGGAGGCGCGCGCGGCGCTGAAGCCGCTGCGGCGGGGCGAGCGGCCAACCGCCGTGACCGTCGGCGCCGTCGCGGCTGCACTGCTCGCGCTCGCCAACGTGATCGCGCTGGTGCTCGGGTACAAGTCGGGCGAGGACACGCTGTCGGTCGGCAGCGACCTCACCGGAAGCGCGATCGTGACCGGCGTGCTGGTGCTCGTCGCCTACGGCATGTGGAAGGCGCGCTACTGGGCCGTTCTCGGCATGCAGACGCTGCTCGCCCTGACGATGGTGTTCGCGGCCCTGGCACTGCTCACGGTCGTGAATCTGTGGGCGGCGGTGCTGGTGCTGATGATCCTCACCGGGTCGGGGGTCCTGTTCTGGTTCCTCGTCAAGGCGATGGCCCGCATCCAGATGCCCGAGCGGCCCGGCGCTCAGTCCGGCCGATAGGCTGCCCGGCTCATGCCGCAGGACAAGTACGACTGCATCGTCATCGGATCCGGGCCGGGCGGATACGTGGCCGCGATCCGCGCCGCTCAGCTCGGTCTCAAGACCGCCGTGGTGGAGAAGGGCAACACCGGCGGCCGCTGCCTCAACGAGGCCTGCATCCCCGCGAAGGCGATCCTGCGCGTGGCCGAGGTCTACTCCGAGGTGCAGCACGCCAAGGACTTCGGGATCAAGGTCGAGGGCGCCTCGGTCGACTACTCCGGCGCGGCCAAGCACCGCGACAAGGTGGTCAAGACGCTCACCGGCGGCGTCGGGATGCTCTTCAAGAAGAACAAGATCGACCTGATCGAGGGCTTCGGCTCGCTGACCGACGACGCGAACGTGAAGATCGGCGGCCAGTTCGACGGCACCGAGATCCAGACCGACCGGGTCATCCTCGCCACCGGCTCCGTCTCCAAGCCGCTGCTCGACCTCCAGTTCGGCAAGCGCATCCTCGACACCGCGGGCATGTGGCTGCTGAACGAGCAGCCCAAGCGCCTGTGCGTGATCGGCGCGGGCGCGTCCGGCACCGAGATCGCCTCCGCACTCGGCCGGCTCGGCACCGAGGTGGTGCTGCTCGAGGCGCTGGATCAGATCCTGCCGCTGGAGGACCCGGAGATCGCGAAGGCCTGCGCGCGCGAGATCGCCAAGCAGAACGTGCGCATCGAGACCGGCGCGAAGGTCGAGGGCGCCTCGGCCTCGGACTCCGGCGTCTCGGTCACGTTCAACGGCGAGACCGAGGAGTTCGACTACCTGGTGATCGCCGCCGGGCGTGCGCCCGACGTGGAGGGGCTCGGCCTCGACGAGGGTGGCATCGAGCGCGAGGAGCGTGGGCTGATCAAGGTGGACGGCCGCCTGCGCACGTCACGCGAGGGCGTGTGGGCGATCGGCGACATGGTCCCCGGGCCGGCGCTGGCCCACAAGGCATCCGACGAGGGAATCATCGCCGCGGAGGACGCCTCGGGGAACGAGGTCCACCCGATCGACTACGCGTACATCCCCGCCGTCACGTTCTGCCAGCCGCAGGTCGCCTCCTTCGGGCTGACCGAGAAGGAGGCGCGCGACGCCGGCCATGACGTCGTCGTCGGGAAGATCCCGATGGGCGCCGTCGGAGCGCCGACGGTCTACGGCGACCGCGGCGGCATGGTGAAGATCGTCGGCGACAAGAAGTACGGCGAGCTGCTGGGCGCCTCGATCGTGTCGGTCAAGGCGGCCGACCTGATCCAGGAGCTGGTGAACGCGCGCGAGCTCGAGGGCGGGTATCCCGAGGTCGCGCGCACCATCCACCCGCATCCGGCGTTCGCTGAGGCCGTCATGGAGGCCGCGCGTGCGGCCGACGGCTGGCTGATTCACGGCTGATTCAGGCTGAGCCGCGGTCGGTGCGGTCGGGGTCGCTCAGGCGTCGCGCAGCATCAGCACCCACAGGGCGACGTAGGGCAGCGGCGTGAGCAGCAGCGCGAACATCACGCCCAGCACGCGCATGACCAGCGGGTTGACGTCGTAGCGTCTGGCGAGGCCGGCGAGGACGCCGCCCAGTAGACGGTTTTCGCGGCTGCGGGTGAGGCCGTTCTCGGCGAACCAGCGGCGCGCTCCGGCGACCGAAGCGTCGGATGTCGAGGCGGTGGTGGCGGTGGTGGCGGTGGTGGCGTTCATCTGTGCTCCTCTGGGCGAGTTGCCCGGGTCGTTTGCGATGAGAGGAGCATCCCGCGCCCCCGCGCGGCCCGGGAGGGGGCGGGCAGGTGTGTCTGGGTGCGGGTAACCGGCCAGTGCTTCCACCGGTTTAGAACTCTCACTAGTTGAGAGATTTCTCGCAATGAGCGAGAAACCGTTCGGCCTCGCGCGGGAAGAGCGCCAAGGCCGTAATACGCTGAGCCGGCCACCCATATGGGGTCACCCGGGGGGCGAGCTTTCGCCCCTCCCGACTTCGAGGGGACATGGATCTCAGCTCCGTAGTCCGTCGTCGGTGCCTAGTCCGGATCGTGCTCGTCGCGACCGCCGGGACCCTCCTGCTGGCGGCCCGGCCCGAGGCCGCCGGCGCGAGCGAGTTCACGATCAGCGCGTGCCAGGCCGACCGCAGCGAGTTCTCGACCCAGGCGTTCGAGGACTTCGCGACGCGCGGGATGCTCTGGAAGCGGGCCTGCGATCCCGAGGGCCCCGGCCTCCGCGGTCTCGTGACCTCCAACGTGGTGCGCGCGGGGCGGGTCGAGCGCGGCGCGCGCTCCCAGTTCGTGCTGAGGGCGCCAGAGGGCACGCGCTTCGGGCGCTTCAGCTGGTCGGGCCAGGCCCGCCGCCACGACTGCCGCTACGCCCTGCAGCTCTGGGCCGACCGCCCCGACGGACCGCCGGTGTCGATCAAGAACGTGCGCGCCAACCGCGGCTGCCCAAACCACGGCCGCATCCAGATCGCCGGATGGCCCGCGCCCAACACCTACGACGTCTCGGGAGCGACCAAGATCGTCCAGCGAGCGGTCTGCGTGGGCGCCCCGAAGACGCCTTACTGCTCGGCCCACAGCCTCAACTACATCCGCACGTTCAAGGCCCTGGCGACCGTGGTCGACGCAAGCCCGCCGAGCGTGACCATCGCCCAGGACAACCCCTTCACGCGCGGCGAGTGGGTGAGAGGAAGCCAGAGCGTGGGCTACGCGGCGTTCGACAATGTGGGCGTGCGGGTGGC
>JAXDII010000083.1:0-35119 GCA_034664085.1 Thermoleophilaceae bacterium
ACTTTCCGGCGAAGTACTCGGCGTTGATCTGCTGGTACTTCTGCCACTCGTCGGGGAGCTGGTCCTCGGCGAAGCAGGCGTCCACCGGGCAGGCCTCGACGCAGGCGTCGCAGTCGATGCACTCCTCGGGGTCGATGTAGAGCTGCTCGACCTCGGCGTACCTGGGGTCATCGGGAGTGGGGTGGATGCAGTCCACCGGACACACCTCGACGCAGGAGTTGTCCTTGGCCCCGATGCACGGCTCGTTGATGACGTACGCCACTGCGGTCCCTTCGCTCAGTTATTCACACCCGCACTGGGCAAAATATCACGGCGGACCGTAGTTTTCCCAGCCGGCCTGTGAAAAACTGCGAGGCGTGGACGTCCCGCATCCCCAGCCAGACAGCGTCTTGTCGCATGCGACGAGGGCCCGCCTCTTCGGCGTGCTCACCGAGCTCGGGCGGGCGGCCGCCACCGACGAGCTGGCCGGGCGGCTCGGCCTGCACCCGAACGGCGTGCGCATCCACCTGGACCGGATGCTGGAGGCGGGCCTGGTGGTGCGGCGCCGCGTGCGCCAGCCGCGCGGGCGTCCGCGCGACGAGTGGGCGGTCTCCGCGGAAGCGCAGCCGGGTGGCGACCCGCCGCACGCCTACGAGGAGCTCTCACGCTGGCTGGCCCGGGCGATCCCCGCCGGCCCGGCGCGCCTGCGCGAGATCGAGCGCGCGGGCCGCGAGGTGGGGCGCGAGCTCGCCCCCGAGGACGCCGTCTCGGCGCAGGAGGCCCTGCGCGACACGCTGACCGCGCTCGGGTTCCAGCCCGTGCTCGAGCGCGAGGCGTCGGGCCGCGTCCGCTGCCGGCTGCGCAACTGCCCCTACCGCGACTCCGTCAAGGAGAACCAGGAGGTGGTCTGCACGCTGCACCGCGGCATCACGCAGGGCGTCCTCGACGTCCTGGAGCCCACCGCCACGCTGGCCGCCTTCGTCCCCCGCGATCCGGACACCGCCGGGTGCGAGATCGCGGTCGACGGGCTGCCCGAGCCCGCCTAGCGCTCGCGCAGCAGCAGTAGCGGCACGAACGACAAGGCCAGCGCGACCGAGAGCGCCAGCCACATCGCCCGGTATGAGCCCGTCAGGTCGATCACGAGCCCGTAGAGCGGCGTGGAGATGAAGCTGGCGAGCGCGATGAAGCTCACCGCGAAGCCGGTGGCGACGCCCGAGCGCGCCGCCCCGGCGAGCTCGCAGATCAGCGTGACCCATACCCCCTGCCAGCCCAGGATCGTCAGGCCGGCCACGAATGCGACGGCGCCGATCGCTGCGACTGGCATGCCGCCCGGCAGCGCGGCGAGAATGAGCGCGCTGAGCAGGGCGCTGGCGGTGAGGAGTGCCAGCAGCGGCCGCCGCCTGGTCCCGAAGGTCCGGTCGCTGAGGTGCCCCCACGCGATCCGCCCCGCCATGCCGCCGACGTTCGCGACCGCCACCAGCGCCACCGTCGTAGCCAGCGGGATCGAGCTGTGCTCGTGCACGTCGAGCGGCAGGAACGCCAGCAGCGCGTACTGGCCGCTCACGACCAGGCAGCCCCAGAGCGTCGCCAGCACCAGGTCGCGGTCGCGCGCGAGCGACCACCAGTGCCGAGCGGAGATGCGCGGCCCGACGCCGCGCTCCCGCCGCGCCTCCACGCCCACGAGCGCGAGCGAGATCAGGCCGCCCGCCAGCGTCGCCGCTCCCGCAGCCGCCAATCCGAGACGCCAGCCGCCGATCGCCACGACGCCGGGGAACACCAGCGCCGCCAGCATTCCTCCCATCGGCACGCCGGTCTGGCGGAGGCCCATGCCCACGCCGCGGCGCGAGCGGGGGAAGGAGACCAGCACGAGCCGGCCGCCCGCCGGCGTGGCCGCCGCGGTGAAGACGCCGGAGCAGATCAGCAGGGCGATCAGCACCGGCAGCGGCATGAGGCTCGCCACCAGGATCAGCACCCCGGCGCAGATCGCGCTCGCCGCGAGCATCCGCCGCTCCCCGATCAGGTCGACGAGGGCGCCGACCACGTACGACCCGGCGACCTTCCCGATGAACAGCGACGAGACGAGCAGGCCCGCGACCGCCGCGGACAGCTCCAGCTCCTGCTTCACGAACCCGGCCAGCGTGGGAATGCCCTGCTCCGAGACCGACACGCAGATCTGGGCGATCAGCGCGGCGACGAGCACCCGCCCGGCGGGCGGCGCGTCGCGGACCAGCCAGGACGAGCGCTGGGGTTCGGGCGCGCTCAGCGGAGCTGGATGCGCAGGTTGCCGAGGCGGTCGACCTCGGCGGCGGCGGAGGGGCCCACGACGATCGTCGACTCGCGTTCCTCGATCAGCGCCGGGCCCTCGATCCGCACGCCCTCGGCGAGGCGGTAGCGGTCGTAGACCGTGGCCGCTGCTCGCCCGGACAGCTCCGGGAAGTAGGCGAGCCGCTCGCCCTTGACCGGGTCGCCCTCGGTGCGGGCCGCGAACTCGATGTCCGGATCGGTGCCGCCGACGCTCGCGGCGACGTGCCAGTGGAGCGCCTCGACGGAGGCCGTCTCGAGCTGGAACCCGAACCGCGAGCTGTAGCCGTCGTCGAACGCCGCGCGCAGGTGGTCCTCGAGGTGCTCGCCCAGCGGGCCGTCGGGCAGCGCGACCGGCACCTCGTAGCCCTGGCCCGCGTAGCGCATGTCGACCCGCCGCTCCAGGCGCACCTCATCGACGGGCGCGCCCGCGCGCGCGAGAAGGACGCGTGCCTCGTCGGCGAGCTCGGCGAGCAGCCCCTCCACGCCCGTCCAGTCGGCGGACCCCAGGCGCACCGGATGGGTGCGCGCGAGGTCGACCGAGAAGGGGGCGACCAGGAATCCGAGCGCGGACGCGACGCCCGCCGCCGGCGGGCACACGATCTCGCCGATGCCGAGCCGCCGTGCGATCTCGTACGCGTGGACCGGCCCGGCGCCGCCGGACGCCACCAGCGTGAAGCGGCGTGGGTCGTGGGCGCGCTCGACGATGTGCGTGCGCAGAGCGAGCGAGGTCTGGTCGTTGAGGATCTCGAACATCCCGCGGGCGCACGCCTCGGCATCGATGCCGACGCGCTCGCCGAGCCGCGCCAGCGCGTCGGCGGCGGCCTCGGCGTCGAGCGACATCGCGCCGCCCAGGAAGTAGTCGGGGTCGAGCAGGCCGAGGTGGAGGTCGGCGTCGGTCACCGTCGGCTCCGTTCCGCCGCGGCCGTAGCAGGCCGGGCCGGGGACGGCGCCCGCGCTCTGCGGGCCGACCTTGAGCAGCCCGAGGGAGTTCGTGCGGCCGATGGAGCCGCCGCCGGCGCCGATCTCGATCAGCTCGAGCGTCGGGACCATCAGCGGCAGGCCGCTGCCCTTGCGGAAGCGGGCGACACGAGCCACCTCGAACTCCGACACCTGCAGCGGCACGCCGTCCTTGACCAGGCTGGCCTTGGTCGTGGTGCCGCCCATGTCGAAGGCGATCAGGTCCTCGATGCCGAGCCGCTGGCCGAAGAAGGCGGCCGCCATCACGCCGCCGGCGGGGCCGGACTCGACCATCTGGATGGCGTACTCGGCCGCGACCTCGGCGGAGGTGACCCCGCCCTGGGACATCAGCACGTACAGCGCGTTGGGCGCGCCGAGATCGGCGAGGCCTTCCTCGAGCCGGCCGAGGTAGCGCCGGACGGTCGGCCGCACGAACGCGTTCGCGACGGCGGTGGAGGTGCGCTCGTACTCGCGCCACGCCGGGGCGATCCGCGATGACAGCGTCACGTCCACATCGGGCAGCCGCGCTTCGATCGCGTCGGCGATCAGGCGCTCGTGCTCCGGGTTCACGTAGGAGTTCAGCAGCGCCACGGCGACGCTCTCGGCGCCGAGCTCGCGCACCTGCTCGACGATGCGGTCGATCTCGTCTGCGGCGAGCGGCTCGAGCACCTCCCCGGCCGAGGAGATCCGCTCTGCCACCTCGAGGCGCAGGGGACGCGGCACGAGCGGCTCGGGCCGCTCGAGGTCGAGGTCGTAGAGGTCGTAGCGGGCCTCCTTGGCGATCTCGAGCACGTCGCGGAAGCCGGCGGTCGCGATCAGCGCGACCTTCGACCCGCGCCGCTCGATCAGGCTGTTGGTGACGAGCGTCGTGCCGTGCACGATGCGCGTGACCTCGGAGACCTCCACCCCGGAGCTCTCGGCCAGCAGCCGCGCGCCCTCCAGCACCGCCTCCGACGGGTCCGCGGGCGTGGTCAGGTGCTTGAACACCGTGACCCTGCCCTGGTCGTCGATCGCGACGAAGTCGGTGAAGGTGCCGCCGACGTCGGTGCCCAGCTCGTAGCTCACGCCTGCTCCCCGGTTACGTAGCCCATCTCGACATCGCGCGCGGCCAGCGCAGGGTCGCGCTGCTCGGGCGGACCGAAGCCCGCACCGCCCGCCGTCTGCAGGGACAGCAGCTGTCCCGGCATCAGCGTGGAGCGCGACTTGGACGGCAGCTGCTCGCCGTCGCGCGTCACGCGGTTGGGCGCGCCGGAGCCGCCGCCGGCGAAGCCGAGCGGCGGGTGGTCGACGCGGTCGGTCATGACCGACACCACGCAGTTGCGCTCGCCGCGCACCTCGACCTCCGTGACGGCCCCGAGGCCGCCGCGGAAGCGGCCCGCTCCGCCGGAGTCGGCGCGCAGCTCGCGCCGCCGGAACAGCAGCGGCGTCGTGGCCTCGACCATCTCGACCGAGGTCGCCGCCGCGTTCGAGGGGAAGGGCGCGGCCGAGAGGCCGTCGCGCCAGGAGTTGGCCCCGATCCCGCCGGCCAGCAGCAGGGCGGCGCCGTACTTCTTGCCGTCGGCGTCGATGCCGGTGAAGACGACGCGCGGCGAGGGCGAGCCGGATTCCGCGATCACGCGGTCGGGCACGAGCTGCGCGAGCGTGTCGAGCACGATCGTGGACAGGTAGTGGCCGAGAATCTGGCGCGTGGCCACGGGCGCGGGGTAGCGCGCGTTGATGATGCTGCCCTCCGGGGCGATCATCGAGATCGGGCGGTAGGCGCCGTCGTTGTTCGGGATCTCGGGCGAGAGCACGCACTTGATCGGGTACACGGACATCGCGTAGGCGTGGTTGAACGTCTCGTTCATCCCGCGGTCGACCTGATCCGACGAGCCGGTCCAGTCGACGACGATCTCGTCGCCGGCGATGCGCAGCTCCACGCGCAGCATCAGCGGCGTGTCGAAGCCGTCGATCTCCACCTCGTGGGAGTACGAGCCGTCGGGCAGCTTCGCGATCTCCGACCGCATCGCCGTCTCGCTGCGCGCCTGGATCTCGGTGAAGATCGGGGCGGGGTCGTCGAGACCGAGCTCGTCGAGCAGGTCGTGCAGACGCCGCTCGGCGACCTCGAGCGTCGCCACCTGGGCGTGGAGGTCGCCCATGACCTGCTCGGGGAGGCGGACGTTGCCGGCGATGATCGCCGCCAGGTCGGGGTTGACCACGCCGCCGTCGACGAGCTTGCGAAGCGGCAGCTGGAGGCCCTCCTCGAAGATCTCCGTCGTGTCGCCCGACCAGATCGTCCCGCCGATGTCTGCCCAGTGGGCGATGGCGCCGGCGAAGGCGATGATCGCGCCGTCGCGGAAGACCGGCCGCATCATCGTGATGTCGGGCAGGTGCCCGGTGCCGATCCACGGGTCGTTTGTCGCGTATACGTCGCCCGGGCCCCACTGGTCCGGGGGAAAGGCGTCCAGCGCGACGCGCAGCGTGCGCGGCAGCGTGCCGACGAACGGCGGCATGCTGCGGCGCGACTGCACGACCGAGCGGCCCTCCGCGTCGAGCAGGACGATGCCGAAGTCGAACGCCTCGCGGATGATCGGCGAGAAGGCCGTCCGCAGCAGCGTGGTCTCACCCTCGTCGATGACCGCCTGGAGCTGGCTCCAGAGGATCTCGAGCGCTACCGGGTCGAGCCGGGGCGTGGTCTGCGCGCTCACGTCAGTCGCGCACGAGCTCGGGTACCTCGAGCTCGATCAGCGGCGCCCACTGCTGCGAGCCGAACACCGACCGGTCGCCGAAGTCGCCCGAGGAGATCTCGCGCGTCATCGTGAACTTGATGATGCGGCCGGCGTCGTAGTTGTGGATCGAGAGGATCCGCTCGACCGGCACCTTGTAAAGCTCCGCGACCTTCTCCTTCGTGAACACCCCGGAGTCGCACACGTGGCGGTACGACTCCTCGTCGGGGAACACGATGTCGAACGTCGTGAGGTACGGCCCGGCGTTCTTGGAGAACAGGAACGCGACGAGGTCGACGAGCTTCGCCATCTACCTCACCTCCTCGTAGTCGATGGGGAATAGGCGGGTGAGGTCCTCGGCGTCGGCCAGCTCGGCGATGTGGAGGACGCTGAACTTGTAGACCGGCCCGGTGTCGTGCACCAGCGGCGAGAACGGGAAGGCGACGTGGCCGGTGCGCGTCTTGGCCCCGGTGTAGGCGAAGCCGATCATGCGGGCCTCGAGCAGCGCGGCGACGTCGTGCGCCAGCTCCTGGGTCTGGGCCAGCACCTCGACCATCACTCCGAGCTCGTGCCCGGGGGTGTCGCGCTTGGGCTCCAGCTCGCCCATCACTCCGTCGCGGCCGTACACGACCCACTCGATCTTGTAGTCCTGGCTGTCGCCCATCAGCTCGCGCGTCTGGGCGGTGCAGCCGTCGATGTACTCGTCGATGCGGGCGATCAGGAAGGGATCGCGGATGCCGCCGAGCAGGAACGAGCGGTAGCCGACCTTCTCGGCGCCCTCGAAGCGCAGCGTCGGGCGCTCGTGGAGGTGGTACTTGGTGCCGGCGACGCTCGTGGAGCGATTGCCGGTGGCGGACAGCTCGACGTTCGAGAAGTCGAGCACGCCGGTCGGCTCGCCCTGGAAGTTCGGGTCCTCGACCTCGTAGACCATGTGGGCGGCGACCGAGTACGGAGTCACCTCGCGCGCCGGGTTGGGCGCGCTGATCTCGAACGAGTCAGGCCCGAGCGCCGCCACGATGCAGTCGCGGCCCGTGGGGGGGACGGCGCTCATGGCGCCGCACTCGAGGATCTTGCCGATGTGCAGTGCGAGGCCCTCGTCGAAGCCCTGGCGCACGGCACCCGACGCGAAGATCGCGGTGTCGCAGGCGCGGCCGGCGAGCACCACGTCGGCGCCCGCGTCGAGCGCCTCGATGAACGGCTCCATGCCCATCTGGGCGACCAGCCGGACGCAGGCGTCGACCCGCTCCTCCTCGAGCTCCGGGACGCCGGCCATCGGGGTGACCTTGCCGGCCTGCACCTGGCGCTTGAGGTACTCGGGATCCTGCTCGGAGTGGATCACCGCGAGCTTGAACTCGAGGCCCTGCTCCTTGGCGACCTCCAGCACGATCTTGCGCATCCACTCGAGGTGCCAGTTGGCGCCGGCGCCGCCGGCGTTGCCGATCAGGACCGGCAGCCCGCGGGGGACGGCCGCCCCGAGCACGAGCGACAGGTCGCGCTTCATCGACGTTCGGGAGTGGTAGGCCTGCGGCGCGCCGAGGTAGAAGGCGCCCATGTCGGTCGACCCCGAGTCCGCCCCGATTGCGTCGAGGCCCGACTTCACGGCCAGCTCGAGGCTCTCGGCGTTGACGCCGTACCCGAGCGAGCCGCCCGGGCTCACGATCCGAAACTCACCATCACCCATCCGCAGCTACCCCCTCCTAGACCACTGGTACTTACCGGACACTACCAGACATGTCCAAAGTGGCCGAGAGCGATAGATTTCCGCATGTGAGCGCATCGCCAGACCCTCCGAAGCGAGCCCTCGTGGGCGCGGGCGCGGGCTACGCGCTGCTGCTGGCGGACCTCGGCCAGCGCGTGCGCGACGGCGAGTGGAACCCCGGCGACCAGATCCCGAGCGAGCGCCAGCTCTGCGAGATGTACGGGGTCAGCCGTCCGCTCGTGCGCCAGGCGCTGGAGCTCGGCGAGCGCGAGGGGCTGCTGGTGAGGGTGCCGGGGAAGGGGACGTTCATCGCGCGGCAGCGGGTGATCCAGGAGCTCTCGCGCATGACCACCTTCGAGGTGACGCTGGAGCAGCACGAGCTCGCCGCCGAGCGCCAGGTCATCCGCAGCGCCCGGGAGCTGCCGCCGGCCGAGGTCGCGCGGCAGCTGCGCATCTCGCCGACGTCGCCGGTGCTCTACCTGGAGGTCCTGGGGCTGGCCGACGGGCGCCCGCTGGCGCTCTATCACTCCTACGCGCCGGTCGCGACCGCCGAGGCCGCCGAGCTCGAGCAGCGGATCGCCGCATCGGGCGGCGGCCGGCTGCCGCCTGGCTGGTACGAGGGCATCGCCGACGCGCTCGGGGTGCCGCACCTCCTGGCCGACCAGCTCTACGAGGTCGTGGCGGTCGATCCGCGCAGCGCCAGCGCGCTCCGCGTTGCTCCGGGCACGCCCGCCTTCAAGGTGTCGACGATCTTCTCCACGCCCGACCGCACGCCCGTGGAGGCCCGCGTCGCCCTCTATCCGGGCGACCGCTACGGCTTCCACATGGCCCACGAGCTCGCGCACGGCAAGGGGTCTGCGGACCTCGCCGACCCGCCTGCGGGCGTGCTCACCTCGCGTCGCAGCGCGCTCTAGAGCGCTCTCCAGCCCACCTGTATGTAATGGGTTGACAGACGTCTGATGTCAGATAGACTGCCGCGATCTTGCCGCCGGGGGGAAGGCAGCAACTCCACCGAGGAGCGAATGGTAAGTCGTGATGCCGGCAGTGCTAGAGAGCGCAGAAAGCCCGGGGCAGGAGGCTGCCGGGCGCCTCGCTGTGCGCGGCGTGACCAAGCGCTTCGGAGCTCAGGTCGCGCTCGATGATGCCACGCTCGACATCGAGCCGGGCACGATCCACGCGGTCGCAGGGGAGAACGGCGCCGGCAAGTCCACCCTGATCAAGATCATCACCGGCGTTCACCAGCCGGACGCCGGAGAGGTGTTCGTCGACGGCGAGTCGGTGGCGCTGAGGACGCCGCGCGAGGCCCGCGATCGCGGGATCGGGTGGACGCACCAGCACGTGGACGCCATCCCGGCGGTGACCGTCCGCGAGAACCTGTTCCTCACGATCGGCTACCCGACCCGCCTGGGCCGGATCGACTGGGCCGAGGTGGACCGCAGGGCGCGCAGGTACCTCGAGCGCGTGGGGCTCGACGTCGACCCCAAGACGCGGCTCGGCGACCTCAGCCCGGCGGCGCAGCACATGGTGGCCTTCGCCCGCCTGCTGCTCCAGGACCCGCAGATCTTCATCCTCGACGAGCCGACCGCCACGCTCGGCGAAGCCGACTCCGACAAGCTGCTCCAGCTCATCGCGGAGCACCGCGACGCCGGTGCGACGGTCGTGTTCGTCACGCACCGGCTCGAGGAGATCCTGCGCGTGGCGGACGTGATCACCGTTCTCCGCGACGGCAAGGTGACGGGCACCGTCCCGCGCGAGGGCCTGTCGCGCGGCGAGCTGGTGGAGCTGCTCGGCGGATCGTCCGACCAAGTCCACAAGGATCCGCCGAAGGCCGCAACGGGCGTGCCGCGCCTGAGCGTGTCGAACCTCTCGGCGATCCCGTCGGACCGCAGCGCGAGCTTCACGATCGGCGAGGGCGAGGTGGTCGGCCTGGCCGGCCTCGTCGGCTCAGGCCGCACCACGCTGGCGAAGCTGCTCGCTGGCATGGCCACGCCGGCGGGCGGAACGATCGCCGTCGATGGCCGGGATGTCTCGCTGCGCAGGTACCGCGACGCCCTCGACCACGGCATCGTGCTGGTCCCCGAGGACCGCGCTGCCGCTCTGGTGCCGGACTTCGGCATCGCCGAGAACATCTCGCTCGGCCACGTGGACCGCTACGCCCGCGGCGGCATCGTCCTCAACCGCGGCCGCGAGCAGAGCGCCGCCGACGAGCTCAGCTCGAGGCTGCGCATCAAGGGCAGCATGGGCGCGAAAGCCGTTCGTTACCTGAGCGGCGGGAACCAGCAGAAGGTCCTGCTGGCGCGGGCGCTCAACCTCGATCCGCGCGTGCTGATCCTGGACGAGCCAACCGGCGGCATCGACCTTCACACCAAGGAGTACATCTACTCGCTCGTCCGCCAGCTCGCGGGCGAGGGCATGAGCATCCTCTTCATCTCCTCGGACCTCGAGGAGCTGCCGCTCGTCTCCGACCGGGTGCTCGTTTTTCGGAAGGGAAGGATCACCGCCGAGCTGCCGGGGGATTGCTCCCGCTCGACGATCGTCGCCCGTCTTTTCGATGAGGAGTAAGTGAAACATTCATGAGCCAGTCAGCGGACGCGAGCATCGAAAAGCCGCCGGGACAGCCGGGTCTGGGCACGGGCGGCTTCAGGCTGTCCGCGGAGAAGCTGGCCCCCTGGGGGCCGGTCATCCTGGTCATCCTCGGCGTGATCGTCTTCTCGCTGCTGAAGCCAGAGACGTTCGGGACGGTGGGCAACTTCCGCGCCATCGCCAGCGAGCAGGCGATCCTCGCCATCGCCGCTCTTGGAGTGACGATCCCGATCATCTGCGGCCAGTTCGACCTCTCGGTCGCCGCGAACATCAGCGCAGTCAGCGTCCTCACCGCCGGGCTGATGTCCTTTTCGAGCGTTCCGTGGGAGCTGGCGCTCGTGGCCGGCATCGCCGCCGGCCTGCTGATCGGGCTCGTCAACGGGCTGCTCGTCGCGTACGCGGGCGTTCACTCATTCATCGCGACACTGGCCACCTCCACGATCTTGTTCGGGTTCACCCTCTGGTACGGCAAGGGCGAGATCATCTTCGAGGGCGTCTCGCCGGAGTTCGCCTCGCTGGCGCGAACGAAGCTCGCCGGCTTCCAGCTCCCCGCCCTCTATCTGCTCCTGGTCGGCGTCGCGCTCTGGTTCGTTCTCAAGCTGACGCCGTTCGGCCGCTACCTCTACGCGATCGGCGGTAACCGGGCGGCCGCCGAGGTGGCCGGGGTGAACGTGCGCCGGCACATCATGTACAGCCTGATGGCGTCCGGCGGGCTGGTTGCGCTCGCGGGCGTGATCCTCACGAGCCGCACGGCGTCGGCGCAGAGCACTGCGGGGGACACGTTCCTCCTGCCGGCCTTCGCGGCGGCCTTCATCGGAGCCTCGACGCTCCGCCGTGGGGAGTTCCACGTCGTCGGCACGATCGTCGGCGTCTACCTGGTCGCCGTGCTCGTCAGCGGAGCGTTCGCGATGGGCGCCCAGAACTACGTCAGTCCCTTGATTACCGGCGTCGCGCTGATCGTCGCCGTTGTCGGAAGCGGCGCCTTGTCGCGCAGCTGAGTAGCAGGGCCGAAGCTCAATCCATTCACGAGAGGATCTAGATGAAAACGAAAGTCACGCTGCTGTGCGTTCTTATGGGGCTCGCAGTCGCCCTGCTCGCGATCGGGTGCGGGGACGACGACAGCTCCTCGAGCTCGTCGACCGACGCGCCGGCCGCGGCCGATGGCGGAGGCGGGGACGAGGCGCTGCTGAAGCAGGCGGCCGACGACGTCGCCCGCGCCAAGGCGGATCCGGTGTGGGAGGACTACGCGCCTCCGGCCGCGCCCGAGCCCAAGGCGGGCCTGAAGGTCGGCGCCGTGACGTGCGCCTGGGCCATCCCGGCCTGCAAGCGCAGCGCCGATGGCCTCGAGGAGGCCATCAAGGCGATCGGCTGGGAGCCGATGGTGCTCGACGGGACCGCCGAGGCGCGCAACCAGCGGGTCGCGGTCCAGACGTTCCTCAACGAGGGCGTCGACGCGTTCATCATCGAGTCGCTCGACCCGAACCCGATCGCGGACCTGCTGAAGGAGGCCGCGGACAAGGGCATCCCGTTCATCGCGCAGAACGGTCCCGACCTCGGCCCCTTCGGAGGCGTGAAGGGCATGGCCGGCTACCCGGTTCCGGAGGACGGCGAGCGCATCGCCGCCTGGGTCGCGAACCACAGCAAGGGCAAGGCCAAGATCCTGATGATCTCGTCTACCGACAACCCGATCCTCCAGATCATCGATGACAGCTTCAAGTCGTACCTCGAGCGCTTCGAGGGCGTGGAGTTCGTGCGCGACACGATCACCGTGCCGTTCAAGGACATCGGCCCGCCGCTCGAGGCTCAGGCTCGCTCGACCTTCCAGCAGTACCCGGAGGGTTCGATCGACTACGTCTACGCGCCGTTCGGCGGGATGGCGGTGCCCCTGGCCAACGCCGCGCAGGCCGCCGGCCGTGACGACATCAAGGTCGTCTCGGGCGACGGCGACCTCCAGACGATCGAGTTCATCAAGCAGGGCAAGAACCAGGTCCTGAACATGGCGACGTCCTGGTCCTGGTGCTCGTGGGTCGCGGTCGACGAGCTCAACCGCGCCCTCAACGACGAGCCCTTCGAGGGTGGCGCTTGCGCGAGCACGCTGCTCGACGAGAGCAACGTCGACACCGTCGCCGAGGGCGAGTGGTGGGAGCCGGAGCTCGACTTCAAGGCGAAGTTCGTGGAGCTCTGGGGCGTTAAGTGAGCGAGAGCAACGGCACGTACCGCCTAGCGGTGGACATCGGGGGGACCTTCACGGATCTCCAGCTCCTGGACGAGGACAAGGGGGTCCTCGTCCAGGAGAAGGTCCCCACCACGCGCGGGCATCTGGCCGACGGCGTGATCGACGGCATCAAGAAGATCCGCGAGCGGGCCGGGGCCGGCGAGGGGAAGATCGACTTCCTGCTGCACGGGACGACGATCGTCACGAACGCGCTGCTGGAAGAGTCGTTCGACCCCGCGGGCCTGGTCATCTCGAAGGGCTATCGAGGCCTGCTCGAGTACGGGCGCGTCTACGTGCGCGGGCCGTTCGGGACGTGGATGTTCTACCAGCCGCCCAACCGGGTGATCCCGCTGGAGAACGTCCTCGAGGCGCCCGGCAGGCTGGATCGCGAGGGCACCGAGGTGACGCCGCTCGACACCGAGCGGATCGCGGCGATCGCGGAGACATTCCGCGAGCGGGAGATCGCGTCGGTCGCCGTCTCGCTGATGTGGTCGTTCGTCAACGACGCGCACGAGCGGGCGGTCAAGGACATCTTCGCCAAGGTCTACCCGGAGTGCGACGTCGCGCTCTCGCGGGACATCTTCCCGGAGATCCGTGAGTTCGAGCGTGCCTTCACGACCGCACTCACGGCGGCGGTGCGCCCGTCGGTGAGCGCGTACTTCGACGGTCTCGAGTCCAAGCTCGAGGCCGCCGGGGTCAAGACGAGGGTCATGTCGGTGAAGTCGAGCGGCGGCGTGATGAGCAGCGCGGAGACGAGCGCCCATCCGGTCGAGATCGCCCTGTCGGGACCCGCCGCCGGCGTGCTCGGCATGTCGTTCATCTGCAACAACCTCGACTACGACAAGGCGATCACGTTCGACATGGGAGGGACGTCGACCGACATCTCCTACATCGAGAACGGGACGCCGTCGCTGACCACCGAGGGACGCATCGGCGAGTACCCGATCCACGTGCCGATCGTCGACATCCACACGATCGGCGCCGGCGGCGGCTCGATCGCCTGGGTCGGCGCAGGCGGCAAGGCCCACGTGGGCCCGCGCAGCTCCGGCAGCCAGCCGGGGCCGGCGGCCTACGGCCGGGGTGGCACGGAGGCGACGGTCACGGACGCCAACGTCGTCCTCGGCCGGCTCCCGTCCTCGCTGATCGAGGGCGACCTGCCGCTGGACCTCGACGCGGCCAAGACCGCCGTCACGAAGTTCGGCGAGCAGATCGGGGTGGGCATGGTCGAGGCGGCCCTGACCATCCTCGAGCTTGCCAGCCACAACATGGAGATGGCGATCCGCGAGGTCTCGACCCGCCGTGGCCGTGACCCGCGCGAGTGCGTGCTGGTCGGCTTCGGCGGCGCCGGCCCGGGGCACGTCTGCCGGCTGGCCGAGCTGCTCGGCGTGCCGACGGTGCTGCTGCCGACCGGCTCAGGCGTCGGTTCGACGCTGGGCCTGCTGGTGACCGACGTCCGCCGCGACGTCGGCCGCTCCGTCCTGATCGGGATGGACGCGGAGGACCGCGAGGCCCGCATCGCATCGGCGTTCGGTGGCCTGGCCACCGACGCCTGGGAGACGCTCGACCGCGAGTCCGTGCCGGACGACCGGCGCGAGCTGCTCGTCTCGGGCGGCTTCCGCTACGCGAAGCAGCAGTACACGATCGACGTGCCCATCTCGCGGCCGAACGGCTCGTGGGACGGGGCGCCGGGCGAGAGCGACCTGAAGGCCGCGATCGACGCCTTCCACGTCGCTCACAACGAGCTCTGCGGGTTCGACTACCGCGACCAGCCCGGCATGACCTGCGAGCTGGTCAACCTGCGCGTCGCCGCGATCGGCCGCTTCACGCGGCCGGAGCTGAAGGCGATCGAGGCGGGCGGCGAGGAGCCGCCCCCCGAGGCAGCGATGGAGCCGCGCTCCGTCTGCTTCACGCAGGAGGAAGGCTACGTCGAGACGCCGGTCTACGACCGCAGCAAGCTGCTGGCCGGCAACGGCTTCGACGGCCCCGCGGTCCTCGAGGAGTTCGGGGCGACGAGCCTCCTCTTCCCGGGCCAGCGGGCCACGGTCGCGTCGGACGGAACGATCGTGATCTCGATCACCTCAAACACGGAAAGCGGGGACTGATGGCGACACTATTGGAGCCGAATCCGAAGCAGGCCGCCGCCATCACCCCGCTGATCGTCGAGATCGTCGAGGGGACTTGCGAGTCGGCCAAGATGGAGATGGAAGCGGCGATCGACAGGACCGCGCGCTCGCTCCTGATCAAGGAGCAGCACGACTACCAGGCGAGCATCTTCACGCCGGGCGGGGAGAGCATCTCCACGATCTCGTTCTGCCCGCACGTCGATCCGATCCTGGAGAAGTGGCCGGCCAGCGAGGTCTACGAGGACGACGTCTTCATCTGGAACGACTGCTACCTCTCCGCGGGCGGCGTCGGCCACCTGCCGGACATCTCGGTGACCCGCCCGGTGATCGTGGACGGCACCCTGGTGGCGTGGGTCAACGCCTTCGGGCACGTCGACGACATCGGCGGCGTCCTCCCCGGCGGCATGCCGGCCGCGGCGGTCGAGGTGTTCCAGGAGGGGATCCAGATCCCGCCGATCAAGCTGGTCGACCGCGGCCGGCTGAACGAGGGCGTCTACGAGATGATCCTGCGCAACACGCGCTTCCCGGAAGCGATCCGGGGCGACATCGACGGCCTCGTGCACTCGCTGGGGATCGGCGTGCAGCGGATCACGGAGCTGTGTCGCCGCTACGGCCCGGAGACGGTCGTCGCGGCCTGCGAGCGCTCGATCGAGCGCTGCGCCACCTCGCTGCAGAACGACGTCTTCCCGCTGATGAAGGACGGCGAGTACTACTTCGAGGACTTCATCGAGTGGGAGGACGTCACGCCCGACGAGCCGCGCTCCTTCATCCGCATCGCGACGAAGATGATCAAGCGCGGCAACGAGGTTATCTGGGACTACTCCGGCACCGACGCACAGGTCAAGGGCTCCCTCAACCTGCCCGGGAACGACCGCTACTACGAGAAGCTGATGGGCGCGCACTTCCGCACGCTGCGCCCGGAGCTGTTCCTGAACGAGGGCGTCTGCCGGGTGACCCAGGCCAAGGTGCCGGACGGGACCGTGCTGTCGCCGAAGTATCCGGCGGCCACGTCCAACCGCATGTGGGCACTGCAGGTGATGTGGGAGAACGCGCTGGCGATCTTCAACATCGCCGGAGCGGCCTGCCCGGCGTGCAGCAACACGAACACGCTGTACGGCATCTACGGCTACGACAAGAACGGGGAGTACTTCTTCGCGCACGAGCTGCCCGGCGCCGGGCAGGGCGGGCGGCCGTTCGCGGACGGCCTCGACGTGGCCAACCTGGCGCCTGAGTCCCGCAACAGCCCCGCCGAGATCATCGAGAGCAAGTACCCGGTGATCGAGGAGACGTGCGACATCGGGATCGACGGCGGCGGCGCCGGGAAGTTCCGCGGCGGCAACGGCCTGGTGAAGGAGATCCGGGTGCTCGAGGACGGCGACCTGACGGTCATCACCGGCCGCTACGCGCTGCCGTGCTGGGGCGCCCACGGGGGCAAGCCGGGCCGGCCGCACAAGTACATCCTCAATCCCGGGACGCCCGGCGAGAGGGTGTACGAGCGCGGCAAGTTCGACAAGGAGCCGGTCAAGGCCGGCGACCTGATCCGGATCTACACCGCCGGGGGCGGCGGCTGGGGCGACCCGCTGGAGCGGGAGACCCACCGCGTGCTCGGCGACGTCGTCCGCGGCCTCGTGTCGGGTGACGCGGCGCTGTCCGAATACGGCGTCGTGCTCGAAGAGCAGAAGGCCGGCGGTCTCACCGTGAACGAGGCCGAGACGGCCAAGGCGCGCGACCGCATCCGCAACGACCGCGGCGAGCTCAAGCTGATCGACCGCGGGCCGGAGTTCTACCGGCTCGCCGCCGAGGGCCGGCTCCCGGTCACGTGCGAGGACGGCTACTGGGTGCAGCCGGACGAATGATCGCCGCACGCCAACAGGGGGCCTATGCGGGCTCCGCCAGGAGCTACGACGTGACCGTCGAGCGCGGGGTGAAGTTCGCGATGCGAGACGGGGTGGAGCTCGCGTGCGACGTGTACCGCCCCGCACTCGACGGGCGGGCGGTGAACCAGTCGTTCCCGACGGTCCTCGAACGGACCCCGTACGACCGCACGCGCATCGACCTGTACCTGATGGGCCAGTACTTCGCCTCGCGCGGGTACAACGTCGTGCTCCAGGACTGCCGCGGCCGCTACGACTCGGACGGGACCTTCCAGCTCCTCTACGACGAGGGCAGCGAGGGCACCGACGGCTACGACACGGTCGAGTGGATCGCCGAGCAGGGCTGGTCGGACGGCAAGGTCGGCACCACCGGCATCTCCTACACGGGCACCAACCAGCAGGCGCTCGCCGTGCTGCGCCCGCCGCACCTGACAACTCAGGTCATCCTCGACGCCGGCATCAACTACTGGTACCGGACGCAGCGCCATTCCGGCGCCTTCGTCGAGGGCGTCCTGCTTCCATACGTGTTCTGGATGGCGGTCGTCGGCAAGGAGGCGCAGGCCGACCCGCTGGTGCGGCGCCGGCTCCAGCGCGCCCTCGAGCACATGGACGAGTGGCTGGAGCGCACGCCGCTCAAGCGCGGCGCGAGCCCGCTGGCGGACGCCCCCAGCTACGAGGAGTGGTACCTCCAGACCGCCCAGGGCGCGGACTACGACGAGAAGTGGATGAGCTCGCTGGCCAGCCTCGAGCTGTACATCGACGACTACCCCGACATCCCGGTCTCGTTCGTCACCAGCTGGTACGGCCACCACGTGTGGGCGAGCTTCGAGAAGTGGATGCACCTGACCCAGAAGAACACCCAGCCGGTCAAGCTCGTGTGCGGCACGTGGCTGCACGCCTTCCGGTACATGGAGCAGTCGTGGGCGGGGGAGATCGACTGCGGCAACTCGGTCGCGATGGACCTCAACGAGTACCGGCTGCGCTGGTTCGACCAGTACATGAAGGACATGGAGACGGGCGTCGCCGAGGATCCGCCGATCCGCCTGTTCGTGATGGGCGGCGGCGACGGCTCGCGCAACCTGGCCAAGCGGCTCAACCACGGCGGCGAGTGGAGGGCCGAGACGGAGTGGCCGATCGCGCGAACCGAGTGGACGACCTACTACCTCCACGGCGACGGCAGCCTGCGTGACGAAGCCCCCGAGGCCGACGACGAGAGCACCTCGTACGTCTTCGATCCCGACGATCCGGTCCCCACGATCGGCGGCTGCGTCCAGGACCCGCTGGGCGGGGAGAAGGGGATCCTCAACGGCGGCGGCTTCGATCAGCGCGGCCGGACCGACCTGGTCGCCTGCCGGGACACCGCGCGGCTCGAGACGCGGCCGGACGTGCTGGTGTTCCGCACGCCCCCGCTGGCCGAGGACGTCGAGATCACCGGGCCGATCAAGGTGCAGCTCTGGGTGTCGTCCTCGGCGCGCGACACGGACTTCACGGCGAAGCTGATCGACGAGTACCCGCCCTCGAACGACTATCCCGACGGGTTCGCGCTCAACCTGTGCGACAGCATCGTGCGCATGCGGTATCGCAACCGCAGGCGCACGGCCGACCTGATCGAGCCAAACGAGGTGTACGAGCTCACCATCGAGCCGCAGCCCAGCAGCAACCGCTTCCGGGCGGGGCACCGGATCAGGCTCGACATCTCCAGCAGCAACTATCCGCAGTTCGACGTGAACCCCAACACGGGCGGCCCGCTCGGCTTCTCGCTGGGGAACCTGCAGGCCGTGAACACGCTCCACCACGACGCAAGCCGGCCTTCGCACGTGGTGCTCCCTGTGGTGCCGGCGATGGGTGAGGAGAGCTGATGGCAGTCACAGAGACAGACCAGGCCGGGTCGGCGCTTCGGGATCGCGTCGATCTGGCGCGGCTCGAGGTGTTCCGCCACTACACGATCGGCACGGCCGAGGAGGCCTGGCAGACGCTCAAGCGGGTCGCCTACTCCATGAACATCAAGGAGCGCGGCGACTGCTCCAGCGCGATCTTCACGGCCACGGGCGACATGCTCGCCATCCCGTTCAACGGCGTTCCGCTGCACCAGGGCTCCCTCGAGGCGCTCGTGAAGGAGGTGCTGGTGCGCTACCGGCCCGAGGAGCTCCACCCGGGCGACATCTTCATCACCAACGACCCGTACACGGGCGGCACGCACACGCCCGACTACTGCGTCGTGGCGCCGGTGTTCGGCAAGAGCGGCCGGCTGCTCGCGTTCATCGCCAACGTCGGCCACCACTCCGACGTCGGCGGCCGGGTCGGCTGCTCGATCGCGTCGGACGCGCGCTCGATCTTCGAGGAGGGGCTGCTGGTCCCGCCGGTGCGCCTGTGCCGCGAGGGCGAGATCGTCGAGGAGGTGCTGGCGATCATCTGCCACAACTCGCGCATGCGCCACGAGCGCAGCGGCGACATCCGCGCGCAGATCAGCGCGAACCTGATCGGCATGAGGCGCCTGTCCGACCTCATCGAGGAGTGGGGCGAGGACGACTTCGAGCTCTACTCGCAGGCGCTGCTCGACTACGGCGACCTGCGCATGCGCGGGCTGCTCGAGACGCTTCCCGACGGCGAATGGGAGGCCGTCGACTACATCGACAGCGACGGCGTCGGCAGCGACCCGCTGCGGCTCCACCTGCGCATGAGCAAGAGCGGCGGCGAGCTGGTGCTGGACTTCTCCGGCGTCCCCGATCAGATCGAGGGCGGCCGCAACGTCCCGTACACGACGCTGCGGGCCACCTGCTTCTGCGTGGTGCGCGGCCTGCTCGAGCCGAACATCGCGCTCAACAGCGGCTTCCATCGCGCGGTGCGCTGCATCGCGCCGGAGGGCAGCCTCGTCAACCCGCGCCACCCCGCGGCCGTCGGCGACCGCGCGCCCGTTGCGCAGGTGCTGGCCGACATGGTCGCCAACTGCGTGTCCCAGCTGCTCCCCGACCGGGCGCTGGCCGCGACCGGCTGCTTCCAGGCCTGGGCCTTCGAGGGCCACGACCCCCGCTATGGCCGCGACTACGCGGCGTACGAGAGCATCGCCGGAGGGCTCGGTGCGACCGCGCGCGCCGACGGCATCGACGCGGTCCGCGGCTGGCCGCTCGGGAGCATGAACGCGCCCATCGAGGCGTTCGAGCAGGACCTGCCCGTGGTCTTCCGCGAGTACTCGCTGGTCCCCGACTCCGGCGGCGCCGGCACCTTCCAGGGCGGCCTCGGGATGCGCCGGGACGTCGAGATCAGAGGACACGACGTGCGCATGACGACCTACACGATGCGACAGGTGATCCCGCCGCCCGGCCTCCTGGGCGGCGACCCCGGCAGGGTCGGCAAGTTCATCCTGAACCCCGGCACGCCGGAGGAGCGCGAGCTCCCCAGCGTCGTTACGAGCTGGCCACTCGAGTACGGGGACATAGTCAGCTGCCGGACGCCGGGCGGAGGCGGGCTCGGACCCGCCGCGGGCCGCGACGGCGAGCTGATCGCGAAGGACCTGGTGGCGGGCCGCGTCACCCGCGCCTTCACGGAGGAGCACTACGGCGACGGCGGGCCGGTCGCCTCGGGCTGACGGCCCGCGGTCGCCGCCTCGCTGGCGTTTATGCTCCCGATCAGCCGGACGGACCAGCCGTGCAAGAACACTCATACCGCCTAGACCGCCCCAAGCCCAGAGCCCAGGCGGTCGCCGACGCCCTACGCGACCTGGTCAAGGAACAGCGGCTCGTTCCCGGCGACCGGCTGCCGACGGAGGCCGAGCTGGTGGACATGCTCGGCGTCGGCCGCTCCTCGGTCAGGGAAGGCGTTCAGATGCTGCAGTCGCTCGGCATCGTCGAGGTCGAGCACGGACGCGGGATGTTCCTCGCGCCGGTGATCGGCAGCGGCCTGCGCGCGGTCGTCAACTGGGCCTACGTCTCGGCCGACAAGGACCAGCTGATCTACGACCTGCTCGAGGCGCGCACCGTCGTGGAGCCGATGCAGGCACGCCTGGCCGCCGAGCGCGCGACCGACGCGGAGCTCCAGCAGCTCGCCAGCTTCGGCGACTCGGACGGACACCTGCCGCCCCAGGAGCTGTCGCTCTCCGAGGCCGAGGTGATCGGGCTCGACTACCACGAGTTCATCGCGCGCATCGCGCACAACGACATCCTGCTGATCATGTCCAACGCAGTGCGCCCGCTGTTCATCTCGCTCGTCGAGGAGCTGGACCGGCCGACCGACGAGTTCACGACGCTGCTCAAGCACCACAGCGGCATCACCGAGGCCGTGGCCGCGCGCGACGGGGCCGAGGCGGAGCGGGCCATGCGCGAGCACCTCGAGGACAACCGCAGGGCGGTCGACCGCTGGATCGGCCGCCGCGACGGCGGCAAGCCGCGCCGGGCCAAGCGGCCCAACCCCGTCAGTTGACAGACGTCTGACGACTGCTATAGGGTGTCCCTGCATGGACGCTCGAGCGAAGGCCGAAGCGGCCGCGGGCGTCGGCTTCGACGTAGGCGGGACGTTCACCGACTGCGTGCTGGTGGACTACGCGACCGGCGAGTGGCACCTGGCGAAGGTGCCCACGACCCTCGATGACCGTGCGTCGGGCTGCATCGACGGCGTCGGCCTGCTGCTGGCCCAGGACGGGCACACCGCGGAGGACGTCAAGTACTTCGCGCACGGCAGCACGGTCGTGACCAACACGGTGATCGAGCGCACGGGCGCCAAGACCGCCCTCATCACGACTCGCGGCTTTCGCGACGTCCTGGAGATCCGCCGGCAGGTGATGCCGCACCGCTACGACGCGCACCGACCGAAGCCCGAGCCGCTGGTGGCGCGGCCGCTGCGGGTAGAGGTCGACGAGCGGACGCTCGCCGACGGCTCGATCGAGCGCGGCGTCGACGCCGCGCAGGTCACCGAGCTGGTGAGCCGGCTGAAGGCAGACGGGGTCGAGGCGATCGCCATCTCCTTCCTGCACTCCTACGCCAACCCCTCCAACGAGCGCGCCGCCGCCGAGGCCGTGCGCGAGAGCTTCGACGGCTTCGTCACCTGCTCCCACGAGGTGCTCAACGAGATGCGCGAGTACGAGCGCACCAGCAGCACCGTGGCCAACGCCTACGTCGCCCGCGCGGCCGAGGGCTACCTGAGCCGGCTCGAGGCGGGCTTCGGCGAGATCGGGATCAGCGCGCCGCTGATGATCTTCCAGTCGAACGGCGGCCTGGTGCCGACCGAGCAGGCGCGCGAGCTCCCGATCACCGGGCTGCTGTCCGGACCCGCCGCCGGCGTGATCGCCGCGTGCGCGGTCGGCGCGCGCGCCGGGATGCGCGACTTCGTGGCGCTCGACATGGGCGGGACCAGCTGCGACGTCTCCTTCGTGTCCGACGGCGAACCCGGGTTCGCGCTCGAGCAGGAGGTGTCGGGCTGGCCGATCCGGGTCCCCCGGCTGGACATCCACACGGTTGGAGCCGGCGGCGGCAGCATCGCCTGGGTCGACGCCGGCGGCCTGCTGACGGTGGGGCCCCAGAGCGCGGGCGCGTCTCCCGGTCCGGCGTGCTACGGCCTCGGCGGGACCGAGGCGACGGTCACCGACGCGCACCTGGCGCTCGGCAGGATCGGCGCCGACGCGAAGCTCGGAGGCCGGGTCACCCTCGATCCGGAGGCCGCGGAGAGCGCCATCGCCAGCCTGGGCGACCAGCTCGGGCTGGGCGTGAGCGAGACCGCCTCCGGCATCCTCGACGTGGTCAACGCCACGATGGTGCGCGCGATCCGCGTGATCTCGGTCGAGCGCGGGGTCGACCCGCGCGGCCTGCCGCTGATCGCGTTCGGCGGCGCCGGCCCCCTGAACGCGTGCGACCTGGCCCGCGAGCTGCGGCTCAGCCATGTGCTGATCCCGCCGACCCCGGGAGTGCTGTGCGCGGTCGGCCTGCTCGTCGCCGACCTGCGCGTGGACGGGAGCGTCACGAGGCGCATCCAGCTCAAGGAGCTCATGCCCGGCACGATCGGAGAGGCGTTCCGCGAGGTCGAGCAGGGGCTCGAGGAGTCTTCGGCCGTGAAGCGCACCGCGAGGTCGGACTGGACGCCGACCTATTCCCTGGGCATGCGCTACAGCGGCCAGGGCTTCGACATCCCGATCCCGATCGCTGCCGAGGAGCTCGCCGAGCTGGACCTCGATGTGCTCGCGGCGCGCTTCGACGAAGTACACGAGGAGCGCTGCGGCTACTCCAACCGCAACGAGGAGAAGGAGATCATCTCCTTCAGGGTGTCGCTCCATGCACCCGCGGGCGTGCCGCTGGAGTCCCTGCCGACGGTCGCGCCCGAGAGCGCCTCAGACGGTCAGCCGGCGACGCAGCGCGTCTACTTCAAGCAGACCGGCTGGACCGAGTGCCCGGTGTTCCAGCGGGGCAGCCTGCCCGTCGGCTGGACGCTGGACGGCCCGGCGGTGATCCGCCAGATGGACAGCACGCTGGTCGTCGCGCCGGACTTCACCGCCGAGGTCGACGCCGCGACCAACATCGTGCTGCGCCAGCGCACGAGCTGAGCTAGCGAGCACGCGGGTTTTCGCCGCGAGCCTCCCGGGAAGCCGAGCGCGTGTGAAGCTCTCACAGCTGCCGGCCGTGCCAGGGGTGAGCCACCGCGACGTGAGGGTCGACGGGGCCCGGCTGCACGTGGCCGAGGCGGGCGCCGGCCCGCCGCTGGTGCTGTTGCACGGCTGGCCCCAGCACTGGTGGTGCTGGCGCCACCTGATCCCGCGCCTGGCTGAGGGCCACCGCGTGCTCGCTCCAGACCTGCGCGGCTTCGGCTGGTCCGACGCTCCGCCGGGGGCGTACGCCAAGTCGACCTTCGCCGCGGATCTGCTGGGGCTGCTCGACGCAGAGGGGATCGACCGAGTTCGCCTGATCGGACACGACTGGGGAGGCTGGGCGGCGTTCCTGGCGGCGCTTGAGCACCCAGAGCGCGTGGAGCGGCTGCTCGCGCTCGACATCCCGCCGCCCTGGGCGCAGCGAACGCGTCCCGGGCCTCGGCACCTGGGACTTCCGCTGGTGGCGTCGTACCAGCTCTGGATGGCGAGCCCGGTGCTCGGCGCCCGGACGCTGACGAGCGGGACCGCCGCGGTGCGCGCCCTGATCCGGGCTGGGAGCGGGCCGCGAGCGTCGTGGCGCGACGAGGACCTGGATGCGTACGCGGCGGTGCTCCAGGAGCCCGCCCGTGCCCGGGCCAGCTCGGCTTGCTACCGGACGTTCCTGGCGCGCGAGCTTCCGGCACTGGTACGCCGGGGGGATCGATCCGGAGAGCTGCACGTGCCGGCGCTGCTCGCGATGGGCGAGGCAAGCCTGCTGCGCCGGGTCCTCCGACCCGAACCGGGGCGCAATCTCCGCGTCGAGACCATCTCCGGCGCCGGCCATTTCCTGCCCGAGGAGGCGCCGGACGAGGTGCTGCGCCTCGCCGAGTCCTGGTTCTGAGGCCTCTAGGGCTCGGCGCCCGAGGCCGCGGCCTGGGGGAGGGGGAAGAGGCCGAGCAGGCGGGCGACGGCCTTCTCGTCGCCCTCGATCGCCACGTCGCCGCAGCTCAGCGCCTGCGCCAGCGGGCGGCCGTAGAAGAGCAGCGTCACCAGCGTGGCGGGCTCGGTGACGATCGTCGCGTCGGGCGCCTCGGCGCTGCCGCGCGCGATCTCCAGCCGGCCGTCACGGACCTCGGCGTGGAAGGTGTCGTCGCCTAGGCGCAGCTCGAAGCACGCGCTCATGTCGCCGGCGGCCGCGGGGTCGAACATCGTCCTCATCGCGAGGATGTGCGAGTCGACGCTCATCGCGGCCTCGGGCGGGCGGCAGGGGGAGCGGGCGCCCCAGCGGCCGAGTGCGCTGATGACCGGCTCCAGCTCCAGGCCCCACTCGGTCAGCTCGTAGACCCGGGAGCCGGCGGGGGGAGGGAGCTTGCGGCGGCGCACGATGCCTGCCTGCTCGAGCTCGCGCAGCCGCTGGGCGAGGACGTTCGGACTGGCGTGCACGATGCCCGCGCGCAGGTCGGTGAAGCGCTTGGGCCCGAGCAACAGCTCGCGCACCACCAGCAGCGCCCAGCGCTCCCCGACGAGGTCGAGGGCGTGGGCGGCGGCGCATGCCTCGCCGTAAGTGCGCGCGGTGGCCATGCCGAAAAGTGTACCGCCGAAGTCCTGTTTTACACCCAACTAGTTGTACTTCAGGACTTCTTGATAGGGTGGTCCGACGCCGATGTACCCGCCCCACGAGGAGACGTGACCGTGACCGCTGGTGAGACGCAAGTTACCCAGGAGGCCGATCGCCGCCGCTGGCTGGCACTCGTCGTGCTCTGCGTCGGGATGCTGATGATCGTCCTGGACGTCACCGTCGTCAACGTGGCGCTGCCGTCCATCCAGAACGACCTCGGCTTCTCCCAGTCCAGCCTGGCCTGGGTCGTGAACGCCTACCTGATCTCCTTCGGCGGCCTGCTGCTGCTGGCCGGGCGGCTCGGTGATCTCATCGGCCGCAGGCGGGTCTTCATGATCGGCCTCGCCGCCTTCACCGTCGCGTCGCTGCTGTGCGGCATCGCCCAGAGCCAGGAAGTGCTGGTCGCGGCTCGCTTCGCGCAGGGTGTCGGCGGCGCGATGACCTCCGCGGTGATCCTCGGAATGATCGTGACGATGTTCCCCGAGCCGAAGGAGCAGGCCAAGGCGATCGGGGTCTACGGATTCGTCGCCTCCGCCGGCGGCTCGATCGGGCTCCTGGCCGGCGGCATCCTCACAGAGGGGATCAACTGGCACTGGATCTTCTTCATCAACCTGCCGATCGCGATCGGGACCGCCGTGGCCGCCGCGCGCCTGATCGACCCCGACAAGGGGATCGGCATCGGGCGCGGCGCCGACGTCCTCGGCGCCGTGCTGGTCACCGGCGCCCTGATGCTGGGCGTCTACACGATCGTCAAGGCGAGCGACTACGGCTGGGGCTCGCTCGACACACTCGGCCTGGGCGCGGTTTCGCTCGCGCTGCTGGCTGCGTTCATCGCCCGTCAGGCGCGCGCGACGAACCCGCTGATGCCGCTGCGCCTGTTCCGCTCGCGCAACGTGTCGGGGGCCAACCTGGTCCAGGTGGTGGTCGTGGCCGGCATGTTCGGGATGTTCTTCATGGGCACGCTCTACCTGCAGCGGGTGCTCGGCTTCGACCCGCTCGAGATCGGGTTCGCCTTCCTGCCGTCCACGATCGTCATGGGCATCTTCTCGGCCGGCGTTTCGGCCCGGGTGGTCACTCGCTTCGGCGCGCGCGCGACGCTGATTCCCGCCCTCGCGCTGGTCTTTGTGGGCCTCGTGCTGTTCGCCCGCGCGCCCGTCGGCGGCAGCTACGTGACGGACGTCCTGCCCGCGGTGATCTTCGTCGGCATCGGGGCGGGCCTGGCCTTCCCGTCGCTGATGGCGCTGGCAATGTCCGGTGCCACGCGGGCCGACGCCGGCCTCGCCTCGGGCGTGGTCAACACGACGGCGCAGGTCGGGGGCGCGCTGGGCCTGGCGGTCCTGGCCACGCTCTCGTCCACCCGCACCGACGACCTGCTCGCCGCCGGCGAGTCCACGACGTCGGCCCTGACCAGCGGCTATCACCTCGCCTTCATCGTGGGGGCGGGACTGGTGCTCGTCGGCATCGGCATCGCGGTGGCGGTCCTGCGGCCCGAGAGCGTCGCCGCCGAGGAGGCGGCCCGGCAGCAGCCCACATTCGACCCCGCATATTCAGAGGGGAGCTAGCGATGTTCGGACAGACCAAGGCGTTCAGCGGCTTCGCGGTGGACGACGTGCCGCAGGCCAAGCAGTTCTACGGGGAGACGCTCGGGCTGAGTCTCTCCGACGCGGGGGAGGGCGCGTTCGTGATCGAGATCGCGGGCGACACCAACGTCCTGGTCTACCCGAAGCCCGACCACACCCCGGCGTCGTTCACCGTCCTCAACTTCCCGGTCGACGACGTCGAGGCCGCGGTCGGCGCGCTCGGTGAGCGCGGGGTGACCTTCGAGCACTACCTCGGCACTGAGATCGAGACCGACGAGAAGGGCATCTTCCGCGGCGGCGGCCCGCTGATCGCGTGGTTCAAGGACCCCGCCGGCAACGTGCTGTCCGTGCTGGAGGGCTGAGCAGCTCCCCAGCTCCCGGGTCAGTGCTCCTCGACGGGTTCCTGGGTTGGAACGGGAGCCCGCCGCGGACGGGGCCGCCGCGCCGCCGCCAGGAGCCGGTCGGCGCCTGCCCAGGCGGCGAAGGAGAGTCCGCCGACCGTGCCGGTCACCGTCAGCAGCACGCCGGCCGCAGCGGCGGCCGCGACCCCGTCGCTGCCGAGGATCAGCACCGCGGCCGCGGCGCCGACGGTCGGGCCGACCGGAAGCTGTCCGAGCGTGACGACGGCGATCAGCACGGCGATCGCGTCGAAGAAGGAGGCATCGACCCCGACGGCGCGCAGCAGCAGCCAGTTGCGGAAGATCTGCGCGAACACCGCGATCAGGACGAAGCCGACCACGCGGCTGCCCCCGCGCAGGCTGCGGAGGACGGCCAGGCCCCTCCACAGCTTGCGCCCGCCCCGCAGCGCCAGCTGCCGCAGGCCGGCGCTCGCCCCGCCGACGATCGCGAAGCCGACGATCGGCAGCCACCACGGCAGGCCGAGCGGCCCGACCAGCGTGAACGAAGTCAGCGCGGCGAGCATCGCCTCCACGGTGAGGATCGGGAACTCGGCCGCGATCAGCGTCGGCACCTGTGGGCAGACCTCCGGGGAGGACCGCCTCAGCGCGGCGATCCGAGCGGCCACGCCCAGGTGCCCGTTGAGCACGCTGCCCAGCACCTGCATGCTCGACGCGCGGTAGAGGACGCGGCGGTCGACGGTTCCGCCGGCCGCCTCGATCGTGAGGTGCCATGCCTCGCTGCGCGAGACCAGCGCGACGACCTGCAGCAGCACCGTCACGGCCAACACCCATGCGGCGGCGCTCTCGAGCGCCGCCGTGAACTCGTCGCGCCGGCTGGCCAGCAGGAGAACCAGGATCGCAGCGGTGATCAGCGATCCGAGCACCGTGAGCAGTGCTTGGCGGCGGCGCGCGAAGCTGCGCAGGCGGGGGATCAGATCCCCGCTGCCAAGTTCCCTACTGGCGGCGGGCACCGCTGCCTAGGGCGAGCGGCGCTTCAGAAGCTGGGCGTGGGACTTGGCGGCTGCTGCCTGGCGCGCGGTCTCGCGCTGGCGCTCGTAGGCCTCCCGCTCGATCTTGCCTGCCTTGCGGGCCTCCGCATTGCGCGTAGCCACGCGCTCCCGAGTCTCTTTCCAAGCGAGCTCGCCGCGTGTCGACGACTTCCAATTGGACCCATCGTCCTGATCGGCCATGTGCACCGTCCTTGCGGCTCCCAGGAGGATTGGCCACTAGGGGGGCGCAGGGAGCGCGACACCCGACTGTGGAGACTGCTTGCCAAGGATACCCCCGATGGTGGCACCCGGCGGGACTTGCTCGGCAGTGGCTAGTCGCGGCCCTGCCGGACCCACACGACGTGGGACGGGTTCACGCCGAAGCGCTCGCCGTCCGGCGCCTCCTCGAGCCAGGCGAGGGTGCCCGCGCTGCTGCGCGCGGCGTTCTCCAGCTCCTTGGACACCTGGTCCAGGGCGCCCATGACCTCGAGTGCCTCGCCGGTGGCGAGGAGCAGGGTCGTCGTCGCCACCGCTACAGACCGCGCCTTCGGGCCTCGCGGCTGAGGGATTGGGCGATTTCGCGCGGCTCGGTTTTCCTCTCGAGCCGCGCGAGCTCTTCGTCCCTGCGTATGGCGTCGCGGTGAACGGCGTCCTGAAACGCTTCGAGCTGACTTTCGAGTTGGTTCACTCTTCGCTCGAGTTCATCGCTGCGTGCGTCTTTGACGTACTGCCGCCGACGCAGGCGTCCCAGCACTCGGTCCTCCTCGGGCCTCGGGAGGCCCGAGTCTAACCGCGCGCAGGTGCGTCAGCTTAGGCCAGCGGCCGCACGTTGACGGCCTTCGGGCCCTTGTCTCCGGCCTCCGAGTCAAAGGAGACCTTGGTGCCCTCGGCCAGCGACTTGAAGCCGTCTCCGGCGATGCCGCTGTGATGGACGAAAAGATCCTTGCCGGCGTCGTCAGGGGTGACGAAGCCGAAGCCCTTGTCGTCGTTGAACCACTTGACTGTTCCTGTGGCCATTGGTGTACCTCCACTGATTGTGTGCTGCGTACGCGGAGGGTGCTGGAAGCAACGACTACGGGCGCTTGCACTTCTTCTTCGAGCCTCAAGCTCGACTTGAACGCCTCAGACGCTAGCAGCGATCGGCGCTAAGGTCAGGCCAGGCAGTCGCCCGCTAGGTAATCCCCTCCCCTTTCGCGCGGCCATACACGGAGGGGGCGAAGGCCCCACATGTCACGAGATCGCCGCAATCGCGCTGGCGAGAGCGCCCGGCGCGAGAGTCGCGCCCAGAAGCTTCAGCAGGTGCAGCGGCGTATCCGGGATCGCGCCGCGGAGGCCGCCCGCCGACGCGGACGGAAGCGGCCCTGAGCTAGCTGTCGGCGTCCGGGGCGAGCGGCTCGAGGTAGAAGACCTCGGAGGCCACGTCGCGGTTGGTGTCGATGCCGCTGACGAACGCGCGCACCCGCCGTCCGGTGACGTGCTCGACCGTCTCGACGAACTCCTGCTCCGTCGCGTGCTGGAAGAACATACGGATGTCCCGCAGGCGCTGGTGCTCGCCCATCTGCACCAGGCTGCGCTCGGCCGGCGTCAGGCTGTTCTCGAGCGTCGAGATGAGCAGGTCCGTCGTGGCGTAGACCGAGTGGGCCTTCGTCGGCCCTCTCCCGAAGCGCTCCTTGTAGATCCGCACCATCCCCCTGGAGAGCTCGGCCATCTCGAGGCCACGCCGCTCGGAAGAAGTCTCGTTCGGCGACATGTTCGCGTCCATGACTTGCGTCCTCTCGGGTCTCTCTGGAGGCGTGGCGCACGAGAGGAAAAGAGACCAGAGAACCAGACGAGCGCCGAAGTCTCCGTTGAGCGTAACACCGGTAGACCGGCTTGTCTCGGGCCGTCGTCCCTTGCGATAATGCGCGCGCCTGTCGACAACGGGAAGGAGGACGAGATGACGGTCAGCGGTGAGGCGCGCGCCACGATCGCGGCGAAGATCGGACGCCTGCAGCGACTACTACGGTCGGGGCCCGACCAAGGCGAAGGTCTACGCAAGCGGGGACTTCCTGGCCGTCGTCCTGGAGGAGACCTTCACGCCGGCCGAGAAGACTCTGATCGCCCGGGGCGAAGCCGACGGCATTCAGGACATCCGGCGACGTTTCCAGCGGTCCATGGCCGATCAGTTCAAGGCCGTCGTCGAGCAGGCCACGGGCCGCAAGGTTCGCTCCTTCCTGAGTGAGACGGACCTCGAGAACGACATCTCAGTCGAGATCTTCATCCTTGCGGAAGGTCGCACGGACATGAGCGAGTTCGAGGAAGCCGGCGAGCAGGACTGATAGAGCCGGGCGGGACGAAGCCGAGTCCTCTATCGCATGGAGCCTCTCGGATCCGGCGCGATTCCGAGACGCTAGAAGCCACTTCCTCGGGCAAGTCCAGGGTTTCGCCTCCACCCGGCATCACCGGGGTACCCGGATAGGGAGTTAGCTAAGCGAGCGCGCCCGAGCGCTCCTGCCAGTGGATCTCCGCGAGCTCGTCGGGCGGAGTGCCGCGCAGGAGCCACATCGAGTTCGCCGAGCGCACGACCAGGCCGCTCTCGCCGATCCTGCCGAGCGCGGTGGTGACCGAGGCGCGGCGGCACCCGACCAGCTGGCCGAGCAGCTCGTGTGACATCCGCAGCCGAACGCTGATCCCGTCCGGGGTCACGTGACCCCACCGCTCTGCCAGGTGCCAGAAGAGCACGAGCAGCCGCGTCTCGACCGGTGACAGCTGCAGCAGCGCTTGGTGAATCGACATGCGCAGGGTTCGCCTGACCGCACGCTCCAGGAGGGCACCCATCACTTGCGGCCAGCAGGCGAGCGAACGTGCGAACGGCGCGTCCAGGACCGCGAGCCTGACGGGGGAGAGGACGTGCCACTGCACGTGGTAGCGCACTAGCCCGTCGTCGCGCGCGGGCACCCAGGGTTGGAGCACGTCGCCCTCGCCCAGCAGCTCGGTGGCGGTCGTGCCGGCGAGGATCACGTCGCGCGCGAGGAGCCCCTCGAGCATCAGGAAGCCGAGCCCGCCGCGGTCGCCCTCGTCGTGGGGGACCTCCCAGCGGCCACACGGCAGTGACTTCACCCGGGCCGTGAGCTCGACCCGAGCGCGCTCGATCTCGGCTGCCGGGACGCGCAGGCCCAGCTCCGGGTCGAGCTCCAGGATCCGAACGGACCCCTCCGCACGCAGATGCTGCTGCTCAGGGGATATAGACAGACCGCCCTCTCCTTCCGGTGGCGAGCCTACCGGCAAGGGGTTGAAACGCAACGTTGAATATCAACCCGGCGGCTTTGCGGGCGGACCGGCCGAACGTAGGGTCGCCCGCAAGCCAGCTGGGAGGAACGCACGTGTGCCTGGCCATTCCAGGTCAGATCGTCGAGGTGGTGGACCGCGAGACCCGCCTCGCGAAGGTCGATGTCGCCGGCGTCCAGCGCACGATCAACATCGGGCTGCTCGACGAGGACGGGCCCGGCGTCGACACCGGCGACTGGGTCCTGATCCACGTCGGCTTCGCGATGTCGCGCGTCGACGAGGACGAGGCGATCGCCACGCGCCGCCAGCTCGAGCGGATGGGCGCCGACTACGAAGCCGAGCTCGAGGAGCTCAAGGCGAGCGTGATCGAGTGAAGGACTGCGGCGACCACTGCATCACCTGCTCCGACGAGGGCATCCCGATGCAGGTCGAGCGCGTGGACGACGCTCGCGGCCTGGCGCTCTGCGCGACCGAGGACGGCGCGAAGAGCACGGTGGAGATCGCGCTCGTCGGGCCTGTCGCGCCCGGCGACCGGCTCCTGGTGCATGCCGGCGTGGCCCTGGTGGGGCTCGGCGGATGAAGTACGTCGACGAGTTCCGGGATCCCGGGCTGGGACGCGTGCTCGCCACCGAGATCCTGGGCGCCGTGGAGCCCGGCCGCCACTACAAGTTCATGGAGGTCTGCGGCGGCCATACGCACTCGATCTACAAGTACGGCGTCGACGACCTGCTGCCCGCCAACGTCGAGCTGGTGCACGGCCCGGGCTGCCCGGTTTGCGTCATCCCGATGGGCCGCGTGGACGACGGCATCGCGATCGCACGCGAGCCGGGCGTGATCTTCACCTGCTTCGGCGACATGATGCGCGTGCCGGGCTCCGACGGCAGCCTGCTCGACGCCAAGGCCGAGGGCGCCGACATCCGGATGGTCTACTCGCCGCTCGACGCGCTGCGGACGGCGAAGCAGAACCCGGACCGCGAGGTCGTGTTCTTCGCGATCGGGTTCGAGACGACCGCGCCGTCCACGGCGCTCACGCTCAAGCGCGCGAAGGCAGACGGCGTCACGAACTTCTCCTGCATGTGCAGCCACGTCACGATCGTGCCGCCGCTGCGCGCCCTGCTCGACTCGCCCGACCTGCGGCTCGACGGCTTCGTGGGCCCGGGACACGTGTCGACGGTCGTGGGAGCGCGGCCGTTCGAGTTCATCCCCGCCGACTACGGCAAGCCGATCGTGGTCGCGGGCTTCGAGCCGCTCGACGTGCTGCAGGCCATCCGGATGATCCTGGCCCAGCTCGCCGAGGGCCGCTGCGAAGTGGAGAACCAGTACGCGCGCGTGGTCCCGTACGAGGGCAACCCGCGCGCGCTGGAGGTGATGGCGGAGGTGTTCGAGCTGCGGCCGCACTTCGAGTGGCGCGGGCTCGGGTTCATCTCGCAGAGCGGGCTGAAGCTCTCGGACGCCTACGCCGACCTCGACGCGGAGCTCCGCTTCAGCGTGCCCGGTGTGCGCGTGGCAGACCCGAAGGCCTGCCAGTGCGGAGAGGTGCTGAAGGGCGTGATCAAGCCATGGGAGTGCAAGGTCTTCGGGACCGCCTGCACGCCCGAGCGCCCGATCGGCACCTGCATGGTCTCGTCGGAGGGCGCCTGTGCGGCGTACTACAACTACGGCCGCTTCGCCCGCGAGCGGGAGGTCGTGTAGGTGGCCGAGCCCACCGCCGCCTTTGGCGAGGAGCGCAGCTCGAGCGCTGGTCGGGCGAGCACCGCAGCTTCTCCGGTCTCCGATCGCGAGGAGCGCATCCTCGGGATCATCGAGACGGCCCGCAAGAAGCGTGGGAAGTTCCGCGAGGAGCGCATCAACATGGCGCACGGCGCGGGCGGGAAGGCCACCCAGAGCCTGATCGAGGGCCTGTTCCTGCCGGCGTTCGGATCAGAGACGCTCGACGCGATGGGGGACGCCGGCGCCGTGAACGTGGGTGGCGCCGAGCTGGCGATGACGACCGACTCCTTCGTCGTCAAGCCGATCACCTTCCCGGGCGGCTCGATCGGCGACCTGGCCGTCAACGGCACGGTCAACGACCTCGCCGTCTCCGGCGCCCGCCCGCTCGCGCTCAGCCTCGCCCTGATCCTCGAGGAGGGGCTCGCGGCGGACGAGCTCAAGGCCGAGGTCGAGGCGATCGCCCGCGCCGCCGAGGCGGCCGGGGTCCAGATCGTCGCCGGCGACACGAAGGTCGTCGAGCGCGGCGCCGCGGACCAGATGTACGTCTGCACCACGGGTGTCGGCCAGCGCGACCCGCGGGCGCGCATGGCCACCGACGCGATCGCGCCTGGCGACCGGATCCTGCTGTCGGGCACGGTCGGCGAGCACGGCACCGCGATCATGCTCGCGCGCGGCGAGTTCGAGCTGGACGCCGCGATCGAGTCGGACACGCGTTCGCTGTGGCCGGTGGTGGACGCCCTGCTGGAGGAGGCCGGCCCGTCGCTGCGCTGCATGCGCGACGCCACCCGCGGTGGCGTGGCCTCGGTGCTGAACGAGCTCGCGCGCTCCTCGCAGGTGGCGATGCTCGTGCGCGAGTCCGCCGTGCCGGTCGAGCCCGCGGTGGCGGGCGCATCCGAGCTCTTGGGGATCGATCCGATGTATGTGGCGAACGAGGGCAAGCTCGTTGCCTTCGTCGCCCCGGAAGCTGCCGACCGGGCGCTCGCCGCGCTGCGCTCGGTCGAGGGCTGCGAGTGCGCGGCGGAGATCGGCGAGGTGCGCACCGAGCCTCCCGGGATGGTGCTGGTGGAGACGAGCTTTGGCGGCAAGCGGGTGATGGACCAGCTGGTGGGTGACCCGCTGCCGCGGATCTGTTGAACGAGGAGGGAGCGCCGATGGCGATAGCCGACCCATACGCGCAGCACAAGGAGACCGAGGCGGTCACCGCGCACGTTCTGTGGATCACCACGGGGCTGTCCTGCGAGGGCGACTCGGTCGCGATGACGTCGGCGACCAATCCGAGCCTCGAGGACATCATCACCCAGGCGATCCCCGGCATGCCGAAGGTCGTGATCCACAACCAGGTGATCGCCTACGAGGTCGGCGAGGAGTACGCCCAGGCCTGGTTCGACGCCGAGGAGGGCAAGCTCGATCCGTTCGTGCTCGTGATCGAGGGCTCGCTCGGCAACGAGAAGATCAACGGCGACGGCCACTGGACGGGCTTCGCGGTGAACCCGTCCAACGGGCAGCCGATCACGATCAACGAGTGGCTCGACCGGCTGGCGCCGAAGGCGGCCGCGGTCGTGGCGGTTGGGACGTGCGCCACCTACGGCGGCATCCCGGCGATGAAGAACAACCCCACGGGCGCGATGGGTGTGCCGGACTACCTGGGCTGGAACTGGAAGTCGAAGGCCGGCCTCCCGGTGGTGTGCATCCCAGGCTGCCCGGCTCAGCCGGACAACATGACCGAGACGCTGCTGTACCTGGCGCTCCACCTCGCCGGGCTGGCCCCGGCGCCGGACCTCGACGAGCAGCTGCGCCCCAAGTGGCTGTTCGGCCGCACCGTGCGCGAGGGCTGCAACCGGGCCGGCTTCGCGGAGGAAGGTGACTTCGCCACCGAGTACGGATCCGACCACCGCTGCCTCGTCAAGCTCGGCTGCAAGGGCCCGGTGGTCAAGTGCAACGTGCCGATCCGCGGCTGGGTGAACGGCATCGGCGGCTGCCCCAACGTGGGCGGCATCTGCATGGCCTGCACGATGCCGGGCTTCCCCGACAAGTACATGCCGTTCATGGACGAGGACGCGTACGGCAAGGCCTCCGCCAACTTCATGAAGCTCACCTACGGACCCGTGGTCCGCTACTTCCGCAGGCGCAACATCGCGCGCAAGTACGACGTCGAGCCCGAGTGGCGCCACAACAAACCAGAACTGACCACCGGCTACCAGCAGCGCTGGTGAGGGGAGACACGCATGTCAACCGTTGAGACTCCTCGCGAACAGCGGGTCGTCGTCAAGGAGATGTCCTGGGACCCGATCACCCGCATCGTCGGGTCGCTGGGAATCCACACCGAGATCGACTTCTCGAACCAGCAGGTTCTGAAGTGCTACTCGACGTCGATGGTGTTCCGCGGCTTCGACATCTTCATGAAGGGGATCGATCCGCGCGACGCGCACTTCATCACCAGCCGCATCTGCGGCATCTGCGGTGACAACCACTGCACCTGCTCGTGCCTGAACCAGAACATGGCCTACGGCGTCAAGCCGCCTCCGCTCGGCGACATGGCGTTCAACCTGGCCGAGACGGCGGACTACATCT
>JAXDII010000088.1:0-28852 GCA_034664085.1 Thermoleophilaceae bacterium
GGTTCCCGGCTCGCGTGCCGGGTCGCTGACGCTCCAGTGGATCGTCTGCGGCGTGCCGGGGAACTCGGGGCAGATCTCGCGCACGCGGTCGCAGAGGCTGATCACGTAGTCGAAGCGCCGGCTCGTGAACTCGTCCAGCTGCTTCGAGCGCCGCCCGGAGAGGTCGATCCCGCGCGAGCGCATCACCCGCACCGCGTCGGGATGCAGCGGCTTGGGGTGGCTGCCGGCGCTGGCCGCGCGCACCACGCCCGCCGACAGCTGTTCGGCCAGCGCCTCGGCCATCTGGGAGCGCGCGCTGTTGCCCGTGCAGAGGAAGAGCATGCGCGCTCGTGGCAAGCCGCGGCCCGGGCCGGGCTGTGAGCCGCCGGCCGACGCCAGGCCCGGGTGCAACGAGGCGCCGGCGCTGACGAGCAACTCACCACAGCGCGCCAGCTCGAGCATGTAGTAGGTGTCACGGCCGTCGGCGAGGCTGCGCCGCGCCGAGACCACTCCGCCATCGCGCAGCTGGCGCAGGTGGTAGGAAACCAGGCTTTGGCGCTGCCCCGCCAGCTCGCACAGCTCGCCGACACGCCGATCGCTGCGCGCCAGTTCGCTCAGCAGCCGCCAACGCAGCGGGTGGCCCGCGAGCCGCAGAAACCCCGGGGGTGAGGGCGTCTCGGCTCGGGCCGTGGCGATCACCCGCCGGATAATACATCAAGCTGATTTGATGCGTAATGCCTGCGCGCCGACTAAATCCCTACAGCCCCAGCTGCTTCCCGAGGATCTCCTTCATGACCTCGTCGGTGCCGCCGCCGATCGGGCCCAGGCGCGTGTCGCGCACCGCGCGCTCGATCTCGTACTCCTTCATGTAGCCGGCGCCGCCGTGGATCTGGAGCGCCTCGTCGGCCACCTCGTAGGCCGCGCGCTGGCTGATCAGCTTGGCCTCGGTGACCTCGCGGATCGCGTTGTGGCCGTTGGCGAACAGGCGCAGCGCGTGGTAGGTGAGGGACCGCGCCGCCTCGAGCTTGACCGCCATCTCGGCGATCTTGTGCCTGATCGCCTGGTGCTTGCCGATCGGGCGGCCGAAGGCGCTGCGCTCGCCCGCGTAGGCGACGCTGCGCTCGAGCAGCCGTCCCATCGAGCCCACGGCGCCGAGCGCCATCAGCAGTCGCTCCCACTGGAAGTTGGCCATGATCAGGTAGAAGCCCTTGTTCTCCTCGCCGAGCAGGTTCTCGTCGGGGACGAACACGTCGTCGAAGGCCAGCTCCGCGGTGTCCGAGGCATGCCAGCCGAGCTTCTCCAGCTTCTTGGAGACCGAGTAGCCCTCCATCCCCTTCTCGACCAGCAGGAACGAGAGGCCCTGGTGGCCGCCCTCCTCGGTCGTCTTGACCGCCGTGACGACGAAGTCGGCCCGCACGCCGTTGGTGATGAAGGTCTTGGAGCCGTTGACGACGTAGCCGCCGTCGACCTTGCGTGCGAACGTCCGGATGCCGGCCACGTCCGATCCGGCGCCCGGCTCCGTGATCCCGAGCGCGGCGATGCGCTCGCCGCGGATGGCGGGGACGAGGAACCTCTGCTTCTGGTCCTCGGTGCCGAACTTGAAGATCGGCGGCGTCGCGATGCCGATGTGGGCGCCGATGCCGGCGGACAGGCCGCCGGAGCCCGCGCCGGTCAGCTCCTCGGTCAGCACGGCGTCGTGCACGTAGTCGCCGCCCTCGCCGCCGTACTGCTCCGGGTACTTGAGGCCGAGGTAGCCGAGCTCAGCCATGCGCGTGAAGACGTCGTTGGGGAACCACTCGGCGTCTTCCCACTCGCCCACGTGGGGGCGCAGCTCGGTTGCGACGAACCGGCGGACCGCCTCGCGCAGCTGCTCGTGCTCGTCGGTGAAGGGCGGGATCGGCCGCCGGGCGGCCGCGGGCGGCAGGCCCTTGGCGGTCAGGCTCATCGGGAGGGATCCTCGCGCATGCGCGCGACTACCGTGACCTATCGGCGCGCGAGCACGTTGCGCACGACGAACTCCGTGAGCGGCGCGGCAAGCTCGGGGAGCTCGGCGATGCGCCCGTCCTCGACCCGCGTGGAGACGAGCTCGAGGATCGCGCCCACGATGCCGAGCGCCACCTCGTCGGAGAGCGGCACCAGGGTCGGGTCCTCCGCGCGCGCCTGGCGGTTGACCTCGACGTAGCGGTCCGAGAACGCCGCCAGGACGGCCCGCCGCCGCGCCAGGCCGGGCGGTCCGGCCACCTGCACCTCGAGCACGATGGAGCGGCAGAACGCGGGCTCCTCCGAGAGCACGGTCAGGAAGGTGCGCAGGCCGACCACCAGCCGCTCGCGCACGTCGAGGTCGTCGTCCAGCTCCTCGACGATGCGGCCGAGCACGAACGCGATGCCGATGTCGTACATCGCGAGGAAGCAGTCCTGCTTGTCGGCGAAGTGCTCGTAGAAGGTCTTGCGCGAGACCCCCGCGCGCGACACGACGTGGGCGATCGTGGTCGACCCGTAGCCGTGCTCCGCGACGGCCTCGGCCATGGCGTCCAGCAGCCGTCCGCGCTGCGACGCCAGGACCGCGTCGCGCGTGAGCGAGTGCCGGCCCGACGGGAGCGGGCCGCCGAGGGCGTCGGGCAGCAGTGCGGGCCGGTCTTGCATCTTGAGAAACCCTAACGTACTATTCGGAAACTTCGACGTTCTCGAACGGGAGTGTGATCGCGGTGAGGGAGACGATGGGGCGGGGCAGGGGTCGTCGACTGGCGGGTGCAGCCGCGCTCGCCGCGGCGCTGCTCGCGGCGCTCGCGCCGGGCGTCCAGGCTCGCGACGCCACGGTCCGCTCCTTCGACCAGACGCCGATCAGCATGCACTTCTTCCCCGCGGAGGGCCTCGCCGCCGGCCAGCGGGCGCCAACCGTCCTGATCGGTCCGGGCTGGAGCTCGCCGGGGGAGACCGATCAGAACTCGAGCTCCTCGGAGCAGATCGGCAACGTGGGCCTGGGCCCGCTGCGCCGGGCCGGATACAACGTGCTCACCTGGGATCCGCGCGGATTCGGGCGCTCGGGCGGGCAGGTCGAGGTCGACTCGCCCGACTACGAGGCGCACGACGCCTCGGCGCTGATCGACTGGCTGGCCGGGCAGCCCGAGGCCCAGCTCGACCGGGCCGGCGACCCGCGCGTCGGCATGAGCGGGGGCTCGTACGGCGGGGGCATCCAGTGGGTCACGGCAGCGCGCGACGCGCGCGTGGACGTGATCGCGCCGAACATCTCCTGGAACTCGCTGATCACGAGCCTCTACAAGGACGGCTCGCTGAAGGCCGGCTGGGGAAGCATTCTCTGCGGGGCGGGCATCGCGGCTTCGCTGCCGGGCGGGCTGCTGAACCCCGACGGCCCCGAGCCGTCGCGCCTGAGCCCGCACGTCGTCAACACCTGCGTCGGCGGCACCGCCACCGGGTTCATGTCGCCGGCGGACCAGGCCTGGTACGCGGCTCACGGGCCGGACCACCTGCTGCCCCGGGTGAGGATCCCGACGCTGATCACCCAGGGCACCGTCGACACGCTGTTCACCCTGAAGGAGTCGATCCGCAACTACGCGTCGCTGCGCGGGCGCGGGGTGCCGGTGAAGATGATCTGGTTCTGTGGCGGACACGGCGCCTGCCTGACCGGGAGCGGCCCGGCCGGCCACCTCGAGCGCTCCGTGCTGAGCTGGTTCGCCCGCTACCTCAAGCGCGACACGTCGGTCCAGACCGGCCCGCGCTTCGAGTGGCTGGCCGACGACGCGCGGTGGCGCTCGGCGCCGGACTACCCGCTCACCCGGCGCGGATCGCTCAGGGCGATCGGCGGCCCGCAGACGCTGCCGATCGCTCCCACGAGCCCGTCGGGCGGGCTGATCGCGGCCACGCCGGCGGTCAATGCGGTGGAGCTGGCGCTGCCGCCGGCCTCCGCAGCCGCGCACGTGCTGGGCGAGCCGACGCTCAAGCTGAGCTACAGCGGCACCGCCGCGCCGGGGCAGACCCACGTGTACGCCCAGATCGTCGACGGCTCCGGTCGCGTCGTAGGCAACCAGGCCACGCCGATCCCGGTCGCGCTCGACGGGATCCCGCGCACGGTGGAGCGGTCGCTGGAGGCGATCGCCTCGGAGGCGGCCGCGGGCTCGACCTACAAGCTCCAGATCACGCCGGCGACGACGCTCTACACGCCTCAGCGCTCGGCTGGGGCGGTCACGTTCTCCCGGATCGAGATCGTGCTGCCGATCGTGGGCTGACGCCGGGCGCTCAGCCGGCCTCGAACACGTCCAGCGGCAGCGCCGCGGAGACCAGCGCGTTGGGCGCGTCGACGAGCTCGGATATGCGCAGGTCGGCCGCCACGCTCATCAGCACGTAGGCCGCCTCGCGGCCGAGGCCGCGCTCGGAGACGAGCCAGTCGAGCAGCTCGAGCAGCGCCCGGCGGGTGGCGAGGTTCAGGTCCATGTCGCCCTGCTCGCCGGCGTCGGTGAGCGGGATGCCGGTGGTGGCGAACACGGCGCGAGGCGGCCGCCCCGGAGCCTCGTAGCAGGGGAACGCCGGGCGCCAGCCGTCGCGGCGCAGGCCGACCCGGAACGTGACGGAGCCGGCGGTCTCGATGGCGGAGATGCACACCTCGCCGTCGCCCTGGGCGAAGTGGAGGTCTCCGGCCGAGAGCAGCGCTCCGGGCACGTGCACCGGCAGCCACAGCCGTGCGCCCGGGCCGAGGTCGCGGATGTCCATGTTGCCGCCGTTCTCGCGCGGCGGGTAGGTGCGCAGCCCGTCGGCCGCCTGCGGCGGCCAGGCCAGCTCGGCGGACGGCGGGTTGGCCGCGCCGATCGCCGCCTCGCGTGTGCGGGCGCGCTCGAGCAGGCCCCAGGAGGGCGCCACGCCGATCGTGCCTGCGTGCACGCATGCCGGCACCGCCACGCCGGGGACCTGCTCGGAGCGGGCGTGTGAGCCGTCCAGCTCCCAGCGCGCGAGGAAGGGCTCCCCGAACAGGTCGCCGAGGAAGCCCGAGCCGGGCCAGATCGCGGTCCAGCCAAAGCCGTCGGTCTCGTAGCCGACGACCTCCAGCTCCAGCAGGTCGCCCGGCTCGGCGCCGAGCACCTCGAGCGGCCCGGTCAGGGGGTGCGCGATCGCCGGCGTGTGGAGCAGGTCGGCGTGCGACGAGTCGGGACCGAGCTGGCGGTCGCGCGAGTCGCGCAGCTCGAAGGTGACCTCCGCGCCCGGCTCGACCGAGGCCACCGGCTCGAGGTCGGGGTGCCAGCGGTTGTGGCCGTTGGCCGCGCCCTCGTGAAGCGGCGTGGAGCGGTCGATCTCGATCCTCACCGCGAGGCACGCTAGTCGACCGCCGGCCTGTTGCTCGCCGTGGACACGACGGGCTGGCCGTCTGGCGCCTAGAGCCCGTACGAGCGGCCGATCACGTCCAGCATCACCTCGTCGGTGCCCGCGCCGATGCGGTTGAGCCGCATGTCGCGCCAGGCGCGCTCGATGCCGTACTCCTTCATGTAGCCGGCGCCGCCGTGGATCTGCAGGCACTCGTCGGTGACCTCGCACGCCATGCGCGCGGTGTAGAGCTTCGCCATCGAGATCTCGCGCACCGGGTACTCGCCGTTCTGGAAGCGCCAGGCGGTCGTGTAGACCATCTGCCGGCCCGCCTCGATCTTGGTCGCCATGTCGGCGAACTTGTGCCGGATCGCCTGGAACTTGCCGATCGGACGCCCGAAGGCGGTGCGCTCGGTGGCGTAAGCGAGCGTGCGGTCGAAGCACTTCTGCGCTCCGGCCACGCAGCCCGCGGCGCCGATCAGGCGCTCGCCCTGGAGCTCCCACATGATGTGGTAGAAGCCCTTGCCCTCCTGGCCCAGCATGGCCTCGTGGGGGACGCGCACGTCCTGGAACGCCAGCAGTGCCGTGTCGGACGAGTGCATGCCGAGCTTCTCGAGCTTCTTCTCGCGGATCACGCCGGGCGCGTCCATGTCGAGCAGGAACAGCGTGAAGCCGTCGTAGCCTGCGTCGGGGTCGGTCTTCGTGACGAGCACGATGAAGTTCGCCCGGTGGCCGTTGGTGATGTAGGTCTTCGACCCGTTGATGACCCACTCGTCGCCGTCGCGGACGGCGCGCGTCTTGATGCCGGCGACGTCGGAGCCGGCGTCCGGCTCGGTGATCCCGAGGCAGGCGATCTTCTCTCCCCGGATGGCCGGCACCAGGTAGTTCTGCTTCTGCTCCTCTGAGCCGAACAGGAACACCGGCGGGGTGGCCATGTCGGTGTGGACGGCGACGCCCATCGCCAGTCCGCCGGAGTTGCAGTGCGTCATCTCCTCGGCCAGCACGAGGTTGGAGTAGTAGTCGCCGCCCTGGCCGCCGTACTCCTCGGGGTAGGACAGGCCGAGCAGGCCGAGCTCGCCCATGCGCTTGAAGACCGAGTCGGGGAAGGTGGTCTCCTCCCACTCCTCGGCGTGCGGCGCCAGCTCCTTGGTCACGAAGGAGCGGATCGACTCGCGCAGCTGGTCGTGCTCCTCGGTGAAGATGAAGTGCTTGCGCCGGGCGGCGTGATCGGGCTTCAGCAGGGCGTCGGCGGTGGCCATGCGCCGAAGCTACCGGAGCCCTGCGAGAAAGTAAACAGTGGCACTTCCTACTTTCTGCTGACGACCAGCACCATGGAGTCCCCGGGGCGCAGCTCCTTGGCGCGCGGGTCGTCGAAGCGCAGCAGCTCGTCGCCCCGGACCACGGCCACCACCGGGTTGTTCACGTGGAGCTTCTCCAGCGGACCGACCTCGTCGTCGGCCACCGGCCGCTCGATGATGTCGAGCCCCGCGCCGACCGAGAGCAGGTCCTCGAGCACCTGGGTGGTGTGGGGAGCCGTGGTCGCCAGTCCCAGCAGCCGGCCCGCCGCGCTCGAAGACGTGATCACGGAGTCGGCCCCGCCCTCGTGGAGCAGGTGGGCGTTCTCGTCCTCGCGCACCGCAGCCACGATGGTGGCGCCCGGGTTGAGCTCGCGCGCGGTGAGGGTGGCGAGCACGGCGGCGTCGTCGCGGTTGACCGCCACGATCACCTTCGACGCGTGCTCGATGCCGGCCTCGCGGAGCGCCTGCTGGGTCGCGGCGCTGCCCGCCACCGCGGCGAGCCCCATCGAGGTTGCCTCGGCGCGCGCGGTGGGGCGCTCGTCGACCGCCACGATCTCGTCGGGCCGCAGGCCGTGCGCCAGCAGCGTGTTGGCAGCGGCGCGGCCCTTCGTGCCGAAGCCGCAGATGATCACGTGAGCCTTCAAGGTCCTCCTCCAGCGTGACAGGCGGTACCTGGCCCGGGTGCGCTCGGCCAGCACTTCGAGCGTGGTCCCGACCAGCAGGATCAAGAACAGGATGCGCGCCGGCGTGACCAGCACGGTGGTGATCAGACGGGCCGAGTCGCTCTCGGGGCGGACGTCGCCGTAGCCGGTCGTCGTGATGCTGACGGTCGAGTAGTAGAACGCGTCGAGCAGGCCCACCTCGCTGTCCGCCGGATCGACGTATCCGTCGCGCCCGAAGTAGGTGAGCAGGGCGACGAACGTGATCAGCCCGATCGCGATCGCCACACGCGTCCCGATCGTGCGCAACGGGTTGCTCGCCTCGGCGGGCAGTTCGATGCGGGAGCCGCTCTCCCGGCGGGTGGACATGGGGCGGCAGGCTATTCGCCGGGCGGCACCCGCGAACGCGCCGCGCGGATACCGTGTCGCCATGACTGAGCGCGAGTTCGATGTCGTGATCGTGGGCGCCGGTCCCGCCGGCGAGGTATGCGCCGGGCGGCTGGGCGAGTCCGGGCTGAGCGTCGCGGTCGTGGAGCGGCACCTGATCGGAGGCGAGTGCTCCTTCTACGCCTGCATGCCGTCGAAGGCGCTGCTGCGTCCCGGCGAGCTGCTGGCCGAGGTGCGGCGCATCCCGGGCGTGAGCGAGGCGGTCACCGGCGACCTCGACGTCGAGGCCGTCCTGAAGCGTCGCGACGAGATCATCCACGACCTCGACGACTCGCACATGGAGCCATGGCTGGCCGAACGCGGTGTGACGCTCGTGCGGGAGCGCGGCAGGCTCGAGGGCGAGCGCCGCGTGCGCGCGGGCGACGAGACGCTCGTGGCCCGGCGCGCCGTCGTGATCGCGACGGGCACCGACGCCCTCGTGCCGCCGATCGAGGGGCTGGCCGAGGCGCGGCACTGGACCAACCGCGAGGCCACGACGGCGAAGGAGGTGCCCGAGCGCCTGACGATCCTCGGCGGCGGCGTCGTGGGCGTCGAGATGGCCCAGGCCTGGCGCAGCCTCGGCTCGCAGATCACGCTGATCGAGGCCGGGGACCGGCTGATCTCGCGCGAGGAGCAGTTCGCCAGCGAGCAGGTCGAGCAGGCGCTGCGCGAGCGCGGCGTGGACGTGCGGCTCGGCCTCAGGGCCGTCGCAGTCCGTGCGCGCGACGGGGACGTCGAGGTGGAGCTCGAGTCGGGCCCGGCCGTGCGCGGCGACGAGCTGCTGGTGGCCATCGGGCGGCGCCCGAACACCACCGACCTGGGCCTGGAGACCGTCGGCCTCGATCCCGGCAAGCCGATCGACGTGGACGACTCGATGCGCGCGAGCGACTGGCTCTATGCGATCGGCGACGTGAACGGCCGCGCCCTGCTGACGCACATGGGCAAGTACCAGGCCCGCATCGCCGCGGACGTGATCCTCGGCGACGGCGGCCCCTGCCTGATCCTCGACGGGGCACGCGCGCCGCGGGTGATCTTCACCGACCCGCAGGTGGCGGCGGTCGGCTACACGCTCGACGCCGCGCAGCAGGCCGGCCTCAACGTGCGCGCGGTCGACGTGCCCACCCAGGGCAGCGCCGGCGCCAGCTTCTACGGGCGCGACTCTACGCCGGGCACGTCACGGCTGGTCGTCGACGAGGACCGCCAGGTCGTGGTCGGCGCCACGTTCACCGGGCCCGAGGTAGCGGAGTTCGTGCAGGCCGCCACGGTCGCCGTGGTCGGGGAGGTGCCGCTCGGCCGGCTCGCACACGCGATCCCGGCGTTCCCGACGCGAAGCGAGGTCTGGCTCTACCTGATGGAGCAGCTCGGGCTGGCCGGACCGTGCCAGCCGGGCACGTAGCGCCGTGAGACGGCCGATCGACACGAGCACCCCGCGGGCCCGCGCGCTGCTCGAGCGAGTGCGCTCTATCCCTCCCGGTCGAGTGACGACCTACGCCGACCTCAGTCCCGAGGCGCCCCGCTACGCAGGCGCGGTGCTGGCCGCCTGCGAAGACCCGGACGTGCCGTGGCAGCGCATCGTGCGCGCCGACGGATCGCTGTCCAAGGGCGAACGGCAGCGCCGGCTGCTGGAGGCCGAGGGCGTGCCGTTCAACGGTGAGCGCGTTTACATGGATGCGGCATGGATGCCAGCTCGGGCCTAGGCCCGGGCCACCGCCTAAAACCGAATCTGGGGGGGTCGGGGGGCGCGCGCCCCGGGGTGGCATCGCCCTACGTCGTCTGGACGATCATCAGGTCGCACGGCGCGTGGTGCGACACCTTGTTCGGCACGCTGCCGAGCACGCGGCGGGCGCCCTGCATGCCCTTGCTGCCGAGCACGATCAGGTCGGCGTTCTGCTCCTGTGCGACGGCGAGGATCGCCGACGCGGCGTCGCCCTTGGGGCCGTGGGCCTCGATCTGGATGCCGCCGCCCTGGGCGACGTCGGCGGCGCGCTCCAGGACCGCGTCGACCTTGAAGTGCGGGCTGATCGCCCACTCGGACGCTTCCGCCGGCGTCCGGCTGCCGCCCACGTGCGCCGGCGCGGGCTCGTAGGCGCTGACCACATGCAGCGTCGCGCCGGTGAGTCGGGCCAGCTCGATGGCGCGGCTGAGCGCGATGTCCGCGGTCTCGGTGCCGTTGGTGCCGACGACTATGGACGTGAACATGTGACGACCGTAACGCCGTCCGCCGGCGTGAGCAAGCGCCGGGCGTGTACGCATCGGGAGGGGGCGCGGTAGTAGAAATCGGTCGCGTGCCCTATGACACGCTGCTCTACGACGTGCGCGCTGACGGGGTGGCCACCGTCACGCTCGACCAGCCGGACAACCGCAACGCTCTCTCAAACGAACTGCTCGCAGACCTGACCGCCGCCTTCGAGTCGGCGCGGGACGACGAGGCCGTGCGCTGCGTCGTGCTCACCTCGTCGCACGAGAAGGTGTTCTCGGCGGGCGCCTCGCTCGACCAGTTCGCCGCCGAGGTCCCGCTCGTCCACAAGCACTTCGGCACGGAGCGCTTTCCGCGCCTGTTCCGGACGATCATGGGGCTCGGCAAGCCGACGATCTGCGCCGCCAACGGCCACGTGCTCGCCGGCGCCCTCGGCCTCGCGCTCTGCTGCGACCTGATCGTCGCGAAGGACACCGCCACCTTCGGCACGCCGGAGATCAACGTCGGCGTCTTTCCCTTCATGATCATGGCGCTGATCTACCGCAACGTGCCGCGCAAGAAGACGAACGAGCTGCTGCTGCTCGGCGAGCGCCTCTCCGCCGAGGAGGCGCGCGAGGCCGGCATCGTGAACCGCGTCGTGCCCGGCGACCAGTTCGAGGCGGCGGTCGACGAGTGGGCGGTCAAGCTGGCCGGCAAGTCGCCGGTGGCCATGAAGCTCGGCAAGGACGCGATGTTCCGCCAGCTCGACATGCCGTTCGAGGACGCGCTCGACTACCTGCGCGCCCAGCTCTCGATCTCCTTCACGACCGAGGACATCCAGGAGGGCGTGAAGGCGTTCTTCGAAAAGCGCGAGCCGGAGTGGACGGGCCGGTGAACGTCTCCCTGGTTGCACTCTGCTGTCGGACCGCCGACCGCACGCCCGGCGCCGTCCGGGGCGCCCAGACGCTGGCCCCGCTGATCGGCAAGCGGCTGGGCGTCGAGCCGCGCACGATCGGCACCCCGTCCGAGCCGCGCGAGACCGGCTACGAGGAGGACCTCCGCGAGTCGCGCGGCTGCCTGCTCGAGGCGGGCGGGCAGGTGGACGACGCGCTCTCAGGGGGGCGCGTGCCCGTGATCGCCGCCGCGGACTGCTCGATCGCCGTGACCACGCTGCCGGCGGCGCTGCGCCACCGCCCCGACGCCAAGGTCCTCTGGCTCGACGCCCACGGCGACTACAACACGCCCGAGACCAGCGGCAGCGGCTACCTGGGCGGCATGTGCCTCGCCGGCGCCTGCGGCGAGTGGGACGCGGGCCTGGGTGACACGGTCCCGGCCGACCGGATCGTGCTGGCGGGCGTGCGCGACCTCGACGAGGGCGAGCGCAAGCTGCTCGAGCGCAGCAAGGCCACCGTCATCGGCGCGAGCGTCGTGGAGACGCTGGTGGCCGTCAAGAACGCGCTCGACGGATCGCCGGTGTTCATCCACCTGGACCTCGACGTGCTGGACCCCGACGAGTTCCCCGCCGCCGTGCCGGCACCCGGGGGGCTGTCCTCCGACAAGCTGTACGACCTGATGGAGGCCGTGGCCGAGGATTCGGAGTTGATCGGGATCGAGGTAACCGCGTTCGAGGCCCCGCGCGACCCGGACGAGCTGGCCGACGCGGCGGAGACGGCGATGCGGGTGCTCGACCCCGTGCTTGACCGGATTGCCGCCGATACGGCAGAGTAGGGAGTAGCGCTTCCTACTTTCTATGGCCACCACCGATCGCGCAGCCGCCGACAGCCTCGTAGCTCGCCCCTCGCTCCGCTCGCTCGTGGAAGACCTCCACGAGCGCCGCGCGCAGGCGAAGCTGGGCGGCGGCGAGGAGCGCATCGCGCGTCAGCACGAGCAGGACAAGCTGACCGCCCGCGAGCGGATCGCACTGCTGATCGACGACGGGACGTTCGTCGAGCTCGGCATCCACGGCCGGCCGCACTTCTCGCAGCGTGCCATGGAGGGCAAGGCGGCCCCCGCCGACGGCGTGGTGACGGGCTACGGCAAGATCGACGGCCGGCTGGTGGCCGTGGCCGCCTACGACTTCACGGTCATGGCGGGCTCGATGGGCATGACGGGCGAGATGAAGGTGGCCCGCCTGCGCGACCTCGCGCTGGGCAAGCGCATCCCGATGATCTGGCTGCTCGACTCAGCCGGCGCGCGCATCCAGGAGGCGGCGGGCTCGCTGTTCGCAGGCTCGGGCCACCTGTTCCGCGAGGAGGTCGTGGCCAGCGGCGTGATCCCCCAGGTCGCGGCGCTGATGGGCCCGTGCGCCGCCGGCACCGCCTACATCCCCGGGCTGGCCGACTTCGTGCCGATGGTCAAGGGGCGCGGCTCGATGGCGCTCGCGGGGCCGCACCTCACCAAGGCGGTCACCGGCGAGGACGTCACGCAGGAGGAGCTGGGAGGCTCGCGCATCCACACGCGCGTGTCGGGCGTCGGCGACCTCGAGGTCGGCTCCGACGAGGAGTGCATCGAGGCGATCAAGCAGTACCTGTCGTACTTCCCGCAGAACTGCGAGCAGCCGCCGCCCCTGCGCGAGCCGGTCGACCCGATCGACCGCACCGAGGAGGACCTGCTCGACATCCTCCCCGACTCGCCGCGGCACCCCTACGACATGTACGACGTGATCCGCCGCATCGTCGACGACGGCGAGTGGTTCGACCTCAAGCCGCGCTGGGCGCGCACGATCATCACCGCCCTCGCGCGCATGGGCGGCCGCCCGGTCGGGATCGTCGCCAACCAGCCGAAGCACCTCGGCGGCATCCTCGAGAACGACTCAGCCGACAAGGCCGCGCGCTTCATCAACCTGTGCGACGCCTACGGCATCCCGCTGCTGTTCCTGATGGACGTGCCGGGCTTCATGGTCGGCACCAAGGTCGAGCAAGCCGGCATCATCAGGCACGGGGCGAAGATGCTCTACGCCGTGTCGCGCGCCACCGTTCCGAAGGTGACCGTGGTGATCCGCAAGGCCTACGGCGCCGGCTACTACGTGATGTGCGGCAAGGCCTACGAGCCCGACCTGATCGTGGCCTGGCCCTCGGCGGAGATCTCGGTCATGGGCCCGGAGGGAGCGGTCAACATCATCTTCCGCAAGCAGATCGAGGCCGCCGACGACCCCGACGCGGCGCGCGCGCAGATGATCGACGGCATCCGCGCGACGATCGACCCGTACATCGCCGCGGGCAACGCGCTGATCGACGACGTCATCGACCCGCGCGAGACGCGGCCGACCGTGATCCGGGCGTTCGAGATGGCGGCCACCAAGCGCGTCGAGCGGCCCTGGAAGAAGCACGGGGTGATGCCGGTTTGAGCGAGCCGATCTTCTTCAGCTCCCCCGAGGAGTTCTACACGTGGCTCGAGGAGCACCACGAGACTCACAGCGAGGTCTACGTGGGCATGTACAAGAAGCACACGGGCAAGCGCGCGATGAGCTGGTCGGAGGCGGTCGACCAGGCGCTCTGCTTCGGCTGGATCGACGGGCGCGCGAACCGCATCGACGAGGACCGCTACATGCAGCGCTTCACGCCGCGCAGGCCGGGCAGCAACTGGAGCAACGTCAACGTCGAGAAGGTCGCGAAGCTGCAGGAGGCGGGGCTCATGCGCCCCGCGGGCATCGCGGCGCTCGAACGCCGCTCGCAGGACAGGACCGGCGTGTACTCGTTCGAGCGCGAGAACGCCGAGCTGCCGCCGCAGTACGAGCAGCGCCTGCGGTCGAACACCGCCGCCGCCGAGTACTTCGACTCGCGCCCGCCGTCGTACCGCCGCACGGCCATCCACCTCGTGATCAGCGCGAAGCGCGAGGAGACGCGGCTGCGGCGCCTCGAACAGCTGATCGAGGACTCGGCAGCGGGCCGCGACATCAAGCAGCTGCGCCGATGAGCCGCTTCGAAGACCCCTGCATCCTCGTTTGCTCGATCTCGGGCGCGGTGGCGAGCCGCGAGCAGTGCCCGGCCATCCCCTACACGCCCGAGGAGTACGCCGCCGAGGCCGAGCGCGCCGTCGGCGAGGGCGCCTCGATGATCCACATCCACGCCCGCACGCCCGCCGGCGTGCCGTCGTACGAGGTCGCCGACTTCCGCGCCATCACCGAGGCGATCACGGGCGCCGTGGATGACGTGATCGTCAACTACTCGACCGGGGCGATCGGCGTCCCCGTCGAGAAACGCATCGCGTACCTGCGCGAGCTGCGTCCGGACGTGGCCGCCCTCAACATGAGCTCGATGAACTACGCCAAGTACTCGGAGCGGCGCAAGGAGTTCGTCTTCAAGGCCGTCTTCGAGAACTCCTTCGACACGATCATCGAGTTCCTCACCGCCATGAACGAGCTGGGCATCCGCCCCGAGCACGAGTGCTTCGACTCCGGCCACATCGCCAACCTCGACCCGCTGATCGACATGGGCCTGCTCTCCGAGCCGCTCCAGATCGACTGCGTGATGGGGGTGACCGGCGGCATCCGGCCGACGCCGAAGAACCTCGCGCACATGGCCGATCAGATCCCCGGCGGGGCCGAGGGTCCCAACAACTGGGGCGTGATCGGCATCAGCCGTGACCAGTGGCGGCTGGTGGCCGCGGCGGCCGCGCTGGGAGGCAACGTGCGGGTCGGGCTGGAGGACAACTTCTACCTGCCGGACGGCGAGATGGCGCGCTCGAACGGCGACCTGATCGCACGCGCGCGCCGAATCGTCGAAGATGTCGGACGTCGGGTGGCGACGGTCGCGGAGGCGCGCGAGCTGCTCGGCACCCCTCGACGGATCCCTGCATGAGCGCACTCTCCGACATCAAGGTGCTGGACCTCTCGCGGCTGCTGCCGGGCGGGTTCTGCTCGCTGCTGCTCGCCGACTTCGGCGCCGAAGTGCTCAAGGTCGAGGACACCGGCATGGGCGACTACCTGCGCTGGTCGCCGCCCTTCCACGAGGGCGCGGACGACTCGGCGAAGTCGGCGATGTTCATGGCGCTCAACCGCGGCAAGCGCTCGATCCGGCTCAACCTCAAGGAGGACGCCGGGCGCGAGGTGCTGCTGAAGCTGGCGCGCGAGTACGACGTGCTGCTCGAGTCGTTCCGCCCGGGCGTGATGGACCGCCTCGGGGTCGGCTACGAGCGCCTGCGGGAGGAGAACGCCGGCCTCGTGTACTGCGCGATCAGCGGCTACGGCCAGGACGGTCCGTATACGGCGCGTCCCGGCCACGACATGAACTACCTCGGCCTCAACGGCCTGCTCGGGCTGACCGGCGAGGCTGGGGGGCCGCCGGTGATCGCGTCGGGGCAGATCGCCGACGTCGGCGGCGGCGCGCAGATGGCGGCCTTCGGGATCATGGCGGCGCTGCGCGAGCGCGACCGCAGCGGCGAGGGACAGTTCGTGGACGTGTCGATGTTCGACGGGTCGCTGTCCTGGCTGTCGCTGGTGGCGGCGCGCTTCCTCTGTGACGGCGACCTCCCCACGCGCGGCAACCTCGAGCTGGGCGGGCGGCTGATCTGTTACCGGCCGTATGCGTGCAAGGACGGCTGGGTCACGTTCGGCGCGCTTGAGCCGAAGTTCTGGCAGGAGTGGTGCCGCGGGGTCGGGCGCGAGGACCTGATCGACAAGCAGTTCGAGGCGGCCGGCTCGGAGGCCCACGCGGAGGTCGAGCGCATCTTCATGGAGCGCACGCGCGACGAGTGGCACGCGTTCGCCGAGCAGCACGACTGCTGCCTGGAGCCGGTGCTCGAGCTGGATGAGGCGCTCGACTCCGAACTGGTGCAGGCGCGCGAGATGGTGGTGGAGACAGAGCAGCCGGGGACCGACGGCGTCAAGCAGCTCGGCGTCCCGATCAAGCTGTCGCGCACGCCCGGCGCGCCGGCCGGCCCGGCGCCGACGTTCGGAGGCGACACGCGCGACGTGCTCGCCGGGCTCGGATACTCGGAGGAGCAGATCGCTGCGATGGAGCAGTCGGGGGCGGTGGCCGGGCCAGCGCCGGGGGCGCAAGGGAGCTTCCTGGCGTGAGCCAAAACGGCCTGCTCAAGATGAAGGAGCTGGCCGAGGCAAGCGGGGTGAGCGCCGGCACGATCAAGCACTACCTGCGCGAGGGGCTGCTGCCGGAGCCCGTCAAGACGTCGCGCAACATGGCGTACTACCCGCCCGACTTCGTCGAGCGCATCAGGCTGATCAAGCAGCTCCAGGAGGAGCGCTTCATGCCGCTCAAGGTGATCAAGTCGATGCTCGACGAGGATCCCGAGCGCGCCCAGGCGCTCGTCGAGCTCGAGGACCGCATCCTCGAGCGGGCGCTGGCCGGCGACAGCAAGCGGGTGTCCGCCGCCGAGCTGCGCCGCCGCTGCGAGCTCCCGCAGGAGGTGCTCGACCGGCTCGCCGAGCTCGAGGTGCTCACGCCGACCTCGCGCGGCTACGGGCAGCGCGATGTCGAGATCGTCCAGGCGATCAGCCGCTTCCGCGCGGGCGGCTACGACGAGCGCATCGGCTTCACGGTCTACGACACGCTGCGCTACAAGCGCGCGCTGGAGGAGCTCGTCAAGGAGGAGGTGCAGGTGCTGATGGACCGCTTGGCCGGCGAGCTCGAGCCCGACCGCGCCGTCGAGCTGATCGCCGCCGGAACCGAGCCGCTGAACGAGCTGATCGCCGCGCTGCACCAGAAGTCGCTGGTGGCGGAGCTGCGGCGCCAGCGGGCGGCGAGGGGCGGGGCGGCGAAGGCCTAGCGGCGCTTCAGAACGTGATGACCGTGCGGATGCCCTCTTGGCGCTCCATCGCCTCGAAGGCGTCGTTCACGCCGTCGAGCGTGACGCGGTTGGTCACCAGCGACTCGAGGTCGAGCTCGCCGGCCACGTAGCGGTCGACCAGCTCAGGCACGCGGTCGCGGCCCTTGGCGCCGCCGAAGGACGCGCCGGCCACGCGCCGCCCGGTGATCAGCAAGCGCGGGATGACCTCGAGCACCTCGCCCCTGCCGGCCACGCCGGCGATCGTGCAGAGACCCCAGCCCATGCGCGCGGCCTCCACGGCCTGGCGCATGACGGCGACGTTGCCGGTCGCCTCGAAGGTGTAGTCGGCGCCGAAGCCGCCGGTCATCTCGAGGATCTGCTCGACGGAGTCGGGCCCGCCGATGAGCGTGTCGGTGGCGCCCTGCGCGCGGGCGTGCTCCAGCCGGTCCTCGGACAGGTCGACGGCGATGATGCGCTCGGCCCCGGCGAGCCGCGCCCCCGCGACCGCGCCCAGCCCGACCAGGCCCGCGCCGAACACCGCGCAGGTGGAGCCGGGCTCGACCTTGGCGATGTAGATGGCCGCGCCGATCCCCGTCGTCGCGCCGCAGGCGAGCGTGCACACGACGTCGAGCGGGGCCTCCGGGTCGACCTTGGCGAGCGCGATCTCGGGCATGACGGTTGCCTCGGCGAACGTGCTCGTCCCCATGAAGTGGCGGATGCGCTCGCCATCGCGGTTGAGCCGGGTCGTGCCATCCGGGAGGTAGCCGAGGTTCTGCTGCTCGCGGATGGCCAGGCAGATGTTGGTCTTGGGCGACAGGCAGTGCACGCACTCGCCGCACTGAGGCGAGAACAGCGTGACCACGTGGTCGCCGGGCGCCACGCTCGTCACGCCTTCGCCCACCTCCTCGACCACGCCCGCGCCCTCGTGCCCGAGCACGGTGGGGGCGTAGCCCGACGGGTCAGCGCCACTGGCGGTGTAGAGGTCGGTGTGGCAGACGCCGCAGGCGGCCAGGCGCACCAGCACCTCGCCAGGCCCCGGGGCGTCCAGCTCGACGTCCTGGACGGCGAGCGGCTTGGCGAACTCCTCTAGTACGGCGGCGCGGATTTTCATGGCGGCGGACCCTACCGTCAGATCAGCGCACCGGCCGGATGCCCGGCCGGCGGCCGACCGCCGCGACCGTCCGCCGCCACGAGAGCGAGCCCGGTGCGGCCGGGAGGACGCGGTAGTCCGGGTGGCGCACCCAGGTGGGCACGTAGCGCACGCGCCGGGCGCGGACGCCGCGATCGGTGGCGGCGAAGTCGATCAGCGCGATCAGGCCGTCCTGGGCTTCGGCCGGGCAGCACGCGGCGGTCTGGTTGGACACGAGGTTGCCCTCGCCAAACACGACCGGCTTGCCGTTCACGCGCCGGATCGGCTGGACGACGTGCACGTGCTGGCCGACGACCGCGGAGATCGCGGGGGAGCGTGTGAGCGCCCGCGCGAGCGCCGCCTGCGACGGCGAGATCGCATGGCTGTACTCGTCGCCCCAGTGCAGGTTCACGATCGCGGTGTCGGCGCCGCGGCGCCGCGCCCGGCGCGCCGCGGCGAGGATGCGCTTGGCGTCCGCGCCCTCGACGCTCCACGGGTGGGGGATCGCCTGGCCGTTGGAGACCGCGGTGAACGAGAGAAAGGCGACCTTCACGCCCTTGACGTCGAGGATCGTCGAGCGGTTCGCCTCCTTCGGCGAGCGAGCGGTGCCGGCGTGGCGCAGGCCGGCGCGGTCGAGCGCCTTCAGCGTCGTGCCGATCCCGTGCTGGCCGGCGTCGAGCGAGTGGTTGGATGCCGTGCTGCAGGCGTCCCAGCCCGTGGCCTTGACCGAGCCGGCCAGATCGGGCGGCGTGCGGAAGCTCGGATAGCCCTGCACAGGGCCGCGCACGAGCGGGGTCTCGATGTGGCAGAGGGCCAGGTCAGCGCCCGCGATCCGGGCGCGGATGGCGCCGAACATCGGCCGGAAGTCGTAGCGCCGCCCGCCGCCGTCGGCGAGCGCCTGGGCGGCCACGGGCGTGTGGATCAGAAAATCGCCCGTCGCCGCCACCGTGAACTCGACCCGCTCGGCAGCAGGCGCGGGCACCTGCTGAGCCCAGAACATGCCCAGCGCTACGAGCGCCACCTTCACGCCGCGGAACGTACCGCGCTCGTTGCACGGGCGCGCCCACGCGTAACACGGAATCCAGCACGATCCGGGCAATGGCCGCCGAGGAGAGGATTGAGCATCAAATAGATGTCGAATCCTCCTCTCGAGCCTGGGACGCGGAGATCGCGGCGCTTGCTGATGCTCAGCACGGGGTGGTTGCTCGCCCTCAGCTGCTGGAGCTTGGGCTCGGGCGGGGTGCGATCGGGCGCAGGGTCGAGGCGGCGCGGCTGCATGTGGTGCATCGCGGCGTCTACGCGGTCGGACGGCGACGCCTGACGCGGATGGGCGTGTGGATGGCCGCCGTACTGGCCTGCGGTCCCGATGCCGTGCTCAGCCACCGGTCCGCGGCGGCGCTGTGGGGGATGCGCTCGGGTGCGCCGCACTGCGTCGAGGTCAGCGCGCCCGGCCGGGTGGGCGAGCGCGACGGCATCCGCGCGCGGCGCCGCGCAATCGGCCCAGACGAGCGCACCATCGAATCCGGCGTCCCGGTCACGACCGTGTCACGCACGCTGCTCGACCTCGCCGCCGTCCTGCGGCCGCACGAGCTCGAGCGGGCGCTGGAACAGGCCGAGGCGCTGCGGCTGGCCGACCCGATCCCGCTGGCCGCCCTCGTCGAGCGCCACCGCGGCAGGCGCGGCCTCGCCGCGCTCAGGAGTGCGCTCGAAAAGGGCGTGCGTCCGACGGTGACCAGGAGCGAGCTCGAGCGGCGCTTCCTGACGTTCGCGGAACGGGCGGGCCTCCCGCGGCCGAACGCAAACGCCTGGCTCGAGCTCGCCGGCGAGTGGATCCAGGTCGACTGCGCCTGGCCCGAGCAGCGCCTGATCGTGGAGCTCGACAGCCGCAGCTACCACGGCACCGCGGCGGCCTTCGAGCGCGACCGCCGGCGCGACCGGAGGCTGCTCGCAGCCGGCTGGCGCGTGGCGCGCGTCACCGACCGGGCGCTGCGCGAGGACGCCCCCGCGCTGAGCGCTCAGCTCCGCGCGGCGCTCAGCGCTGCCGCAGGGCGATCCGCTTGAACACCGCGTAGGCGGGCTTCTCGCTCACCGTGCCGTCGGGATCCAGGACGCGCAGTCCCGAGAAGTCGAACGGGTTGTCGTGGTTGCTGTCGGTGGAGATCCAGTTCTCCCAGAAGATGCGCTCCACGCCGAGCTCGCGGCGGGTTCGGAGCAGGAGCGGCAGGGCGCGCCCGAGGCGGGCGGCCTGGTCGGGCTCGGTGGTCTCGAACGGGCGCGCCGGATGGCCCGCCCGGCGGCCCGACGACCACGTGACCTCGGTCAGCCACAGCGGGCGGCCGGGGTCGCCGGCCCGGCGCAGCTCGCGCCGCGCGTAGCGCACGATGCGGAGCACGTCGCGTACCTCGAACGTGTACGGATGGATCGCGACAGCGTCGAACACGCCCTTCGCGCCCGCCCCGTACACGGCGGCGATCGAGTCCCACGAGCGGTCGGCGAACCCGGCCATCACCACGCGGGCGCCGGGGTCAGCGGCCTTGATCGCCGCGCGCGCGGCCCTGGCCAGCCGCACGTAGTCGCGCTGGTAGGGCTGGTCGGACCAGTAGTGCAGGTGGTCGGGCTCGTTCCACAGCTGCCAGGAGCGGATCGGCTGCTCCGGCACGTCCCCGTGCTCCGCCCAGAACGAGCCGTCCGGGCCGTAGCGGCCGATCAGCGCCGCAAGGAAGCGGGCGTAGTCCTCCGTGCCGGCCGGCGGCGAGTTGCCCAGCTCGGGGTGACGGGCCGCCCAGGACGGGGTACCCAGCACCACCGGCAGCAGCTCGATCTGCGCCCGTGCCGTCTCGGCGACCAGCCGGTCGGTGGCGGCGAAGCTTGGCGGCCGGCCCTGTTTCGGCTCCGCGGTCCACCAGTAGAAGGGCGCGCGGAGGGTCGTGACGCCGCTGGCCTTCATCGCCCTCACTTCGGAGGCGAGCGGCGCCCGCTCGTCGAGCAGCGCTCCGCTGGTGACTCCCAGCAGCGGCCGCGGGGCCGGGGCCTCGTCCTCGGAGGAGTCGCCGCCGCAGGCAGCCAGCCCGAGCGCGGCCGCGAGGGCCGCTGCTACCAGCGCACGTCGTGCCACTCCATCACCCCGTACCCAGACTCGAGCTCGAGGCCGCCCGGAAGCGTGCCGGAGAACGCGCCGAACGGCTGGCGGTAGTGGCTGCGGATCAGCAGGCGGTTGGCATGCTCCTCGCGCGCGCACCACTCCTCGAAGCGCAGGTCGCCCACGGTCGAGAGGTCGGCGGCGAAGACCTGCGGCTCCACCTCATGCGGGACGCCGTCGACCCACACCGTGCGCTCGCTCGCCTCGGCGGCGTCGTGCACGCCGTCGACGAAGTTCCACGCCACCGCCGCTCCGCCGCGCGCGCGCCCGATGCCCGCCGACCAGTGCCACGCCGTGTGCCGCGCGTGATAGCCGGCCGAGTCGTCGACGAAGCCGAGCGGTCCGTCGAGCTCGATCGCGACCTCGCCCACGCTCACCCGTCCGCGCACGTGGATGCCTGCCTGCTTGCGCGTCCAGATGTAGGAGCGTCCGTGCGGTGAGACGACCTCCACGCCCGGCCCCTCCGACAGCGACAGCTCGATCGCCCCGGCGGGGTCCGTGCCCTCGAACAGGCGCCCGTCCGGCAGCGCCACCGCCCACCAGCGCCGCCGCACGCCGGCGACGCGCGCCTCGCCCACGCACAGCATCAGATCCGGCCCGTAGACGCCCACGTAGCGCCAGCGCTTCAGGGGCCGCCCGCGCCGCAGCGCCGGCATTCGGCCCGGCGGCAGGGGCAGGTCGAGGGACCGAACCGAGTCGCCGCGAGTTGGCAGCCTGGCCATCAGTCGCAGTACACTCCAGATTGACTGGTCAGTCAATGTGAGGGGGAGCGCAGCATGCGCGCCGCGGCGGTGCAGCTCCAATCGACGAACGACAGGGAACGCAACCTCGAGGCTGCGGATCGGCTCACTCGTGCGGCCGCCGCCGACGGCGCCGGCCTCGTCGTGCTTCCCGAGCGGCTCGACATCCGCGGCACCGCGGCGGACTACTCCGCCGGGGCGCAGACGCTCGACGGCGCCCCCGTCGCGTGGGCCACGAAGCTGGCGCGCGAGCTCGGCATAGACATCGTGGCCGGCTCGATCGCCGAGCGGCGCGCGGGCCACGACCGCGTGGCCAACACCTCCGTGCACGCCGGCCCCGACGGCGAGATCAAGGCGATCTACCGCAAGATCCACATGTTCGACGTCGACGTCGGCGGGGTCGAGTACCGCGAGTCAGAGCACTCCGAGCCGGCCGACGAGATCGTCCTCTCCGAGACCGCCGGCGGCCTAGGGCTCGGGCTGACCATCTGCTACGACCTGCGCTTCCCGGAGCTGTACCGGATCCTGGCCCTGCGCGGCGCGCGCATCATCACCGTCCCGGCGAACTTCACGCGGGTCACCGGACAGGCCCACTGGGAGGTGCTGCTGCGCGCACGGGCGATCGAGAACCAGGTCTTCGTCGTCGCCACCGGGCAGGCGCGCGGATCCGGAGCCGAGGGCGACAGCTACGGCAACTCGATGATCGTCGACCCCTGGGGCGACGTGCTGGCCCGGGCGGGCGGCGAGGAGGAGGGCTTCGTGGCCGCCGACCTCGACCTGGCCCGCCAGGACGAGGTGCGCGAGAAGCTGCCCAGCCTGGCCAACCGCGTGGGCGCCGCCTACCGCTGGCCCGAGGAGGTGCGGGCATGACGGCCTCCGCCGCCAAGCCGGGGGCGGTCGACAAGCGCCGCCTCATCCTGGACGCCGCGGTGAGCGTGTTCGCCCGGCGCGGCTTCCACCACTGCCGCGTGTCGGACGTCGCGGACGAAGCCGGCGTCGCCTACGGGCTCGTCTACCACTACTTCCGCTCGAAGGAGGAGATCCTCAACACGCTCTTCCTCGAGCGCTGGCAGATCATGCTCGACGCGATCGGCGAGATCGACGCGCGCGACCTGCCGGCCCGCGAGAAGCTGTACGGGGTCGCCTCGTTCATCGTCGACTCCTACCGCCACGACCCAGACCTGATGAAGGTGATCATCGTCGAGGTCACCAGGGCGGCGAACTCGTTCGGGGCGATCCACATCGACAAGATCCGCGAGGCCTACATCGGCATCGCGGGGATCGTCGAGACGGCCCGCGCGGAGGGGTCGTTCAAGTCGGGCATCCCGGCCGACTTCGCCGCCATGTGCTTCTACGGCGCGATCGAGCAGCTCCTCACCGGCTGGATCTTCGAGGTGCTGCCCAAGACCGACGAGGAGTACGAGCGCGCAAAGGGCCTGGTCGTCGAGGCGATCTGCGGAGGCTTGGAGTCGGCGCACAACGGCACGTCTGCTTGAATCCGCCGCCAATGCAGAACGACTTGACCAAGCGACTCATGTGGAGCGGCCTCCTGGCCGGCGTCGGGGCCCTCACCTCGATCGTCGCGAACAGGGTCGCCGTCGAGATCTGGACGCGGGTCTTCAAGGAGGACCCGCCGATCGACTGATGGCGGACGAGCCGACCCAGACGGATGCGGAAGCCGTGAACCAGGGCGCCACGGGCGACCGGCCGCTCGGCGAGACGCCGCTGAGCGTGGGCAGCGAGAGCGACCCGTTCGCCGAGCGCCCCGAGGCGTTCGTCGGCGCCGCCTTCGCCGGCGGACTTGCCCTCGCGCTGATTTTGAGAAGGTTGACCCGATGAGCGGCAACGGAGCACCTCCCAGCGCTGACAAGAACCTCGGCGAGATCGTCGCCGAGGTCTCCGAGAAGGCGTCCCTCCTTGTCCGCCAGGAGATCGAGCTTGCCAAGGCGGAGGTCTCCAGCAAGATCTCGAAGCTGACCAAGGGCGCCGTGGTCGGCGCCGCGGCCGGCGTCTTCCTGATCTTCGGCGTGACGATGCTGTTCCACACGCTGGCGTGGTTCCTCACCGACCTGATGGACTGGAACCCGTGGGCCGGCTACGGCGTGGTGACCGGCGTGCTGTTCGTGCTTGGCGCCTTTGCGGGGTGGCTCGCCCTGCGCCTGTTCAAGAAGGGCGCGCCGCCGACGCCCGACATGGCCATCGAAGAGGCCAAGCGCACGCGTGCGGACTTCGAGCGCCAGTCGATCGAGCGTGACCAGCTGAAGAGGGGTAAGAGCTAGCTATGCCTTCGCAGAGCCCAGAGATGATCCGCTCGTCCATCGAGGAGACCCGCCGCGAGCTGGCCTTCTCGGTGAACGACCTGCGCTCGAAGATGAGCGAGCTGACCGACTGGCGCCGCCAGCTCGCTGAGAACCGCAACGGTGCGCTGATCGGCGCCGCGGTCGCGGGCTTCGTGATCGGCGGCGGGGTCGCCGCCACCTTCTCGCTGCTCAGCGGCCGCCGCCGCCGCTGACGGCCGGCTCGTCGGCGGTCTCCTCGCCGTAGCGCCTGCGGTGCAGGACGGCGGCGATGCCGCCCGCCGGGATCGGCAGCCAGAAGGAGACGAGCCGGTAGGCGAGCGTCGCGACGACCGCGGCGCCCGCCGGCACCCCGGCCAGCACCAGCGTTCCGGTCAGTCCCGCCTCCACGAAGCCCAGCCCGCCGGGCGTGAGCGGCAGCGTGCCGAGGAACTGGGCGGCGCAAAACGCCAGCAGCACGGTCGACGGGCGCGGATCCGCGTGCACCGCCGTGAGCGCGGCCAGCAGGGTCAGGTAGTCGAGCACCCAGCGCCCGGCGGCGAGCAGCAGCGCCTGCCACCAGCGCCGGCCGAGCGCCTCGCGCACCTCGTTGCGCTCGCGCAGCAGGCGGCGCGGCACCCCGGTCAGTGGCGGCCGCTTGCGGAAGATGCGGTTGCGGAGTGACTGCGCCGCCCCGCCGACGGCCAGCAGCGGACGGTCCCAGAGCATCGCCGCCGCGCCCGCCACGCACAGCGCCACGAACACCACGCCCCCGATCAGGGCGGCCCGGCCGAGTCCAGGGTTCACCGGCGCGCCGAACAGGACCGCCGGCACCGCCAGCAGGGGCAGGGCGAGCAGGATCCCGAAGACCAGGACCGAGGAGGCGGTCATGCCCGACGCCGCCTGGGCGGCAGGCACGCCGCCGCGAGCCAGCATCGCGTACTGCATCGCGCCCGCCGCCGCCACGCCGCCGGGCACCACCCGCCCGAAGGCGTTTGACGCGAGCTGGGACGTGACCACCGGCCCCCAGCGGTCGGTCCGCATGGCGATCTTCTGCACCGCCCACATGCAGGCGTAGCTGCCTATCTGCAGCGCCACCATCGCTCCCCACCAGAGCGGGTTGAACTCGTCCAGCCGGTCGTAGGCGCCGAACACCTCGAGCAGCGCGGGCGCGAGCAGGTAGAGCGACACGCCCGTGATCGCGAGCAGGATGCCCCGCCGTGCCAGGACTCCCGGAGTCATGCCGGGGTGAGGCTACGCGGGGGCAGGGTCTGGCGGTGCGGACGGAGGGGCGGGCGGCGGCTCGGGTGGCGGCTCGGGTCCGGGCGCCTTGATGCTCATCGTCCGCAAGTCCACGTACTCGCGCAGCAGGATCTGGATCGACGCGGCAACCGGGATCGCCACGATCGCGCCGAGCACGCCGAGCAGCGAGGCCCCGAACAGCACGGCGACGATCGTGATGAACGGGTGCACCTTCACCGTGCGCTTCTGGATCTGGGGCTGGATCAGGTGGTTTTCCAGCTGCTGGTAGGCGATCGCCCAGATGACCCAGATGATCGTGGTGGTGGGGAAGTCCTCGAACAGAGTGACCACGCCGATCAGCACCGCGGCGATCGTCGCGCCGACCAGCGGGATCAGCGAGAACATCCCGGCGATCACCGCCAGCGGCGCGCGGAACGGCACGCCGAGGATCAGCAGCACTATGTAGGTCGCCACGCCGGCGATCACCGCGATCGTCAGTGCGCCGGCCACGTAGCCGGCCACCGCATCGGCCATGCGGTCGAGCGAGCGCCGCAGGCGTACTCGCTGCTCCGGAGGTCGCGTGTTGATGATCGCGTTGATCCAGGTTCTGCCGCTGCCCAGCAGGAACGCGGTCAGAACGAGGATCGTGATCAGCGCGAACGCCGAGTTGACGATGCCGAAGCCGACGTCGCGCAGCGTCCCCGCCGCTCCGCCGACGCGCTGGGGGAGCTTGGCGGCTTCCTTCTCCAGCTGGCTGGTGATGTCGTAGTCCTTGTTGAGCTCGCGCAGCGTGTCGTTCTCCTCGACGAACTTGGTCACGTCGCGCGCGTACTGGGGCACGTTGTCGGCGAAGCGGTTGCCCTCGGTGATCAGCGGCGGCACGATCAGGGCGATCAGCAGCATCGGGATCGCGAGCAGGCCCAGGTAGACGATCGTGATCGCCAAGCCGCGGCGCATCCTGCGCGCGAGCACGTTCACGGGCGGCGACAGCGCCACCGCGAGGAACACGGCGATCAGCAGCCAGCTGATCGGCTTGCGCAGCAGGAAGAGCAGGTAGAGCGCGATCGCGACGCAGACGACGGTCAGCACGATGCGCACGATCTGCTTGGCCGAGAGCAACATCAGGGGGGTATTCGCCCCGCCCGTTGCGCCCCCTTCCGGAGCGCGCTAGCGCACGAAGTGCGCGGGCAGCGCCCCGAACCCGAGCAGCCCTGGTCCGGTGTGGGCCGAGAGCACCGGGCCGAGCTCGCTGACGATCGTCGGCTCGGTCCCGAACACCTCGGCGCAGCGCTCGACCAGCGCCGCGGCCTGGTCGGGCGCGGAGATGTGCTGGACCGACCAGGCGTCGGCGCCCGAGTCGTGGCGCTGCCGGGCGTAGTCGACCATGCGCTCGAAGGCGCGCTTGGTGGTGCGCACGCGCTCGACCGGGGTCATCTCGTTCTCCACGGTGAGGATCGGCTTGACCTTCAGCGTCGAGCCGATCCAGGCGCTGGCCGCGCCGATCCGGCCGCCGCGCCGGAGGAACTCGAGCGTGTCGATCGCGAACCACATCTTGAGCTCCTTGCGGGCGTCGAGCGCGCGGGCCGCCACCTGCCGCGCGTCCGCTCCCTCACCCGCCGCCTTCACTGCGGTGAGGACCATGAACCCGAGCCCGCCGGCGGCCGTGGAGGAGTCGACCACCTGGATGCGCTCTCCGCCCTTGCCCTCGCGCTCGAGCGCGTCCTTGGCCTGGCGGGCCGCGTCGGGCGTGCCCGAGAGCCCGCCCGAGATGTGGATCGACACGACCTCGCGGCCGTTGGCCAGGAGCGGCTCGTACGCGGCCCGGAAGTCGCCCACCGAGGGCTGCGAGGTGGTCGGCAGCTTCTCGGCGGTGCGCAGCTCCTCGAAGAAGGCCGGGTAGTCGGTGATCTCGGTCTCGGGCACCGTGCGGTCGCCGCCGAAGACGACGTAGAGCGGCACCACGGTCACCCCGTGGCGCTCCGCGGTCCCCTCGGGGAGGTAGGAGGTGCTGTCGGTGACGATCGCGACTTCGCTCATGGCGGGCGGCAGCCTACTCCCATGCCGGGCTAACCTCCCGCGCACTTGGCCAAGGTCCTCGTCATCGGCGCGACGGGCTTCATCGGCTCCCACGTGGCGCGGCTGCTGGTCGATCGCGGCGACGACGTCGTGCTCGGCGTGGAGGCCGGCTCCCCCGACGCCGCGATCGAGGGTCTCGACTCCAAGCGCCTGCGCTGCGACGTGCGCGACCGCCGCACCGTGCGCAGGGCGCTGCGCGGCATCGAGCGCGTGTTCCACTGCGCGGGCGTGACGTCGGTGCGCCCGGGGGACGAGGAGCGCCTCTTCGAGGTCAACGTGCGCGGCACGAAGCTGGTGATGGAGGAGTGCCTGCGCGCACAGGTGGAGCGCGTGGTCTACACCTCCAGCGCCGCGGTCGTCGGCCCCGCGGCACACGGCAAGGCCGCCGACGAGACGCAGCTGTTCACGGCCGGACGGCTCGGCATCCCGTACGTCAACTCGGTGCACGAGGGCGAGGTCGAGGCGATGCGCGTGGCCGCACGCGGGCTGCCGCTCGTCTGCGTGAACCCGGCGGTGTGCTTCGGCGCCGGCGACCACCTGCTCACCTCCACGCGGCTCGTGCGCAGCTTCCTGCTCGGCCGCATCCCGGTCTACACCGAGGGCGCCGCCTCGATCGTCGACGTCCGCGACGTGGCGGAGGGGCACCTGCTCGCCGACCGGCGCGGGGAGCCGGGGGAGCGCTACATCCTCGGCGGTCGCAACTTCACCTTCGACCGCCTGTTCGCCGACCTCGGGCGCCTGTCGGGCATCGATCCGCCGGTCAAGCTGCCGCCGCTCGCCGCCCGGGCGGCGGCCGAGGTGCTCGCCTCGACCGGGCGCGGCTGGCCGCTCACGCCGCTGGAGGTGCGCGCGGCCAGCCAGCGGTGGACCTACCGCTCGGGCAAGGCGCGGCGCGACCTGGGCTGGAGCGCGCGGCCGCACGAGGAGACGCTCGAGGCCACCGTGGCCTGGCACCTCGAGCGCGAGCAGGACCGGATCGCGCGCACGCGCCGTTCGCGGCAGATCCAGCTGCGCCTGGCGGGCGTGGCGATCGGCGCCACCGAGAGCGCGTTCAACCTCGCGCGGCGGGCCGCCGCGGTGCGTCCCTAGCATTCCCCCGGTGGCCACCCTCTATCGCTGCAAGGCGCCCACGGACCTGGTCTGCCGCTGCGGCAAGGTGGCACGGCGGCTGCGAGCCGACGGGATCGAGTTCGAGGAGGTGCGCGTGCCCTTCCTCAAGCGGGACCGGCCCGAGATCGAGGAGTTGACCGGGCAGCGCTGGGTACCGGTCCTCGTGCTCGGCGACGAGGTCATCCACGACTCGCACCGCATCCTGGAACACCTGGACTGGCTCGAGAGCCGCAAGGAGGTCGCATGAGACAGGCAGTTCGCGGCGCCCGCCGCGCGTGGCCTCTGCTGCTCATGGCGTGGGAACGCTGGCAGACGCTGACGCCCGACCAGAAGGAGCGCTACAAGCGCCAGGCGCGCGACTACGCGCAGCGCGGGCGCAAGGCACTGGAGCAGCGCCGCAAGAAGCGCTAGCAAGAAGCGGACCTACCGGGCGCGGCCAGGAATCAGCGGGGGTCCGGGGGCGCGAGCCCCCTGGCGCTGCAGCCGGCCGGCCAGGAATCAGCGGGGGTCCGGGGGCGTGAGCCCCCAGCTGCCATCCACCGGCCAGGAATCAGAGGGGGACCGGGGGC
>JAXDII010000050.1:0-44883 GCA_034664085.1 Thermoleophilaceae bacterium
AGCCCGCGTTGGGCGAGCGCGTGAGTCCCATCAGCGTCATGGCGGTGACCGACTTGCCGGAGCCCGACTCGCCGACCACGGCGAGCACCTCACCGGCGGCCAGCTCGAACGACACGCCGTCCACGGCCTGCACGACCCCCTCCTCCGTGGCGAAGGAGACGCGCAGGTCCTCGACGGTGAGCAGCGGGTCGGCCATCTACTGGAGCCTGATGCGCGGGTCGAGGTAGGCGTACAGGATGTCGACGATCGCGTTCAGCAGCACGATGAAGAACGCGGCGTACATCGTGATCGCCAGCACCGGCGGCACATCGAGCTGGTCGATCGACTCGGCGGCGTACTGGCCGACCCCCTGGAGGTCGAAGACCGTCTCGGTCAGGATCGCGCCGCCGCCGAGCACGGCGCCGAAGTCGAGCCCCCAGAGCGTGACGATCGGGATCATCGAGTTGCGCAGGACGTGCCGGATCATGATCTGGCGCTCGGAGAGCCCCTTGGCGCGCGCGGTGCGCACGTAGTCCTCGTTGATCGTGTCGAGCACGTTGGAGCGCAGCACGCGCGAGTAGAAGCCGATGAACAGGATCGCGAGGGCGGTCCAGGGCAGGATCAGGTGGTAGAGCCAGTCGACCGGGTCCTCGGTGAGCTCGACGTACCCGCCGTTGGGGAACCAGCCGAGCTTGAAGCCCAGGTAGTGGTTCATCAGCGCCCCGATCCAGAACACCGGCATCGAGATGCCGATCAGGGCCAGGATCGTGAGGAAGCGGTCCGCGAACTTGCCGGCCTTCACCGCGCTGTAGAGCCCGAAGCAGACCGCCACGAACATCCACAGCAGCGCCGCCCCGATCGCCAGCGACAGCGTGCGCGGCAGCCCCCTCTTGATCTCCTCGCCAACCGGCAGCTGGGTGAAGTACGACTCGAGGTCGCCGCTGAAGACCTTCTTCATCGTGGTCAGGTACTGCTGCGGCAGGCTCTCGTCGAAGCCCCACTCCGCGCGGATCGCCGCGATCGTCGAGGCGCTCTGCTGGCGGCCCGCCATGCGCTCGGCGGGATCGCTGTTCGGGATCACGTTGAAGATCAGGAACGTGAGCACCGAGACGGCGAACATCACGAGCACCATCTGGAACAGCCGGCGGACGACGAAGCGGCCCATTAGCTCAGTGCTCCAGCCGTACTTTTGCTCGCGGGTCGAGCGCGTCGCGGACGCCGTCACCGAACACGTTGAGCGACAGCACCGTCAGCACCAGCATCACGCCCGGCACGATCGCCAGGTGCGGCGCGGTGGCGATGCGGTCGACTCCCTCGTCGATCATCGTGCCCCAAGACGGGTTGGGCGGCCGCACGCCGGCGCCCAGGAACGACAGGGCGGCCTCGAGGAGCACCGCGTTCGCGATCAGCAGGGTGAAGAAGACGAGGATCGTGGAGGCGAGGTTGGGCATCACCTCGGTGAACATGATCCGCAGCGGCCCCGCGCCCTGGGCCCGTGCGGCCTCCACGAACTCCTTCTCGCGCAGCGACAGCACCTGGCCGCGCACGGGTCTCGCCATGTAGGGCACGTAGACCAGCCCGATGATGAAGATGGGCACGGCGAGCGAGTCGCCCGCGATCGTGAGCGGACCGATCTTGAGCCCGCCGAGCGAGAGCGCCACACCCAGCGCCACGCCGAGGATCACCACGGGGAACGACCACATGATGTCCAGTAGGGATCTGATCCCAACGTCGGACCAGCCGCGGAAGTAGCCCGCGAGCGTCCCCAGCAGGATCGACAGGATCGTGGTCATCAGCGCCGCCGCCACGCCGATCATCAGCGAGTTGCGGCCCCCGTAGAGCAGCCGCACCATGATGTCGCGGCCGTTGCGGTCGGCGCCCAGGAAGAACTCGCCCTGCCAGGTCGGGCCGATCGGCACGCCGTCGAGGCCGACGACGTTCGTGGTCTTCCCGTCCAGCTTGATCGTGTCCGACAGGTGGTTGGCCGTGGGCGTGGTGTGGGCGACGTGCTTGGCCCACAGCGGGGCGGCGAGGCACGCCGCCACCAGCAGCACGAACAGGATGCCGAAGGCGATCGCGAGCTTGTTGCGGCGCAGCCGCCGCAGCCCGAGCCGCCACGGCCCGATGCCGTGAACGCGCTCCCGCTCGGCCTCTTGCTCCCAGGCCGCGGGGCCTTGGGATCCGCCGTGCTCGGTTACCGGCTCGGTAGCCATCCGTGCAGTTGTGCCTCTCCTTCCGCAGACACACTTACCCCCCGGGGAGGGCGCCGAAGCGCCCTCCCCGGGAGTCAGTGCGTTTGCGAAAGCTCGACTACTTCAGGCAGAAGCTCGAGTAGTCGTTGTTGTAGACCGGGTGGAACCGCGAGCAGTTCTCGAAGTCCATCCGCTCAGACATGAACGTCGCCAGCTTGCGGTGGCCGTAGGGCACGATCCATGCGCGCTCGACCAGCTTCCGGTTGAGCTCCTCCCAGTCATCCGTGACCTTGGTCAGGTCGGGCTCCCGGTTCAGCTCCGCGATTCCCTTCGTGATCTCCGGGTCGTCCACGTTCCCGAAGTTCTGGTTGTTCGTGGGCTGAATCGACTTGCCGTCCACGAGGAACATGAAGTTCTTCGGGTGCGGGAAGTCCTGGAACCAGTTGGCGAAGCCGGTCTGCGGCGCCTCCTTGGCGCTGCCGATCGTCTGGAAGTAGACGCCGCCGTCCAGGATCTTCGGCTTCGCGTTGAAGCCCATCTTGGTCAGCTGATCGGCGTATGCCTCCGTCACCTTGTCGGTCGGGTCGTCGTTGTTGCCGTAGACGGTCACGTCCATCCCGGCCACACCGGCGTCCTCGATCATCTGGCGCGCCTTCTCCAGGTCGGGCGGCTCGTTCGGGTTGCCCCACGGGCAGTCCTCGACGTCGAGCGCCTCGTCGTAGCCCGGCACGCCCGGCGGCAGGAACGAGCAGCCCGGGGCGACCTCGCCCGCGAACAGCCGCGCCAGCGCCGGCTTGTCGAGCCCGATGTTGACCGCCTCGCGCACTTCCTTCTTGTCGAAGGGAGCCACGCGGTTGTTCATGAACATGTAGTACGTGGAGGCCGTCGTGATCTCCTCGTACCGGTCCGAGTACTTCGCCTTGACCTCCGGCTTGATGTCGGCCGGCGGCGGATCCTGGATGTAGTCGAGGTCACCCGAGATCACGTCCTGCGCCTGGCGCACGGCGTTCTTGACGATCTTCACGGTGATCTTGTCGACGTTGCCCGGCGGGACTTCCTCGCCCAGATCCGGGAAGTTCGGGTTCTTCTCCATCACGAACTGCCGGTTCGGGACCGACTCGGTGAGCATGTACGGGCCGACGCCCGGCGCCGGGCTCTCCGTCATGTTCTTGCAGGGCGTGTCGCCCGGCACGAGGCCGGCGAACCACATCGCCAGCACGTGCGAGAACGACCCGTCCGGCTCGGCGAGGTTGATCGTGATCTTGCCGGTCTTGTCGTCGGTCTCGATGCCCGAGATGTCGCCTTCGCACTTGCCGGCGTCGATGTAGTCCTGCGCACCGTCGATGACGAGGTAGAAGGCCGAGCCGCCCGACTCGAGGTTGAGCACGCGCTTGATCGTGTGCTCGAAGTCAGAGGCCTTGACGGGCTTGCCGTCCGAGTACTTCAGGCCCTTGCGCAGCGTGAGCTCGTAGGTCTTGCCGTCCTCGGAGATGGTCGGCAGCTCCTCGGCCAGGCCCGGAATCAGCTCCGAGTCCCGATCCGTCCCGGTGCGCGGGTACGTGAGCAGCGGCGTGTACACCAGCCACATCGGCTCGATGGCGTTGACGGTGTAGCCGAGCGCCGGATCCAGGAAGTCTGGCTGTGATGTCTCGGCGATCGTGATCGATCCGCCGCTCTTGGCCGCTCCTCCGCCGCCTCCGTCGCCGTCGTCCCCATCGTCGTCTCCGCCACAGGCGGCAAATGCCGACATGGAGAGGGCGGCGAGAAGGAGCACCAGCGCACGTCTACTGAGCTTCCCCATTCAGTTCCCTCCAGAAGTGTTGATTGCGAGCAGGTAGAGCTCGCCGGGCCGGAACATACCCACGATCTGGACATCCCTGACCACGCTTGAGAAGGGACAATCTGCCCTTAACGGGAGCCTTTCCCTACGCGGAGACTTTCGCGGCTAACGCAGCAATTCCTCGCGCATGACCGCAAGCGACTTGCGAATCAGGCGCGAGACGTGCATCTGCGAGAGGCCCACCCGCTGGGCGATCTGGGTCTGCGGCAGGCCCTCTTCGAAGCGCATGCGCAGGATCTCGCGCTCGCGTGGAGCGAGGCGTTCGAGCGCCGGCTCCAGCGCGGCCCGGTCCTCGGAGCGCTCGAATCCGGCGTCCTCGCCTCCGATCGTCTCGAGCGGGTCGAGCTCCTCCTCCCCGCTCGGGCCGGTCGAGAGCGAAACCGTCGAGTACGCGGACCCGACCTCCATGGCCTCCAGCACCTCTTCCGGGGTCGTCTTCAGCTCCTCGCCGATCTCGGCGATGCTCGGCGAGCGGCCGAGGCGCCCGGTGAGGCGCTCGATCGCGCCGGACATCGAGGCGTTCAGCTCCTGGAGCGCGCGCGGCACGCGGATGGCCCAGCCCTTGTCGCGGAAGTGGCGCTTGATCTCGCCGACCACGTTGGGCGTGGCGTAGGTGGCGAGCGACACCTCGCGCTCCAGCTCGAAGCGGTCGATCGCCTTGATCAGCCCGATCGCCCCGACCTGCTCGATGTCCTCCAGCGACTCGCCGCGGCCGGCGTAGCGGCGGGCCAGGGAGCGCACCAGCGGCAGGTGCCGCTCGATCAGCTCCTCGCGCGCGGTGGTGTCGCCGTCGCGGTGGTAGCGGCGCAGCAGCTCGCGATCCTCCTCGCGCGCGCGCTCGGGGCTGCTGGCCGAGCGGCGCGCCGCAGCCCCGGTGTGGTTGGCGCTCACCAGAGCCCCTTCTTCTTTTCGAGCCGGACCACGATGCGCCCGTCGGCGGCCTTGTCCACGCCGAACGAGTCGACAACCGTCTGCAGGATGCGCCGCAGGGTCAGCTGGCCCGGCACCATCTCGCCGTCGCGCAGCGCCTCGGCGACCTTGGCCTCGCTGAGGGGCCCGACCCGCGTCCGGATGCGGTTCGACCCGACCTCGAAGGACAGCCGCACGCTTCCGACCGTGCCGGCCTCGGCGAGCAGGCGCTCGACCGCGAGCTGGAGGTCGTCGATCTCCTCGAACGCGAAGTCCACGCGCTCGGCGATGCCGCCGACGATCAGCCGCACCACCGCCTGGAAGTCGCCCGACAGCGGCGCCTCGAGCTCTATGCGCTCCTGGTGCTCGCTCAAGCGGGCTCCGCGATCGTTCCCTCTCCCACGACGCAATCATCACGCATCAGGCAAGCGAGCTGCCCCGGGGCCGCCGACTCGGCCGGCTCGTCGAGCTCGAGCTGAATCGCGCCGTCCCCGAGCTCCAGTGCCCGGCACGCCAGCGGCCGCGCGTGGTAGCGCAGCCGCACGTGGGCGACATGGTCCGCGGGCCGGTGCAGCTTGGCCTGCTCGAGCCTCACCCGCGTGGTCGCGAGCGCCGCGCGCGGCCCGATCGTGACCCGGTTCGCCGCGGCGTCCTTGCGGAGCACGTACAGGGCCTCTGCGCCGCCGATGTTCAGGCCGCGCCGCTGGCCGACGGTGAACTCGTGCTGGCCGTCGTGGCTGCCGAGCACGCGTCCGGCGGCATCGACGATCTCGCCCGGCTTGCGCAGGCGCGGGCCGCCGTGGCGGCGCAGGAAGGCGCGCCCGCCGAGGCCCGCCACGAAGCACAGGTCCTGGCTCTCGCGCTTGTCCGCCACCGGCAGGCCCGCCTCGCGGGCGAGCGAGCGGACGGCGTCCTTGGCCAGCCCGCCGAGCGGGAACGAAAGCCGCTGCAGCAGCGCAGGGTCGAGCTTGGCGAGCATGTAGCTCTGGTCCTTGCGCGGATCGACCGCCGTCCGGATCAGCGCCCCGTGCTCGTCGCGCGCGATGCGCGCGTAGTGCCCCGTCGCCAGCCTGGCGGCCCCGAGCGCGTCCGCCAGGTCGAGCATCGCGTCGAAGCGCACCTCCCCGTTGCAGCGCACGCACGGGTTCGGCGTACGCCCTTCGGCGTAGCCCTCGACGAAGCTGTCCACCACCTCCGCGCGAAAGCGCTCGCGCAGGTCGAGCGTCAGGTGCGGCAGGCGCATCCGGTGGGCCAGCTCCCGCGCGCCCGTGACCGCCTGCGGCGAGCAGCAGGAGAGCTCCCCGTCCGTGGCGGGGTCGGACCACAGCTCCAGCGTGACGGCGAGCACCTCGTCGCCTGCGTCGAGCGCGAGCTGCGCGGCGGCGGCGCTGTCCACCCCGCCGCTCATGGCCACCAGCGTGCGGCGCGGGCTCGGCGCCAGCCGCAGGCCGCTGGCGGGGTCCTTGGCCGCCGCCCCCAGCGCCCGGTGCAGGGCATCGGCGGCGAGCGTCGCGGCGTGGCGCTTCGGCGGGATCAGGCCGCCGAGCGCGTCCGCCACGGCGTCGGGAGTGACGCGCGCGGCGGCCAGCACCGGCCCGCCCTCCACGAGCTCCACCACAGCGCTGCCGGCAGCCCGCGCGGCGCCGCAGCCGTCGGCGTCGAAGCCGGCCTCGACGATGCGCTCGCCCTCCACCCGCAGCGCGACCCGCACGACGTCGCCGCAGGCGGCGCCTCCGGCCGCGCCGGAGTGGGGCCAGTCGGCCAGTGCGCCCAGGCCGCGCGGCGCCGAGAGATGGTCTTCGAAGTGCATTCCGGAACCGATGCTACATTCGCTGAAGGCCCGAGCCTGTGCGTGAGCCGGCCGTAAATGTTGAGCCGAATATCACCGGGTTGGGAGTTCGACTCGCGGTAGGGCCGTGGCCCGCTGCGGAGGACACCCGTGTTTGCTACGACAGCAGGCCCAACTCCCGGACCGGCAGCGGCAGGCTGGGGCCAATCTTCACCTTCGCGCTTCGTGGGCGCTCAGACGGGCGGCGCGCTCAGCGCGCGGTCGACGGCCTCCGGCGCGAGCACGTGCTCGATCACCATCACCGCGGCGCCGGTCACGCCGGCGCGGTCGCCGAGCGCGCTGCGCACCACGCGCAGGTGGCGCGTGGCCAGCGGCAGCGAGCGCTGGTAGACCACTTCTCGCACGCCCGCGAGCAGCTGCTCGTGGGCCTCGGCCACGTCCCCTCCGATGACGATCACGGCGGGGTTGAAGAAGTTCACCGCGCTGGCCAGCACGGTGCCGAGCATGCGGCCCGCGTCGCGCACCTGGCGCACCGCCTCGCGGTTCCCGGCGCGCACCTGGGCGACCACGTCGCGGCTGCCGTGCACCTCCTCGCCGGACTCGCGCAGGCGCGCCGCGATGGCCCCTCCCCCGGCGACCGCCTCCAGGCAGCCGACGTTGCCGCAGCGGCACACCACGCTCTCGTCGGTCGTGACGCGCACGTGGCCGATGTCGCCGGCGGCGCCCTCCGCGCCGCGGTGGATCTCGCCGCCCGCGACGATGCCGCAGCCGATGCCGGTGCCGACCTTGATGTAGAGCAGGTGCTCGGAGTCCGGCCAGGTGCTCCAGTGCTCGCCGAGCGCCATGATGTTGACGTCGTTGTCGACCAGGACCGGGGCGTCGTAGTGGTCGCCGAGCTCGTCGGAGATCGGGTAGTTGTCCCAGCCGGGCATGATCGGCGGGTTGACCGGGCGGCCGGTGGAGAACTCGACCGGCCCGGGCACCCCCACGCCGACCCCGCGGACCTCGGCGGGGGTGCGACCGATCTCGCCGAGCAGCCGGTCGAAGGTGTCGCGCAGCCACGCGACGACCACCTCCGGCCCCTGCGCGATCTCGAGGTCCTCGGCGTGCTCGGCGAGCACGTCGCCGGCCAGGTCGGTGATGCCGAGCCGCGAGTGGGTGGCGCCCAGGTCGGCGGCCAGCACGACGCCGGCCTCCTGGTTGAACACGAACGTGCGCGGCGGGCGGCCGCCGGTGGACGCGCCGTCGTCGGCCTCGTAGACGAGCTGCTCGGCGATCAGCGCCTCGACGCGCTGGGAGACGGTCGAGCGGGCCATCCCGGTCAGGGCCGCCAGGTCCGCGCGCGTGCGCGCGCGACCCTGCCGGATTAGGCTCAGCATCGCGCCGGCGCCAACCGCCGGTATGGAGGGACGTCCCGCCATCGAGCGCACCAGTCAACACGCGGCGCTTCTGCCTGTCAAGAATCTAAAGATTGTGTTCATTGGATTGTTCTCGCGGGTCTTTTGCTTGCACATCGACAAAAGTCGGTATACGGTCCGCGTCGATAAGGGACTCGACACCTCCGTGGCGCCCCAGGCGCCGGCGGAGGAGCGCTACAGCGGAGGGAGGAAATCCATATGGGTCGGTTGGCGAAGGCGGTATGTCTCGCGGTCACCTGTACCGCACTCCTGGCAGCAGGGTGCGGTGACGACGACGATTCCTCAGGGAACGGCGGCGGTGGCGACAACGGCGGCGGCGAAAGCGCCCAGTCCGACGTTGCTGCGAAGGCGCAGCAGAGCCTCGACGAGCTCAGCTCGACGGTGCTCAGCAAGGGGCCGAACGGCGAGGATCCGTCGTCGGCCGACGACCTGGAGCTGACCGACGAAGAGCTCCAGAAGATCAAGGACATGAAGGCCACGGCCGCGATCGTCATGCACTACGGCGGCAACGACTGGTCCACCGCGCAGGTGGATGGCCTCAAGGAGCGCTTCGGCGAGCTCGGCATCGAGGTGATCGCCACCACCGACGCCAACTTCAAGCCGGAGAAGCAGGTGTCCGACATCGAGACGGTCCTGGCGAAGAAGCCGGACATCATCGTGTCGATCCCGACCGATCCGGTCGCGACCGCGGGCGCCTACAAGAAGGCTGCGAACGCCGGCGTGAAGCTCGTCTTCATGGACAACATCCCGAAGGGCTTCACCCCCGGCAAGGACTACGTCAGCGTCGTCTCCGCCGACAACTTCGGCAACGGAGTCGCCGCGGCACACCTGATGGCCAAGGAGCTGGACGGCAAGGGCAAGGTCGGCGTGATCTTCCACGCGGCCGACTTCTTCGTCACCCAGCAGCGCTACGACGCGTTCAAGCAGACGATGTCCGAGGAGTACCCCGACGTCGAGATCGCCGAGGAGAAGGGCATCGGCGGGCCGGACTTCGCCGGTGACGCCGAGAAGGCGGCGTCGGCGATGCTGACGCAGAATCCCGATCTCGACGGCATCTGGGCGGTCTGGGACGTGCCCGCAGAGGGCGTCCTCGCAGCCGCTCGCGCCAACGGGGCCAATGACCTCAAGGTCACGACGATCGACCTTGGGCAGAACGTCGCCATCGAGATGGCCCGGGACGGGCTCATCCGGGGGCTCGGCGCTCAGCGTCCGTTCGACCAGGGTGTGGCCGAGGCCACGCTCGCGGGCTACGGCTTGCTCGACAAGCAGGCACCCGAGTACGTCGCCCTCAACGCGCTTCCGGTCACCCCGGAGACGTTGATGGAGGCCTGGGAGACGGTGTACCACCAGCCGGCTCCGGACAAGGTTCAAGAAGCGGCGCAGTAGCGTCGGGAACGAGCGCCGCCGTGCTGGGGGTGCGGCGGCGCTCAATCAACCCCCAGGAGGACAGTTGAAGACAGTCAACGTCGGCGTGATCGGTGCGGGGTTCATGGGCAAGGCCCACTCGCTGGCGTACGCCGCCATGCCGATGTTCTTCTGGCCCGCACCGGCCATCCCCCGCCGGCGGATGATCGCCGAGGTGAACGACGAGCTGGCCCAGGACGCCGCGGCCCGCTTCGGGTACGACGAGGGCACCGGCGACTGGCGGCGCCTGGTCGAGCACCCCGACATCGACCTGGTCGACGTCGCCGTGCCGAACGACCGCCACCCCGAGATCGCGATCGCGGCCGCCGAGGCCGGCAAGCACGTGCTGTGCGAGAAGCCGCTCGCGCGGACGGCCGAGGAGGCGCGCGCCATGCGCGACGCGGTCGAGCGCGCGGGAGTGGTCAACATGGTCGCCTTCAACTACCGCCGCACCCCTGCGGTGGCCCTGGCGAAGCGCCTGATCGACGAGGGCGAGCTCGGCACGATCCGCAACTTCCGCGGGACCTATCTGCAGGACTGGTCCAACGACCCCGACCTCCCGCTGTCGTGGCGCTTCCAGCGCTCGGTGGCCGGCTCGGGCGCCCTCGGCGACATCGCGACGCACGTGCTCGACTTCGCCCGCTATCTCGTCGGCGAGGTCGCCGCGGTCAACGCCAGCATGGAGCGCTACATCCCCGACCGCCCGATCCAGGAGGGCGGTGTCGACCAGCTGGCCGGAGCCTCCAAGCAGACGGGCGCCCCGCGCGGCGAGGTGGACGTCGACGACGAGGTGATGTCGCTGCTGCGCTTCACCGACGGCGCGGTCGGCTCGATCGAGGCCACGCGCGCCGCGCACGGGCGCAAGAACTTCCTGACGTTCGAGATCCACGGGGACCGCGGCTCGGTGGCGTTCGACTACGAGCGTCGCGACGAGCTGCAGTTCTTCTCCACCGCCGACCCCGCCGACCGGCAGGGCTTCCGCACGATCCTCACGGGCCCGGCCCACCCCTACGGCGAGGCGCTGTGGCCGATCCCCGGCCTCGGCATCGGCTACGGCGAGACGAAGATCGTCGAGTGCCACGACCTGATGAAGGCGATCGCCGAGTCGGCGCCGGTCTCCCCCTCCTTCGAGGACGGCTACCGGATCGCGCTGATCAGCGACGCCATCGCAGCGTCGGCGGACCAGGGCGGCTGGGTAGAGGTCGCAGCCGACGATCGAGCGGTGGCGTGAGCGAGCCACTGCTGCGCATGCGCGGCGTTGGCAAGTCGTTCAGCGGCGTCGAGGTGCTGCGGGAGGTCGACTTCGACCTGCGCGCGGGCGAGGTCCACGCGCTGCTGGGCGGCAACGGCGCCGGCAAGTCGACGCTGATGAAGATCCTCGAGGGCGTGTACACGCTCGACTCCGGATCGATCGAGCTGGAGGGCGAGCCGGTCAGGCTGCGCACCCCCCAAGACGCGCGCCGACACGGCGTGGCGATGATCTTCCAGGAGTTCAGCCTGATCCCCACGCTCACGGTCGCGCAGAACATCTTCCTGCACCGCGAGCCGCGCACCCGCGCGGGCACGCTGGACGACCGCAAGATGATCGAGCAGGCGCGGGAGATCCTCGCCGACGTCGGCGTGGACATCGAGCCGACCCGGCGCGTGTCGCAGCTCGGGACCGCCGGCTGGCAGCTCGTCGAGATCGCCAAGGCGCTCTCCCAGGACGCGCGCATCCTGATCATGGACGAGCCGACGGCGTCGCTCGCGGCCGCCGAGGTGGAGAGCCTGTTCACGATCATCGAGCGGCTCAAGTCGCGCGGCATCGGGATCGTCTTCATCACCCACCGCCTCGAGGAGGTGATCGCGGTCGCCGACCGCGTCACCGTGCTGCGCGACGGCGCCCGCGTCGGGACGCACGCCACCTCGGAGCTGGACATGGGCTCGCTGATCGAGCTGATCGTCGGCCACGCGGTCGAGCGCTCGCTCCAGGAGCGCCCGCCACCGACGACGCACGAGGGCACCCCCCTGCTCTCGCTGCGCGGAGTGAGCGCCGGCGACCGCCTGCACGGCGTGGACCTCGACCTCCACGCGGGCGAGGTGCTCGGCGTCGCCGGCCTCATGGGCAGCGGACGCAGCGAGCTCGCGCGCGCGGTCTTCGGCATCGACCGGATGAGCGCCGGCACCGTGCACATGCGCGGCGAGGAGATCAGCATCCGGCGGCCGAAGGACGCCATCGCCCACGGCATCGTCCTGGTCCCCGAGGACCGGCGCCGCCAGGGACTCGTGCTCGCGCACAGCGTGCGCGACAACCTCACGGTCACGCTGCTGCGCCGCATGTCACGCGGTGGCTTCCTCGACGACTCCGAGCTCGACAAGGCGGCCCGCGCCGAGGTCGAGCGCCTGGACATCAAGCTCCGCTCCATGCGCTCCCCCGTGCGCCGGCTGTCGGGCGGCAACCAGCAGAAGGTCGTCCTCTCGAAGTGGCTCGCCACCTCGCCCGACGTGCTGATCCTCGACGAGCCGACCGTGGGCGTGGACATCGCCACCCGGTCGGAGATCGTCCAGCTGGTCCGCGGCCTGGCCGCGGAGGGCAAGGGGATCATCGTGATCTCGTCCGAGCTGGCGGAGCTGCTGGCGCTGGCCGACCGGCTGCTGGTGCTGCGCGAGGGACGCGTGGACCGGCTGCTCCAGCGCAGCGACGTGGCGAGCGAGCCAGACCTCCACCGGCTCGTCCAGGAGCAGGCGGCATGAGCGCGTTCGCGGAGATGCTGCGGCGGCGCGAGCCGGGCCCGGGCGGCGAGGGGCTCGGCTTCGACTGGCGCCAGTACGTCCTCTACATCGGCTTCATCGGGCTGTTCGCCGTCTTCGCGATCACGCTGCACGACGAGGGCTTCACCACCTCGAACAACCTGCTCAACATCGTGCGCCAGACGGCCACGATCTCGGTCATGGCGGTGGCCGTCACGTTCGTGATCGGCGCCGCCGAGATCGACCTGTCGGTCGGCGCCGTGGCGGGGCTCGCGTCGGTGATCTGCGCGATGGCGATCGACTCGTGGGGCGTGGCGGGCGGCATCGCCGCCGGGCTTGCGGTCGGCGTGCTCGTGGGCGGCATCAACGGCACGCTCGTGACCGTGATCGGGATTCCCTCCTTCCTCGTCACGCTCGGCATGCTCGGCATCGCCCGCGGGTCGGCCATGTGGGCGACGGACTCGGCGCCCCAGCCGATTCTCGAGGACTCCTTCAACAACGTCTTCGGATCCGGCGACCTCGGCCCGATCCCGTCGCTGGTGCTGTGGACGCTCGCCGCGGTGATCGTCGGGCACATCGTCCTGCGGCACACGTCGTTCGGCCGCGGCGTGCTCGCCACCGGCGGGAACGAGGAGGCTGCCCGCTTCAGCGGCGTGCCGACCAGGCGCATCAAGTTCATGGTGATGGTGCTCTCGTCGAGCGCGGCGGCCATCGCCGGGATGCTCTACGCGGGCCGGCTGCAGTCGGGCCGCTTCCAGTGGGGCGAGGGCGACGAGCTGTCGGTGATCGCCGCCGTCATCCTGGGCGGCACCAGCCTGTTCGGCGGCCGCGCATCGGTGATCGGCGCGCTGCTCGGCTCGCTGATGATCGGGCTGATCAACAACGGGCTGATCCTGATGGGGCTCGAGTTCAGCCAGCAGCAGATCGTGCGCGGCGGGATCATCATCCTCGCCGTCGCCCTGGCGACCCGCGACTGATGGGCGCTCGAGACCGCATCCGGGTTGGCATCGCGGGCACGGGCTTCGCGGCAGCCAGCCATCTCGACGCCCTAGCGCGCGTGCCCGAGGTGGAGGTGGTGGCACTGTCCGGGTCCGACGCCGCCCACACCGGGCGGCTCGCGGCCCGCCACGGCGTGGAGCACGCCTACGGCAGCCACAAGCAGCTGCTCGAGCACGAGGGGCTCGACGCGATCCACAACTGCACGATCAACCGGCTCCACCACGAGGTCAGCCTCGCCGCGCTCGGGCGCGGGCTGCACGTGCTGTCCGAGAAGCCGCTGGCGCTCGACAGCGGCCAGAGCTCGGAGCTGGCGGCGGCGGCCGCGCACGCCGGCGTGGTGGCCGCCGTCTGCTTCAACTACCGCCACTACCCGCTGGTCGCCCAGATCCGCGCGATGCTGGCGGGCGGCGAGTACGGCGCCCCCCACTTCGTGCACGGCGCCTACCTGCAGGACTGGCTGCTGCTGCCGACCGACTGGAACTGGCGCCTGGATACGGCCGACGCCGGCCTCTCGCGGGCGGTGGCCGACATCGGCTCGCACTGGGCCGACCTGGTCCAGCACGTGACCGGCGACCCGATCGTCGAGGTGTTCGCCGACCTCGCCACGCTGCACGCGGAGCGGCTGCGGCCCGACCACGAGGTCGGCGCCTTCGAGACCCCCGGCGGCGAAGGCGGCGTGCCGGTCAAGGTCGACACCGAGGACTTCGGCAGCATCCTGGTGCGCTTCGCGAGCGGAGCGCGCGGCTCGTTCACCGTGTCGCAGACCAGTGCGGGCCGCAAGAACGGGATCTGGTTCGAGGTGGACGCCGCCCAGGCGGCCTTCTACTGGCATCAGGAGGACCCGAACCGCGCCTGGGTCGGCCGGCGTGGGGCGCCGAACCTCGAGCTGACGCGCGACGCGTCGCAGATGGATCCGCGCGCGGCGCGGCTGACGCGCCTGCCCGCCGGCCACCCCGAGGGCTGGCTCGACGCGCTCACCGGGCTCGTGACCGACTTCTACGGCGCCGTTCGCGCCGCCGGCGAGGGCCGCGTGCACGAGGGCGAGCTGGCCACCTTCCAACAGGGCCACGAGCGCGTCTGCCTCGTCGACGCGATCGTCGAGAGCAGCCGCGAGGAACGCTGGACGTCCGTGGCCGGGGCGCGTGCGCCGGCGCTTGGGAACTGAGAGGAGGCCGGGGCATGCGAGTCGGTTACCAGGGCAACGCGTGGGGCGGCGTGGTCGGACACCCCGTCGGCGTCACGAGCATCAAGGACCTCTTCTACCTGACGCCCGGCGACACGCTCGACACCGTCGGCCGGATCGGCCGCAGCGGCTGGGAGGGGGTCGAGCTGTTCGACGGCAACCTGCTCGAGTTCGAGTCCGAGCCGGAGGCGCTGCGCGCGGCGCTGACGGAGCACGAGCTCGAGCTGGTCGGGGTCTACAGCGGGGCCAACTTCGTCTTCGGTGACATCCTCGGCGAGGAGCTCTGGCGCATCCGCCGCGCCGCCGAGCTGGGGCTGCGCTTCGGCGCCGAGCACCTGGTCGTCGGCGGCGGCGCCCAGCGCACGGTACCGCCCGAGGACGCCGACTACGACCGGCTCGCCGCGGGCCTGGACGAGGTCGTGCGGATCGCCGAGGCGAGCGGGCTGACCGCCACCTACCACCCGCACCTGTCGACGATCGTGGAGCGCCCCGACCAGGTCGACCGGGTCTTCGAGCGGACCGGCATCGGCTTCTGCCCCGACCTCGGCCACCTGGCCGCGGCAGGCGGCGATCCCGTGGACCTGGTCACGCGCTACGCCGAGCGCATCCCCTACATCCACTTCAAGGACGTCACCGCCGACGGCGCGTTCGTGCCGCTGGGCGAGGGCGCGGTCGACTTCCCCGGCGTGCTCGCGGCTCTGCGCGGCGCCGGCTTCGACGGCTGGATCACTGTCGAGCTGGACGGCTACGACGGCGATCCGGACGCCGCCGCGCGCGACAACCTGCAGTACCTGCGCACGCTGCTGGGCTAGACGTCGAGCTTGATGCCCAGCTCGCGCAGCTGGCGCTCGTCCACGGGCGCCGGCGCGCCGGTGAGCGGGTCGGCGCCGCTGGCCGCCTTGGGGAACGCGATCGCGTCGCGGATCGAGTCGCGCCCCGCCAGCAGCGCCACGATGCGGTCGATGCCGAAGGCGATGCCGCCGTGCGGCGGGGCGCCGTAGGTCAGCGCCTCGAGCAGGAACCCGAAGCGCTCCTTCGCCTCCTCGGGCCCGATGCCGAGCGCGCCGAACACCTGCTGCTGGACGTCCGGGCGGTTGATGCGGATCGAGCCGCCGCCGATCTCCATGCCGTCCAGGACGACGTCGTACGCGCGGGAGCGCCAGGTGCCGGGGTCGGCGTCGAGATCGCCGCTGGGCGAGGTGAACGGGTGGTGCAGCGCGTCCCAGCGCCCCTCCCCCGCGTTCCAGTCGAACATCGGGAAGTCGACCACCCAGAAGATGTCGTGTCCCTCGGGCTCGCCCTCCGCCACCTCGGGGCGCAGCGCGCCGAGCACCTTGGCCGCCAGCTCCGCCCGATCGGCGGCGAACAGGATCACGTCGCCCTCGCGCGCCTCCACCGCCGCCGTAGCGCGCGCGATCTCGTCCTCGCCCAGGAACTTGGCGATCGGCGAGCGCCAGCCGCCCTCCTCGACCACCGCCCAGGCGAGCCCCTTCGCCCCGAGCGACTTGGCCTGCTCCTCGAGCTTGTCGATGCGGCTGCGCGGGAAGTCGCCGCGGGCGCGCAGGGCGCGCACGACGCCCCCGGACTCGACGGCCCCGCGGAAGACCTTGAACTCGGACTCGCGGAAGACGTCGGTGAGGTCGACGATCTCCACGCCCAGCCGCCGGTCGGGCCGGTCCGAGCCGTAGCGCAGCATCGCGTCGTCGTATCCGATGCGCTCCAGCGGCAGGCTCACCTCGATGCCGCCGAGCGCGAGCACGCGCTGCAGCAGCGGGTCCACGAGGTCGAACACGTCGTCCTCGTCGACGAAGGCCATCTCCACGTCGAGCTGGGTGAACTCGGGCTGGCGGTCGGCGCGGAAGTCCTCGTCGCGGAAGCAGCGCGGGATCTGGAAGTAGCGCTCCATGCCGCCGATCATCAGCAGCTGCTTGAAGAGCTGGGGTGACTGCGGCAGCGCGTACCAGGAGCCGCGCATCAGGCGGCTCGGGACGAGGAAGTCGCGCGCGCCCTCGGGCGTCGAGCGCGTGAGGATCGGCGTCTCGATCTCGAGGAAGTCGAGGTCGGAGAGGTGGTCGCGGATCTCCTTCACCACGCGGTGGCGCAGGATCATCACGTCCCGCATGCGCTCCTTGCGCAGGTCGAGGTAGCGGTAGCGCAGCCGCAGCTCCTCGCCCACCGGCTCGTCCTCGTCGATCTGGAACGGCGGCGTCTCCGCGTCGGCCAGCAGCTCGAACTCCGACACCGCCAGCTCCACGGCGCCGGTCGGGAGGTTGGGATTGACGGTGCCCTCCGCGCGCTCGACCAGCTCGCCGGTCGCGGAGATCACGTCCTCGGAGCGCAGCCGCCCGGCGGCGGCGTGCGCCTCGGGCGCGTCCTCCGGCCGGAACACGAGCTGCAGCAGCCCCGTGCGGTCGCGCAGGTCGATGAAGATCAGGCCGCCGTGGTCGCGCCGGCGGTGGACCCAGCCGGCCACGCGCGGGCGCTCGCCGATCTGCTCGGCGCGCAGCTCGCCTGCCCAGTGGTCGCGATAGCGGTTAGGACGCGGCGGCTTCACTTCGTCCCAGCACCTCGCTCACCATGTCCAGCGCCTCGTCGGCGCTCTGGGCCGCGCGCTGGTCGCCGCTGTCCATGTCCTTCACGTCGATCCCGTCCCCCACGATCACGGTCGCGCGCGCGCCGACGCGGTTCGCCTGCTTGAGCTGACCCTTCATGCTGCGCCCGGCCTGCTCCATCTCCGCCCGCAGGCCCGCCTCGCGCAGTCCCTGCGCGATCCCGAAGGCCTCCTGCAGCGCCTCCGGCTTGGCGACGGCAACGAACACGTCGGCGGCGGCGTCCTGGTCGTCGTCCTGCGCGGCGAGCAGGATGCGCTCGACGCCGGCCGCCCAGCCCACGCCTGGCGTCGGCGGGCCGCCCAGCTCCTCCACGAGCCGGTCGTAGCGCCCGCCGCCGCCGAGCGCCGCCTGGGCGCCGAGCCGCTCGCTCTCGAACTCGAACACCGTGCGCGTGTAGTAGTCCAGGCCGCGCACCAGCGTCGGGTCCACCTCGTAGTCCATCCCGGCGGCGTCGAGCAGCGCGAGCACGGCGTCGAAGTGCTCGCGGTCCTCGGCACTGAGCCGGTCGAGCAGCTTGGGGGCCTGGGCGACCACGCGCCGGGTGCCCTCGTGATCGGCGTCGAAGGCGCGCAGCGGGTTCTGGGCGAGCCGCCCGCGCACCTCCTCGGACAGCTCCTGCTCGTGCTCACGCAGGTAGGCGGTCAGCTCCTCGATGTAGGCGGCTCTGGTCTCCGGGCTGCCGAGGCTCGACAGCCGCAGCCGCGCCGGTCCCGCCCCGGCCCGCTCGATGATCTCGGCGAGCAGCAGGATCAGCTCGGCGTCGAGACTGGGGTCGTCGGAGCCGAGCGCCTCGGCGCCGAGCTGCGTGAACTGGCGAAAGCGGCCTGCCTGCGGCGCCTCGTGGCGGAAGAAGGGGCCCCAGTACCAGAGCTTCACCGGCTGAGGAAGCTTGTGCATGCCGTGCTCGACGTAGGCACGGCACACGCCCGCGGTGTTCTCGGGGCGGAGCGTGAGCGACCGCCCGGCCTTGTCCTCGAAGGTGAACATCTCCTTCTGCACGATGTCCGTCGACTCCCCCACCCCGCGCGCGAACAGCTCGGTGTCCTCGAACACGGGCGTCTCGAAGGGCTCGTAGCCGGCGCGGCCGAGCACGTCCGCGGCGATGCGCTGGAGGCGCAGCCGCCGGCGCGCGTCGGCCGGCTGGACGTCGAACGTGCCCCGGGGGGCCTGGAGGCCCCTGCTCACCGCGCCAGCTCGGCGAGGAACGGATTGCCCGCGCGCTCGGCGCCGAGGCTCGTGAGGCCCATGTGGCCCGGGTAGACGGCGGTCTCCTCCGGCAGCGTGTCCACCAGGGTGCGGATCGACTCCAGCAGCGTGCCCCAGTCGCCGCCCGGCAGATCGGTGCGGCCGACCGATCCCTGGAACAGCACGTCCCCGGAGAAGATCGCCCGCTCGTCGGGGATCGAGAACGTGACGTGGCCGGGGCTGTGCCCGGGAGTGAAGATCACGTCGATCTCGAAGCCGGCCAGCTCCAGGCGCTCGCCGCCGGCGAGCGTGTGCTCGGCGTCGTAGGACTCGAACGGGCCGAACTCCTTCCAGGGCACGAAGGAGTTGATGTCGTCGAGGACGAACTTCTCGGCCTCCGGCACCCAGACCTCGGCGCCCGTGGCCTTCGCCACCGGCGCCACGGCGCCGACGTGGTCGAAGTGCGTATGGGTGAGCAGGATGCCTTCGAGCCTGACGCCCAGCTCCCTCAGGGCGTCGAGCAGCTTGTCGGCCTCGTCGCCGGGGTCGATGATCAGCGCGCGGTCGGAGCCCTCGCGCCGGAAGATGTAGGTGTTCTCGGCCACGGGTCCGACCGTGAACATCCGCACGTCCACGCTCGTTACCCGCCCTGCTTCCGGCGCTGGCGGAAGCGGTAGATGAACGTGTCGGTGGCGTAGCCGAGCGGGATGTAGAGCAGGAACATGAAGGCCGCGAGCACCGCTCCCTGCGCGACCTCGCGCTGGAAGAGCAGCACCACGAGGACGCCGAACACCGCCGCGGCGATCGCCGCGCGGTTGATCGCGCCGCGCCAGGTCGGCGGCTTGTCGAGCCGCTCGGAGCGCCGCGCCCGCGCGATCTGCTTGGCGTCCTGGCGCGTCTGGGGCCGCCCCGTCCGCCCGGCGCGCTCGACGGTGCCGGCGGGGGTGCCGCGGTGCTTGCGAGTCCGCTTGCGCTTGGTTTGAGCCATCGCCGGTGAGACTACCCCAGCCCAGCGCGAGGCTCTGTGCCGGCGGGGCCCTCAGTGGAGGACGGCGAGCGCCTCTTCCAGGATGTGGCGCTCCGGCGTGAAGCCGTGCAGCGGCACGTCGTCCGGGAAGCCCTCGAAGGCCGCGCGCGGCGCCAGGCCGATCAGCTCGGCCTCGGCGACCGGCGCGCGCGCCCGCACGCGCTCGACGATCGCCGCGAGCGGGACCGCCTTGTGGTCGTGCACGTTGGTCGAGACCTGCGCGCGGCCGCGCTCGGCGAGGTAGAGGCCCAGGGCCCGCACGCCCGGCAGGCCGCCGTTCGATTCGCGCAGCTCGGCGGCAATCGACTTGGCCAGCTCGACGTCGTCGGTGGCGAGGTCGACGTTGAAGGCGACCAGCGGCTTGCGCGCGGTGGCCAGCATGGCTCCCGCAGTGGGATGCGCACGTGCCGGGCCGTAGTCCGGGATGAGCTCGCCGGCCTCCATGCGCTCCGCGAGCCCGGCTGGCCCCCCGCGCCGCAGCCAGGCCCGCTCGACGTGGTTGGGCCGGGTGGCGAGGTCGCCGTAGAGGAAGACCGGCACCGCGGCGTCCTCGCCGATCAGCGCTGCGGCGGTGAGCGCCTCGGCGCCCGCGGCCCCGCGCCGCTCCTCGTCGAGCCAGACGATCGGCATCACGTCGAGGGCGCCCACGTGCGGATGGACGCCGTCGTGGCGGCGCAGGTCGATGTGCTCGACGCATGCTCGCGCCAGGCCGAGCAGCCCGGCGGCCAGCTCCCCCTGGCGGCCGGCCAGCGTGAACACGGCCCGGTTGTGATCGGGATCCACGTGGACGTCCAGGACGCGCGCGGGACCCACCGACGCCTCCAGGCGCTCCAGCACCCGGCGGTCGCGCCCTTCGCTCACATTCGGTACAGCAATCAGGAACGGCGGAGCTGCCACTCCCTAAGGCTAAACTCGAATGCTCGATTTGGCTCCGTAGCTCAGCCCTAGATGCCGGTGCCGGTGAGCGAGTCGCTCTTGATGTCCTTGCCGTCGATCTGACCGGCGGCAACGGCGCCGCCGGCCGCGGACAGGCTCAGCGGTTAGAGCGCACGACTCATAATCGTCCAGAGCCGCGATCGATCCGGTCGGGTGATTCGGCTCTAGACCCGCTCTCGAAGCGGGCTCTCCCCCACGCCGGCCTCCGCGTCCTGTCGGCGTCGTTCCCGGGCGCGGCGTCGCAGGCTCGGAGCACCCGTGGCGGACGAGCTGCCGGCCGAGGCTCGCGATTCCGAGCAGCCCAGACGGCCTGCAGGGCTTTCCGAGGCTGTGGGTAACGTCGGGCGATGCTCGAGGAGCTCGAGTCCCGTCTCCAGATGCTCGGCGCGCGTGGCCACCGGGCGCTCGTGGCCGGGGTGATTCGCGGCGACGAGCGCGCCTGCTGTGGGTGGTCAGCAGGCGGCCCCAAGCCAGACGAGCACAGTCTGTTCGAGATCGGGTCGATCACAAAGGCGTTCACCGGAGTCCTGCTCGCCGACATGGTCGTGCGCGGCGAGGTTTCACTCGACGACCGGCTTTCGCGCCACCTCCCCGGCCCGCAGCCTGCGTGGCGCCACCGCGAGCCAACCCTCCTCGAACTCGCAACGCACCGCAGTGCCCTGCCCAACACGCCGAAGGGCATGAGCCGCCGCGAGCTCGCCTACTCGCTCGGCTTCGGCGCCGAGGACCCGTGGGCCGCACTGAGCCAGCGCGACTACGAGACGCTCGTCAGACGGGAGTCGCCGCGAGGCGCGCCGGGTGGCCGGGTCCGGTACTCGAGCATGGCGGTCGGCCTGCTCGGCGACGCCCTCGCCGCACGGTCCGGCACCCCATACGATGAGCTGGTCGCCCAACGCGTCCTTGAGCCGCTGGGGATGACAGCGACAGCCGTGCGTATCGATCCGGCATCGTCAGAGACGCTGCTGAGCGGCCATTCCCGTCGCGGTCAGCCGCGACCACCGATCGAGGACTTCATGCCGGCGGCCGGGAGCCTGCGCTCGAACGCCGAGGACATGCTGCGCTTCCTAGCGGCGTGCCTGCAGCCGCTCGCCGAGCCGCCCGGCCCTGCGCTCGCGCTCGCCCAGCAGTCCCACGCGCGCCTCGGCAAACGACTGGAGATCGGACTCTGCTGGATGATCTCCAACCGCCCCCGCCACTCCAAGCTGGTCTGGCACAACGGCGGAACCTGGGGCTTTCGCAGCTTCGCCGGTTTCGCCCCACACCGAAGGACAGCAGCCGTGGTCATGTCGAACACCGCTCGCAGCGTCGATCGACTCGGCTTCGGGCTCGCTGAGGACGATGCGCACTGGCCAGGTAGCGGCCAGTCGAGCCCTCCACGGGGGCCGCCGCCCGATGTGAGGCCCGAGGCCGGATGAGCCGCGATCCCGCTCCCCCTCTAGGCTTAGACCCTCCCTTGGCTCCGTAGCTCAGCGGTTAGAGCGCACGACTCATAATCGTGAGGTCCCTGGTTCGAATCCAGGCGGAGCTATCCCAGCCGAGAAGCGGGATGCCGCTACTCGCCGCTGTCGCCCCTGGGGCCGAGACGTCCACCACGCGTCCACGGGGAGCTGGCGGACCTCCGCCAGAGGGGCTTGGCCGCCGCCGCAGGCGATGGACAGCACCATGTATCCCGCCCGTGCGTCGGCGGTCTCGGACGAGGGGCAGATCTTCGGCTCGTCGACCTGGATCGCGAAGCTGTCCGGCCACAGGTCACGCGAAGGCGTGCCGCAGGTCGTACGGCGGCAGGGGCTCCACGTGGGCCGCCGCGCGGGCGGTGTGCCGCGCTGCCCCCGGAGGGCACTCGGTTCGCGGCCGATGCAGGAGCGCTCGTGCGGCGGTCTCCGGCAAGAACGACGACCGACTTGCGCTGGCCTTCAGCCTGCGTGACTGGTCTGCGGGAGACCGGCGTACCTCCGTCCCGTGCGCTCCAGGCTCTCCATGACCTCCTCGAGCGGCAGGGGGTTGAAGCTCGCGTCCAGGGCGGTGCACGCCGTATCGAAGATGCCCTCCACCTGAGGCTTGCCCTCCGAGATACCGCTCACCGCGGCGGTGAAGCCGCGCTCCACGTGATGCTGCGGGTGCTGGACGACGGCAACCGTGTCACCGACCTCCATGCCGCCTCCGGTGAAGATGCCGTGGTAGTCGATCACGCCGCGCGGCTCGAACTGACGACGGTTGGCCTTCGCCTGCTCGAAGCTCCTGCCGACGAGGCACTGGAGCGGCACTTCGGGATCGGCCGACCACACGAAGGCGAACACCCCGCCCAGGGAGTAGGCCTCTCCCTCCCAGTGATGGAGGATCTCCGTGACGATCGCCTGAGCGGGCTTCTCGGGCATGTCGTGCCAGGCGTGAAACGGCGCCGAGCCCGTAAGCGCCATGCCGGGCTCGACCTCCGTCGCGCCGTAGCCCGCGAGCATGCCGAAGGTCACCGAGTTGGTGTTGCCGGCACAGTTGACGTGAAGGTCCTCTAGGCCCAGCTCGCGCTCGAGGAGCTCCTTCGCGCGCAGCGTCGTGAAGAACGCCTCGCTCGGCCGGGCCGTCTCGGGGTCGCGCTCGGTCTCGTATGTGATCGCGCAGTGCTGGGTCAGGCCCGCCACCGTGACGTTCGGGAGGTCGAGCAGCGCGCGGATGCCATCCACGCAGTCGTCTTCGCGCCAGCCCCCGATCATGCCCGGGTAGGGCCCACCGTCGTCCGGGTTGGTGACCCGGACGTAGAGCCGCTGGTCGATGCCCTCCGCCTTCGCGGCCTCGGACACGCGACGCGCGGCCTCGTGGTTGTAAACCGTCACGAACTCGGGCCGCGTGCGGACGAGCGCGCGGACCTGGTGCTTCGGGACGTTCGAGAGATGACCGACGTTCCCGAGCGGGAAGCCGTACCTCACGATCCGGAAGGCCTGCATCGACTCGACGGCGACGACGCCGTGGAGTCCCTGGTCGAGTGCGACCCGCGTCATGTGCGGGTTGCAGCCGTTCTGCTTGGTCATCGCGTACACGCGCAGCCCGTGCTTCTCGCCGGCGGCCGTCAGCACCGCCGAGTTGAGCGCCACCGCATCGAGGTCGATGACCTGCGTGGAGGGCGGGATCAGCCCGTTCTGATGCAGGCCGATCGCGGCCTCGATGAGCTCGGGGTTGCGCTCTAGGGTCTTGTCAAGGATCGACATCGGTCTTGCCTCCCGATTGGCAGTCAGGGATGGGGTTGGGCATTGGCGTGCTCATCGGAGCCGCCCGCGCGCGGCTATCGGCCAGCGCTCGACGACCTCGGCGTCCCTATGGACGACGACCTCGTCATGGAGGTTGACGGTCACGCAGACGTGGTTCGGGATCACGGTGACGCGATCCCCGATCGAGACGCTCCGCGGGCACGCGCTCAGATCAACGAGCGCGTGCTCCTCGTGGAGCTCGTAGATCGTCGCCTCTGGGAGCTCGACGATGAGCCCGAAGCCCCCCTCGCGCACGACCCCGGGGTCGCTGCTCAGCGACTTGGAGCCGCAGTCGAGGACGGCGCGAGTGGCGGTCGGCGTGCTCACGACCGTCGCGTGGACCCGGAGCGCGCAGTCCTCCTCGGCAACGCTCCCGTTCGCGATGCAGCTCCTGTCCCCGTAGACGTAGGTCCCGGCGCGCAGCTCCGTTACACCGGCGACACTGTGGACGCGGTGGGCGGTGGGTGTGCCACCGACGCTGATCCGATCGGTCACGAGACCGTCCTCGGCGAGCAGCGCGGTCGCCCGCTCGAACCAGTCGCCGCAGCCGTCCGGCAGCGGATGGGTCATCAGCCCCACGAACTCGAGCCCCGGCAGGAGCTCCGCAAGGCGCGCGAGCCGGCGAGCGTCCTGGGGAGCCTGCACCCCGGCGCGTCCCTGCCCGGTATCGCACTCCACGAGCAGGTCCACGCTCGCGTCCGCCGCCTCGAGCGCACGCGAGAGTCCCTGGATCACGAGCTCGGAGTCCGCGACGACCGAAACGCGCCGGCGCGCCGCCAGCTGCGTGAGCCGCGCAAGCTTCTGCTCGCCGACGATCGGGAAGGTGATCAGGATGTCGTCGATTCCGGCGTCCGCCATGACCTCGGCCTCGCCGATCTTCTGGCAGGTGACGCCCCTCGCCCCCGCCTGCAGCTGCAGCTTGGCGAGCTGCGGCAGCTTGTGGGTCTTGATGTGCGGCCGCAGCGCGAGCCCGTGCTCGTTGCAGTAGCCCTGCATACGCGTGATGTTCCGCTCGACGGCCGCGAGATCGACCGCCAGGGCCGGTGTGTCGATCGCGCCGAGCTTCATCGGTCTCCTCCGCCCATCCAGACGACGGCGTCGATCTCAACGTCGAACCCGACGAGGTTCGACGCGATGGTCGTGCGGGCCGGCCGCGGCTCCGGGAACAGCTCACGGTACGTGATGTCCATCTCGGCGAAGTGGCGCATGTCGCTCAGGTAGATGCCGACGCGTACGGCATCGGTGTAGAACGAGGCGCCCGCCGCGGAGGCGACGGTCGCCAGGTTCGCGAGCGTCTGGCGAACCTGGTCGGCAATCGACTCCCCGACGCGGCTGCCCTCGGCGTCGAACGGGCCCTGGCCCGAGAGGAAGAGCAGGTCGCCGGCGCGGACCGCGTGCGAGAAGCCGCCGACCGGCGGCGGAGCGGAGGCGGCCGATATGGGGACACGGCCGCTCATCACGCGAACTCGATCGGCGCGCCGCTTGGCTGGGCCGCCAGCAGGCCCCCGTCGACGGCAAGTGCCGTTCCGGTGACAAACGAAGCCGCGTCCGACGCCAGGAAGAGCACCCCCTCGGCGACCTCCTCGGGCAGACCGAGCCGGTTGAGGGCATGACATTCGCCGAGCTGCCGCAGCATTCCCTCCGGGTCCGAGGTCGCCTCTGCCTCGCGGCGCAGCATGGGAGTGTCGATCCCGCCGGGAATCACGCCGTTCACCCTGACGCCGTGCTTGGCGGACTCCAGGGCCATGACCCGCAGCAGGGCCATCTCGCCGCCCTTCGAGGCTGCGTAGGCGCCCATGCCCATCCCGGTCACGAACGCGTGCGGCGACACGGTCAGTACGACGTTGCCCGCGCCCTGCTCGTACATCTCGACGAGCGCGTAGCGGCAGCACAGGTAGATCCCCGTGAGGTTCACTCCCAGCACGCGCTGCCAGTCGTCTAGGGACGTGTCGACCACGCTGGTCCCGAGCTCGATGCCCGCGTTCGCGTGCATGACGTCGAGCCGCCCGTAAGCCGTCACGACCGCGTCGATGCCCGCTCGAACCGAGGCCTCGTCCGACACGTCCAGCTCCACGAACTCCGCCGACCCGCCCGACTCGCGGATCGACTCCGCAGCGGCGGTTCCCGCCCCGGTGTCGACGTCCGCCACGTACACGTGGGCGCCTTCCCGCGCGAATGCCCGCGCCGACGCCTCGCCGATGCCCATCGCGCCGCCGGTGACCATCACGGTCCGACCGCGAAACCGCTCCGTCATCTACCACTCCTTGGGACTGGGGCCATGAGACGATCGTCACCGCTCAGGCGCCTGGCCCGAGCCGTGATCACGCCGAGATCAGGTACATCATCGATGCCGCCGGTGAGCGCGGAACCGACTCCGACGGCCACCGCCCCGGCGGCGAGATAGTCGCTTGCGTCGTCGATTCCAATGCCGCCTGTCGGCATGAAGGACACGCCCGGGAGCAGCACCGTGAGCTCGCGCAGGTACGACGGCCCGAAGCGCGCCGCCGGAAAGATCTTCACAAGGCGGGCGCCGGCCTTGGCGCACCGCATCACCTCCGTGGGAGTGAGAGCGCCGGGCACCATCGTGGTCCGGGCTTGGCCGCGGGCGAAGACGTCGGGATCGAAGCCCGGCGCGGCGACGAAGTCGGCGCCTGCGGCGATCGCGCGCTCGAGGTCGTCCACGCTCGTCACCGTCCCGGCGCCGACCGCCAGTTCGGGGTGGGCCGCCTTGGTGGCCGCGATGGCGGCCGCCGCGTCGCTCCCCGTGAAGGTGAACTCGACCGCGGTCACCCCGGCACCGGCGAGCGCCTCGACAAGAGCCGCTGCATCGTCGTAGCGTCGGCGCCGCAGCACGGCGACGAAGCGGCTCCCCGCGAGTGGATCAGCCATTCGCACCCCCAAGCAGGCGAGCGACGTCGCCGTCGAGCAGCGGACGGAGGTCCTCCATGCGCGGGAAGGTCTCGAAGTCCCCAGGCGAGGAGCAGACAGCGCTCGCGCAGATCGACCCGACCCCCATGGCTACGTCGGACTCGCAACCGGACTCGCGCGCGAACAGATAGCCGCCGTTGAAGGCGTCCCCGGCCCCGACCGAGTCCCGGCACCAGTCGCGGTGTGGCGCCTGCTCGGCCCAGGCGTCGTCCGTCAGGCTCGCCGCGCCGTCCTTTCCGCGCTTGATCACGACCTCGCGCGGCCCGAGTGCCTGCACCGCGAGCGCGAGGTCCCGGAGCGACGGCTGCGGGCCGACCAGGGCCCGGGTTTCGTGCTCGCCGCCCAGGTAGACGTCGACCTCGCCCAGCAGCGGCAGCAAGAGCTCCGCCGCACGATCGGTCCCCCATAGGCGCGGTCGCAGGTTGGGGTCGAACACGACCCGGGCGCCCGCGCCGCGGGCCAGCCGCAGCGCCTGCGCCGCGGCCTCGTGCGCGCTCTCGCTCAGCAGCGCGGTGATGCCTGTCGTTATGAAGACCCGCGCGCCCTGGATGTACTCCCGCTCGACATCGTCGGGGCCCAGAGCCGCGGCAGCGGACCCGCCGCGGTAATACAGCGGCTTGGCATCGGCCCCGAGCGCCGAGACCTCCTTGAAGTAGAGGCCCGTGGTGCGGTCCGGATCCCTGCGGACGTGCGTGACGTCGACCTGCCCGGCGCGCAGCGTTTCGAGGACGAAGGAGCCCAGCTCGTCGTCGCTCACCCGCGACACGAGCCCACAGCGGCCACCCAGCCGCGCCATTCCGAGCAGGGTGTTGCACTCCGCCCCTGCCAGAGCACGCTCGAAGCGCGGCACCGAGCGGAGCGGCCCGGGACGGTCCGGCAGCAGCACGACGAGCGGCTCGCCGAGACCCACGATGTCCACCCCCCCACCATCAGCCATTCGGGGGCATCCCTTCGAGGGCGAATGCCCGGACCGGCGACCCGTCGGACTCCACGAGGTTGAGCGGAGCGGCGCACAGGAAGACGCGCGGGCTGAGGAGGAAGCGGAGCTTGGCCAGTGACTCCACGATGACGACGGAGGCAGAGAGGAGTGCGACGTGCATCTCGGCGTAAGCCGTCGGGTGCACCGAGGGGATGTCGAGGCCGAGCAGGAAGATGCCCTGCTCGGCGAGCCAGGCGGCAGCCTCCGGAGCGAGCGGCGGATAGTCCGTGAAGTACTCCTCGCGCCCGAACTGCTCATCCCAGTCCGTGCGAAGGAGCAGCCGGGCGCCCGCCGTGACGGCGCCTTCGAACTGGGCGAGGTCGTCGATCGTGATCGGCTCGCCGGCGCCCTTCGCGCTCAGGTCCAGCACCTGCGCCTCACCCACACAGCGCTCGAGCGCTATCTCACCGATGCCTGAGCCATCGCGAAGGAAGTGCGACGGCGCGTCGAGATGAGTCCCCGAATGGCTCCCCAGTGCGACCAGGCTGGTGCGGAAGCCGCCGTCCTCGAAGCGCTGGCCCTCCGCCAGATAGACCGGTGCGGCGCCGGGATAGTGAGGCATGCCGCTGGTCAGCGGCAGGCTGAGGTCGATTATGTCCATGGTGTACAAACGTTTGCGTGCATTATCCCAGCCTCTCAGGCAGTTTCAAAAGTGCGATAGCGCGGCGCCGGGCCTAGCCTCGAACGACCAGCTCCGGTGGCGTTGGCACCACCACGTCGTGTGGGTCGTCGCCCTCGATCTGGGTCAGTAGCGCGTCCACCCCGGCGGCCCCTAGCTCAGCGAGGGGCATCCTGATGGTCGTGACCGGCACCTCGAGGAAGTCGATGATCGGGTCGTCGTCGCAGGCAACGAGGGCGAGCTCCTCGGGGACCCGCACGTGCAGGTCGTGCAGCGCCGCGACCGCGCCGATCGCCTGGTTCAGGTTCGACACGAAGATCCCGGTGGGACGAGGCGAGCGCCCGAGCAGGCCGTGCATCGCCTCCCTCGCCGCGGCCTCCTCGAAGGGAGCCCGGACGACCTCCGGCTCTAGGCCGTGCGCAGAGGCGACCTCGAGAAAGCCGGCCAGCCGCCGCTGCGCGGTGTCGAAGTCCTCCGGGCCCGCGAGCTGAGCGAGCCGAGTGTGGCCCTGAGCGATGAGGTGCTCGGCGGCGAGGCGACCGGCGTCCTCCTCGCGCATCGAGACGTTGCGGTCGCTTCCTGCCTCGCGCCGGTTCAGGAAGACGGACGGGAAGCGTCCGCTCCCGAGCAGGTCGAGAATGGAGCCACCGATCCTCGCGCTTGCCACGAGCAGGCCGTCGATGCGGCCCTCCTGGACCAGGCTGGAGTACGCCCGCTGGGCGTCCGCCTCGCCGGTGTCCTCGGCGAGCAGCACCACGAAGCTGCGCTGGGTCGCACGCTGGAACGCCCCCCGGATCACGTCGGCAAACACCGGGTTGCGCAACGACGGCACCAACATGCCGAGTGCGCCGGTTTCGGCCAGCTTCAGGCCGCGCGCAAGCGCGTTGGGGCGGTAGTTGAGCTCCTCCGCGGCCAAGAGGACACGGCGCCTCGTGTCCGCGCTGATCGTCACGGGCGAGTCGTTCAGGACGCGTGAGACCGTGGAAACGTGAACGCCAACTGCCTCCGCGACGTCCAGGAGGCGTGCCTGACGGGGGATGCTCATCGCGCCGCGACGAAGGTTGCCTGCATAGCGTTGTAACTCCTGCTTCCGAGCATGCCCATCCTAATCCGGCATCGGCGGCGCCGGGAACCCGCCATCGACCGGCACCACCACGCCGTAGATGTGCTTGCTGGCGGGCGACGCGAGGAAGGCGATCGCCTCCGCCACGTCCTCCACCTGGCCGAGCCGCCGCGGAAGCGTCGCCGCCATGGCGCCTTCGACAACCGCCGGGTCCTGAAGTAGCTCGTCGTGCATCGGGGTGACGATGAGTCCCGGCGCCACCCCATTGACGCGAATCCCGTCCGGGGCGAGCTCGACCGCGAGCGAGCGCACCAGCCCGTCGACCGCGCTCTTGCTCGCGCAGTACGCCACGTCCCCGGCCGCGCCGACGCGCCCCGATACGGACGAGACGAAGATCACGCCGGCGCCGCCAGCCGACCGGAGCAGCGGCAGCGCCGCCTGCGTCAGCCGGAACGGAGCGCGTACGTTGATGTCCCAGGTGCGGTCGAAGTCCGCGGCGGTCGCGGTCTCGAACGGCTGAGGCTCGTAGATCCCGGCCGAGTGCACGAGCAAATCGATCGAGCCGAGCTTCGCGCGCGCCGCCTCGACGACCGCCTGCGGGGCTCCGTGGTGTGTGAGGTCGACCGCGACGGAGCTCGCCTCACCGCCGCGAGCCCTGATCTCGGCCACCGTCGCAGCGAGCCGCGAGGCGTCACGCCCCACCGCGAGCACGCGTGCGCCGCGTTCCGCCAGGGTCAGCGCCGCGCCGGCCCCGATGCCGGAACTCGCGCCGGTGACCACGGCGGTGCGCGGCGCCGCGGGCGCGTGTAGGTCTCTTGTCGTCATCCGCCGGTGGAGATGCAGGCAGCCAGAGAGCCCCGGGGGAGCAGCACGTCGCTCCCCGGGGCCTCTTCGGGTCTGCTAGAGCGAGCCGATGATCTCCTCGGCCTTGTAGAGGTCCTCCATCGGAACCTCCAGCTCCTTGATCTTGCCGGCCTTGGTCAGCTCGCCGACCACGAGGTCGAAGCGATCCTTCCAATAGAACTTGCCCTCCGGCGAGAAGATGTGCTCCTCGTAGTACTCCTTGCTGTCCGGGAAGAACTCGATCTTGTTCCAGACGGTCTTGAGCTCCTCCGTGCTGATCTCGGTACCCGACTCCTTCAGCACCTCGGAGATGGCCGGGAAGGCCTCGTCGGGGTTCTGAGCGATGTAGTCGAGCGTCTTGATGATCACGCCCTGGAGCTTGGAGGCGAGCTCGGGGTTCTCCTCCAGCCAGCTGCGGTGGGCGCCGAGACCGCCGTGGTGCACGCCGCCGGGAAGCGCCGTCTGGCCGATGAGGGCCTCGTAGCCCTCACGGATCGCGGCGAGCCGCTGCGGGATGCCGCCGATCGCGAGGTCGATCGACCCCGAGAAGAGCGCGGGCGGAAGGTCCTCCGAGTCGATGTCGACGATCTCGTAGTCCTTCAGGTTCAGTCCGGCGTAGCGCACGAGGCCGACGAAGGTGGCGTACTCGTTGCCCGCCGCGCTCACGCCGATCTTCTTGCCCTTGATCTGCTCGAGCGTCTTCTTGACGGCCTCGGGGCCGTCCCCGCCCGCCGCCTCGGCGAACGACTCGTAGGTCTTCCAGTCGTGCTTCTCCGGATCGAACATCAGCGCGCCGGCGGAGAACAGGAAGATCGGGAAGGCGAGGGTCGTGTCGTGCCCCTGTGCGTTCTGGAGCACGACGTCGCCGTCGGAGATGTTCGCGAGATCGACCTGGTTGCCGATCAGCAGCTCCTGGGCGGCGGCCCAGCCCGTCTTGACGATCTCGAGCTCGATGCCGGCCTCCTCGTAGAAGCCCTGCTCGATCCCGACGAACAGCGTGTTGACGTCCTGATACGGGCTGATCGCGACCTTCAGCTTGACGGGATCCGGGCTGGCCTCCGACTTCGAGCCGGAGCCCGCGTCAGAGCCGTTCGAGTCGGAGTCCGACCCCCCACAGGCGCTGAACACGAGCGCGAAGGCGAGTAGACCGACCAGGAGTGTGACCGCACGACTTCTCTTGCCCCACATGTCTGTGATCTTCCTTTCTACAAACGTTTGTCTAATGCTGGGCACGAGTGCCCCTCCTCTCACACCGACGCTGGCCGTCAGCCGCCCTAGAGCGTGCGCTCGGACCAGCGTGTGATGTACGTGGTGGTCTTTCGGACGACCGTGTCGAGAACGAACGACAGGAAACCGAAGATGGCGATCCCGAGCATGATCACGTCGGGATTGAACAGGCGGCGGGCCTCCATGATCCGGTAGCCGACACCGGATTGAGCGCCCATGAACTCGGCCGCCACGACGAGCGTGAACGACAGGGCGGCGGCCACCCGCAGTGGCCCGATGAGGCTGGGCACGATCGCCGGGAGCACGACCCTGCGAAACGTCTGATTGCGCGAGGCGCCGAGCGTCGATGCCGCACGCGTGTAGATCCGCGGCACGTTGCGCACCGCCTCGACCGTGCTCACGACCATGATCGTGAACACGCCCATCAGGACGAGCAGCAGCTTGCCCTGCTCGTTGATGCCGAACCAGAGCAGGAAGAACGGGATCATCGCGATCACCGGCACCGGTCGCATCATCTCGACGATCGGATCGAAGAAGTAGAAAGCCCGCTTGCTGTAGCTCATGAGCAGCCCGAGCCCGACCCCGAAGAGCACCCCGAGCGTCAGGCCGGCGACGACCCGCGCGACCGTGGCGAGGATGTCCCCGACGATCACTGAGCGCAGCGTGATGGCCGCCTCGACGACGGCCTCGGGCGAGGGCAGCTTGAAGTCGGCGACCAGACCCGAGTGCGTGAGCCCGAACCAGGCGCCAAAGTAGAGGACGAGCGAGACGATGCTGAGGTAGCGCCCCTGACGCCATTCGCTCTTCTCGCCGGCGCTGGCAATGACGATGTCGTCCGTGGGCGCCGGGAGGCCGGTCTTCTCGACCATCTCCGAGGGCTGCGGCGTCACGACTTCCCGCCCTCGGTCATCCGCTCGCGGATCTCGCGGCGGAGCTCGACGAAGCGGTCGTCGACCTTGAATGACATGTCACGGTCCTCCGGGAACCCCGCCTCGTAGATGGCCTCGATCCGTCCGGGACGCGGCGTCATCAGCACGACGCGGTCGCCGAGGAAGAGCGCCTCCTCCAGATCGTGGGTCACGAACAGGATCGTGCGCGGCTCCTTCCTCCAGAGCCGCAGCAGCTCCTCCTGGAGGTACTCCTTGGTCATGATGTCGAGCGCGCCAAAGGGCTCGTCGAGCAGCAGGACGCTCGAGTCGGTCGCGAAGCCCCTGGCGAGGTCGACACGCTTGCGCATGCCCCCCGAGAGCTGCCGCGGCCAGGCGCGGCGGAACTGCTCGAGGCCCACGAGCCCCAGGTAGTGGTTGACGATGCGCTCGATCTCAGCCTTGGGCTTGCCGCGCACGGTGGCGCTGAAGCCCACGTTCGCCTCGACGGTCATCCACGGGAACACCGCGTCGTCCTGGAAGACCACCGCACGGTCCGCTCCGGTGCCTGACACGACGGCGCCGCCGACCTCGATCCGCCCCGAGGTCGGCTGCACGAGGCCGGCCACGGCATTCATCAGCGTGGTCTTGCCGCAGCCCGACGGCCCCATCAGGCACACGAACTCGTTTTCCCGGACGGTCAGGCTTACGTCCTCGAGCGCCTGAACCTCGCCGTGCTCGGCGGTGAAACGCATCGACACCGAACTGATCGAGACCTGCGTCCCAGTCGAGCTCGTGCCCGGCTGAGCCTCGGAAATCCCAGTCATGCTGGCCGCTCCCAACTTGTCCTCACCGCTCCTCGTTTGGCTGGTCGAGCTTGGAGACGATCAAGTCGCCGTCGTGCATGACGAAGTCGACCTCGTGCAGCAGCGTGATGTCCTTCAGCGGGTCGCCGGGGAGGGCGATGATGTCCGCCAGCTTCCCGACCTCGATCGATCCGATCACGTCTTCCATACCGAGCGCCTCGGCGCCGATCAGGGTCCCCGCGTGTATGGCGTGGGCCGGATTCATGCCCCACTCGACCGCCATCTCGAACTCCGTCGCGACCTTCGCCAGCGGATGGGTCGGCTCGCCGAATAGGTCGGTTCCGAGCGCGTACCGGACGCCCGCCTCCAGGCTCGCCTCGAAGTCCCGCCGCATCGCGTCGAGGTGGCGGAGGAAGACCTGGCGGAGCCAGTCGGGGTAGTGGTAGGGATCGAAGGCCTTCTCGTGGTAGTGGAGCTGGCAGATGGTGCTGACCAGGAGGGCGTTCTCGTCAACGAGCCGCTTGCGCGTCTCATTCGTGATGGCGTAGCCGTGCTCGATCACGTCTACGCCCGCATCCAGGGCGTTTCGGGTCGCCTCGTCGCCGATGCAGTGCGCGGCCACCTTGAGCTTGTTGAGGTGCGCCTCGTTGGTCAGGGCGAGCACCTCCTCGAGCGAGTAGGACGCGACGTTGCCGTATGGGTCGTCGCCCCACACGTGGTAGCCGTCGTCCACGGCGCCCTTCGAGAGACCGACCTTGATGACGTTCGCGCCCTCGCGCTTGCGCCGGCGCACGATCTCGCGAACGCCCTCGACGCCGTCGGCGATCATGCCCTTCGCCTTCGCCCACTCGAGCGGGAAGCTGATGTGGTCCCAGGTGCCGTCCGTAGAGCAGATGAACTCGCCAGCGGCCACGATGCGCGGCCCGGGCACGTGGCCGTCGTTGATGGCGCGCCTCAGCTGAGGACCGACCGAGGAGCCGAGGCAGCGCGCGGCCGTGATCCCGGCCTCGAGCATCTTGCGCGCCTCGCCCGCGGCGGTCAGCGCCTTGTAGGCCTCGGTCTCGGTGGGCACCTTGTGGAGCTCGTTGCTCGGCACCCCGAGGAAATGCATGTGCGCGTCCACGATGCCGGGCATGAGCGTCCGGTCGCCGAGCTCGAGGATCTCTGCGCGCGGCGGGACCTCGACCTCGTCGCGGTGGCCGATCTCCTTGATGGTGCTGCCCTCGACCAGCACCGCGACGTCTTCCCGCTGGGCCTTCCCGGTCCCGTCTAGCAAGCGGCTGGCCCGCAGGACCTTTACGTCATCGCCTTCGCTCACATCCACCTCCTGGTCGAGCCACACATGCGCAAACGATTGCGCGACGCTACAGCACGAATCCGAGTGGTGTCAAGGAAACTATGCAAACGTTTGAAACGCCGGTACGGTACGTCCACATGACGACGCTGGCGTTCACGTCGGAGCTGCCGCTCGCCCTGCACATCCCCGATGGCTTCCTGGACGGGGACGTGGCCGCGCTCGCTGCAATCGTCGCGCTTGGGGCGGTCAGCTACTCGCTGCGCATCGCCGAACGCGACCTGGACGAGGCGCGCGTTCCGCTCCTCGGCGTTCTGGCCGCCTTCATCTTCGCCGTGCAGATGCTGAACTTCCCCGTGGCGGGCGGGACGAGCGGCCACCTCCTCGGGGCGACCCTCGCCGCGGTCCTGCTGGGCCCCTGGCTGGCGTGCCTGGTGCTCACCGTCGTCCTCACCGCGCAGGCGTTCATGTTCGCCGACGGTGGGATCACCGCACTTGGTGCCAACGTGCTCAACATGGGCGTGCTCGGCGCGCTCATGACCGGTGGCCTGGTCGCCCCGGCGGTGCGTGCGCTGCCCCGCACCCGAGGGGTTTACCTGGCGTTGGTCGGCGTGGCGTCGTGGCTCGCGGTGATGGCCGCCGCCCTCGCGACGAGCCTCCAGCTAGCCGCGTCCGGCACCGTGCCGCTCGACTCCGTGCTGCCCGCCATGCTCGGGGTGCACGCGCTGATCGGCATCGGCGAGGCCGGGATCACCGTCGCGGCGGTCAGTGCCGTGCTCGCGTCCCGCCCGGACCTGGTGGCGCTTGGCCCCGCTGACCGGCGCGAAGTGGCGTTGGCCGCGGGACCGCATGGGACGGCATGAGCCGTCTCCCGGCACGCCTCTTCCTCGCGCTCGCGCTGGCGCTCGCCGTGGGACTCGCGCTGGGCGTGGCGCCGTACGCATCCTCCTCGCCGGACGGCCTCGAGCGCGTGGCGCGCGACAAGGGCTTCGCTGAGCTGGGTCGCTCGCACGTGCAGGCGGACGCCCCGCTGCCCGGCTACGCCTTTCCCCACATAGGCAACGAGCGGGTGGCGACCGGCCTCGCCGGGTTCGCCGGCACGCTCGGCGTCTTCGCGCTGGGCTACGGATTCGCTTGGACGCTGTCGAGGCGGGCGGCCCGCCGCACGCCTGCCGAGCGCGCCGGAGCATCGGCGTAACGTGAGCCGCGGGCACTCGTTCGAGCTGATCGGGGTCGCCGGCGACCCGGCGAGCCCGGTGCACCTCCTGGACCCGCGGGCGAAGATCCTCGGCCTGTTCGCCGTGACGCTCGTCGCGGTGTCCACCCCGATCGCGCTGTGGCCCGTCTGGATCGCCTGCGCCGCGGCGCTCGCCTCGGTGGCGACAGTTGCCCGCCTCGGCCCCCGACAGGTCTGGCGCCGCTCGCGGGTGATAGTGCCGTTCGCGCTCCTGGCGGCCGTGTTCGTCCCCTTCATGCGCGAGGGTGGCTCCGAGCACGCGCTCGGTCCGCTCAGCGTGTCGGAGGCCGGCCTCGAGACGCTGGCGGAAGTCGTCGCGAAGGCGAGCATCGGCACGGTGAGCGCGGTGGTGCTCGGGGCGACGACGGCCTTTCCGTCGGTCCTCCGAGGACTCGAGGCGCTGCGGGTGCCGCGACTGCTCGTGCTTGTGGCGGGCCTGATGTACCGCTACCTGTTCGTCGTCATGGAGGAGACCCGGCGCACCTGGGCGGCACTGGTCTCGCGCGGCTATCGCCCCCGCCACGCGCTCCAGGTCGGAGCACTCGGGCAGGCTGTCTCGGCGCTCTTCCTGCGCACCTACGCGCGCGCCGAGCGGGTCCACACGGCCATGCTCGCCCGCGGGTTCTCGGGCGCGATGCCGCACCTCCACGAGCTGACGTTCCGCAGGGCTGACGCGGCGTTCGTCGCCGGTATCGCCGGTGCGCTGGGGGCGCTGCGGGTGCTTCTCGAGCTGGCGCCGTGAGCTGCGCGATCGACATCCGCGGTCTCCGGTACGGCTACCCGGGCGGCCGGCCCGCGCTCGACGGAATCGACCTGCACGTCACCCACGGCGAGCGCGTCGCGGTGCTCGGCCCGAACGGTGCCGGGAAGACCACGCTGATGCTCCACCTCAACGGGCTGCTGCGCGGCGACGGTGAGTTGGAAGTCGCCGGCCTGCGCGTCGAGCGCGCCGCGCTGGCCGAGCTCCGCGCGCGAGTGGGGCTCGTGTTCCAGGACCCTGACGACCAGCTTTTCATGCCGCGCGTGCGCGACGACGTCGCATTCGGGCCCCTCAACCTCGGCCTCGATTCCGCGGAGGCCGAGGCACGCGTGGCCGAAGCGCTCGCGGCCGTCGGCATGGCGCATGTGGCCGACCGGGCGCCGCACGAGCTCTCGATGGGCGAACGGCGGCGGGTGGCGATCGCGACCGTGCTGGCGATGCGCCCGCGCCTGCTGGCGCTCGACGAGCCCTCGGCGAACCTGGACCCGCGGGCGCGGCGCGAGCTGCTCGACGTTCTCGAGCAGTTTGAGCGCACGATGCTCGTGGTCACGCACGACCTGGCGTTCGCCGCCGAGCTCTGCGAGCGGGCCATCGTGCTGTCGCGGGGTCGCGTGGTCCGCGACGCCGCATTCGAGGAGGTCATCGAGGACCTGGAGCTACTGGAGGCGAACCACCTCGAGCTCCCGGCCGGCTTCGACGCCGCGCTGATCGAGCGCCGGCCGCGGCCCGGCGAGCGCGGGGCGGTCCGGGTGGCGGGCGGGCGGCTGTGAGGCTCGCGGGCAAGCACGCGGTGGTGACCGGCGCCGCGTCGGGCATCGGGGCCGCGATCGCCGCGCGCTTCGCGGTCGAAGGGGCGCGAGTGGTGGCCGCGGACATCGACGAGCCGGCGCTTCAGGCGACCGTGACGCGGCTCGAGGGAACGGTTTCGGGAGTTCACGTCGACGTCACCGACGAGGCGTCCGTCTCCGGCCTGGTCGCCGCCGCCGAGCGCGACGGGCCACTGGACGTGCTTGTGAACGTGGCCGGCGTGGGCGTCACGACCACAGCGCCCGACACCCCGCTGGAAGTCTGGGAGCGCGTGTTCGCCGTCAACGCCCGCGGCACGTTCTTGTGCTGCAAGCATGCGATCCCGGCGATGGCCGCCCATGGCGGTGGGGCAATCGTCAACATCGCCTCGGTCGCGGGACTGGTCGGGGTGCCCAATCGCGCCGCCTACTGCGCGTCCAAGGGCGCGGTGATCGCCCTCACGCGCGCACTGGCGGTCGATCACGTCGCCGACGGGCTCCGCGTCAACTGCGTGTGCCCGGGCACAGTGGACTCGCCGTGGGTGCGCCGGCTCGTCGACGACGCCGGCGAGTCGCTCGACGCACTCCGGGCGCGTCAGCCGATGGGGCGGCTGGGCACCCCCGAGGAGGTCGCCGACGCGGCGCTGTACCTCGCCGCGGACAGCGCCGGCTTCGTCACCGGCACCGCGCTGCTCATCGACGGCGGCCTCACCGCGGCCTAGCCAGGGCGCGAAATGCGGCGGCGTGACAACGCCGTGACAACGAATATGACGTCCGCCGCATCCGGATCGTCCACACTGTCGGGCACTACGGGCGGATTTGCGCCGACCCCTAGGCGACGCGCTTGACCTGAAGACGCCACTCGCAAGAGCCACCGACTCGTTTCGACCGAGTAGGTCCGCAGCGGTGGTGCCGTCAAAGTGTTTAGGCCCGCAATGAGCCGAATGCGAAGCGTCCCGGCCATTCTGGGCGGGCTATCCATCGTGGGCGCTCTGGCCACTCCCGCTCATGCTGTCGATCACAACCCTGGCGGGCTCGACAAGACGTTCGGCAAACGTGGCAAAGTCATTACTCGCCTCGGGGCGCGTGTCTTCGCCGCTGAGGCAGCTCGCGCCCCTGACGGAGCGGCGTATGTCGCCGCGAACACAGGACCCCCCGGAGTCAACCTCAAGGGTGGCCGGATTGTGGTCCTGCGCTATGACGGGCGCGGGCGCCACACCCGAGGCTTTGGCACGCGCGGCGTCGCGCGAGTGGCTCTCCCCCAGGGGCCCGCGACCGTCGGCGGGATGGCGGTCCAGGCCGACGGGCGCATAGTCCTCGTCGGCTCGGCTGGCGGCGACGTGCTTGTTCTGCGACTAACCCGCAAGGGCGGCCTCGACCGCTCCTTCTCCGGCGACGGCATCCAGACCCTCGACCTCGGAAGCGCCTATGAAGGCGGCACCGATGCCGCAGTGCAGTCCGACGGCTCCATGCTCGTCGTGGGCTCGATAGGAACCACGTCTGCGGCAGCAGGGCCCGTCGGCGACGGCTTCGTTGCCCGCTACCGGCGCGACGGCCGTGCCGACGCCCAGTTCGGCAGCGGCGGAGTCGTCATCTTGAGGCGGTTTCAGGACGATGGCTATCTCGACGCTCAAGCAGTCGCGCTCCTCGACGACGGCAGGATCCTCGTGGGCGGCAACTCCGGTGTCGTGTACCGCGACCTGAACCTGGCAACGGTCGCGTTGCTACGCCACGACGGGACCCCCGAGACGCAATTGAGCCCCACCGGCATCGCCTACCCCGGCCTCGCCAACGGCATTCTGCGCGAACTCACCCGCGACACCCGGACCGGCCGGATCTACCTCGCCGGGAGCGTCCTGCCTCAGGCCGGGGGCAGCGAGGAGTTCTTCCTCATGGCGCTGCGCGCTGACCTGACCCGGGATGACTCGTTCGGCGAATTCGGCGTCGCGCGAAGCTCGCTCCGCGACGGGTCCCAGGACCTGGCAACTTCGGCAGTCGTGGACCCGCACGGACGCATCCTGCTCGGCGGCACCGCCCTCGCCTCGCCAGCGCCCAGAGCGCGAGGATCCTTCGCACTCGCCCGCTTCCTGCCGAACGGCAGGGTCGACAAAGCGTTCGGTCGCCGCGGGTGGGTGCGGACAACTTTTGGTCTGGGTTGGAATGTCGCCCGTGCTCTGCTCCTGCAGCCGCGCGGCCACCTTCTCGCTGTCGGAAGCAACGCCTCTGCCGAGCTTGGCGACACCGGCCCTGCCATCACTGTCGCCAGGTATCGCCTAGGCCGCAACAGTGGTCAGGCCCCCCGGCGTCCACCAGGCGTCCACGCCGGGGCGAACACGAGGTAACCCGCGCACGGGCAAGTGGTAACGATCTTCCGGTTTTGCAGGGCGTTCGGCTCCCGGTGCGAATCCAGGCGGACAGCCCGGCTAACGCGACACTGGCGATCCGAGTCCCTGGCGCAGGCCGCCCCAAGTCCTCAACCGGGCGTTAGGCTCTGTGGCGGATGAGACGCGCTGCGCTCGTGCTGTTGGTCCTGGCCTTCACGCCGGCCAGCGCAGCTGGTCAGGCGACGGACGGATCATCGCGCGGTGACCGTGTGGTGATCACCGGTCCGGTTTCCATCGATCGCGGCGAGACCGCCGACGACGTGCTCGTGATCGACGGTCCGGTGTCGGTGGCCGGCAGGGTCCGCGGTGACCTCGTGGTCGTGAGCGGGAGGTTGAGGATTTCGGGGACGGTCGACGGAGACGTAGTCACCGTCGCCGACCGTGCGACGCTCTTCCCCGGCGCCCGCGTCGGTGGGGACTTCGTCTACGGCGACGAGCGGCCTCGGGTGCCCGGTAGCGCGACGGTCGAGGGGGATATCGACCGCGTGAACGTCGACGAGATCACCGACCCCGCGGGCTTCGTCGGAGCCGCCGCCCTGTGGATCGCCGTTTCCGTGTCCGCCTTGGTCTTGGGGCTGCTGCTGTTGTGGCTCGCGCCGCGGGCGCTCGAGGCCGCCTTTGCCGCGGCGAGCACCAGTCTTGGGCCGACGATCGGCTGGGGTCTCCTGCTGTTCTTCGGCCTGCCGGTTCTTGCCGTGATCGCACTCGTGACACTCGTGGGGATTCCCCTCGGAGTGGCGATGCTGCTCGCGTTGCTGCCGCTGTACGCGATCGGATACACCACCACCGCGTGGCTTCTCGGCCGTCGCCTCGTCGGTCCGCCACGGGGGCGCTTGCTCGCCTTTCTCGCCGGGCTGGCCATCCTGCGCGCGCTGGCGATCATCCCTGTCGTCGGGGGGATCGTGTGGTTCGCGGCCACGGTGGCCGGGCTCGGCGCCCTGATGGTCGCCACCTGGCGTGCGCGGCACGACTACCCCGAGCAAGCGAGCCCCGTCCCGGCCTGACGTTCTCGGGGTCAGGCGACGTGGAGCCCGGTCGCCGGCGCGTGCTCGGGCTCGATCCGGAGCGAGCCGTCGGCGAGGAGCGCCGCGGCGTGCGACACGACCCTGGCATCGAACTGGGCGCCCGAGCAGTCGAGCAGCTCGCGCGCGACCTCGGCGGTGCTGCGCCGCGCCCGGTATGCGCGATCGGTCGTCATGGCGTCGATGGCGTCGGCCACAGCGAGCACGCGGCTCTCGATCGGGATCTCCTCGCCCCGGAGCCCGTCTGGATAGCCGCGCCCGTCCCAGCGCTCGTGCAGATGGCGAATCCAGCCGGCCTCCTCCACCAGCCCCACGACGCGGACGATCCGTTCGCCTTCGGCGGAGTGCTCCTTCACGCGCTCGAACTCGGCCTTGGTGAGCCGCGTCGGCTTGAGCAGGATGTCGTCGGGGATCGCGATCTTGCCGACGTCGTGAAGCCGCCCCGCGTCGGCCACCCGTGCCGTCGTGTCCTCGTCCATCTCGAACCCCGCGGCGATGGTGAGCGCGTAGGCCGACACGCGGAGCGAGTGGTTGTGGGTGTAGTGGTCCTTGGCGTCGACCGTCGCGGCCAGCGCGCTCACCGCCCGGCGCGCCGACTCCTGCGCCGCCACCTCCGCCTGACCGCCGTGGCGCTGGATCACCACCAGCTTCAGGACCGCCACGACGATGGTCGCGGCGGCCAGAATCAGCGTGGGAACGGGAACGCGGACGAAGTGATCCGCCACGAGAACGCCGGCTGCGGCGAGCACGGCGCAAGCGGCCAGGACGATGGGCAGCATGTCGCCTTCGGCGCGATGCGGCCGCGGAAGGCGCTCGTCGAGCCAAGGAGCGGCCCCCACGAACAGCGCGCCGGTGGGCCAGAGCGAGTCGAGCAGCGTGTTGGCCACGTACGAGTCGTTCGCCACCTGGACGGCGTAGATCACATCGGCCAGGCCGATCAGCAGAAAGCCTGCGCCGAGCGCCAGCAGCGGAGGATCGGGGCGCCACCGATTGGTCGCGTGCCCGACGACCACCGCCCCTACGATCGCCACGTCGAGCAGCGGATACGCCAGCGTTGCCGCGATCGTCGGGTTTCCTTCGTGCAGCATCGCCCCGAAGACGACCCAGCACCACAGCGTCGCCAGCCCGAGCAGGGCGATCCCCAGCGACAGCGTGCCGCTGTGGCGATGCAGGGGCTTGATCGTGAGGACGAACAGCCCCGTCAACGCCGCCGGATAGAGCGCGACGAACAGGCCGTTGGTCACCCAGGGATAGAGCAGAGCGTTGGGGTTCGGCCCAAACCAAAACCAGAGATCGCCGAGGCCCCACGCGGCCAGCCCTCCCCCGATCAGCGCCCACGCCGCGCGCTGGCAGCGCACGCTAAACGCCCGCACGATGCATGCGATCGCCGCACCCAGCACGATCACGAGGTAGATGGTCTCGGTGACCTCATCCTCCAGCTGCGGCGACCCGAAGTCGCCGAGAGTGACCCCGTAGCTCAACGCGAGGCCGGCTGCGGCCAGGCCGATCCACACTCTCGGGCGGCGCAGGCCAGGAACGAGATGCATGTCGTTGGTATCGGAATCGCAGGCCGCAACGCGATCCGCCGATCGGGGGATGCGGCGGGCCCGCTCAGGTGGGCTGCTTGCGGCCCGCTCGGCGCATCAGCGCGAGTGCGAGCAGCGCGGGCAGGGCTGCCAACAGCAGCGGATACGGTCCGTTCAGGAGCCAGTAGGGCGCGTTGAGCGCCTCGGTGCGGGTGGCGACCCAGGTGAGCGGATAGGCCACGCTTGCGAGGACCAGCCCGGTCGCCAGCGCTCGCTCCGGATGGGCGCGGAACTCCCTCCAGGTCACGATGACCGCGATGGCGAGTGCTATCCCGAGGATCGCGAGCAGGCCGCGCGACGGCGGCAGCCAGGGCATGGGATACGGCGGGCCCTCTTGGACGATCGGGGCGCTGTCGGGCCCTGCGTACAGGAAGGCGATCGTCGGCTTAGGCGTCGCGTAGGGCAGCAGCGCCACGGCGGCGATCGCGGCCGGGATGAGGCCGGCGGCGAGCCGGGCGAGCACGGCTCGCACGGGCGGCCGTGGGCCGCGCGGCAGCGACAGTCCGCCCGCGACCAGCAGCAGCGCGGGAAGGAGGGAGGCGGCGCCGAAGTCGACGCTCCAGCCGTGGAAGAAGCTCGGCGTCTGCGCCAGCGCCATCTCGGTGCCGAACCCGAGATAGGGCGCGGCGGCTGCGATGAAGGTCGCTGCCGCGCCGCCCGCCGTGAGCCAACGCGAGCGGAGCGCGGCGCCGACCATCGCGGTGAGCGAGCCGCCGAGGAGGAGAACCCAGCCCTCACCGAGCGGCCAGTGGTCGTAACGGGGGACGAAGCCGAAGGTCCACACCAGCAGGAGCGCCGTGGCGAGCGGAAGCGTGAGCGCGCCGAGCGCCGCCCGCCACGGAGCGCGGCTCAGCTCGAGCGCGGCCACGCCGACCCGCGCCCGCAGGCCGGCCGTGACCAGTGAGGCCGACTCGCGCACCAGCGTGTGCAGCCCGTTGGCTGCAATCGCCTCGCGCGCGCAATCGCGCACGACGCGCGCGTCGGTGCAGCCCGACCGCGGGTACGCGCGGGCGGCGACGGCGGTGAGCGCGTCCGCGAGGCGGCCCGTCATGCGGCACCCCCGGCCGGCTTCGGCGCGCCTGCGCGAACCTGCACCACGCGGGCCGCTGCGGCCAGGCGGTCCGCCTCCCGCTCGACTGCCTCGCGCCCGCTCGTCGTGAGGCGGTAGTAGCGGCGGAGGCGACCGTCGACGGTCTCCTCGCTGTCGATCTCGACCAAGCCGCGGTTCTCCATGCGGTCGAGCGCGCCATAGAGGGTGCCCGCCGTCAGCTTGACGTCGCCTTCCGAGAGCTCGACGGCGCGCGCCGAGATCGCGTAGCCGTGGAGCGGCCCGTCGAGGAGTGACGCGAGGACGAAGTAGCTGGCGGGCCGCATCTCCATAGCGAGCCACACGATACATCGTGTGGCGATGTATGTCTAGAGCGCCTACTCGCCTACCGCGTGAGCTCCAGCCCGGCTCCGGCCCCGGTCGCCCGCTCCAGCACGTGGGACGCGAACACGGCGTCCACCGAGCCGACTCCCAGGTTCACCGAGACCACCCGGCTCCCGGTCGCGCCCCCGAGCTCCGCCTCGCCGTCCGTGTGCGCCGGCGCCGGCCAGTCCTGGAACCGTCCCCCCGCCCTGTAGTACTCGAACTGGTCCCGGTCGTCGACCAGGAAGAGGTCGGCGGCGTCCACGACCTCGCGGGCCACGTAGCAGTCGAAGTCAAGTGGGAGCACCAGGCAGTCGTCCTTGACGTGATCGAGGCGGATCACCGGGTCCGGGTCGTCGACGATCGGGCCCGCCGTGATCACGATGTCCGCACCCGCGACCGCGTCCTCCGGACGCGCCACCGGCTCCACGTCGTAGCCGAGCGACTCGTAGCGCGTCTCGTCAGGGTCGTAGGCCGCGATCGCAGCCGTCGGCTGCATGGCCTCGATCACCTTGGCGTGGAACCGCCCCTGCTCCCCGCAGCCGAGCAGCGCGACCCGTGACCAGTCCCGCGGCGCCCAGTGCCTGATGCAGTAGCCGCTCACCGCGGCGGTGCGGGCCGCTGTGATGAGCCCGGCGTCCATCACGGCCGTGGGAAGGCCCGTGGCCGCGTCGTTCACGACGATCAGGCCGGAGATGTACGGCAAGCCGCTGGCCTGGTTCGACGGGTACCCGCTGACCCACTTCATCGCGGCCACGTCGAGGTCCGGCAGGTACGCGGGCATGGCGTGGATGAACGCGTTCGGGCGGGGATGGATCCCGGGCTTCGGGGGCAGCTCGATCTGGCCGGTCGCCTGGGCGCGGTATGCCGCCGCGACGAGATCGATCTGCTCGTCGACCGAGGGCATCAGCTCCGCCACGTCCGCTCGCGATAGGTACAGGAAGCTCTTCACCGGTCCGACTCCTTTGCTGGTGCTCTGAGGCCGGCGAAGTCCTCGTCCCGGAACTCGCCGGCCGGCCGGGCCGCGGGCTCCGAGGAGCGAGCGTCCTCACGGGCGCGCAGCTCGACTCGGCGGATCTTGCCGGAGATGGTCTTCGGGAGCTCGGCGAACTCGAGCCGGCGGATGCGCTTGTACGGCGCCAGGCGCCCGCGCGCGTGCGCGAGGATCGCGAGCGCGGTCTCGCCGTCGGGGGCGAACCCCGGGGCGAGCGAGACGTAGGCCTTCGGCACCGCGAGGCGCAGCGGATCCGGCGACGGCACCACGGCGGCCTCGGCCACCGCCGGATGCTCGATCAGCACGCTCTCCAGCTCGAACGGGCTGATCTTGTAGTCCGACGCCTTGAACACGTCGTCGGTGCGTCCGATGTAGAAGATGTAGCCGTCCTGGTCGCGGGAGGCGACGTCGCCGGTGTGGTAGTAGCCGCCCGCCATGGCCTCGGCGTTGCGTTCGGGGTCGCCTTGGTAGCCGGTCATCAGGCTCATCGGCCGTTTCGACAGGTCGACGCAGATTTCGCCCTCGTCGGCCGGCTGGCCTGTGACGGGATCGACCAGCACGATCGGCACGCCGGGCAGGGGCAGTCCCATCGAGCCGGGCTTGACCGGCATCCCGGGCACGTTGCCGACCGCCAGGG
>JAXDII010000016.1:0-4065 GCA_034664085.1 Thermoleophilaceae bacterium
AGCGCGCCGTCGGTGTTCGACGCCGGCCGGGAGGGCTTCGGCGCCAACGCCGTGCGCCTGTACCGGCAGATGATCGAGGAGGACCTGTACCTCTCGTACACGATCATCCCGCCGCAGAACGCGGCCAGCAAGCCGGGCGCGCCGCCCGACGGGCAGGTGTCGCAGGTCGCCGTGGCGGCCGAGCGCGACGGCGGCATCGTCGTCCAGGGGGCGCAGATGCTCGGCACCGGCAGCGCGGTCTCGGACCTGCTGTACGTGTCCTGCGTCAAGCCGCTGCGCCCCGGCGAGGAGGACTTCGCGCTCTCGTTCGCGATCCCGGTCGCCACCGAGGGCCTCAAGCTCTACTGCCGGCGACCGTACGCGGTCGGCCAGCCCAGCGCGTTCGACTACCCGCTGTCCACGCGCTTCGACGAGCCCGATTCGATGGCCGTCTTCGACAACGTCTTCGTGCCGTGGGAGAACGTCCTCGTCCACCGCGACGTCGACCTCGTGCGAGACCAGTTCCACCGCACGGCGGCGCACGTGCTGGGGAACACGCAGGCCCAGATCCGCTTCACGGTGAAGACGAAGTTCCTGCTCGGCCTGGCGGCGAGCGTCGTGGAGGCCAACGGCCTGGGGAAGATCCCGGCCGTCCAGGACAGCATGGGCGAGCTCGCCGCGCTCGGCGCCTTCGTCGAGGGCATGGTCCTCGCCGCCGAGAGCTCGGCGGCGGTCGACGAGTTCGGCATCTGCCGCCCGGACAAGCGCTTCCTGTACGGCGCGATGGGGCTGCAGTCCGAGCTGTATCCCCGCGTGCTGCACATCCTGCGCGAGCTCTCCGGCGCCGGGGTGATCGGCACGGCGTCCTCCTACCACGACCTCGTCAGCGCGCAGACGGCGCCGGACATGGCGCGTTACCTCGCCGAGTCCCAGGAGGACCTGGAGGCGCGGACGAAGCTGTTCAAGCTCGTCTGGGACGCGGTGGGCTCGGAGTTCGCCGGGCGCCACCACCAGTACGAGATGTTCTACGCCGGCGCGCCGTTCGTCGCCCGGGGCTACGCCTACCGCAACTACGGCTTCGAGGAGGCGCGCGGGCTCGCCCAGCGCTTCCTGGACAGCTACTCGCTCGCCGAGCAGACCGATCTCGCCGGCACGCACTGAGAGGAGACCGACGATGCGCAAGCCCGAGCTCGAGTTCCAGCCCCCCAACGGCGAGTGGCGCAACCCGCCGGGCAACGAGGCCCCCGGGATCCAGGAGCGGCTGCTCTCCGTCGACGAGGACGGCAGCGCCTACACGCGGCTGCTGCGCTTCGAGCCGGGGGCCGACTCCAGCCCCAACGGCGTCCAGCAGCACGACTTCTGGGAGGAGGTGTTCATCGTCGAGGGCGACATCACCGACACCCGCCTCGGCCAGCGGTTCACGGCCGGCATGTACGCCTGCCGCCCACCCGGCATGGAGCACGGCCCGTGGACGTCGGAGACCGGCGTCCTGATGGTCGAGTTCCGCTACGGCATGGCGCCCTAGCCGATCGGCCCGGAGCACCCGGCCGGGGCGGCCGAGCCCGCCCGGAACGGTTTCGCCGGTATGCCGGCCGGGTACCCGACGGGGCGCACGCGCGACCCCTCGGGAGGAGGGAGATGGCACGAGAGCTGAAGTCGCCTCGCTTCACGACTTCGCCCCGGCCGGCCACAGAGAGCGTCGAAGAGGATGGGACGCCGCCCCCGGCTGCGGCGACCGGCCCCGCCGGCGGCGTCGAGGTCCGCGAGCGTCAGGCGACCACGGGCGACCTGCTGCGCGAGATCGTCCCCGAGCTCGCCGTCCTCGCCGGCGCCGTCTACCTGTTCGTCATCGCCGGCGGCTTCACGTCGCGCCAGCAGGCGGGCCAGCTCGGCCCCGCGTTCTGGCCGCGGCTGGCCGCCATCGGCCTCGCCGTCGCGCTGCTCGTGCGCATCGTCCAGGCCGTCCGCGAGCACCGCCGCCCGGTCGTGCACGTCGCCGGCGAGTTCGACGACATCGAGGACGCGCCCGCGACGCTGCACTGGCGCAGCCTCGGCGTCGCGGTCGGGCTGGCCGTCGGCTACGTCCTGGCGACGATGTTCCTCGGCTACATGATCGCCACGATGGTGTTCCTCGGCGCCTTCATCTGGCTCGGCGGCCAGCACACGTGGGTCGCCCCGCTCGTCGCCGTGGTCGGCGGCCTCGTCCTGACGTACGTCTTCGTCGGCGTCGTGTACGTGTCGGTGCCGACGGGCGTCAGCGTCTTCGACACCGTCACCGTCGCCGTGTACCGGCTGCTGGGCATCCAGTGACGGGCTGAGCGGAGCCGGGAGGTCACGTGGACGTCATCGGCAACATGGCGCAGGCGCTCGTCGACGGCGGGCTCGTCTTCTGGGGCCTCGTCGTGCTCGGGGTGTTCATCGGCATGGCCGTCGGCGTCCTGCCGGGGCTCACCTTCGTCATGGGCGTGCTGCTGATCCTGCCGTTCACGTACTCGATGGACCCCGCGCAGGCGCTCGTGCTGATGATCGCCGTCTACGTGGCCGGCACCTACGGCGGGGCGCTGACGGCGATCCTGCTCAACATCCCGGGCGAGCCCAACGACGTCCCGCTGACGCGCGACGGCCACGCCATGGCGCGCAAGGGGCGCGCCGCGGAGGCGCTCGGCTGGGCGGCGCTGGCGGCGTTCTTCGGCGGCCTGGTGGGCTGGCTGGCGCTCGTGTTCTTCTCGCAGCCGTTCGCGTCGCTGGCGCTGAAGTTCGGCTCGGCGGAGTACTTCGCGATCGTCCTGCTCGGCCTGACGAGCGTCCTGGCCCTGTCGAGCGACTCCACGGTCAAGGCGGTCGTCTCCATGTTCGCCGGGATGCTCGTCGCCACGGTCGGCGTCGACGACATCTACGGCGCCGTGCGCTTCGACTTCGGCACCGACGTCCTGCGGGACGGCATCAGCTACCTGGCGATCCTCATCGGCGTCTACGCGCTGACCGAGGCGCTGTCGCGCTTCGGCGAGCGCTTCGCCGGCCATGCCACGCAGCAGCCGGCGGAAGTGCGCACCACGATCCCCGGCCTGCGGGCGATCCGCGGACGCCTGGGAAGCTTCGGGCGCGGCATGGCGACCGGCGCGTTCGTCAGCGCGGGGCCCGGCGTCGGCTCCACCGTCGGCTCGTTCGTCGCCTACGGCGTCGAGAAGCAGTTCGGCAAGGACAAGGACGAGCTCGGGAAGGGCTCTCCGGCGGGCATCATCGCCCCGCAGGCGGCGTCGACCGCAAGCGTGAGCGGCGCGCTCATCCACCTGCTCGTCCTCGGCATCCCGGGCAGCGGCGCGTCGGCCGTGCTCCTCGGCGTCTTCCAGCTGAACAACATCAACCCGGGGCCGACGATCTTCACGCAGCAGGAGCAGCTGCTGGCGACGATCTTCGTGGGGCTCCTCGTCGCGCTGTTCGTGATGCTCGTCATGGGCGTGCTGGCCGCCAAGCCCATGATCCGGCTGCTGAACGTGCCCGAGGTCTACATCGCGGCGTTCATCGTCGTCTTCGCCTACGTGGGCGCGTTCGCCCTGCGCCAGTCGATGTCGGACGTGTGGATCATGACCGCGTTCGGCGTGATCGGGTTCTTCATGATCCGCGGCGGCTACCCGCTCGCCCCGCTGGTCCTCGGCGCGATCCTCGGGCCGCTGGCCGAGCGCTACTTCCAGACGACGATGATCCGCAACGCGAACGACTGGACGGTCTTCTTCACCCGGCCGCTCAGCGCCGCTCTGCTGGCGATCACGCTCGCGGTGTTCGTGCTGCTGGCCTACCGTGCCGTGCGCGACAGCCGCCGCGCCCGCGCGGCGATCGACCAGGCCGGCGCGAGCTAGGGAACGAGAGAGAGGCGGACATGCCACGCACAGCGATCCACCGACGGCCGGCCATCCGCGCCTGCGTCCCGGCGCTCGTCGCCGCCGTCGCGCTCGGCGTCGCCGCATGCGGCGACACGGGCGGCGACAGCGGCGGCGGCGGCGGGGGGGAGACCGCGTTCCAGCGTCCGGTCAACCTGATCGTGCCGTTCAGCCCCGGCTCGGGCACCGACCGCGCGGCGCGTCTCGT
>JAXDII010000023.1:0-13312 GCA_034664085.1 Thermoleophilaceae bacterium
GGCTTGGTCATGATCTTCGAGAAGATGTTCGAGAACCGGCTGTTCTTCGTGGACAAGCTCGTGACAATGGGCGCTCGGGTAATCCTCTGCGATCCGCATCGTGCGGTGGTCAGCGGCCCGAGCCGGCTTCACGGTGAGCGCATGGAGAGCCCCGACATCCGCGCAGGCATGGCCATGCTCATCGCTGCCCTGTGCGCCGAGGGCCAGTCGGAGATCGGCAACATCCGCCAGATCGACCGCGGCTACGAGCGGATCGACGAGCGCCTGCGGGGATTGGGCGCGCGCATCGAGCGCGTCGCCACCGAGCGCGTGCCCGCGTAGGCCGAAGGAGACGCGATGAAAAAACAACGCTCCGGGGCGGGCCAGCCCGCCCCCTCGCGCACGACGCCGATCCCGCCGGGCACGCGCGACGTGCTGCCTGACGAGATGCGCGAGCTGCGCGCGATCTCGGCCCGCATGCGCGGCGCGTTCGAGGGCGCCGGCTACGGCGAGGTGCACACGCCCGCGCTCGAGTACGAGGACGTGCTGCGCCGCGGCGAGGAGCGCGCGGCGGGCGCCCGCTATCGCACGTTCGACGACAAGGGCGCCGTGCTCGCGCTGCGCTCGGACATGACGATCCCGATCGCGCGGGTCGTGGCCACGCGCTACGCGGAGGCCGACCCGCCCCTGCGCTTCTGTTACTTCGCGCACGCCTGGCGGACCACCGATCGCGGGGTAGGTGAGCCGCGCGAGTTCCTGCAGGGCGGGCTGGAGCTGATCGGTCCGAGCGCCCCCGAGGGCGAGGCCGAGGTCCTGGCGCTGACGATCGGCGCGCTGGACGAGGCCGGCCTCCGCCGCCACCGCGTGGGAGTGGGGGACGGGTCGCTCTACCGGCGGCTGCTCGAGGGCCTCGACGTGCCCGCGGAGGAGCACCTGCCGCTGCTGGAGTGCCTGTCGCGGCGAGACCTGGTCGGGCTGGAGATGCGCGTGGCGGCTCTCAGCGGCACCGGCGAGCGTGAGCGCGAGCTGCTGATGCGCCTGCCGGAGCTGCGCGGCGGTTACGAGGTGCTCGAGCGCGCCGACGGGCCGGTGGCCGAGGCCGTGGAGGGACTGCGCGCGCTCCACGAGCTGCTGGCCGAGCGCGGGATGGCCGATCGGGTCATCTTCGACCTCGGGCTGGTGCGCGAGCTCGGCTACTACACCGGCGCGGTGTTCGAGGTCTACGACCCGGCCGTCGGCTTCGCGCTGGGCGGCGGCGGGCGCTACGACGACCTGCTGGGTCGCTTCGGCCGTGCGCTGCCCGCCTGCGGCATGGCGCTGGACGTGCAGCGTGTGCACATGGCGCAGGCCGCCGAGGAGGCGCTCGCATGAGCCTCACGATCGCCGTGCCCCGCGGAGCGCTCTTCGCCGGAGCACTGGACCTGCTCGACACGCTCGGCATCGACACGAGCGAGGTGCGCGTGAACGACCGCAGGCTGCTGTTCGAGGACGCCGGCATCGTCACGATGCGCCCCTCGGACGTGCCGACCTACGTGGAGCACGGGTCGGCCGACATCGGCATCACGGGCAAGGACGTGCTGCTCGAGCAGGCCCACCGCAACGTCTACGAGCTGGTCGACCTGGGCTTCGGCCGCTGCACGATGGTGGTGGCGGCCAAGGAAGGCGGCGACCCGATCGGCTCCGCCCTGCGCCGGCTCGGCCGGGTCAGGATCGCGACCAAGTACCCGCGCATCGCCGAGCAGCACTTCTCGGAGACGGGCCGCCAGGCGGAGATCGTGGAGGTGAAGGGCTCGGTGGAGCTGGCGCCGCTGACCGGCCTGGTCGACGGCATCGTGGACCTGACCGCCACCGGCACGACGCTGGCCGAGAACGGGCTGCGCGTGGTCGAGGAGATCGGGGTCTGCACGGCCCGCCTGATCGCGAACCCGGTGGCGCACAAGCTGAAGGCGGAGCAGATCGACGAGGTGGTGGAGAGGGTGCGGGCTCGATGAGGCGCGAGGGCCAGGCCGCGCCGCGCGACGAGGTGGCCGCGATCTTGGCGGAGGTGCGCCGGCGCGGCGACGACGCGGTGCTTGATTTCACAGAGCGCTTCGACAAGGCGGAACTGGCCCCTGGCGAGCTGCGCGTGGACGCGCGCGAGCTCGAGTCGTCGGTGGGCATCCTGGAGCCGGCGGTGCTGGAGGGGCTGCGCACGGCGATCGCAAACGTGCGCGCCGTCGCGCGGGCCCAGCTGCGCGAGCCGGTCGAGGTCAGCCTCCCGCAGGGCCAGAGCGTCGAGGTCGGCGAGGTGCCGGTGGGCCGCGTGGGCGTCTACGTCCCCGGCGGCCGCTCGCCCTATCCGTCCACAGTCGTGATGTGCGCGATCACCGCGCGGGTCGCCGGTGTCGATCAGATCGCCGTCTGCGCGCCTCCGGGCCCGGGCGGACGTGCCCACCCGGCGATCCTCGCTGCGTGCGTGCTCTGCGACGTGAGCGAGGTCTATCGGATGGGCGGGGCGCAGGCGATCGGGGCGCTGGCCTACGGGACGGAGAGCGTGCCGGCCGTCGACGTGATCGTCGGGCCTGGCAATGCCTGGGTGACGGAGGCCAAGCGGCAGGTGTTCGGCGAGGTCGGCATCGACGGGCTCGCGGGGCCCAGCGAGCTCGTGGTGGTGGCATCCAGCGGCGCACCCGTGGAGCTGATCGCGCTGGACCTGCTCGCCCAGGCCGAGCACGGCGAGGACAGTCCGCTGTGGCTGATCTCACCCGATCACGGCCTGGTCAAGGCAGTGCTCGCCGAGGTGGCGCGACTGGCTCCGGAGCGGCCGACCGTCGGGAACGCCCAGCTGGAGGCGCTCCCGGTGGGCTCGCTCGCCGAGGCGCTCGCGCACGCCGAGGAAATCGCCCCCGAGCACCTCCAGCTGGTCGGCGAGGAGGCCGAGGCGCTCGCCGATCGGGTGACTCGGGCCGGCTGCGTCTTCGTCGGCGCGGGCGCCGGTACGGCCTTCGGCGACTACGTCGCCGGCTCCAACCACGTGCTGCCCACCGGGGGAGCCGCGCGCTTCCAGAGCGCTCTCTCGCCGGCCACGTTCCGGCGCCGCATGGCTCGCGTATCCTTGCCCGGCGAGGCGCCGGCCCGCCTCGCTCCCGCAGGCGCCGCCCTGGCTCGCGCCGAGGGCTTCCCCGTGCACGCCGAGTCAATGGAGCGCCGAGCGTGAGTCGCACCGCCCACATCCACCGCGTCACAGGCGAGACCGACATCACGGTCTCGCTCGGCCTGGACGGGACCGGGGCGGGCGAGCGTCGCACGGGCGTCGGGTTCTTCGACCACCTGCTCGACGCGGTGGCTCGTCACGCTGGCCTCGACCTCGACGTGCAGGCGCGCGGCGACCTGGAGACCGGCCCGCACCACACGGTGGAGGACACCGGCATCGCGCTCGGGCAGGCGCTCGACGACGCTCTCGGCGACCGCTCCGGCATCACGCGCTTCGGTCAGGCGGTGGTCCCGATGGACGAGGCGCGCGCCAGCTGCGCGATCGACATCTCCGGTCGCCCGTACACGGAGTTCAGCGGCGACTTCCCGGCCGAGCGCGTGGCCGACTTCGACACGGACCTCGCCGAGGAGTTCTTCCGCGCGGTGGCGAACGCCGCCAAGCTGACCCTGCACGTGACCGTGGAGGCCGGCGCCAACGCGCACCACATGGTCGAGGTGTCCTTCAAGGCTTTCGCGCGCGCGCTGCGCCAGGCGATTGCCGAGGATCCGCGTGTGCAGGGGGTGCCCTCCACCAAGGGGCTGCTGTGAGCGCGCGGGTGGCCATCCTCGACTACGGCATGGGCAACCTGCGCTCGGTGTACAAGGCGCTGGAGCACGTCGGCGCCCAGCCGGAGCTGACCTCGGACCACGCCAGCGTGCGCGAGGCCGGCGCGATCGTGCTGCCCGGAGTCGGAGCGATGCCGAAGGCGATGGAGCAGGTGCGAGCGCTCGGCCTGGACGAGCTGCTGCGCGAGCGGGTGGCGGCCGGCGTGCCCGTGATCGGGCTCTGCATGGGGATGCAGCTGCTGTTCGAGTCGACCACCGAGCTGGGCGGCGCGGAGGGCATCGGACTGCTGGACGGACCGGTCGAGCAGCTGGACGCCCCCAAGATCCCGCAGATCGGCTGGAACACCGTGTCGTGGAAGCGCGACAGCGCGCTGAACGAGGGGCTGCCGGACCCGTGCGCCTTCTACCACGCCAACTCGTTCGCTCCGCGGCCCACGAACGCCCAGGACGTGCTCGGAACGGCCGAGTACGGAACCGAGTTCGTGAGCGTGGTCGAGCGGCCGCCGGTGTACGGGCTGCAGTCCCACCCTGAGAAGTCCGGGCCCGACGGGCTGCGCCTGCTCCGCAATTTCGTGCGCCTCGCCGGATGATCCTCCTGCCGGCGGTGGACATCCGCGACGGCAAGGCCGTGCGGCTGCGCCAGGGCCACTTCGACGACGAGACCGTCTACGCGGACGACCCGCTCGAGGCCGCGCGCTCGTTCGTGGAGGCGGGCGCGCGCTTCCTGCACGTCGTGGACCTGGACGGGGCGCGCGAGGGCGAGCCGGTCAACCTGCACCACGTGGAGCGCATCACCCGGGAGCTGGAGGTGCCGGTGGAGCTGGGGGGCGGCCTGCGCTCGATACCCGCCATCCGCCGCGCGCTGAAGGCGGGCGCGTCACGCGTGGTGCTGGGCACCGCCGCCTTCACGGACCCGGACCTGCTCGACGAGGCGCTCGCCGCCTTCACGTCGCGCGTGCTGGTCGGCGTGGACGTGCGCGGCGGCAAGGTGTCCGTCTCCGGCTGGACGCGCGAGACCCAGACGAGCGGCGAGGACGCGATCCGGATGATGCAGCAGCGCGGCGTGACCCGGTTCATCTACACGAACGTCGACCGCGACGGCATGCTCGAAGGCCCGGACCTCGACGAGGTGCGCCGCATCGGCGAGGCGGTGCGCGGGCGCTTTCTCTACTCGGGTGGCATCGGGTCGCTTGCCGACCTGGAGGGACTGCGCGAGCTGCGGCTGGTCAACCTCGCCGGCGTCATCTCCGGCAAGGCCCTGTACGAGGGCCGCTTCGGGGTGGCGGAGGGCCAGGCGGCCCTGGAGGCCTGATGCTGCTGCGGCGAGTGATCCCCTGCCTCGACGTGGACAAGGGTCGCGTCGTGAAGGGCGTGGAGTTCCTGAACCTGCGCGACGCGGGCGACCCGGTCGAGCTGGCCGTGCGCTACCAGGAGGAGGGTGCCGACGAGATCGTCTTCCTCGACATCACCGCCTCGCACGAGCGCCGCGAGACCGTTGCCGAGCTGGCCCGCCGCTGCGCCGACGACGTGTTCATCCCGTTCACGATCGGCGGCGGCGTGCGGTCGGTCGAGGACGCCCAGGCAGTGCTCGACGCCGGCGCCGACAAGGTCTCGGTCAACTCCGCGGCCGTGGCCCGGCCCGAGCTGCTGACCGAGCTGGGAGACGTGTTCGGCGCCCAGTGCGTAGTGCTGGCGATCGACGCCCGCCGCGAGCCGGACGGCTCCTACGGCGTGTACGTCGAGGGCGGCCGTCGGGCGGTCGGGCGCGACGCCGTCGAGTGGGCGCGGGAGGGCACGCGGCGCGGCGCGGGCGAGATCCTGCTGACCAGCATGGACCGCGACGGCACCGAGGACGGCTACGAGCTCGAGCTGACCCGCGCGGTGGCCGACACCGTGGACGTGCCGGTGATCGCCAGCGGCGGCGCCGGCTCGCTCGACCACCTGGTCGACGCCGTCAACGAGGGCGGCGCGGACGCCGTGCTGTGCGCGTCGATCTTCCACTACGGCCAGCACACGGTGCGCGAGGCGAAGGAGCGCATGCGCGCCGCCGGCATCCCGGTGCGGCTCTGATGCCGGACGGGCCGCCTACCGACCTGCGCGAGCGCGTCCGCCGCCTCCCCGGCATGGAGCGCCTGCTGCCCGCCCTCGAGGGCCTGCCGCCCGCGTACCTGGTCGGCGGGGCGGTTCGCGACCTGCTGCGCGGAGCGGACGCCGTCGACCTCGACATCGCCGTGGAGGTCAGCGCCGTTTCGGCGGCGCGCGCGGTGGCCGAGCGGCTCGGCGGCTCGGCGCGCGAGCACGAGCGCTTCGGCACGGCGACCGTACGCGCCGGGGACCTGACTTTCGACCTGGCCACGACCCGAACCGAGGCCTACGACGAGCCCGGCGCCCTGCCGCGCGTGGCCGCTGCCACCCTGGCCGAGGACCTGGGCCGCCGCGACTTCGCGATCAACGCCATGGCCGTGGCGCTCAGCGGGGACGACCTCGGCCACCTCTACGACCCCCGCGGCGGCCTCGCCGACCTCCAGGCGGGCGTGGTGCGCATCCTGCATCCGGGCTCCTTCCTCGACGACCCCACCCGCCTGCTGCGCGCCGTCCGCTACGAGACCCGGCTCGGGTTCCGAATGGACGAGGGCACCGAGCGCGCGGCGCGGGCGGCGGTGGCTGAGGACGCGATGTCCACGGTGTCGGGCGCGCGGCTACGGGACGAGCTGATGGACCTGCTGGGCGAGCTCGAGGCACCTGCCGCGGTGGAGCGGATGCGCGAGCTCGGCGTCGACCGCGCCCTGCACCCGGCGCTCGACCCGGACCCGGAGCTGGTCGCCTCGGCGTCGCTCGGGGCGGTGGCGATCGGCGCCGACCGCGGACTGGCCTCCCTGGCCGCCCTGACCGCCGCGGCGCCGGCCGAGCTGGTCCTCTGGGTGGCCGGCCTGCACCTGGAGGCGGGCGCGCGCGACGCGGTCGTGCGCGCGGCGCACGTGGCGCCTGCCCTGGCGCGCGAGCTGCGGGCGCGCCCGCACGCGCCCTCGGAGCTGCGCGACCTGCTCGGCGCCGAGCCGCCCGAGGCGCTCGCGCTGGCCCTGGCGCTCGGCGCTCCCTCGGAGCCGGTGCTGCGCTGGGTCACCGACCTGAGCGGGGTGCAGCTCGAGATCAGCGGAAAAGATCTGCTGGCCGCGGGCATCCCCGAGGGACCCGCCGTCGGCCGCGCGCTGGAGGAGACGCTTCGGCGCAAGCTCGACGGGCTCGTCTCGGGCCGCGACGCCGAGCTGCGCACCGCCCTGGAGCTGGCCCGATGATCGACACCCTCGAGCTGCCGGGCGCGCGCGCCGTCTTCTCCACGCGCGCCGGGGGCGTCAGCGAGGCGGCCTACCGGTCGCTCAACCTCGGCATCCTCACCGACGACGACCCCCGCCGGGTGGCCGAGAACCGCGCCCGGCTGGCCGGCGCGGCGCAGGTCGACTCCGAGCGCGTCGTGATGGGCTGGCAGGTGCACGGAACCGACCTGCGGGAGTGGGAGGGACCGGACCCCGAGCGCGCCTACTCCGAGCCCGGCGCCAGGCAGCTGCCGCGAGTAGACGGGCACCTGACCGCCGAGGCGGGGCTGGCCCTGCTCGTGCTCGTGGCGGACTGCTACCCGGTCGCCCTCTCGGACGGTACGCGCGCGGCGATGCTGCACTGCGGCTGGCGGCCGCTGGCCGGCGGGATCGTCGAGCAGGCCGTCGCGGCCTTCGAGGCGCCGCCCGCCGCCGCGGTCGGGCCCGGAATCGGCGGCTGCTGCTACGAGGTCGGGCCGGAGGTGGCCGAGCGGTTCGCCGACGTCCCTGGCGCACTCGACGGGCGCATGCTCGACCTGCGCCGGGTGATCGAGGCGCGCCTGGCCGCGGCCGGGGTGCGCGAGGTGCGGCACCTCGACCGCTGCACGAGCTGCGACGCCGAGCGCTACTTCTCCCATCGGCGCGACCACGGAGTCACGGGAAGGCAGGCAGGGCTGTGCGTGCTGAACGGGTGAGGGAGAACCTGGAGCGGATCCGCGAGCGGATCGGCCCGGACGTCGAGATCCTGGCGGCGACCAAGTACGTGGACGCCGACGACCTGCCCGTGCTCGCCGAGGCCGGCATCGAGCTCGTGGGGGAGAACCGCGTGCAGGACATGCTCGCCAAGCAGGAGCGCCACGGCGACCTGTTCACCTGGGACTTCATCGGCGCCGTGCAGAGCCGCAAGCTGCGCGACATCGCCCCGAACGTGAGGCTGATCCACTCCATCGCCTCCGAGTCCGCCCTGCGGCGCCTCGAGCAGAACCCCGCCAAGGAGGTCCTGATCCAGGTCAACGTGGCGGGCGAGCAGTCGAAGGAGGGCGTCGACCCCGCCGAGCTGGCCGGCTACATCGAGCGCTGCCCCAGCCCAGTCACCGGCCTGATGACGATGCCGCCCTTCACCGAGGACCCCGAGCACAACCGCCCGTACTTCGCCCGCCTAGCGGAGCTGGCCGCCGAGCACAGCCTCCAGCGGCTGTCGATGGGCACCTCGCAGGACTACGCGGTCGCCGCCGAGGAGGGCGCGACGATCGTGCGCGTGGGCTCGGTCCTGTACGCCTAGCCTGCCCACGTGCCGCGCCCTGGTGGCTAGCCGCCGTTCGGCGGGTACCCCGCTCGTTCCAGGAAATCCCCGATCGCGCCGGACAGGCGGGCGCCTTGCCACGCGATCGGCGATTTGCCCGGCTCCTCGACGAGCAGCTCCGCGTTGGGCAGCCTGCGGGCGTACTCCTCGGCCACGCTGAGCGGGTGCAGGCTGTCCATCTCGTCGCGCGAACCGACTATCAGCACCGGGATGTCGAGCCGCTCCAGCTGCTCCAGGCCGACCCACGCCGGCGAGCTCGGCAGGTGGCGCAGGGCCTGGGCGACGGCATCCGGGTGCTGGTGGCGCTCCATGCGCTGGCGCGTGGCCTCACGCGCGATCTCGCGCCAGCGCTCGCCGGCGCCCTCCGGCTGCGCCACGTCCACGAAGCCCTCCACGCCGCCGCTCTCCAGGCCCGCGGCCATGCGCTCCCAGGAGTCGCCGTCCACGTCCGCGGTGCGCGCGTAGCCGTTGTAGGCGGGGGTTACCTGCACGAGCGCCGGCACGCGCTGCGGCGAGGCGAGGGCGAAGGCCATCGCCGTCGCCGCGCCCATCGAGCTGCCCACCATGGCGGCGCGCTCTAGGCCGAGGTGCGCCAGCACCGCCTCGAGGTCTCCGACCAAGTCGGCGTAGGCGTAGCCGGAGGCGCGGGAGGAGGCGCCGTGGCCGCGCGCGTCGTAGGCGATCAGCCGGTAGCCGCGCTTGACCAGGTGGCGAGAGCCCTGCACGACGTTGCGGCGGGTGGCCGAGAGGCCGTGCAGCAGCACGATCGGCGCGCCCTCGCCGGCGATCTCGCCCTGGAGCAGAACGCTGTCCGCGCCGGGAATCTCGCGCAGGACCTGGAACTCTGTGGTGTCCACGGGTCATACACTGTGACAAGGAGTTTCCTGCTTACGCGCGAAAACCAGGGCAGCAATGGCGCTTCGTGACACATGGCACCGCACGCTGGTCTACTTCGGCCTCGCCGAGGAGGAGGACCCGCGCTACGAGGCGGTGCGCGAGCCCGAGCCCGAGGCGGAGCTCGAGGATCGCTACCGAGACCGTCCCAACGTGCGCCGGCTGCAGCGCCGCCGCCGTGACGAGATCGACGACATCTTCGCCGAGGAGCCGCGCAGCGGCGGGCGTGAGACGCGCGTCCTGCGCCCCGTCGGCCCCAACGGCCGGGGCGGCAACGGAGGGGACATCCAGGTGCATCTCGTCATCCCCAAGAACTTCAACGACGCGCAGCAGATCGCCGACCAGTTCAAGGAGGCGATCCCGGTGATCCTCAACCTGCAGGGCGCCGACACGGATCTGTCCAAGCGGCTGATCGACTTCGCGTCCGGACTCACCTACGCGCTCGACGGCGGGATGCAGCGGATCGCCGACAAGGTCTTCTTGCTCACGCCGCGCAACGTCGAGGTATCGGCGGAAGAGCGCGCGCGGCTGATCGAGAAGGGCTTCTTCAACCAGTCCTAGCCGGCGTCGCCGTTGGCCGCCGGTAGAGTGACGCGGCGATGAAGCTCGGGTTCATTGGCGCCGGCAACATGGCCTCCGCGCTCGCTCGCGGAATCGGCGCGCCGGTGCTGGTGGCCGACGTGGACGAGGCCAAGGCGCGTGCGCTGGCCGAGGAGCTGGGCGGCGAGGCTGTGGCGTCGAACGCCGAGCTGGCCGAGCGCGCGGACGCCGTGGTGCTCTGCCACAAGCCGACGCAGCTCGCCGAGGTGGCGGATGACCTGGGCGGGAGGGCGAAGGCGCTCGTGTCGATCCTGGCCGCCACTGCCACCGACGACCTGGAGGCCGCCTATCCGGGCGTGCCGGTCTATCGCTTCATCCCGAACATCCCGGCGGAGGTTCGCCAGGGCGTGCTCTGCTACGTGCCCGGCCGGCTGGCCGAGCAGGGGCCCGAGGGCGAGATCCTCGAGCTGATGGGCCGCGCGGGCACCATCATCGCGCTCGACGAGGAGCCGCTGATCGAGCCGGCCATGGCTCTGATGAGCTGCGGCCCGGCGTTCATGGCGCTGGTCGCGGAGTCGTTTGCCGACGCCGGCGTAGAGCATGGCCTGGACCGCGAGGACGCCCTGCGCATGACCGTCGAGACCATGGCGGGCACCGCCGCCTACCTGCGCGAGCACGGCTACGACACCGAGGCGATCAAGGTGCGCGTGGCCACGCCGGGCGGGGCCACCGAGCGGGGCCTGATCCGCCTCGAGGAGCGCGGGCTGCGCGACGTCTGCCGATCCGGGGTCGACGCGGTCGTGGAGGGCACCCGCCGATGAGCCTGTGGCTGGCCGTGACCCGCGACGACGTCGCCGACTACGTCAACACGCTGGCGCTCGTCTACCTCGTGCTGATCTTCATCCGGATCATCCTGAGCTGGATCCCGCGCATCCCGTACAACCGCTGGCTCGCCGGGTTCCTGAAGTTCGTGACCGACGTGACCGACCCCTACCTGAACCTCTTCCGGCGCTTCCTGCCGCCGGTGCGCATAGGTCCCGGGGCGCTCGACCTCAGCCCGATCGTGGCCACGTTCGTGCTGATCATCGTGAGCGGCGTGGTCGCGAACCTGATCCGGGGGTGAGGGGTCCAGGCGCCGCGGCGGCGCTGGCCACGGCGGGCCTCGTCGTGGCCGTCGACCAGGCGACCAAACAGCTCGCCGCGACGCAGATCGCGCGCGGGGACCAGGTCGCGCTCTTCCCCGGGCTGGACCTCACCAATGCCCGCAACACGGGCGTGGCGTTCGGGGCGCTGGAGGGCGCCGGGCTGCTGGTTGCCGTACTGATCGGCCTCTCGCTGTCCCTGCTGCTCGGGTACTTCTTCGCCCACCGGAACCGGCCCTGGCTGTGGCTGCCGGTCGGGCTGCTGCTGGGCGGCGCGCTCGGCAACCTCGCGGACCGCGCCCGTGAGGGAGCGGTAATCGACTTCATCGACCCGACCGCCTGGCCCGCCTTCAACGTGGCCGACTCCTGCATCGTGATCGGGGTGGCGGCGCTGCTCTGGGTGGTCGAGGGGAGGCCACGGCGAGCGCACGTGAGCTAGAGGCGTCCGCCGAGGACGCCGGACTGCGCCTGGACGCCTTCCTGGCCGCACGCGGCGCCACGCCCTCGCGCTCCGCCGCGCAGCGCCTGATCGACGCCGGCGCCGTGCTCGTGGACGGTGTCCCGAGGCCCAAGAACCACCGCATCGCGGCCGGCGAGACCGTGTCCGTGGCCGCGGACCCGCGCGAGCGGGCCGTGGAGGAGGATCCGGCCGAGTTCGACGTGGTCTACGAGGACGCCGACCTGCTGGTCGTCGACAAGCCGGCGGGGCTCGTGACCCATCCCGCCCCGAGCCACATCGGCCCGACGCTCGCCGGGGCGCTGCGCGGGCGCGCGGCAGGGGGGACCGACCCGGAGCGCGCCGGCATCGTCCACCGGCTCGACCGCGACACCTCCGGGCTGCTGGTGGTCGCGAAGACCGAGGACGCGCACGCGGCGCTCTCGCAGCAGCTCAAGGCGCGCGAGATCCACCGCGAGTACCTCGCCCTGGTCGAGGGCCATCCGGAGGCCGAGAGCGGCACGATCGATGCTCCGATCGGCCGGGACCGCTCACGCCGCACGGTCGTCTCGACCCAGAGCGACCGCCCGCGCGAGGCGGTCACCCGCTTTCAGGTGCTGGAGCGGCTCCCGCGCACAGCCCTGCTGCGGGTGCAGCTGGAGACCGGCCGCACGCACCAGATACGCGCCCATCTGTCGGCGATCGACCATCCCGTCTGCGGCGATCCCCAGTACGGCGGCCGCGCATCCGGCCGCCGGCTCGGGCTCGGACGCCAGTTCCTCCACGCCGAACGGCTCAGGTTTAGACATCCGCGCACGGGGGAATTTGTCGAATGCGAGTCCAAACCACCCGTTGAACTGCGTCGCGCGCTCGATGCGGCGAGACGGGAGCCAGTCTCCGGAGGGCCAGACGGGGACTGAAATACAGAGCGAGGCGGCTTTTCAGCCGCCTCGCTTTATTTCTAGGACTATCCTTCGGGCCAATCCATCAATCGACCCCGCCGGAGCATCCGGCTGCGGCCCTGCCCGGACACATAGGTCCGGGTCCGCAGGCGGCCGGCGGGAGGCAGCAACCACACAACCAATCAAGGGAGTCCCTCTTTGGCCACCGAGGTAGGCATCAAGGAGCTGCTGGAAGCCGGAGTTCACTTCGGCCACCAGACGCGCCGTTGGAACCCCAAGATGCGCCGCTTCATCTTCGGAGAGCGCGGCGGCATCCACATCATCGACCTGCAGAAGACCGACCGGCTCCTGCAGACCGCGCAGGAGTTCGCCGGCGATCTGGCCGGGCGCGGCGGAACGGTGCTGTTCGTCGGCACCAAGAAGCAGGCCCGCGACACCGTCCGCGAGGCGGCGGAGAGCTGCGGCATGCCGTACGTCAACCAGCGCTGGCTGGGCGGCCTGCTCACGAACTTCCAGACGATCTCAAAGCGCATCAGGCGTCTCCACGAGCTGCGCGACTGGACCGAGAGCGGCAGCATGGACCTGCTGCCGGTGCGCGAGCGCATCTCGTCGATGTCCGAGCGCGACAAGCTCGAGAACAACCTCGGCGGCGTTGCGGACATGCAGCGCCCGCCCGACGCGATGTTCGTGGTCGACCTCAAGACCGAGGCGATCGGCGTGCGCGAGGCGGTGCGCCTGAAGATCCCGGTCATCGGACTCGTGGACACCAACTGCGATCCCGACCCGGTGGACTTCGTAATCCCCGGCAACGACGACGCGATCCGCTCCTGCAAGGTCGTGATCCAGGCGATCGCCGACGTCGTGGCCGACCGCTCCGCGCGGTTCCGCGCGGAGGAGGAGGCGGCCCGCCTCGAGCGCGAGGAGCAGGAGCGCCGTGAGGCAGAAGAGCGGGCCCAGCGCGAGCAGGAGGAGCAGGAGCGCCGTGAGGCGGAGGAGCGCGCCCG
>JAXDII010000036.1:0-3897 GCA_034664085.1 Thermoleophilaceae bacterium
CCGAGCTGGCGGCCTCGGTGCGCGAGCTCGACCCGACCCTGGCCGCCGTGCCGGGGGCCCTGGCTGCCTTCGAGCGCACCCTCGGCCCGCTGCGGCGGTTCCAGGCCGCCACCCTCCCGAGCCTGCCCCTGATCACGCCGACGCTCACCCGCCTGCGCAGGTTCGGCCGCCAGCTCGACGCGGTGGCGGCGTCGCCCGCCCAGCCGTCGGAGCTCCCGCGCCTGCTGGTTCGCCTGCGCCCGGCGCTGCGCGACATCCCCAAACTCTCGCTGCTGGTGCGCGGCCTCTACCCGGTGGTCGGCCCGGTGGTCCCGTGCGTGCGCGACAACCTCGCGCCGACCCTCAACACCAAGCTCGACGACGGGGCGCTGTCGAGCGGGCGGCCGGTGTGGCAGGACTTCCTCCACGGCCTCGTGGGGCTCGCGAGCTCCGGGCAGAGCTTCGACGCCAACGGTCTCTGGATGCGCTACCTGTTCGCCGCCGACTCGGCCAGCGTGCCGACCCCAGCCCCGACCGGATCGCGGCCGGTGTGGCGCGGGCCCGGAGTGGCGCCGCCGCCGTACCGCCCCGAGGCGCCGTGCAGCGACCAGGCGCCGCCGAACCTCGCGGCGCGCGCCGGCGGCCCGGGCGCAGCCGCGCGCCGCGCCGCGACCGACAGGCCCCCGGGCCGGGCGGACATCCGCCGCTTGCTCCGGGATACGGGGAGCGAGCGCTGATGCGCCGCCAGCTGCGCTACCACGGCAAGTGGCTGATCGCGATCGGCGTCTTCGCCCTGATTGCGGCGGCCGCCGCAACCTGGATCTTCGCGAACCAGCGGCTGCGCACGCCCCTCGCCGACCGTTACGAGCTGAGGGTGGCGTTCGCGAGCACGCAGGGCCTCACGGGTGGTTTGGGCCAGCCGGTGAACGTGGCCGGGGTGCGCGTGGGTGACATCGTGTCGACCGAGCTGGAGGACGGGCGCTCAGTGGCCAAGCTCTCGATCGAGGGCGATCGGCTCCCGCGCGTGTATCGCGACGCCCGTGCCGCGCTGCGGCCGAACACCCCGCTCGAGGACATGCAGATCGAGCTCTACCCGGGCCGGCGCGCGGCCGGGGCGATCGCCGACGGGGGGCTGATAGCCGTGTCCCGCACCGACGTGCCGGTCGACTCGGAGGAGTTCAACGCGATCCTCGACGCCGACACGCGGGCCTACCTCGACGGGCTGATCACCGCCGTGGGGCGCGGGACGCGCGGGCGCGGCAAGGACCTGCGGGCCGCGCTCGAGGCGCTCGGGCCCACCACCGCGCAGCTGCGCGAGCTCAACGGCTCCCTGGCCGCGCGCCGGCGCCAGATCCGCCGCGTGGTGCGCAACCTGTCGCTGGTGGTGCGGGCCGCGGGCTCGCGCGACCGCGACCTGCGCGGAGTGGTGAGCGGCGCCAACGCGACCCTGGGGGCGCTCGCGCGGGAGGACAGCGCGCTGCGCGAGTCGCTGGAGCTGCTGCCGGGCACGCTCACGGCGACGCGCACCAGCCTGGGTCGCGCCGAGCGCCTGGCGGGCGCCCTGCCCGCCACCCTGGATGCGCTCACCGAGAGCGCGGAGCAGCTCCCGGGCGCGCTGCGCGCCACCCAGGGGATGCTCGACAGCGCGAACCCCGCGCTCGCCGAGCTGCGGCCCTTCCTGCGCGAGAGCCAGCCCGTCTCGCAGGACATCGCGAGCGCCACGCGGCGCCTGAAGCGCGTCGCGCCCGACCTGCGCACCTCGTTCGGGCTGCTCGACCGGGTGGCGAACGCGGTGGCGTACAACCCGCCCGGCTCGGAGGAGGGCTACCTCTACTGGACCGCGTGGTTCTTCCACAACGTCAACTCGGTCTTCTCGAGTGAGGACGCCCACGGCGCGCTCTCCCGCGGACTGTTCGTCACGTCGGCCGGGTCGTCGCTCAGCGCCTCGGGCAGGCAGCGCAGGCTCACCCCCATCGAGCAGTTCCTCACCGGCCGGAGGGCGGGGCGATGAGGCCGAGTGAGGTGAGCCGCGGCTCGATTGTCGCGGCGCTGGCGTTCGCGTTCTCGTGCTTCTGCCTGATCCTGTTCTTCTGGATCCAGTTCGGCGGGTCGGTGCCGCTCAAGGCGCAGGGCTATCGGTTCGACGTCTCGTTCGCGCAGGCGCCGAACATGACCCGCGGGTCGGACGTGCGGATCTCGGGCGTGTCGGTGGGCAAGGTGGTGGCCGTCGGGCGCTTCGGCCAGCGCACCGACGCCACCGTCGAGCTGGACTCGCGGTACGCGCCGATCCCCGCCGACACACGCGCGATCGTGCGCTCCAAGACGCTGCTGGGGGAGGCGTTCGTGGAGCTCTCGCCCGGCGACCGCACGGCCCGCAAGCTGGCCGACGGCGGGCGTCTGCCCGCGCGCCAGGTGGCCCCCACGCAGGCGCTCGACCAGGTGCTGAGCGGGTTCGACGAGCGCACCCGTGTGGCGCTGCGCCGCTTCGTGTCCGAGTTCGCGGTGGCCGTCGACGGCCGCGGCCAGGACCTCAACTCCGCGCTCGGCCAAGCCGAGCCGGTTACGGCGAACGTCGACCGCCTGGTCCGGCTGCTCGACCTGCAGCGCGCCGAGGTGCGCGGGCTCGTGCGCGACACGGCCACCGTGCTGGCGGCCGTCGGCCGGCGCGAGGGCGACCTCCAGGGCCTCGTGACGGCCGGCAACGACGTGCTCTCCACCACCGCCGCGCGCAACCGCGAGCTGACCGAGACCGTGCGCGTGCTGCCTGGCTTCCTGGTGGACCTGCGCGGCTCGCTGCGCCGGCTCGACCGCGCCGGCGCGAAGGTGGCGCCCGACATCCGGACCCTGCGCGCGCTCGCTCCGCGCCTGACCGCCTCGCTCACGGCGCTCGACGGGCTCACGCCCGAGTTCGGCGCGTTCTTCGAGGAGCTGCGCCCCGTGCTGCGCGCGGCCAACCGCGGCCTGCCTGCGGCCACCTCCATCTTCAAGGCGACGGGGCCGCTGTTCGGCGTCGTGTACCCCGCCAGCCGTGAGCTGGGCCCGATCTTCTCCTACTTCAACGCGTTCGGCACGGACACGGTGAGCTCGTTCGCGAAGGCGGGCGCCGCCACCGCGGCCACCCACGAGGGCCGGCACTACCTGCGCACACTGCTGCCGATCACCAGCGAGAACTTGGTCGGCGCGACGCACCGGTCGCCCACCAACCGTTTCAACCCCTACCTGCGCCCGGGCGGCCTGGGCGACTTCCTCGGCGGCGGCCTGCGCGCGTTCGGCTGCGCGAACACGTCGAACCCGGTGACCCTGCCGCCGATCGGCAGCGCCCCCGCCTGCCGCGAGGCCGGCCCGTGGACGTTCCGCGGCGCCACGCGCCTGTTCCCGCGCGTCGAGCGCGACGCTCCCTGACCTTTGCTACAGTGATGTAGCTTTATGGCGGGGGCGAGCACGAAGCGACACGAGGACAACGGCTTCTTCGGGCCGGGCTCGGTCGCGTGGCGGGTGTGGGGCTACCCGACGTCGCTCACCGTGGGCTTCCAGCGGGCCGTCGTGGTGGAGGAACTCGACCCGTTCCTGCTCGCCTCGGTCGAGGCGACCGACCGCGTCCGGACCCAAGCGCGCGGGCGCTACGACAACACGATTCGCTACTTCGCCACCGTCGCGTTCGCGGACTCGCGCACCGCGGTGGAGGCGTCGGCCGCGCTGATGCGGGTGCATTCGCGCATGGTTGGGATCGAGCCCGTGTCGGGCCTGCAGTACGACGCCAACGACCCCGACTCCCAGCTCTGGATCCTGCTCACCGGGTGGCACTCGGTGCTCTACGCCTACGAGCGCTACGGGCCCGGGCGGCTCAGCCCCGAGGACGATCGCCGCTACTGGGAGGCGTGCGCGGTGGCGGCCGAGCTTCAGACCTGCGACCCGGAC
>JAXDII010000041.1:0-16504 GCA_034664085.1 Thermoleophilaceae bacterium
CGGCGGCGGCGCCAGCTTGCGCCCGCGCCCACGCCGGCGGTCCGGCCGCGTCACCACCAGCACCGGCCGGTGCGGGGTCGCCGCAAGCCGGTCGAGCACGTCGACGGCGAACTCGGACGTGCCGAGGTAGACGGTGCGCATCGCGGCGAGCCTACGCGGAGGCGGCGATGACGACGTGCAGCGTGCGCGGGCCGTGCACGCCCTCGACCCGGTTCAGCTCGATGTCGGAGGTGGCCGAGGGGCCGGCGACGAACGTGAGCGGGCGGCCGTCCCGCACCGCGCCCTCGAGCCGCTCCACGGCCTCGGGCACCAGGTCGCGCACCTGCTCCTCCGCGACGACGCAGAGGTGGTAGTCGGGAACGAGCGTGAGCGCGCGGCGGCCCTGGCCGGGGCCGCCGTCGAGCACGATCGTGCCGGTCTCCGCGATCGCGAGCGCGCAGCCCGTCAGCGCTCCGTCGAGCCGATCCAGCTCGTGCGGCGAGAGGACTGTGTCGGGGACAAGCTCCACGCCCTCGGGGCGCCACTCGGCCGGGAGCCCGTCCGGCGCCACCAGCCGCCGGGCGCCGCGCTCGCGGCAGAGCTCCGACAGCACGCGGGCCAGCTCGCCGGGGCGCGCGCGGCGCACCGTGGCGCGGTACTCCCCCACCCGCTCCGCGAACAGGGCGACCGCCTCGGCCTGCGAGCGCTCGCCGCTGCGGCGGTAGTCCCGCGGCACCGGCACGGCCTCCGGCCGATCCCCGAGCGCCGCCCGAACGCGTGCCAGGACGGCCGAGCGCGCGTCCCCGTCCGCCGCCGGGGCCGATGCCTGTGCCGTCGATTCGGGCATCGCCGTGGAATCGCACCCGCATGGCGCGGCCGCCGCGCCGGCGCCCTCGCCGCGCTCGCGCACCCACCAGTCGCGGAACGTCTCCGCGGGCGGCTCGGGCATGTCGCGCGTGCTGGTCCAGCCGGACAGCGGCCAGGGCAGGCGCGCGATGCGGCCGCCGCGCGCGAACGGCCGCGAGCCGAGCCGGGCAGCCCGCTGGGCGCGCTCGAAGGAGCGCCGCGAGCAGAAGGCCCGGAACATGGCGCTCATCGCCGCCTTCTCGGGCTTCCACCAAGGCTCCGAATCGGCCACCCGGCCGCGCAGGTGCACCAGCACCTTCGGGATGTCGATCGCGACCGGGCAGACCTCGTAGCAAGCGCCGCACAGGGTGGACGCGTACGGCAGCGAGCGGCCCTCCTCGAGTCCGTGCAGCTGCGGCGTCAGGATCGCCCCGATCGGCCCGGGATAGACGGACTCGTAGGCGTGGCCGCCGACCCGCGAGTAGACCGGGCACACGTTCAGGCAGGCCGAGCAGCGGATGCAGCGCAGCGCCTGGCGCCCGACCTGGTCGGCGAGCACGCCGGTACGCCCGTTGTCCAGCAGGACGAGGTGGAACTCCTGCGGCCCGTCGCCGGGCCTCACGCCCGTCCAGAACGACGTGTACGGGTTCATGCGCTCGCCCGTCGAGGAGCGCGGCAGCAGCTGGAGGAAGACCTCCATGTCCCGCCAGGCGGGCACCAGCTTCTCCACCCCCATCACGGTGACGAGGACGTCCGGGAGCGTGGTGCACATGCGCCCGTTGCCCTCCGACTCGAACACACACACGGTGCCGGTCTCGGCCACGGCGAAGTTGGCTCCCGAGATGCCCATCCGGGCGTCAAGGAACTTGCGGCGCAGGTGGACCCGGGCCGCCTCGGTGAGAGCCGCGGGCTCGTCGGATAGGTCGGGCAGGCCCAGCTCGCGCGCGAACACGTCGCGGATCTCGGCCCGGTTCTTGTGGATCGCGGGGACGAGGATGTGCGACTGGACGTCGCCCGCAAGCTGGATGATCAGCTCGGCGAGGTCGGTCTCCACGGCGCGCACCCCGGCGGCGGCGAGCGCCTCGTTGAGCTTGATCTCGTCGGTGGCGATCGACTTGACCTTCACCACCTCGTCCACGCCGTGGGTGCGGGCTATCCCGGCGACGATCGCGCAGGCCTCGTCGCCGTCGTTCGCCCAGTGCACCTGGCCGCCGGCGGCAATCACCGCCGCCTCGAGCTGCTCGAGCTGTGAGTCCAGTGCCGTGAGCGACAGGTCCTTCAGGGCGCTCCCGGCCGCCCGCAGCTCCTGCCAGTCCGGCAGCTCGCCGACGACGCCGGCGCGCTTGGCGCGGATCGTGGTGGTGGCCTTGGCCAGGTTGCGGCGCAGCTGCGAGTCGCGCAGGGCCACGCCGGCGGCGTCCGGGAAGCTCAAGACGCCAGCACCTCAGCGAGGTGCACCGTCCGCACACCGGTGCGCATCCGCGACAGCGCGCCGCCGATGTGCATCAGGCACGAGTTGTCGGCGGCACAGAGAACCTCCGCGCCGGTGTCGAGCACGGCGCGCACCTTGTCCGCGACCATCGCCGACGACACCTCGGCGTTCTTGACGGCGAACGTGCCCCCGAAGCCGCAGCACTCGTCAGCCTGCGGCAGCTCGACCAGCTCGAGCCCGCGCACCGCTCCGAGCAGGCGCAGTGGCTTGTCCCCCACCCCCAGCTCTCGCAGCGAGTGACAGGTCGGGTGCAGCGTGACGCGGTGCGGGAAGTAGGCCCCCACGTCCTCGAGCCCGAGCCGGTCCACGATCAGCTCCGACAGCTCGTACACGGGCGGGCCATCGTCGCCGAGCTGATGGCGCAGCATGCCGGCGCACGACGCCGAGGGGGTCACCACGAGCTCGGCCCCCTCGAACACGCGCGCGAAGCGGCGCGCCAGCGCGAGCCCCTCGCGCGTGTAGCCGGAGTTCATGTGCATCTGTCCGCAGCACGTCTGCTCGAGCGGAAACTCGACCTCGCAGCCCAGCCGTTCGAGCAGGCGCACCACCGCGCGACCGGTCTGCGGGAAGAGGGTGTCGTTGAAGCAGGTGACGAATAGGGAGACGCGCACGCTGGGCTACCGCTTTCGGTTTCTCCGCCCGTTGATGGGGGCAAACCACACCTCACACCGATCGACGAGGGGAGAGAGGCGTGTACACGCAGGACTTCGACCCGGTATCGAGCTCGCTCGGGCTCAGCTCGATCTTCGCAGCACTGCCCGTCCTGGCGCTGTTCGTGCTGCTCGGTGGCGTGCGCATGGCGGCACAGTGGGCCGCGCTGGTCGCGCTCGGCATCGCCATGCTCGTCGCGGCGATCGTCTACGACATGCCGGTCGACCAGACCCTGCTGTCGGCCAGCGAGGGCGCCGCGTTCGGCCTCTTCCCGATCATGTGGATCGTCGTCGCGGCGATCTGGATCTACAACATGACCGTCGAAACCGGCCACTTCGCCGTGCTGCGGCGGTCGTTCGGCGCGATCTCCACCGATCAGCGCGTGCAGGCCGTGATCATCGCCTTCTGCTTCGGCGCGCTGCTCGAGGCCCTCGCCGGATTCGGCACCCCGGTGGCCATCACCGCCGTGATGCTGATCGCGCTCGGCTTCAAGCCGATCAAGGCGGCCTCCGTGGCCCTGGTGGCCAACACCGCGCCGGTGGCCTTTGGCGCGATCGCCATCCCGATCGTCACGCTGGCGGAGATCACCGGCCTCCCCAAGGAGGACCTCGGCTCGATGGTGGGACGCCAGACGCCCTTCCTGGCGCTGATCGTGCCGCTGATCCTGATCGGCATGGTCGACGGTGCGCGCGGCATCCGCCAGACCTGGCCCGTGGCAGTGGTCGGCGGGCTCACGTTCGCGCTCGGGCAGTTCGCCTGCTCCAACTACATCTCCGTGGAGCTCACCGACATCGTGGCCGCCCTGGTGTCGACTGCCTCGATCGTGCTGCTGCTGCGGGTGTGGCAGCCGTCGGAGCCGCTGCTCAGCGACGAGGCCGCCTCCGGGGGCTTCCCGCCGCGGCCCGCGGTGGCCGGTTCGGAGTCGCACGACCCGGCCATGGAGGAGGAGGTGCGCCGGCGCGACGACAGCATCAAGGACCCGCCCGGCGACGTCGTGCGCGCCTACTCGCCCTACCTGATCGTCATCGCCGTCTTCTCGATCGTGCAGATCCCGGCGATCAAGGACGCGCTGGCGGAGAAGCCCTGGACGACGACCGTCCAGTGGCCCGGGCTCGACGTGGTGACCCCGGACGGCGAGGCGCTCAGCTCGCTGACCTACAACATCAACTGGCTGCCGGCCGCCGGGACGCTGCTGCTGATCGCCGGGCTGATCACGATGGCGGTGCTGCGCGTGTCGCCGGGACGCGCGTTCAAGGTGGCCGGCGCGTCGGTGGACCAGCTCAAGTGGGCCATCCTCACGGTCGCCTCGGTGCTCGCGCTCGCGTACGTCATGAACCAGTCCGGCCAGACGATCACGCTCGGCCTCTGGGCGGCGGGCGCGGGCGACTTCTTCGCCTTCCTCTCGCCGCTGATCGGGTGGCTCGGCGTGGCGGTGACCGGCTCCGACACCTCCTCCAACGCACTCTTCGGCGCGCTGCAGGTGACGGCGGCCAACGACGCCGGCATGTCCCCCACGCTGCTCGCCGCGGCCAACAGCTCCGGCGGTGTGCTGGGCAAGATGGTGTCGCCGCAGAACCTGGCCATCGGGGCGGCCGCGGTCGGCCTGGCCGGTCGGGAGGGCGACCTGTTCCGTAAGGTGCTCGGATGGAGCCTCGTGCTGGTTCTGGTGATGTGCGTGCTCGTGTACCTGCAATCGACGGCGGTGCTGGATTGGATGGTCGTGAAGTGACGGTCGGCGCTCCCGCCGGCCTGGGTCCGCTGGTGGCGGAGCTCGAGGCGGCGGTCGGCGCCGAGCACCTCATCACGCACCACCATCAGCTGCGCACCTACGAGTCCGACGGGCTGCTCCAGTACGCGGTCACGCCGGGCGCCGTGGTGCTGCCCGGCTCGACCGAGGAGGTCCAGGCGGTAGTGCGCGCGTGCCACCGCGCCGGCGTGCCGTGGGTTGCGCGCGGCGCGGGCTCGGGGCTGTCCGGCGGCGCCACGCCGGTGGAGGACGGCCTGCTGATCTCGCTGAGCCGCATGCGCCGCATCCTCGAGGTCGACCTGCCCAACCAGCGCGTGGTCGTCGAGCCGGGCGTGACCAACATCGAGGTCTCCCAGGCCGTCGGCCCAGACCACTTCTACCCGCCCGACCCGTCGTCCCAGATCGTCTGCACGATCGGAGGCAACGTGGCCGAGAACTCGGGTGGCGCGCACTGCTTCAAGTACGGCTTCACCACGAACTACGTGACCGGCCTGGAGCTGGTGCTCCCCGATGGCGAGCTGGTCCAGCTCGGCGGCAAGGAGGTCGACCACCCCGGTCCCGACCTGCTGGGCGCCTTCGTCGGGTCGGAGGGCACGCTGGGCGTGGCCACCAAGGTCTGGCTGCGAATCGTGCCGAAGCCCGAGACCGTGCGCACGCTCGTGGCGTTCTTCGGATCTCCGGTCGAGGCCGCCGAGGTGGTGTCCGCGATCGTCTCCGGGGGGATCGTCCCGGGAGCGATCGAGATGATGGACAACCTCTCGATCCGCGCCGCCGAGGGCTACACCGGCGCGGGCTACCCGACCGACGCGGGCGCGGCCCTGGTCGTCGAGCTGGACGGATCGGAGGCCGAGTGCGAGACGCGCTTCGAGGAGGTCGTCGCGATCTGCGAGCGCGCCGGCGCCGACTCGATCCGGGTGGCCCAGGACGAGGCCGAGCGCGAGCTGATCTGGAAGGCGCGCAAGGCGGCCTTCGCCGCGATGGGCCGGATCGCCCCCAACTACTACGTCCAGGACAGCGTGATCCCGCGCACCCGGCTCGCCGAGGTGCTCGGCCAAATCGAGGAGCTCGCCAGCGAGTACGGCCTCCAGGTGGCCAACGTCTTCCACGCCGGTGACGGCAACCTGCACCCGCTCGTTTGCTACGACGGCAGCAAGCCCGGCGAGGCCGAGCGGGCCGAGGAGTGCGCCGGGCTGATCGTGAAAGCCTGCGTCGACGCCGGCGGCTCGATCACCGGCGAGCACGGCGTGGGCATCGACAAGAAGCGCTACATGCCGCAGATGTTCGACGACGCCGATCTGGGCGTCTTCCAGCGGCTGCGCTGCGCCTTCGACCCCGACCAGCGCGCCAATCCGGGCAAGCTGATGCCGACCCCCCGGCTGTGCGGCGAGGTGCCGGGCCCCTACCGGCAGCACCCGCTCGAGCAGGCCGGGCTGGCGGAGCGCTTCTGATGGCGACCACCGCGGTCCGGGCGCCCTCCAGCGGCGCGGAGCTGGCCGCCGCGCTCGCGGAGGCGAACACCACGGTGCGGGTGCGCGGCGCTGCGACCAAGCTCGGCTGGGCCGCCGCCACGGAGCCGGGCCTGGAGCTGTCGACCGCCGGCCTCGACCGGGTGGTGGAGCACAACGCCGGCGACCTGACCGCGGTGCTGGAGGCCGGCGTCCCGCTGGAGCGCGCGCAGGCGAAGTTCGCCGAGGCCGGGCAGATGCTCGCGCTCGACCCGCCCGGCGCGGGTGCCACGATCGGCGGGATCATCGCCGCGGGCGACTCCGGGCCGCTGCGCACGCGCTACGGCTCGCCGCGCGACCTGGTGCTGGGCATGCGCGTGGCCCTGGCCGACGGGACCGTCGCGCGAAGCGGCGCCAAGGTGATCAAGAACGTGGCCGGCTACGACCTGGCCAAGCTCTTCACCGGCTCGTTCGGCACGCTCGGCGCGATCCTCGAGGTGTCCGTGCGCCTGCACCCGCTGCCGCCCGCGACGGCGACGGCGGTCGGTCGCTCGGCCGATCCGGGTGCCATCGCCCGCGGCGCCTCCGCGCTCTCGCACGCGCGGCTCGAGCAGCTCGGGCTCGACGTGCGCTGGGCCGGCGGCGCCGGGCTGGTGCTGTCGCGCTACGGCGGCGTGGCGGCGCGCCCGCAGGCCGACGCCGCGGAGCGCCTGCTGCGCGAGACGGGGCTGCGGACCGAGGTGCGCGAGGAGGACGAGCTGCTCTGGTCCGAGCAGCGCGACGGCCAGCGCTCGCCGGGCGGGCTGGCCGTGCGCGTGTCGGGAGTGCAGACCGACATGCCCCGCCTGCTCGGCGTGGCCGAGCGCCACGGGGCCACCCTGGTCGGGCGCGCCGGCCTCGGCCTCTCCTGGCTGCGCCTCGACGACGGCGACGCCGATGCGCTCGTGGCCGACCTGCGCGGCTTCTGCCTCGCCACAGTGCTCGACCGGCCGGCCGGGCTGGAGGCCGAGCCGTGGCCCGCGCCCGACCCCGGCGCCGCCGAGCTGATGCGGCGGCTCAAGGAACGCTTCGACCCGGAGGGCAAGCTCGTCTGATGGCCGCCTGGGACGACACGCGTGCGCCCGAGCTCGACCTGATCGCCGACTGCGTGCACTGCGGCTTCTGCCTGCCCACGTGTCCCACCTATGTGCTCTGGGGCGAGGAGATGGACTCGCCGCGCGGGCGCATCGTGCTGATGAAGCAGGGGCACGAGGAGATCTCCGCGCCGCTCGTCGAGCACATCGACAACTGCCTCGGCTGCATGGCCTGCGTGACCGCCTGCCCCTCCGGCGTGCAGTACGACAAGCTGCTCGAGGACGCCCGCGCGCAGGTCGAGCGCAACTTCGACCGGCCGGCGCTGGAGCGCGCCCACCGCGCGCTCGTGTTCCAGCTGTTCACGCGCCCCGGGCGGCTGCGCGCCATGGCCCCGGCCGCCGCGCTGGCGCACCGGCTCGGGGTTCCGCGGCTGGCCCGCCGGCCGCGCCTGCGCCGGCTCGCGCCGAAGCTGGCGGCCATCGCCTCGATGACGCCGGACGCGCCGGTGCGCCGCGCCCTCGGCCGGCTGCCCACCCGGTTCGAGGCACAGGGCGAGAAGCGCGGCGAGGTCGCCCTGCTCCAGGGCTGCGTGCAGCGCGTCTTCTTCGGGCACGTGAACGAGGCCACGGCGCGCGTGCTCGCCGCCGAGGGTTTCGAGGTGCACGTGCCGCGCCTGCCGCGCTGCTGCGGCGCGCTGCCGCTGCACGCCGGCGCCGACCCGCAGGCGCGCGCGCTCGCCAAGGCGACGATCGAGGCACTCGAGCACCACGAGACCGTGATCGTCAACGCCGCCGGCTGCGGCTCGGCGATGAAGGACTACGGGCATGTGCTGCGCGATGAGCCGGACTGGGCCGAGCGCGCCGAGCGCTTCGCGGCCAAGGTCCGCGACGCGACCGAGTTCCTGGCCGAGGCCGGCGCCCGCGCCGAACGCCGCCCGGTGCCGATCAAGGTCGCCTACCACGACGCCTGCCACCTGGCCCACGCCCAGGGCGTGCGGGCGCAGCCGCGCGAGCTGCTGCGCCAGATCCCGGAGCTGGAGCTGGTCGAGCCGCGAGAGTGGGAGCTCTGCTGCGGCTCCGCTGGCGTCTACAACCTGGTCAAGCCGGAGCCGGCCGGCGAGCTGGGCGAGCGCAAGGCCCGCAACCTGCTCGACACCGGCGCCGAGGCGGTCGCCGCCGCCAACCCCGGCTGCGCGCTGCAGATCACCGCGCACACCGAGCGGCTCGGGCGGGCGCTGCCGGTGCTGCACCCGATGGAGCTGCTGGCCCGGTCGATCGGCTAGCGAGCGAGCCGGGCTAGTAGGCCCCTACGGCAGCGGCCAGCCGTGCACCGGCTCGTTCGCGTGCATGTGCTCGCGGTAGGCGACCGTCATGCGCCGCAGCGCGTCGAGGCGCTCGAGCCCCTGGTCGTCGTAGAGGCGGTGGAAGGCGTGCGCCTGCCAGGCGGCGCCGTTCTGCATCGTCACGCAGCGGCGCTCGATCACGCCGAGCAGCCGGTCGCGGTCGGCGGCGTCGATGCCGGCCTGCTCCAGCCCCTCGTGGGCGGCGGGCAGCAGCCGGCGCAGCACCAGCTCGCTGACCGGCACCTCGCCGATGCCCGGCCAGTAGAGCCGCGCCTCCATGCCGTCGCGCGCACCGGCGTGGAAGTTCTCCTCGGCCGCCGAGAACGACATGCGCGTCCAGAGCGGGCGCTCCTCCACCACCAGCGCCCGGACCAGGCCGTAGTAGAAGGCGGCGTTGGCGCAGATGTCCACCACGCTCGGGCCGGCGGGCAGCACGCGGTTCTCCACGCGCAGGTGAGGGCGGTCGCCCACGACGTCGTAGACCGGCCGGTTCCAGCGGTAGACGGTGCCGTTGTGCAGGCGCAGCTCGGCCAGGCTCGGCGTGTCGCCGCGCCCCAGCATCTCCAGGGGATCCTCGGCGTCGCATACCGGCAGCAGCGCCGGGAAGTAGCGCACGTTCTCCTCGAACAGGTCGAAGATCGAGGTGATCCAGCGCTCGCCGAACCACACGCGCGGGCGCACGCCCTGGGCCTTGAGCTCCTCGGGGCGCGTGTCGGTGGCCTGCTCGAAGAGGGCGATGCGCGTCTCGCGCCAGAGCTCCTTGCCGAAGAAGAAGGGCGAGTTGGCCGCCACGGCGACCTGCGGCCCGGCGATCGCCTGGGCCGCGTTCCAGAAGCTCGCGAACGCCTCAGGGTCGACCTGCTGGTGCAGCTGGACGCTCGTGCAGGCCGCCTCGGGCGCGATCGTGTCCGCGAACGTCGAGAGCCGCTCCACGCCGTTGATCGAGATCTCCAGGTCCTCCCCACGCGCCGCGAAGATCTGCTCGTTGAGCTGCTCGTAGCGCGGGTTGTCGCTGAAGCTGTTGCGCGTCAGGTGCTGGTCGGTGAGCGTCGGCAGGATGCCGATCAGCATCATGTGCGCGCCGACGGTGCGGGCCCGCTCCTCGGCGCGGTTGAGGCTGCGGCGCACCTGCTCCTCCAGCTCGGCGAACGCCGCGCCCTCCAGCAGGCGCGGCGGCACGTTGATCTCGATGTTGAAGCGTCCGAGCTCGGTCTGGAACTCAGGGTCGGCGATGGCGGCGAGCGCCGCGGCGTTCACGAGCGCCGGGTCGCCCAGCTCGTCGGTGAGGTTGAGCTCGATCTCGAGGCCGACCGACCGGCGCTCGGGATCGAAGCGCGCCTCGCGGAGCATGCGCGCGAAAACGTCCAGGCACGTCCGCACCTTGTGCCGGTAGCGCTGCCGGTCCTCCCGGGAGAAGACCGCCCCGGAGACATCCTGCCCCACGGACGGACTCTATCCTCGACCGCTCATGTCGTCTCAATACATTTTTTCGATGTACAAGCTGTCCCGCGTCCATCCGCCCGACAAGCGGGTGCTCGAGGACATCTCGCTGTCGTTCATGCCCGGCGCCAAGATCGGCGTGCTGGGGGCGAACGGGTCCGGCAAGTCCACGCTGCTGCGGATCATGGCCGGGCGGGACACCGAGTACCGCGGCGAGGCGCAGCTCGCGCCGGGAGCCACGGTGGGCCTGCTCGAGCAGGAGCCCCAGCTCGATCCCGACAAGGACGTGCGCGGCAACGTCGAGGACGGCGTGCGCGACGTCCGCGACATGCTCGACCGCTTCAACGAGCTGGCCGCCAACTACTCCGAGGAGAACGCCGGCGAGTTCGCCCGGCTGCAGGACCGCATCGACGCCGCCGACGCGTGGCAGCTGGACACCACGCTCGAGATCGCCATGGACGCGCTGCGGCTGCCGCCCGGCGACGCCGAGGTCACCACGCTCTCCGGCGGCGAGCGCCGCCGCGTGGCGCTCTGCCGGCTGCTGCTCACGGCGCCGGACCTGCTGCTGCTCGACGAGCCGACCAACCACCTCGACGCCGACTCCGTGGCCTGGCTCGAGAAGCACCTCGAGGACTACCAGGGGACGGTCGTGGCCGTCACCCACGACCGCTACTTCCTCGACAACGTGGCCGGCTGGATCCTCGAGCTGGACCGCGGGCGCGGGATCCCCTTCAAGGGCAACTACTCGGCCTGGCTGGAGCAGAAGCAGGAGCGGCTGGCCATGGAGGAGCGCCAGGAGTCGGCGCGCCAGCGCACGATCGCGCGGGAGCTGGAGTGGGTGCGCGAGTCCCCGAAGGGACGCCGCACCAAGGCGCGCGCACGCCTCAACCGCTATGAGGCCCTGCTCGCCGAGCAGAACGAGGTCAAGCTCGACACGGTCCAGATCCACATCCCGGCGGGCTCGCGCCTGGGCGACGTCGTCGTGGAGGCGGACGGCGTGCGCAAGGGCTACGGCGACCGCCTGCTGATCGAGGACCTCTCGTTCTCGCTGCCGCCCGCCGGCATCGTCGGCGTGATCGGCCCCAACGGCGCCGGCAAGACGACGCTGTTCCGCATGATCGTCGGCGAGGAGGAGGCCGACGGCGGCGAGCTCCGCCTAGGCGACACGGTCGACCCGGCGTACGTGGACCAGAGCCGCGACGCGCTCGATCCCGAGAAGAACGTCTGGGAGGAGATCTCGGACGGCTACGACAGCATCAAGGTCGGCGACCGCGAGATGAACTCGCGCGCCTACGTGGCGGGCTTCAACTTCCGCGGGTCCGACCAGCAGCGCAAGGTCGGCGCGCTGTCGGGCGGCGAGCGCAATCGCGTTCACCTCGCGAAGCTGCTGCGCCGCGGCGGCAACCTGCTGCTGCTCGACGAGCCCACCAACGACCTCGACGTGGATACCCTGCGTGCGCTCGAGGAGGCCCTTCTCTCATTCGCGGGCTGCGCGGTGATCATCTCGCACGACCGCTGGTTCCTCGACCGCGTCGCCACGCACGTCCTCGCCTTCGAGGGCGATTCGCAGGTCGTCTGGTTCGAGGGCAATTTCGAGGCGTACGAAGAGCATCGCCGGGGAAGATTGGGCGCTGAGGCCGACCGACCCCATCGGATCACCTACAAGAAACTGACGAGGGCGTGATGATCGAGATCAGGGCAGACGTCGAAGACCGCTTTGACGAGGTGCTGACCGCGGACGCGCTTGAGCTCGTCCGCCGTCTGCACGACGAGCTCGACGACCGGCGGCTCGAGCTGCTGCGCGCCCGCGAGGAGCGCCAGGCGGAGCTGGACGCGGGCGGGACGCTCGACTTCGTGGGTGCTCCGGAGGACTTCAAGGTCGGGCCCGTGCCCGACGCGCTGCAGGACCGGCGCGTCGAGATCACCGGGCCGACGTCGCGCAAGATGGTCATCAACGCGCTCAACTCGGGCGCGCGCGGCTTCATGGCCGACTTCGAGGACTCCAACTCGCCCTACTGGTCGAACATGGTCGGCGGCCAGGTCAACCTCGCCGACGCCGCCCGCGGCGCGATGGATCACGAGGAGAAGGGCAGGCAGTACCGCCTCGAGGACGAGCACGCCGTGCTGCTGGTGCGGCCGCGCGGGCTCCACCTGCCCGAGCGCCACCTGCAGGTGAACGGCGGGCACGTGGCCGGCGCCTTCGCGGACTTCGGCCTCTACGTGCACCGCAACGCCGAGGTGCTGCTCGAGCGCGGCCTCGGGCCCTACTTCTACATCCCCAAGCTGGAGTCGCGCCACGAGGCGGCGCTCTGGCGCGACGCCTTCCTGATCGCCGAGCACGCGCTCGGCCTGGAGCGCGGCACGATCAAGGCAACCGTCCTGATCGAGACCGCGCCGGCCGCCTTCGAGATGGACGCGATCCTGTACGAGCTGCGCGACCACGCCGCCGGCCTCAACGCCGGGCGCTGGGACTACATCTTCTCGATGATCAAGCGCTTCCGCTCGCGTCCCGACTTCGTGATGCCCGACCGCTCCGACGTGACGATGACCGTGCCGTTCATGCACGCCTACTCCGAGCTGCTGGTGAAGACCTGCCACGAGCGCGGCGCGCACGCGATGGGCGGCATGTCCGCCGTGATCCCCAGCCGCACCGACGAGGAGGCCAACCGCAGGGCCCTGGAGGCGGTGCGCACCGACAAGGAGCGCGAGGCCAACGCCGGCTTCGACGGCACCTGGGTCGCGCACCCCGACTCGGTGGCGGTCGCGATGGAGGCCTTCGACGCGGTGCTGGCCGACCGGCCCAACCAGGTCGACCGCCGCCGCGACGACGTGTCCGTCGGCGCCGACGACCTGCTCTCCGTCGCCCAGACCCCCGGCGAGGTCACCGAAGCCGGCCTGCGGCTGAACGTGAACGTCGGCATCCAGTACATCTCCTCGTGGCTGCGCGGCAACGGCGCCGCCGCGATCTACGGGCTGATGGAGGACGCCGCCACGGCGGAGATCTCGCGCGCCCAGGTGTGGCAGTGGATCAAGCACGGTGAGGTGCTGGACGACGGCACGCCGATCACGCCCGAACTGGTGCGCCGGCTCGCGGTGGAGGAGCTGGAGAAGATCCGCACCGAGATCGGCGACGACGAATGGTTCGAGCGCGAAGGCCGCCCCGACGTGTCCCGCTCGCTCTTCGAGCAGGTCGCCCTCAGCGGCGACGAGTTCGTGGAGTTCCTGACGCTGCCGGCGTACGAGGAGCTGCTGAAGCTGGAGCGGTAGCGGGCGTGGGTGCGGGTGGGGCCAGGGCCTCGAGCGGCGGATTCGACATCTATTTGATGACGAATCCTCCCCTCGGCGGTTCGCTCCCGTCTTAGGACGACCGCGCTAGGCCGCTTCGCGCGAGCGCTGTTCGGCTTCGCGCAGCTCGCGCAGGGCGCGTTTGCGCTCGTCGCGGCTGGTGCGCTCCAGGATCAGCACCCCGTCCAGGTGGTCCATCTCATGCTGGATCACGCGGGCCTCGAGGCCTGAGGCCTCGACCAGGCGCTCCTCACCCTCCTCGTCGAGGGCGCGCACGCGGACGTGGACGGGGCGGTCGACGTCGACCGTCACGCCGGGGATCGAGAGGCAGCCCTCCTCGCCCAACTCCTGGTCCCGGCTGGTCCACTCGAGCTCCGGGTTCGCGAGCACGATCAGGGGCGCGTCGGGACCGACGCGGTACACGAGCAGCCGCTGCGAGATGCCGAGCTGCGGGGCCGCCAGTCCGACGCCGAGGGCGTCGTTCATGATCCCGGCCATCCGGCTGACCTGGCGGCGCAGCGACTCGTCGAAGCGGTCGACCGGCGTCGCGCTGGACTTCAGCACCGGGTCGCCCAGGCGGCGGATGAAGGACATCGCGGCGATCCTGCGCGCCTCGACCTCGGGATCGAGCGCGGGCGCCTCGTCCTCGTCGAGCGCCTCGACCTCAACAGGCTCGGCTTCACTCTCCTGGCCCATCGCGGCGAGTCTAGCTGGCCCCCGCCGCGGCGGGAAGCCGACTGCTACTGAGGATCCACGTCGACCGCGAACGCCGCCGCGCCGTGCTGGCGGCCTGCCGCGACGGCCTCCACCGCGGCCCGCACGGCGTCGATGGCGGGGTCGCGCTCGCGCGAGCGGATCACGAGCTGGGCGCGGTAGCGCCCCTGCCTGCGAAACAGCGGCGCCGGGCCCAGCACCGGTACGCCCGCCGCCGCCACGTGGTCGCGCACGGCCTCGGCCGCCGCGTGCTCGGGTCCCTGCTCGGTCGCCGAGCAGACCACCCGGATCAGGTGGCCGTAGGGCGGGTAGGAGAACGCCTCGCGGCGCGGCAGCTCGCCGGCCAGGAAGCCGCTCGCGTCGTGCGCGGCGGCGAAGCCCAACGCGCGGGCGTCCGGGTCCAGCGCCTGCACGATCACCCGCCCGCCGCGTTCGCCGCGACCGCTGCGCCCGGCGAGCTGGGCCACCAGGGCGAACGTGCGCTCCTCGGCGCGGAAGTCGGGGAAGCGCAGGGTGGCGTCGGCGTCGAGCACCACGCCCAGCGTCACGTCGGGGAAGTCGTGTCCCTTGGCGACCATCTGCGTCCCGACCAGCACGCCCGCCTCTGCCTCATCGAAGCGGCGCAGCACGGTGGCGATGCCCTCGCTGGCGGCGACGTCGGAGTCGAGCCGGAACACGGGCAGCGGCCGCACCAGGTCCTCCAGCTCACGCTCGAGCTGCTCCGTGCCGGTGCCGTGCCGCGCGACCGACACAGATCCGCAGTCCGGGCAGTCGGGCGGCACGGGCGCCCGGTGGCCGCAGTGGTGGCAGGCCAGCTCGGCGGCGGCCTGGTGGAGCACGAGCGTCACGTCGCAGTCCGGGCACTCCCACACCCGGCCGCAGAGCCGGCAGGAGAGGAAGTTGGACCAGCCGCGCCGGTTGAGCAGGACGATCGCCTTCTCGCCGCGGCGACGGACGCCGTCCAGCTCGCGCCGCGTGCGCTCGTGCAGCGGCCCGGACACGCCGGCCATCCCGACGATCTCGACCGGCGGCAGGCGGCGGCCGTCGACGCGCTGGCTCAGCTCGATGCGCTCGTAGCGCACGAGCGTCTCGGGCCGCGGCGTCGCGCTGCCGGCCAGCAGCAGGGCGCCCTCGAGCGAGGCGCGGCGCTCGGCCACCACCCGGGCGTCGTAGCGCGGGTCGCCCTCCTGCTTGTAGGAGGAGTCGTGCTCCTCGTCGACGACGATCAGGCCGAGGTCGTCGAACGGGGCGAACACGGCGGAGCGCGGGCCGACGCACAGGCGCGCCTCGCCGCGGCGCATGCGCCACCACTCGTCGTAGCGCTCGCGCTGCGAGAGCTGCGAGTGCATGATCGCGACGGCGTCCCCGAAGCGCTCCACGAAGCGGCCGGCGGTCTGCGGGGTGAGCGCGATCTCGGGCACGAGCACGATCGCCGAGCGCCCCCGCTCCAGGGCGGCGGCCGCCGCACGCAGGTAGACCTCGGTCTTCCCGCTGCCCGTGACGCCGTGGAGCAGCAGCGGCTCCGTCGGGGCGTCCATGCGCTGCTCGATCGCGTCGAGCGCGGCCTGCTGGGCCGCCGTCGGCGCCACCGTGCCCGCGCGGGCCCCGACGCCATCGATGCGCGGCCGGCGCGACGGCTCCGCCGCCTGCTCCATGCCCACCAGCCCGCGGCGCTCCAGGCTGCGCAGCGTCGCGTGGCCGGCGCCCGCCAGCCGCGCGACCGACGACGCGCTGGCGGGACCAGCCGCAAGCGCAGCCAGCACGGCGCGCTGGCGCTCCCCCAGCCGCACGCCGTCGCCCTCGAGGGCCGCCCGGCCCTCGTCGGTGAGCGTGGCCCGCAGCGAGCGCCGCGGGACCATCGGGCGGCCCGAGCCGGTGCCGGTGCCGGGCGGCAGCACCAGCGCCAGGCCCCGCGCCGGCGTGGACACGTACTCGTGGGCCACCCAGAGGCCGAGGCGGACGAGCGTCTCCGGCACGTTCGCCTCGAGCGCCGACAGCGGCGCCACCAGGCGCTCGGGCGGCACGGAGCTGTCGGAGGCGAGGTCCACGACCACGCCCAGCAGGCGGCGCCGGCCGAAGGGCACGACCAGCATGCTCCCCACCCCCACCCCAGCCAGCTCGGCGGTCAACAGATAGTCGAACGGCCCACGCAGCGCGCGCGCAGGGGTCAGCGGCTCGACCTTGGCGATCACCGCCGCGACGCTACGAGGGAAGCCGGACGACGCGGCCGGCCCCGGCGCGCCCGCGGGCCCGAGCCCCTCGCTCCGCAGGCGGCCAGCCAGGAATCAGCGGGGGCCCGGGGAAGCGCGCCCCCGGCTGCCATCCACCGGCCAGGAATCAGCGGGGGTCCGGGGAAGCGCGCCCGGCGCGGCCAGCAAACCGGCCTGGAATCAGCGGGGCTCCGGGGGCGCGAGCCCCCGGCTGCCATCCTCATCACGCGGCCTCGGAGCGGAACCGGCTGCGGTAGCTCGCCGGGCTGACCCCGACGC
>JAXDII010000056.1:0-7804 GCA_034664085.1 Thermoleophilaceae bacterium
GCCGCAGCTACCCGGACGGCACGGTCATCGAGGTCCGCGTCACGAAGTCCGAGACGATCGGCAAGTTCACCCGCCTGCGCATCCGGGCGGGCAGGAGTCCCGCTCGACTGGACCGCTGCCTCCAGCCCGGCAAGCCGAACAAGCCGGTGCGCTGCCCCTCATAGGCCGGGGCCTCATGGCTACGGCGCCGGAGGCCGGTCCTGCGCCGGAGGCCGGTCCTGCGCCGGCGGCCAGTCCTGCGCCGGCGGCCGGTCCTGCGCCGGCGGCCAGTTCTGCGCCGGAGGCCAGTTCTCCACCCGGGGCCAGGGCTGCACCGGTCGATAGTCCGCGGTCGCGACGCTCTCGATGCCCTCGATCACCTTCTCGAAGGCCTCGACGTAGCGCTCCATCAGACCGCTGGGCTGGTTGAAGATCGGCTCGTCCGCCGTGCCCAACACGATGGAGCTCTCGAGCAGCCGAGCGGCCTCCGGATGTGCGTCGCGGTCCCACGGCTCGAGCGACTCGGAGTCACCCGGCCGCCACGGGGAGAAGCCGCGTCGCCTGAAGACGGGTTGAGCGGGAAGCGGCAGCAGTTGCCACAAAGAAGCCGCCACGCCCTCAGCCTGCAACGCGCACAGCAGCCGATCTCGCAGCTCCACCGCTCGCCCCTCGAAGCCCAACTCATCCGGATTGATCCGGATCCGGTACCGGTAGAAGGCACAGGTGCGGTCGGGCGGGACATAGGGCGGCTCGACGCCAGGTAGCTCCGCCAGCCCGGCGCTCAGCACCGCCGCGTTGCGCTGTGCCGTTGCCACGTGCCCGTCGAGGCGCCGCAGTTGAGAGCGAGCAAGCGCGGCCACCAGCTCGTTCGACCGGTAATTCCACCCGGTCCCATGCGCCCAGTAGGCCCTGTATCGGGCGGGCCGCGTCAACGGCGGCGTGTCCTCGCCGAAGATCGCCAGGCGCCGCGCCGCCACCAGCGCCTGTTCGTCGTCGGTGACGAACAACCCGCCCTCACCGGCGGCAAGCAGCTTGGAGCCGTTCAGGCTGAAGCCGGCGGAGTCGCCGAGACCGCCGGCACGCGTGCCGCGGTAGACGCCACCGGACGCCTGCGCCGCGTCCTCGACAACGGCGAGGCGATGCCGCGCGGCAATCTCCTGGATCTCCTCCATGTCTGCCGGCAGCCCGTGGACGTGCACCGGCATGACGGCCTTGGTTCTGGGCGTAATGAGCTCCTCGATGCGTGCCGTGTCGATGGTGTGGAGGCGCGGGTCGATGTCGCAGAACACCGGCACCGCGCCGGCGTGGAGCACTGCCATCGCGGTCGCCACGAAGCTGAAGGCGGGCACGATCACCTCGTCGCCCGGGCCGACTCCCGCGGCAACCACGGCACAGTGCAACGCGGCCGTGCCGCTGTTCGTCAGCAGGCAGAACCTCGTTCCTACATACGCGGACCACTCCTCCTCGAGTGCGGTGACTTCGGGCGCATTCGGGCCCCACAGCACACCGCGATCGAGGACCCGCTCGAGCGCGGCGCGATCCGCCGCCGTGATCTCGGGCCAGGGCTCGTGGCTGCCCGGCGGCACCGTGGGCGGGCCACCCGCGATGGCCAGTGTCTGAGCCGTCCTCACGCCGCTGCCACCGGCCGCGCCGACGTACCGACCGGCGCGCCGATTGCCGCGGAGCGCCGCGCCAGCAGTGCGAGCCTCAGGGCGGCTAGCGCGTCCGCGCCGCCGGCGCCGCGCGCCGGTCCGCCCAGGGCGACCTGCCCGAAGTGCTCCAGCTCGGCTACGTAGGCCGCGTCGTGATGCTGCGAGTGATCCCCGGGCAGCGGCACGCTGGCGCGACCGTCGCGCAGCAGCTCCACCGGCGTGCGCACCGGGCCCACGTGCGCGGTGGCGCGCAACCCGACCACCTCGCCCGAGCAGTCGAAGCCGTATCCCGCACGGCGGCTCACGTCGATCAAGCCCAGCGCTCCGCTCTCGAAGCGCAGCGCGATGGTGGCCGAGCCGGGTCGCTCCTGGGCGTACAGCTCGGTCACCTCGCCGGCCAGCCAGCGCGCCGCGTCGAGGTCGTGGATCGCCACGTCGACGAAGAGGTCGCCCAGCTGGGCGGTCGCCTCCGGCTCCCGCGTGTTGCGGTGCGAGCAGCGAAACAGCTGCAGCTGCCCCAGCTCGCCGGACGTGAGCAGCTCGCGCAGGCTCAGCCAATCGGGGTCGAAGCGGCGCTGAAAGCCCACCTGGAGCTCCACTCCCGCGGCTTCCACCGCGCAGAGCGCCCGGCCCGCGGCGTCCAAGTCGAACCCGAGCGGCTTCTCGCAGAACACATGCCTGCCGGCGGCCGCCAAACGCTCGACCAGATCGGCGTGGAGCGCGGTCGGAGCGGCGATCACGACTCCGTCGCACTCGGTTGCGAGCCCGTCCAGCGAGGTGGACCACGGGACGCCGTGCTCGTCGCCGACCGCCCTCGCCACTCGCTCCACCGCGTCCACCGCCCCGACCAGGTCCGCGCCCGGCACCCGGCCGGCGAGGTTGGAGGCATGCAGGCGCCCGATGCGGCCGAGCCCGACGACCACGAGCCGAGCCTTCACGACCGGTTCGCCCAGGTTCGCTCGTGGCTGTGTGAGTACAGCTCGATGACGTTGCCGAAAGGGTCCTCGCAGTAACAGGTGAGGTACGGCTCGTCGGGGAAGATCTGCCACACGCGCGAGGTACGGCGTCGCCCGCCGCCGGCCGCGATGCGATCGGTCAATGCCTCCACGTCGCCGACCGCGAGGCAGATGTGGAACATCCCGGTACGCCAGTCCGACGGCGGCTCGGCGAACTCGAACAGCTCGATCGCCACTCCGTTCGCGCCGGCGAGGTGCGCTTGGCGGAAGCGGTCGAAGCGGGGTCCGAAGACGTCCGCCGCGACCGCTCCGCCATGACCCGCACCGGCCCGGACTTCGACCGCCGGCGCGATCGGGTCGAAGCCGAGCACGTCGCAGTACCAGCCGACTGCCAGGTCGAGGTCCGTGACCGTCACCCCGATGTGGGTGACCGTCGGCGGGCCGGTCATCCCGGCACGTCGATGCCGCACTCCGCGAGCGCCGCGCGCAGCTCGGCCGGGCCGACGTCGTCGGCGATCACGGTCTCGCCCAAGTCGATGGGCAGCACGAACCGGTAGCCGCCGCCACGGATCAGCCGGATGCGCTCGATCGCCGCGAGCAGGCGGTGACCGTCGATCCCGGGGAGCTCCTCGGCGCTGGTCGGCAGTCCCACGCGCCCCAGCAGGCCGACGATCCGGTCGAGGAGCGCGGGCGAGAGCAGGCCGCGCGCGGCCGACATGCGTGCTTCCACGACCATCCCGAAGGCCACGGCCTCGCCGTGCAACAGCGAGCTGTAGTCCGTGACCGTCTCCAGGGGATGGGCCAGAGCGTGGCCGAAGCCGAGGGTGCGGCGCGAGTCCTCCTCGTAGGGGTCCCGAGCGATCAGCTCGGCCTTGATCGCGCTCGCACCGCGCACGAGCCGCTCGAGTGCGTCGAGGTCGCTCGTGAGCATCGCCTCGGCGCTGTGGTCGATCAGGTCCCAGTACGCCGGCGAGGCGATGATCGCCTTCTTGATCGCCTCGGCCAGGCCGGCGCGCAGCTGCCGGCGGTCCAGCGTCCTGAGGAAGGACACGTCCGAGATCACTCCGCGTGGCTGCGAGAAGCCGCCGATCAGGTTCTTGGCCACCTCGTGGTTCACGGCGAGCTTGCCGCCGATCCCAGCGTCCACCTGCCCGACCAGCGTGGTCGGGAGGTTCACATAAGGCACGCCGCGCATGTACGCGCTGGCCACCCAGCCGCCCATGTCGACCACCACGCCGCCGCCGAAGGTGACGATCACGTCGCGGCGTCCGATCTGCGTCCCGGCCAGCCAGTCGAGCAGCTCCAGCGCCCGCCGCAACGTCTTGTGGCGCTCGCCGGGAGGGACCGCCACGACCTCCGGCTCGATCCCGGCCCTGGCGAGCCCGCCCAGCACGGCGTCGCCGTGCAGCTCATCGACGTTTCGGTCCGTGATCACGGCGACGTGCGCGTCGCCGATCAGGTCGAGCAGGTGCTCCAGCGTCTCGGGCAGCGAACGCGTGACCACGATCGGATACGTGTCATGGCGCGCCGCGTGGCCCTCGATCGCCTCACCGGCCGAAGGCAGGTCGATCGCGTCGCGCGTATGGAGCAGGTCGCGGCTGAGCAGTTCGGTGGACATGGGCCGCGAGTCTGCGCGCGGATTCACGCGCCAGGCATCCTTCGAACGGCGCCTTCAATGAATGCTGCGTTGCGCTCGATCGTGGGCGCCGGGCGAGCCGGTCAGCGCTTCGGGATTGAGCACGTTGGTCGGCAGGCCGCCGTCGAGAACGCTCTGGACGTCCCGTGCGAGCGAGTGGAACACCTGCTCGTTCCAGCGTGATGTCAGGCCGATTGAGTGCGGCGTGCAGATCACGCGCGGATCGGCGTACAGCCGGTGGCCCGGGTCCGGCGGCTCGTTTGGGAAGACGTCGAGAGCGACCGCCGAGAGCCGTCCGCTCTCGAGCGCGTCGGCCAGGACGTCCGCGCTCTCGACGAGCTGTCCCCGGGCTACGTTGACGAGGATGGTGCCGGGCTTGACGCGCGCCAGCAGGCGCCCATCGACCAGCCCGCGCGTGTGCTCGGTCAGACCGCAGTGCAGCGTGATCACGTCGGCGCGCTCGAGCAGATCCTCCAGCGCCACGAGCTCAACGTCCGGCTCGGCGAAGGGATCCAATGCGGGGTCGTAGGCGATCACCTCCATGCCAAGGCCGCTGCACAACCGCGCCACGAGGCGGCCGATCGACCCGTAGCCGACGACGCCCAAGCATGCTCCCTCGATGTCGAGCGCGGCGATCTCGTAGCGGGAGGCCCACGTGCCGTCCGCGACCACGGCGCCGAGCTCCCGCAGCCGCTTGGCCGCGGCGAGGATGAGGGCCACGGTGCCCTCGGCGACCGGCCGACTGCCCAGGCCGGGGGCGTAGATGATCGGCACGCCCTGGCGTGTGGCCGCCGCGACGTCGAGGTTGTCGTAGCCGGCGCCCGTGCGGGCGATGGCGCGCAGGTCCGGCAGGTCGGCGAGCGTGTCGGCGTCGAGTGGCGTGCCGCGGACGATCAGCACCTCGACGCACGGCTCGCCCGCCAGCCCGCCGGCCCGCACCAGGATCTCTCCCAGCGGCGCGAACGCCCGGTGGGCGACCGCGGGAACCTCGGCCGTGGCAACGATCCTCATCGCTCTAGGTGTGGGTCCGCTGGAGCGCCCGGCCGCGCACGTGCTCGGCGGCCAGGTCGCGGGTCTCGGACCGCTCCGAGGCCTCGGGCACCCCGACGTCCCACCAGCAGTCGGAGTCGAGCAGCAGGCGGTGAGGCTCCACGCGCGCGACGATCACCACCGGGCCGGCCTCGTCGCGCGCCGCGTCGAGCGCGTCGCGCAGCTCCGTGGCGGTGGTGACTCGGTGCGCGGCGCAGCCGAGGCTGCGGGCGTTGGCGGCGTAGTCGACGTCGACGTAGCCGCCGTCGATTCCTCGGAACTCGAGCCCGAAGCTCCTGCCGGTGCGGTTGCGCTGGAGCGCGTGGATCGATTGGTAGCCGCCGTTCTCGAACAGGAGCACCGTGAGCTTCAGGCCCTGCTGACAGGCACTGACCAGCTCGCCCGTGCTGCCCATCAGGTAGGTCCCGTCGCCGATCACGGCGTAGACCTCGTCCGCGTCTGGCCGAGCGATCCGTACTCCCATCGCGGCCGGGATCTCGCCACCCATGCACGAGAAGCCGACCTCCATGAGGCAGCGCTCGCCCCGGGTCGCGTCCCAGAGCTTGTGGATGTCCACGTGCGGCGTGCCCGACGCGACCACGACCCAGTCGCGCGGGCCCGCGGTTTCGTTGAGCACCCGCAGAGCCTGGCCTTGGCTCATCCGCTCGCCCTCGCGGGGCTCGAGGTCCGCGACGAGCTCGCGCTCCCAGCGCTCCCGTGCGGCGAGCGCGCACGAGCGCCACTCGTCGGAGGCGCGCCAGCCGCCGGCACCGTCGATGAGCGCCCGCAGGCCGAGCTTGGCGTCGGCCACGAGGGGAAGCGCGCCCAGCTTGTGGGCGTCGCGAGCTACGACGTTGAGGCCCACGAAGCGGACTCCGGCGTCCTGGAACAGCGAGTTCGAGCCGGTTGTCAGGTCGATCAGCCGGGTGCCGACAGACAGGATCAGGTCGGCCTCACGGGCGAGCGCGTTGGCCGCTCGCGTCCCTGTGACCCCGATGCCCCCGAGCCCCAGTGCGCCGTCCGGCAGCGAGCCCTTGCCCGCCGAGGTCTCCGCCACCGGCACGGCGAGGAGCTCCGAGAGCTCGCCGAGCTCCGATCGCGCTTCCGAGTAGTGGACGCCGCCGCCGGCGATGACGAGCGGCCGCTCCGACCCGAGCAGCGCCTCCAAGGCGGCATTCAGCTCGCCTCCCGCGGGCGGTCGGCGGCTGGCTCGCCACGTCCGTGGCTCCAGGAAGCTGGTGGGGAAGTCGTGGGCCTCTGCCTGCACGTCCTGGTCGAGCGAGAGCGTCACGGCGCCGGTCTCGGCTGGGTCGAGCAGCACGCGCATGGCCTCTGGCAGGCTGCGGACCAACTGCTCGGGCCTGGAGATGCGGTCGAAGTAGGCGCTCAGTGGCCGGAAGGCGTCGTTCACCGTGAGGTCGGCCTCGCGGGGATGCTCGAGCGCCTGCATGACCGGGTCGCCGCGGCGGGCGGCGAAGCCGTCTGCCGGCAGCAGCAGCACGGGCACTCGGTTGACCGTGGCGGTGGCCGCACCGGTCAGCAGGTTGGTCGAGCCGGGGCCGACGGACGCCGTGCACGCAAGCGTCGAGAGCAGGTTCGAGGCGCGCGCGAAGCCGATCGCGGCGTGCACGCTGGCCTGCTCGTTCTTGGGCTGGAGGAAGGCGAGCTCGCGTCCCCCGTCCTCCTCGAGCGCAGGGCCCAGCCCGCAGACGTTGCCGTGGCCGAAGATGCCGAAGATGCCCGGCACGGCGCGCCGGCGGTGGCCGTCGCGCTCGCTCCATTGATTGGCGAGGTAGCGGACGAGTGCCTGTGCTGTGGTCAGGCGGACGGTCGCGTCGCTCACGCCAGGCCCGCCTCGCGCAGGTGGAGGAGGCTCGCGGTGGCGTGCTCTGCCGGCGTCGTGGAGTCGGTCGGGAGGCGATCCTGCTCGACGGTGGCCCATCCGTGGAAGTCGCGCTCCCGCAGCGCGGCGCCGAGCGCGGCGAAATCCACGACGCCCGTCCCCAGCGGGCAGAACACGCGCTCCCCGACGGCCTCCTCGAAGGAGAGCTCCAGGGCGAGCGCGCCGCTGAGGCGCTCCGGGTCCACGTCCTTGAGGTGGAAGTAGGCCACCCGCTCGGCGTGGCGCGTGTAGAGCGCGACCGGGTCGATTCCGGCGTACGCGCAGTGGCCGGTGTCGATGCAGAGGGGGACGTCGGTGTCGGCGGCGAACCTGTCGATCTCCTCCTCGAACTCCACGTGGGTGCCCGCGTGCGGGTGGAACACCGGGATCAGGCCGTGCTCCTCGGCGGCCAGGCGCGCGACCTCTTCGACGGTGGCGACCATCGTGCGCCACTGCTCCTCGGCGAGCGGAGCAGCGGCACCGGGCCGACCCGCTGCCGCTTCGCGACCCGTCGTGAAGCCTTGGATGATCACGAGGTGGACGGCACCGGCGGCGCTCAGCAGGGCGCAGGTGCGCTCCGCGACCTCCAGCGCGTGCGCTGCGCCCGCGGCCGTGTGCAGCGGCTCGAAGACGTAGCCGCCGACCAGCTCCAGGTCGCGCACGGCCAGCT
>JAXDII010000086.1:0-3513 GCA_034664085.1 Thermoleophilaceae bacterium
GAGTCGCCCGCGAGCTTGCCCAGGCTCGGCACCACCGAGTCGAACCACATCCGGAAGAACCACGACAGCGGCGGGCGCTCGGGCGTGGTGATCTCTAGCACCACCACGCGGCCGCCGGGCCGCACCACCCGCGTCATCTCGGCCACGCCGCGCGAAAGGTCGGAGAAGTTGCGCGCCCCGAATCCCACGGTCGCCGCGTCGAAGGAATCGTCGGGGTAGCCGAGCTCGAGCGCATTGCCCTGCTCGAACGCGATGCCGGGTGCCTTGGAGCGGGCGATCTCGAGCATGGCCTCGGCGAAGTCCATGCCCACCACGCCGCCGGGGCCAGTGCGGCGCTCCAGCTCAACCGCCAGGTCTCCGGTGCCCGTGGCCACGTCGAGCGCGCGGTCGCCCGGGCCGACCTGCGCGAGATCCGCCGCGCGCTCGCGCCAGCGGTGGTGCATGCCCACGGTCATGACGGAGTTCATCCGGTCGTACACGCGCGCGATGCGGTCGAACATCGCTTGGACCTGTGGCTCCGGCAGCGTCCCCGCGGGAGAACCCCGGTCGCAGCCGCCGGCTGCTCCCGGCTGGGGGTTGCTCATCCGTGTGGCTACTTGTCCTTCTTCAGAGAGGACACGAACTCGACCATCTGGGCGAACTGCTCGGGCTGGTTCGCCTGGAGTTTTGCGTAGGAGGGCATGGGCGAGGTTGGGTTCACGAGCGTGCGCGCGATCGCGTCCTTGCCGAGCCGGTCGCCGATCTCACTGAGGTTCGGGCCGAGCGTGTTGCCGTTCTCGCCGATCTTGTGGCAGCCCAGGCATCCCGAGGCGGCGGTGACCTGCTTGCCCTCCTCGTACTTCGACGCCACCGTGATATCGATCTCGCTCGGCGGTCCCGCAATGGCGCCCAGCACGGACAGGTAGGTCATCGCGGCGACGGTGGCGACGGCCGCGACCATCGCCACCGGGCGCTTGAGCGGATGCCGCTCCGGGCTGCGGTCGTAGAACGGCAGCAGGATCAGGAGCATCAGGCAGGCCGTGGGGATCCCCATGGTCGCGAGGAACACCAGCTCCGGTGGCTTGATGACCCGCAGCAGCTCGAACAGGAAGAAGAAGTACCACTCGGGGCGGGGCGAGTACGTGGTGGTCGTGGGGTCGGCCTTCGGGCCGAGCTCGGCGCCGAAGAGAATGGCCATCACGATGATCACGAGCAGCACGATCGACGCCATCGCGCCGTCCTTGGCCACCGCGTAGGGGAAGAACGGCTTCCCCTGGCTCTTCAGGATCGAGTACTCGCGGAGGTATTCCTCGCGCTCGCGAGCGTTCACCTAGATCTCTTCCTTTTGGAGTTCCTTCTTCTCCGCCTTCAGCCACGGCGGGGCGGTGGTGCCCAGCTTCGCGACCAGGTAGAGGTGCGCGCCGATGAGCGCGCCGATCAGGCCTGGGATGAGCAGCATGTGCATCGCGTAGAAGCGGCTGAGGCTGGCGGCGCCGAACTCCGCGCCGCCGCGCATGAAGTCCGCGAGGTAGGGGCCCATGATGGGGCCGGAGGCGTTGATGTTCACGCCCACGACCGTGGCCCAGAACGACCGCTGGTCGAACGGGAGCAGGTAGCCCGTGAGGCCCATCGCCATCGTGAGCACCAGCAGGATCACGCCGATGATCCAGTTCAGCTCGCGCGGGTACTTGTAGGCCCCGAACACGAACGTCCTGCCCATGTGCAGGAAGATCAGGATGATCATCACCGTGGCGCCCCAGCGGTGCATGCCGCGCACCAGCTCGCCCAGGAACACCTCGTTGGTTATGTGCGCCGCGGACTGGTAGGCGCGAGCGGGGTCGGGGTTGTAATACATCGCCAGGAACACGCCCGTCACGGCCTGGGAGACGAACGCGAACAGCGTGGCCGAGCCCAGCGTGTAGAACCAGTTGGTGCCCTTGGGCACCTTGCGGTAAAGCTGTGAACGGGCGAGCTTGCTGGAACCGGACCGCTCGTCGAGCCAGCCGACGACGCCGGCGCCGCCCTCGGCCGCGCCGGCCTTGAGCTCGTCGACCGCAGAGGGCTTCCCGGCCTCCCCGTTGTCCTTCTCCCCGGGCCGCGCGGGCGCCGGGCGCAGGAACTTCGGGAGCGGAGGGGTGAGCTTGCTCATGTGCTGGGCCGCGAGGGGTAGAGGTACTGCCACAGGCCGTCCAGGTGGTTGGACGGGTCGCGCGGCTTGAAGCGGCGCAGCTCGGAGTTCACGGAGAAGCGCTCGCCCACCTGGACCCGGCCGTTGATCACGCGCGTGTAGAAGCGGTCGAGGGGGCGCACCGGCGGCCCGCCGTCGACCTTGCCCTGGAAGTCGTAGACGCCTCCGTGACAGGGACACACGAACCGCTGCGACGCCTGGATGTAGCGGACGGGGCAGCCCAGGTGGGCGCAGCGGGTGGAGATGGCCACGTAGGGCTGCGGCTCCTTGTTCTTCTCCTTGTCGGAGGGGCTGGGCTCGTCGCGCTTGGGATCGAACTTGCGCACGTAGACGGTGGTCTTCCCGGCCTCGCCGATCTCGGCGACGAGGTTCATCACCTTGGGCACGTAGCTCTCCACGTTGAAGTCGGCCTCCGGCCCCAGGTCCTGCCACCGGTCGGGGGTCCCGTCCTCGAACATCGGCCCAAGGGCGAACCCGAGCGCGGGGAGGCCGAACGCGGCGGACGCGACGCCGCCGGCCGCGAGCGCGCCGCCCGTCATCAGCCCCCGGCGCGTCATCGTCTCGCCTTCGAAGGCGCCCGCCACCCCGCGATCGGCGGTGTAGCGAGACTTGCGCTTCGGTTTCTTGGAGGGGGTGTCGGCCAAGGGGACTACGTATTCAACTGGGCGGCGAAGGATAGTTGCAACATGGCTACGAGCGTCACAAGCTCAGGCGCCGTGCGCTCGCTAACCATGCGGATTCGGCGTCCTGGGCGCGCCCCTCGGCCTGGGCCTGTGCGGTGAGCGAGATCAGGTCCGACAGCTCCGCCACCGCGTCCAGATCGCCCATGTCGGCCAGCCGGGAGAGCCCGAGCGCGTAGAGCGCGTCGCCGGCCAGCAGGCGCAGGTCGGCGTCCATCCGCCCGAACGCGCGCGGCTCGCCGTAGTGCAGGAGATAGCCCTCGTAGACGGCCTCGAGCACGAACAGCCGGTCCTCGTCGGCCACCACCGAGGCGAACCGGTCGGGACCCGGGTCCGGGGCGACGTGCTCGCGCAGCGACGGGTCGAGCGCCTCCATCACCCGCGCCAGAGCGCTCACAGCTCCGCGAAGGCTCCCCGGGCGGCATCGAGCGTGAGCTCGAGCTGCTCGTCGGTGTGGGCGAGCGACGGAAACCAGGCCTCGAACTGCGATGGCGGCAGATAGACGCCGCGCTCGAGCATCGCCCGCGCGAACGCAGCGAAGCGTTCTGAGTCGCATGCCTTCGCGCCCTCGTAGTCCGTGACAGGCCGATCGCTGAAGAAGAGGGTGAGCAGCCCTGTGGTAGACGCGATGTGCACGGGGACAGTGGCGATTTTCGCGAGCCCCTC
>JAXDII010000007.1:0-32454 GCA_034664085.1 Thermoleophilaceae bacterium
GCTCCGAGGTCGAGGCGGCGATCGACGTGCTCGTCCACTACGCCGGCTGGACCGACAAGCTCCAGCCCGTCCTTGGCGGCATCAACCCGGTCGCCGCGCCGTTCCTCTCCTTCTCGGTGCCCGAGCCGACCGGCGTCGTGGGGATCGTCGCACCGGACGCGCCGCCGCTGCTCGGTTTGATCGCCGAGCTGGCGCCCGCGCTGGCTGCCGGCAACACCGCGGCCACGGTCCTGTCGGAGGAACGACCGCTCCCGGGGTTGGATCTCGGCGAGGTCTTGGGCATCGCCGACGTGCCGGGCGGCGTCGTCAATCTGCTCTCCGGCCGCCGCGCCGAGCTGGCGCCAGCGCTGGCCGGCCACCACGCCCTGGACGCAATCGTGAACGCAACCGCCGAGCTTCCGGCCGCGCGTCCCACGAACGGCGCATTGAAGGAGTCCGCCCCCGCCGCCGCCGCCCCGGCCGCCCATGAGCTCGCCGCCGAGATCGACCGACTCGCCGCCGAATCGGTGACCCGCGTGCGCCACACACCCCCGGCCACGAGCTACGCCACCGCCACCGCCGACCCCCTGAGCCGCCTCGAAGCCCTGACCGAGCTCAAGACGGCCTGGCACCCGGTGGGCGCCTAACCGTCACACAACGCGCCCCGCTGTAACACGCCCCGCGCCATCCTCGGGATGTGGCCGAGAAATTGCGCGCGGAGCGACAGATTTTCAGCACACATCCGGATCGGGTGGCGGGCGAGGTGGCCGCGAGGCAGCACGGGGTGATCGCGCGCGGGCAGCTCGCGAAGGCCGGCATCGACGACAGCGGGATCAGGCGCCGGGTCGCGCAGGGGCGGCTGCACCGGGTGCACGCGGGCGTGTATTTGGTCGGTCCGCCGCGACTGACGGAGGAGGGGCGCTGGATGGCCGCCGTGCTGGCATGTGGACGGGGCGCGGCACTGGGCCAGTTCGACGCGTCCTCGCTGTGGGAGTTCTACAAGGCGAAGGGGCCGCGCGTGCACGTGATCGCGCGATGGGACCTGCGCGTGCCTGGCGTGTGCGTCCACCGCGCCCGGCGGCTCCACCCCGACGACGTCACCACGAAGAACGGCATCCCGGTCACGACGGTGGCGCGCACGCTGGTGGATCTGACCGACCTCCTCCCCGAGGACCGCGTCCTCAGGGCGATCCGCGAGGCGGAGTACCGACAACTCCTCGACCTGACCGCCCTCAATGCCGCCGTAAAGAGGGCCCGCGGAAGACCGCACACAGAAAAACTGAAGCGCGCGCTCGCAATCCACACTCCCGGCCAGATCGTGCGCAGCGAGCTCGAGCACCGCTTCCTGCAGCTGGTCACGGAGGCGGGCCTCCCCGCGCCCGCCACCAATGTGCGGCTCGAGGCGCGCGGGCGGCACTACGAGGTCGACTGTCTCTGGCGAGAAGCAGGCGTCGTGGTCGAGCTCGACGGCCGCGCCGCGCACGCGCGAACGGCGGCATTCGAGGAGGACAGGCGTCGAGACGCGGCCCTCAGTGCGATCGGACTGCGCTCCCTGCGCTTCACGTGGGAGCGCGTGACACACGGCGGCGGCGAGGTGATCGCAGAGCTGAGCGCGACGCTCGCTCGCTCAGCGGCGTGACGCCGGCGGAAGCAGGCGGATCCCTCGGCTCCCCGGCTTGCCCTCGGCGTCCAGCCAGTTGATCCGGGGCTTGCGCAGCCCCGGCTTCACCGGAACCACGTAGTAGCGGCCCGGGAACGTCTTGGGACCGTCGGTCGGGACGACCTCGTAGCGGGTGCGTCCCCCCGCCGTGATCACCACCTTCTCCGCGCGGTCGGGCACCCGTCCCCAGACCAGCACTTCCTTCGGCGGTGGCTTGCTGGCCGTGAGCCCCTGGTGGCGGCTGAAGCCGGGCGTCTTGCGGAAGCCGAGGTTGCGCGGCGAGCCGCAGAAGCCGGAGAACCCGCCGTGCCGGGAGCCGGGCGGGTCGATTATGTGGAGCGTCCCGCAATAGCCCTTGTGCCACAAGACCCGCCCGTCGGTGTCACGTGCGCCCTTGGTGCGGCTGACCTCGATCTGCCACGGCCCCGAGATCGGCGCGCGGCCGCTCGCCACGACGAGGGACCGCGCCCGGCGCGGCGGATCGCCCTCGCCCTTCGCGATGACGGTACCCACCGGATCGGGCTTCGGAGCGCCTGTCAGTTGTCCGGTGGCGCCCTCGCCGCCGCCGCGGCCGATCGCGAGCGCCACCCCCACGGCGGTCGCCAGGAGGGCGAGCACGGCCAGCGCGCCCAGTCCCTGCCCCAGACGGACCGGGCGTCGCAAACGCCGCTCCGCGGCCTCGTGCAGCTCCAGCTCCAGTGCTCCGAAGAAGTCGGTCATCGCTCGCCTCCAATTCGCTGCCGCAGGCTGGACAGCCCTCGGCTGACCCGCTGTCTCACCGCCGCCTCCGACACGCCCTCGGCCACGGCGATCTCGCCGTACGCGCGGTCGTCCACAAGTCGCGCTCGTACCGCGCTCCGCTGCTCCTCGGGCAGCTCGTCGAGCAGCGCGACCACGGTGACCTCGTCGGCCAGGCGGGAGAACTCGGCGACGTCCTCCGCACTCAGCGCCGGCCGTTCGACGCCGAGCCGCCGCCGGGCCCGGTCCTCCGCATACCCGCGCCGCCGCCAGTCCCTCAGCTTGTTCGCCGCGATCCCGTACAGCCAGGTGGTCGGCGAGCCGAGCTCAGCCCGGTAGCGCTCGCGCGACACGAGCGCCGCCGCGAACGTCTCCGCCGTCAGGTCCGCCGCAAGCTCCGCGTCGCGCGTGACCCGCATCAGGTAGCCCGCCATCCGCCGCGCGTGCAACCTGTACAGCTCCTCGATCTCGGCGGAGGACATCACTCGCCCCTTATTCGCGCGACCGAGCGAAATGTGACTACTCGAGCGCGCCTTCCAGCCGCAGCACGCGGCGCAGGATCGCGAGGGAGGACGCGTAGGTCGAGTCCATGCCGTAGTAGCTGAGCCCGCGCGCGCCCAGGGTGCGCGCCTGCGTGTAGGGCGTGTCAGAGGCGTAGTGGATGATCCCGAAGTCCACCGGCAGCTTCGAGAAGTTCACCGCCTCGTTCACCGGGTGGCGGTCGGCGTCCGCGATCTCGTAGAGCGCGTTGCAGTACGGCCCCGCCTCCATCTCCACCACCGTGAACGCCTCGCGGTAGTAGAAGTCGAGGTAGTTGCGGTTCTGCAGGAACGTGCTCTTCACGGTGACCGCGCGCTGGTTGTCGAGCCCGCTTCCGAAGCGCAGGTCGGGCGCGATGTCGTCCACGCTGAAGGCGTTGTCGAGCCAGTAGGTCGAGCCCGAGTGCTCGTCGTGCACGACGCTGGAGAGCATCACGTCGCCCACGTCCGCGTTCAGCGTCGCCGCCTTGCCGAGCACGTACACGCCGCGCAGCATCGAGCTGTCCACGGCGACCTCGCGGAGGATGTTGTAGGCCGCCACCCCGAGCGGGTAGTCGATGTTCACGATCACGCCCTCGGCGGCGGCCAGCGTCTCGGCGTCCACGTCGCCGATGCGCGGGTCCATCCGCTCCGGCTTGAGCCTCGACAGCGGGATGATCTGGGCCGGCACGCGCAGCGCCGTCGTGCTCGGGATGTGCGACACGCCGCACTCCGCCTCCGAGCGCCGCCGCGCCGCGCGGCCCTCCTCGCCGTGCGAGTCGAAGTAGAGGCGCGCCACGAAGTAGAGGAAGTTCTCCCACGAGCCCTCGGTGCGCCCCTCGCGGAAGGCGGCCAGCTCGGAGCGCAGGATGTCGTCCTCCGGCAGCGTCTCCACGAACTTCACGAGCACGTCCTCGCGCTCGCGCGCCACGCCGGTCGCGATGTTCACGAGGCTGTGCGTGTTCGAGCTGACGAAGTAGAGCGGCCTGTCAGTCAGATCCTGGTCGGCGAGCGCCGCGTGCACCGGCTGCCACCAGCGGCGCGTCATCCGCGCGTAGCCCACCTGGGTCCCGCCCAGCATGCGCACGCGCAGGTTCATGCGCTTGTCGGAGACGAGCTGAAGCCTCGTCATGAAGCGCGCGCCCCAGGCCTCGCGCAGGCGCGTCCAGTCCTCGGGCGTGCCGCCGATCACCTCCGCGCACTCCTCCGGCGTGGGCTCGTGGTCCGGCGGCCAGCCGGCGGCGCGCTGCCGCACGCGCAGCTTGTTCCACTCGATCTGGAAGGCCACGAGCGTCGGGATCAGGTCGTCCACGTCCGAGGCGCTCGCGATCAGGATCGCGTGCGTGCCGTCACCGGAGTCGTACCAGCGTCGCCGCCGCGCCGGGGCGTCGACCTCGCGCCACTCGTCGATGGTGATGCCGTTCCTGGCGAACGCCTCCGCCTCCTGCCCGAGGACCACCAGCTCGGCGCCGTCGGCCACCGAGTCGGGCATACGCCGGATCGCGTAGATGAACGCGCCGAGGTCGGGCTCGTCGCTGTCCGCGAGCGGGTGGAGGCTCGATCCCATCGCCCGGTGAGCGGGCTCGAGCACGCGCAGGTGCGTCTCGCCGCTCGAGCGCAGCAGCGTGTTGTAGGTGCGCTGGTAGAGCTCGACCTCGTCGCTGAGGCGCCCGCCGGCCGGTTCCTTCGAGGGGCTGACTAGGGCGACACGCGAAACGACCACGGCTACTCCTTAACGTAGGGCACGCCGATTGCGGCGGGCGGCCGGGAGCGACCGATCAGGCCGGCCACGACGATCAGCACCAGCACGTACGGCAGCGCCTGGAACAGCACCGCCAGCGACTCGGAGAACGCCGGCAGCCGCTGTGCCACCGCGCTCGAGAAGCCGAACAAGCAAGCGCCCGCGAGCGCGCCGAACGGCCGCCAGGCGCCGAAGATGACCACCGCCAGCGCGATGAAGCCGCGGCCCGCCGTCATGCCCTGGTTGAAGGACCCGACCAGCGCCACCGACAGGTAGACGCCGCCCAGGCCGGCCAGGCAGCCGGAGGCGATCACGGCGAGGTAGCGCGTGCGCAGGACCGGGATGCCCACGCTGTCGGCGGCGCGCGGCTTCTCGCCCACCGAGCGCAGCCGCAGGCCACCCGGGGTGCGGAACAGGTAGAGGGCGAGCAGCGGCACGAGCAGCAGCGCCACCCAGGTCAGCAGGTTCACCTCGCCGATCACCTCGCCGACGAACGGGATCTCCTTGATGCCCGGGAGCGTCACGTCGGGCGCCCGCGGAACCTCGCCCGGCGTGCCCTGGTCCCCGTAGTGGGCGACGAAGACGTAGCCGGTGATCCCGAGCGCGAGCAGGTTGACCGCCACGCCGCTGACCACCTGGTCGGCGCGCAGCGCGATCGAGAAGACGGCGTGCACCAGGGCGAGCACCCCGCCGGCGGCGATCCCGGCGAGGGCCCCCAGGACCCAGGACCCGAACATGTCCGCCCCGAAGATGCCGAAGAAGGCGCCCATCAGCATCATGCCCTCGAGCCCGACGTTGATGACGCCGCTGCGCTCGGACATGAGCCCGCCGAGCGCGGCGAACAGCAGCGGCGTGGCGAAGCGCAGCATGGCGGCGAACAGCGCCGACCACACGAAGACCTTCTCGAGGTTGCCCACGCCCGAGCGCGTGGCGACGATCGCGCCGATTCCGCCGAGCAGGCCGGCGGCGATCGCCCCGCGGCCCACGCGCCGGTCCTCGCCGCGCGTGGCGGCGACGCCGGCGGCGACCGCCGCGACGGCCAGCACGAGCGAGGGGAGCGGCGTGCGGACGAGCAGCGGCGGCAGCGTGACGTACCAGGCCACCACGCCAAGGCCGATGCCGAGCCAGCCGAGCTGCCGCGGGCTCACGCCTCGCCCTCCGGCGCGGGGGTCGGGCGGGGTCGCCCTCGCCGCCGCACCAGCCCGCGGCCGCGGCGCAGCACTCCCAGCACGAGCACGTCGGCGCTGACGATCAGCACGACGAGCCCCTGGATGATCAGCGTCAGGTTGGACGCGAGATCGGGCTCGAAGATCGACGGGTCGAGGTTGCGCTGCGACGTCCCGCTCTGCAGCGCCCCGAACAGGAGCGCGGACGCCACGACCCCGGCCGCGGTGTTGCGCCCGAGCAGGGCGACCGCGATCCCCATGAAGCCGATCTCCGAGGCCGAGATGTCGTTGGTGGCGATCCGGAACTGCCAGCCGAGCACGTTGAGCGCCCCGGCGAGCCCGGCGAACAGGCCGCAGATCGCCATCACCAGCACGTAGTTCTTGGCCACGCTCATCCCGCCGTAGCGGGCCGCCTCCGGGTTGAAGCCGACGGCGCGCACCTCGTAGCCGATCGTCGAGCGGTTGAGCAGCAGCCAGAACACGACCACCGCCGCCAGCGCGATGAACAGGCCCACGTGCAGGCCCTGGAGCACCGGGTCGCCCCAGAAGACCGGCAGGTGCGCCGACTCGACCACCTCGTTCGAGACCGGCAGGTTCGGATCGCGGTCGTTCTGCAGCGGTCCGCCGAGGCTGAACAGGTACACCCCGATCCAGAGGGCGATGTAGTTGAGCATGATCGTCGAGATCACCTCGTTGGCCCCGACGGTGGCCTTGAGGAAGCCTGCGATGCCCGCCCAGAAGGCGCCGGCCGCGCAGGCGGCCACGAGCGCCAGCACGATGTGGAGGAAGCCCGGCATCCCCTCGAACGACGACCCCACCCACACGGCCGCGATCGTCCCGACGATGTACTGCCCCTGGCCGCCGATGTTGAACAGGCCGGCGCGGAAGGCGAACGCCACCGCCAGGCCGACCAGGATCAGCGGAGTGGTGATGATCAGCGTCTGCTGAAGGTTGAGCGCCGCCGTAGTCCGGTCGTCGCCGGTCACCCACGGGAACAGCCACTGGAGCCCGGTCCCCTCGAAGATCGCCCTGTAGGTGGCGATCGGGTCGTTGCCGGTGAGCAGCACCACCAGCCCGCCGACCAGGAAGGCGAGCGTGACGGTGAGCAGCGGCACCACCACGCCGCCGCCACGGATGTAGGCGGCGAGCCGCGAGGCGGGGGTCCCGGCGACCTCCAGCTCGGCGGGCTCGCCCGGAGGGCTCACGCGGCGGCCCGGCCGGTGCCGCCGGTCATCGCCACCCCGAGCTCCTCCTCCGAGGCGTCGGGCGGGAACTCGCCCACGATGCGTCCCTCGTAGATGACCAGGATGCGGTCCGCCAGGGAACGCACCTCGTCGGACTCCAGCGACACGAGGAGGATCCCGCGGCCCTGGTCGCGCTCCGTCACCAGCCGCTGGTGGACGAACTCGATGGCGCCGACGTCGAGGCCGCGCGTGGGCTGGTGGGCGATCAGCAGGCGCGGGTTGCTCGCGATCTCACGGGCGATGCAGACCTTCTGCTGGTTGCCGCCCGACAGCGAGGCGGCCAGCGTGCCGGCTCCGCCCCCGCGCACGTCGTACTCCTCCAGCAGGTCGCGCGCTCGCGCGTTGATCCGCCCCGTGTTGAGCCAGCCGCGCCGCGACAGCGGCGGCGAGCGGTACTCGCGCAGGGCGAGGTTCTCGGCGAGCGTGAAGTCGAGCACCAGACCGCGCCGCTGGCGGTCCTCGGCGATGTGGGCCACGCCTGCCTCGACGGTGGCGCGCACCCCACGGCCGCTGACGTTCTCCCCGGCGATCGCCACGCGGCCCGAGTCGGCGTCGCGCAGCCCGGCGATCGCCTCCACCAGCTCCTGCTGCCCGTTGCCGTCCACGCCCGCGAGGGCGACGATCTCCCCGGCACGCACCTCGAGCGACACGCCGCGCACCGCCTCCAGGCCGCGGTCGTCGCGCACATGCAGGTCCTCGACCTCCAGCACCGGCGCGCCCGGGGCGGTCTCGGACTTCTCCACGCGCAGCAGCACGTCGCGGCCGACCATCAGGCGCGCGAGGCTCTGCTCGGTGGCGCCCTCGGCCGGCACCGTGTCGACCTTCTTGCCGCGCCTCAGCACCGTGACGCGATCGGCGATCTCCAGCACCTCGCCGAGCTTGTGGCTGATGAAGACGATCGCGACTCCGTCGTCGCGCAGCGTGCGCAGGACCTCGAACAGCTCGGCCGACTCCTGGGCGGTGAGCACTGCGGTCGGCTCGTCGAGCACCAGGATGCGGGCGTCGCGGTAGAGCGTCTTGAGGATCTCCACGCGCTGCTGGGTGCCGACCGTCACGTCCTCGATCAGCGCCTCCGGGTCCACCGCCAGCCCGTAGCGCTCCGACAGCTCGCGCACCTCGCGGGCGCCTTGGCGCACGTCGAGCAGGGCGCCGCGCCGTGGCTCGTTGCCGAGCACGATGTTCTCGGTCACGCTCATCACCGGCACGAGCATGAAGTGCTGGTGGACCATGCCGACGCCCAGCTCGATCGCCGTGGACGGCGAGTCGACCTCCACCCGCTCGCCGTTGACGAGGATCTCGCCCTCGTCGGGGCTGTATAGCCCGTACAGGATCGACATCAGCGTCGACTTGCCGGCGCCGTTCTCGCCGAGCAGCGCGTGCACCTCGCCCGGACGCAGGTCGAAGTCGATCCCGTCGTTCGCGACGACGGGACCGAACCTCTTCGTTATGCCGCGTAGCTCGAGAGCGGGTGCTTCGGCGCTCACCGGCTGTGGACGCTACTTGACGGTCTCAGGGATGTCCTTGATCTCGCCGGACACGATCTGATCCTGGATCTGCTTGACCTGGTCGGCGTACTGCTGGCCGGCGGGGCCGATCTTCCCGAGCCCCACGCCGCCGTTCGCCACCGTGTGGATCACGTCCGTGCCGCCCTTGAACTTGCCGTCCTGGGCGCGCTTGATCGCGTCGAACACCGCCACGTCGACCTTCTTCTGGGCGCTGGTCAGGATGTGATCGCCGAGGTATGCCTGGTCGGCGTCCACGCCGATGCCCTGGACGCCCTTCCCCTTGGCGGCGTCGAGTGCGCCGAGGCCGCACTGGCCGGCCACTTGGAACACGACCTTGGAGCCCTTGGCGATCTGGTCGAGCGCGATCTCCTTGCACTTGGCCTGGTCGACGAAGTCCTGCGAGTAGGCGTTGAGCGTCTCGATCCCGGGGTACGCCTTCTTGGCGCCCGCCTGGAAGCCGGCGATGTAGTGGTCCACCGGCGGGATCTTCTGGCCGCCCACCGTCGACACGACCTTGGCGTCGTTGTCCTTCGCCCACAGGCCGGCGAGGTAGCCGGCGAGGTAGCCCGCCTCCTGCTCCTCGAACAGCAGGCCCTCCACGTTCTTCGGCGCGTCCTTGAGGTCGCCGGCGGCGAAGTCGACGATCGCGAACTTCGAGTCCGGCAGCTTGGTGGCGACCGTGTTGGTGGCGTCGGCCATCAGGAAGCCGACCGGCACGATCAGGTCGAACTGCTGCTGCGCGAGCGTCGTCAGGTTGGGCACGTAGTCGCCGTTGGACTTGGAGATCAGCACCCGCCCTTCGACGCCCAGCTGGTTCTGGGCGTCCTCGAGCCCCTTGTTGGCGAGGAAGTTGAACGAGCGGTCGTTGAGCCCGCCGATGTCGGTGACGACGCCGGCCTTGATCGACTCGGCTTGAGCGCCACCTCCGTCGCCACCCCCGTCCCCGTTGTCGTCGTCGTCGGAGCCGCAGGCCGCGATGCCGATCGCGAGCGCGGCGACGAGCGCCATGACCAAAAGCCGGTACGTCCTACTCACGGTGATGCTCCCTCTTGCCTGGTGCGTCGAGGCCTTGCCGGGGCCTAGGACGGGCGCCAGCCTACAGCCTGCCTATTAAGCTCTTTTTTAGGTTTTCGTCGGCGAACGAGGCCTCGATCGCCGTGCGGGTGATTACCCGCAAATCGGAGTCGTCGAACCCGAAGCGCTCGGTGCAGACGGCGTACTCCCCGCCGATCGAGGCGCCGAAGTAGGGCGGGTCGTCTGAGCCGAGGGTGACCCTGACGCCCGCCTCCACGAGGCGCGGCAGCGGGTGCTCCTCGTAGCTTCCGAAGGCGCCCAGGACCACGTTGCTGGTGGGACTGCACTCGAGCACCACCCCGCGCCGCGCCAGCTCCTCGACCAGCGCCGGATCCTCGATCGAGCGCACCCCGTGGGCGATCCGGGTGACCGGCAGCTCGAGCGCGGCCCAGACGCTCTCCGCGCCCGCCCACTCGCCGGCGTGCACGGTGCAGCCGAGGCCCGCCTCCGCGGCGCTGCGGAACGCCTCGGCATAGTCGCCCGCGGGGAAGTTCTCCTCGTCGCCGGCCATGGAGAAGCCGACCACGTACGGGTGCGGCCGCCCGGCGGCGTAGCGCGCCACGCGCAGGGCCCGCTCCACCCCGAAGTTGCGCACCGCGGAGATCAGGATGCGCCCCTCGATGCCGAAGTCGCGGCGGGCGTCGTCGATCCCGCGGGCGATGCCGTCGAGGTGCAGCTCGTCGCTCAGCCCCACCAGCCCGGCGTGGTCCGGGGAGGCGGTCAGCTCGACGTAGACGGCGCCGTCGCGCGCGCAGCCGGCCAGGTACTCGTAGGTCACGTCGCGGTAGTCGGCGTCGGTGCGGATCACGCTGGCGGCCCGGTCGTACGCGCGCAGGAAGTCGAGGAAGTCGGTGTAGGCGAAGCGGTGCGGGCCATCGAAGAGGCCCTCGGGCACCGGCAGGCCGTTGCGCTCGGCCAGGCGCCGGATCAGGTCCGGCGGGGCGGTCCCCTCCAGGTGCACGTGCAGCTCAGCCTTGGGGATCACCGCAGCACCTCCAGCACGACAGGCGGCGCGGCGGCGGGCGCAGCGTCGCCGAGCTCGAACGCCGACCGCAGCGCCTCCACGGCCCGCCCGGCGGCCTCCTCGCTCGCGGCGTGCACCAGCGCCAGCGGCCGCTCGCCGGGAGCGACGCGCTCGCCGGGCGCCGCGACTTCGGTGACGCCGACGCGGTGGTCGACCGAATCGCTCTCGCGCAGCCGGCCGCCGCCGAGGGCCACGACCGCCAGGCCGACGGCGCGCACGTCCACGCTCGCGACGGTGCCCGGCTCGGCCGGCGCGGCGGCGACCGTGACGGGCGCCTGCTGCAGGTGGCGCTCGGGCGCCTCGAGCAGGTCGGCCGGGCCGCCCAGCTCGGCAACCATGGCGGCGAAGCGCTCGGCGGCGGCGCCACCATCGAGAGCCCGCTCCGCGGCGGCCCGTGCGGCGTCCGCGTCGGGCTCGACCCCGCCCAGGCGCAGCAGCTCGGCGCTGAGCGCGAGCGTCACCTCGCGCAGGCGCGCGTCGCCCTCGGCGCCCGTGAGGAGCTCGATCGACTCGCGCACCTCCACGGCGTTGCCGGCACTGCGGCCGAGCACGCGGTCCATGTCGGTCAGGACGGCGGACGTGGGCAGCCCGTTGCCGGTGGCGACCTCGACGATCGCCTTGGCCAGCTCCTCGGCCTGCTCGCGGCCGGGCATGAAGGCGCCCGAGCCGACCTTCACGTCCATCACGAGCGCGTCGAGCCCGGCGGCCAGCTTCTTCGACAGGATCGACGCGACGATCAGCGGCAGCGACTCCACCGTGCCGGTCGCGTCGCGGATCGCGTAGAGCCGCCGGTCGGCGGGGGCGAGCTGAGCGGTCTGGCCCACGATCGCGCACCCCACACGGGCCACCGCGCGGCGGAAGCGCTCGAGGTCCGGCGTGCTGTCGTAGCCGGGGATCGAGTCCAGCTTGTCGAGCGTGCCGCCGGTATGGCCGAGGCCGCGCCCGGAGATCATCGGCACCGCGCCGCCGCAGGCGGCGACGATCGGGGCAAGCAGCAGGCTGACCTTGTCGCCGACGCCGCCGGTGGAGTGCTTGTCGAGCGCCGGCCCGGGCAGACCAGCGTCAGACCAGTCGAGCACGTCGCCCGAGCGCGTCTTGTGGCGCGTGAACGCGATGCGCTCCTCGGCGCTCATGCCCTGCAGCAGGATCGCCATCGCGAGCGCGCCCACCTGGGCGTCGGTGAGCGTGCCGTCGGCGATGCCCCGCACCAGGAAGGCGAGCTCCTCGTCGGTCAGCTCGCCGCCGTCGCGCTTGCGCCTGATCAGCTCGGCGATGTGCACGCCGTCAGTCTCCCGTCAGTCTCCGAGCCGCTCCACGAAGCGCGTGATCAGGGGCGCGAGGTCGGCGGCGGCGACCTGCGCGTCGCGCAGCGTCTGCTCGTGGCTCACCGGCTCCTCGCCCATGCCCTCGCCGAAGTTCGTGATCGCCGACAGCGCGGCCACGCGCAGCCCGCAGTGGCGGGCCACGATCGTCTCGTGGACGGTCGACATGCCGACCGCGTCGGCGCCCAGCGTGTGCAGGGCGCGGATCTCGGCGGGCGTCTCGAAGGTCGGCCCGCTCACCGCGACATAGACGCCCTCGACCAGCCCGACCTCCAGGTCGCGCGCCGCGACGCGCAGGGCGGCGCGCAGCTCCGGGTCGTAGGCGTCGCGCAGGCTGGGGAAGCGCGGCCCCAGCTCGTCCTCGTTGGGGCCGGCCAGCACGTTCACGCCGCTCAGGTTGATGTGGTCGGCGATCAGCATCAGGCTCCCGGGGCCCAGGTCCGCCCGCAGGGAGCCCGCCGCGTTGGTCAGGACGATGACCTCGGCCCCGGCCGCGCGGAGGGCCCGCACGGGAGTCCGCAGTTGGTCGGGGTCGCCGCCCTCATACAGGTGAGCGCGCCCCTGCAGCACGACCGCCGGCACCCCGCCGATGTGGCCGGCGACGGCGCGGCCGGCGTGGCCCTCGACGCTGGGCGTGGGGAAGCCGGGCAGCTCCTCGTAGGGCACCACGGTGGCGCCTTCGACCGCGTCCGCCACCTCGCCGAGCCCCGAGCCCAGCACCACGCCCACGCGCGGCCGCAGGCCGGAGCGCTCGACGAGGACGCGGGAGGCGGCGCGCCAGCTCACGCCGGCGGTGTGTCGAGCGAGAAGGACAGCGGCAGCAGCTCCGCGAGCGTCAGCGTGCGCGGCTCGCCGCCCGGACGCCCGAGGTGGACCGGGGTCTCGGGCCGCGCATGCTCGGACAGGCGCTGGCGGCAGCCGCCGCACGGCGGGCAGATCTCGGCCTGCTCGGCGACGACCGCGACCGCCGTGATCTCGCGGTCGCCCGCCGTGACGAGCGCGCCGATCGCGGACGCCTCGGCGCACTGCCCCTGCGGGTAGGCCCCGTTCTCGACGTTCGCGCCGGTGTGGATGGCGCCGCTGGCCGCGCGCAGGGCGGCGCCGACCTTGAAGCCCGAGTAGGGCGCGTGGGCGTTGCGCATCGCCGCCTCGGCGGCGCGCAGCAGCAGCCCCGGGGTGTCCAGCAGCAGGTCCGAGTAGCTCGCCGCTACCAGGCGCTCGTCGCCGATTCCGAGCTGCTCGCGCAGCCGCCCGACCCTGGCGTGCTCCGCCTCGAGGTCCTCGGCGCCGGGCGCGGTTACGGCCTCCAGCTCCAGGAAGCTGCCCAGCCCCTCGACCTCGTCGAGATGGATGCGCACGTTGTCCGCCAGCAGCAGCCGGCGGCGCTTCTCGATCACCACGAGCGTGCCGAGCGCGGCGTCGAGCGCCGCGCGCAGCGACTCGACGTCGGCCACCGGCACGATCCGGTACTCGCTCGCGCGCGGCCCCTCCGCGTCGGGCCGCCGGTACTGGATCAGCTCCGGCTCGCCGGGCGTCTGCTCGCGCAGCTTGAGCCGTCCGCGGGCGCCGGCGAAGTAGGTGTCGCGCTGCGTGAGCTCGCCGCGGTCCTCGGCTCCGAGCGCGAGTGCGAGGTCGAGCGAGCGGCGCGGGTCGGCGTCGCGGGCCTTGATCTCGATGTTGCGCCTGGATGCCTGCAAGGCTGCGATGAGGCTATCCAGTCGGCGCCCGACGGATATCGTCGCGCCATGCCGCAGCGCGTGACCGTGGTCGACCACCCCGTGCTCGCCGACCGGCTGACGGTGATGCGCGACCGCCAGACCGGGCACGGGGAGTTCCGCCAGGCGCTCTTCGAGGCGTCCGCGATCCTGGCCGTGGAGGCGGCGCGCGACCTGCCGGTGACCGCAGTGGAGGTGCAGACCCCGCTCGAGGTCGCGACCGGCAGCCGCCTGCCCGCCGAGATCACGATCGTGCCCGTGCTGCGCGCCGGACTGGGGATGGTGGACGGCTTCCTGCGCCTGCTGCCAGGCGCGCGCGTGGGACACGTCGGCGTCTACCGCGACGAGGAGGAGCACCGCCCGGTCGACTACTACGAGCGCCTGCCCCCGGGCCTGGCCGACTCCCACGTCTTCGTCGTCGACCCGATGCTGGCCACCGGCGGCAGCGCCGTCCACGCGCTCGACCGCCTGCGCAGCGCCGGCGCCCGCGAGCTCGCGCTCGTCTGCCTGGTCGTGGCGCCGGAGGGGCTGACCGAGGTCGAGCGCCACCACCCGGACGTGCCGGTCTGGACCGCGGCCATCGACCGCGAGCTGGACGCGAACGCCTACATCCGCCCCGGGCTCGGCGACGCGGGCGACCGCGTCTTTGGCACCTGAAGCCCGCCCGCGCGCGCGTCGCGCGGCAGCGTCCAGGCGAGCAGCAGCGCCGGCAGCGCGAGCAGGGCGATCGCCCACATCGCGGCGTCGATCCCGTGCGCGTCGGCCAGCACGCCCAGCAGCGGCGCCAGCGCTCCGCCGATGCCGATGGACGCGCCGAGCGTCACGCCGGAGGCCATGCCGAGCCGGCCCGGCAGGTACTCCTGGCCGAGCACCACGGTGATGGCGAAGGTGCCGATGATCACCAGGCCGATCAGGCCGATCAGCGGGAAGGCGAGGCCGATCGGGGCGACGATAAAGAGCGCGATCAGCGGGGTCGTGACGGCCAGGCACCCGAGCAGCACGGTGCGGCGCCCGACCCGGTCGGCCAGGCGGCCGCCGAGCAGCGTGCCGGCGGCGCCCGCGGCCAGCATCGTGGTCAGCGCCGCGTTGGCGCCGGCCTCCGACGTTCCGAGCGAGACGACGAACCAGCCCGGAACGAAGGCCAGCAGGCCGAAGTGCACGCACGAGCGCAGCGAGATCGCCCCCGTCAGCCGCGTGAACGGGCCCCAGCGGTTGACCGCCGCGTCTCCCGAGCGGGCCTTCGCCGCCGCGGCTCCCCGAGCGCGCATCCCGGCGAGCGTCGCTCGGCGCGCCAGCAGCAGAGCGAGCACCGCCCCGGGAACGAGCGCCAGCACCAGCGTCCCGCTCAATCCGAACGCCAGCACGCAGGCCGTCGTCAACGCCGGGCCCAGCGCGAAGCCGGCGTTCCCGCCGAGCGAGAACAGGCTCATCCCGACGGCCTGCCTCGTTCCAGACGCGTAGTTGGCGTGGCGGGCGCCCTCTGGGTGGAAGGCCGCGACCCCGATGCCGGACACCACGATCGCCGCGAACGTCAGCGCGTAGCTGGACACGATCCCGGCCAGGCCGATGCCGGCGCCGGCGAGCAGGACGCCCGCCGGCATCAGCCACGGCAGCTGCAGCCGGTCCGCGGCGTGCCCGAAGATGGGCTGGATCAGCGAGGACCCGACCGTGGCGGCGAACACCAGCGCGCCGGCGGCGGCATACGAGTAGCCGCGCTGCGAGACGAAGAACGGCAGCAGCGCGGGCACGGCCGCCTGGCAGAGGTCGATGCTGAGATGGGCGCCGCCGAGCAGCGCCAGGCCGCGCCGGTCGAGCTCGGGACGGCCGCTCATCGAGCGACGACGCCTTGCAGCGCGAGGTCGATCACGGATCTGCGGGCGCGGTCGGGCGGCCAGCCGTGGCCGGTTCGCAGGTGCCGATAGGTGTGGCCGACGAGGTTGAAGAGCACGGTGGCGGTCTCCTCCGGATCGGCCACGGCGAGCGAGCCGTCGGCCGCCCCGTCGGCGAGCAGCCGCCGCACCGGCTCGGTGAAGACGTCCTTGGTCAGCGCCGGCCGGGAGTCCTCGTGGAACACCAGGTCGCGCTCGGAGTGGCCGAGCGCATCGAGGAGCTCGAGGTTGGCGTCCGCGATCCCGCACAGGCTCGTGAGGGCGAGCTCCAGGCGCTCGAGCGCGGTGCCGGGCGCGGTCATAGCGGGCCAGAGCGCCTCGCGGTACTCGAGCTCGAGCCGCTCGGCCAGCGCGGCCAGCAGCGTCTCGCGCGACACGCCGCGGCGGTGCAGCGTCATCCGCGACAGCCCGGCCTCGTCCGCCAGGCGCTGGAACGTCAGCCCCTCCCACCCGTGGCGCTCGACGGTCCGCCGGGCGCCGTCGAGCAGCCGCTTGTCGAGGTCGCCGGGCATCTGTTACATCAATGTAACAGTGAGGTTGATGGGACAGGTTGAAACCCGAGCCGGCTTCGCGCCTAGCTAGCGCGCTAGTTCGCGAGGGCGGGAGAGGCCCTCTTCGACCTTTCGACGCCTCAGCCCAGCGACCGGGCGCTCAGCCCGACGGCGCCCGGCTCGCCCGCCGGCGCGGCGAAGCGCTCGTCGACGGCCACGCCGGCCACCCAGACGATCTCGCCGTCCGACTCCACCACCGGCAGGGTGTGGCGCAGCGCGCGCGGCACCTTGCGGTCGGTGAACAGGTCCTGCAGGGTCTTGGTGCCGCCCAGCCCGGCGGGCCGCATGCGGTCGCCCTCGCGCCAGGCGCGCACCGTGAGCACGCCCGCCAGTCCGGTGACGCTCACTTCGCCCGGCGCGCCCGGCATCGCCTCGACCTCCCAGTCGCCGAAGCGCGCCCGGCCGGGCACCGGCAGCGTCGCGGGCTCGGGCGTGGCCGCGTCGCGCGCGCGGGTGAAGCGCAGCGTGCCGTACTCGACCACCGCCCTCAGCCCGCCTCCGAGGTCGAGCGACTTCGACCCGCGCCCGCCGAGCGCGAGGATCTGCTCGGCCTCGCCCGCCCCCAGCTCGCCCCCGGCCTGCTCCGCGAGGCGCCGCAGCACCAGGCGGCGCACCGCCGGCAGCTGTCGCCCGAGCACGGAGGCGGACACCGCCGGCCCGCCGCCGAGCTCCTCCAGCGCAGCCGACACGGCGGCGTCCAGCACCTCGGCCTCCTCGCGCAGCTGGCGTGCCGTCTCCGCGATCGTGCGCTCCGCGGCCGGGCCGATCGAGGCCAGCGCGTCCAGCAGGTCGTGGCGCACGCGCGCGCGGGCGAAGCGGCGGTCGGCGTTGGAGGGGTCATCGCGCCACTCCAGCCCGCGGTCGCGCAGGTAGTCGCGCACCTCGTCGCGGGTCACTCCGAGCAGCGGCCGCACCAGCCGCCCGCGGCGCGCCGCCATGCCGTGCAGCGCGCGCGAGCCGGGTGACACGGCCAGCCGGTAGAGCACGGTCTCGGCCTGGTCGGAAGCCGTGTGGGCGGCCGCGTAGTCGCCGTCGGCCAGGCGCTCGGCCAGCGCATAGCGGGCGTCGCGCGCCCGCTCCTGGAGGTTGCCGTCCTCCCCGAGCTCCACACGCTCGACGGCTAGCGGCACCCCCAGCCGCTCGCACAGCGTGCGCACGAGCGCCTCGTCCGCGTCAGCCCCCTCTCGCAGCCCGTAGTTCACGTGCAGCGCCGAGACGCGCGCGCCCAGCCGCACAGCTACGTCGAGCAGGCAGACCGAGTCGCCGCCGCCGGACACCAACACCAGCAGCGGCTCGCCCTCGCGCACGAGGCCGCTGTCGCGCGCCGCGTCGATCACCCGGCCGCTCACGATTCCTTCAGAGCCGCGCGGCAGAGCTGGCGCGGCTGGTCGAAGCCCTTGAGCTTGACCTGGCCGATTCCCTCGAACGCGAGGTGGGGCGAGCCCTTGACCGCCTCGACCACCGAATCCGTGACGAGCACCTCGCCGCCGCGGGCGCGCGCCACCACCCGCGACGCCAGGTTCACCTCGCGGCCGAAGTAGTCGCCGTCGCGGTAGAGCGCCTTGCCCCAGTGGATCCCGATGCGCGGCTCGGGCCGCTCCTCGAAGAGGCTGGCGTACCCGACCGCCCAGTCCACGAGCGCCTGGATGTCGTTGCCGACGATCATCACCTCGTCTCCGATCGTCTTCACCACGCGGGCGTCCTCCGGCAGCGTGTTGGTGACCCCCTCGACGAAGCGCTCGACCGACGAGAGCGCCTCCTCCTCCCCCTCCTCCTCGGTGAAGCGCGTGTAGCCGGCCAGGTCGGCGAAGGCGATGGCGACGCGCACGCGCCCCTGGTCCACGTCGCTCTCCTCCAGCTCCTCCTCCATGTGGCCGACCACGTCCTGGGCGACGAAGTGCTGGAGGAAGCGCCTGTGCACGTAGTCCATCAGCGGCGAGGCGAGCGGCAGCAGGTCGCGCGCCAGCCCCTCCATCTCCTCGGCCATCTGCAGGCCCGGGACGCCATCGCGCATCAGCGGCTCGTGCACGTACAGGTGGAACAGGCGCACCTCGGCGTCGGCGATCTGCGAGAGCGCCTGCCCGTACACGCGGCAGAGCTGGAGGAAGGCCACGAGCGGGAAGCCCGACTCGAGCACGGACTCGATGTAGCGCAGGGCCTCCAGGTCCTCGTCGGTGAGCGCGTCGAGGGAGCCCGGCGCCAGACCGATGCTGGTCCAGAAGCGCTCGATCAGCGCCTTCTCGAGGCCCGTCTCGGCAGCCGCGTCGGCGAGCGTGCGCCCCGCCTGTTGGTCGTCGCCGAAGAGCGATTCGATGTAGCCGTAGGCCAGGCGCCCCTGCCGCGCCGCGTCGCGGATGTGCTCCAGCCTGTGCCCGCGCTGGCGCAGCCGCGCGACGATGCGCGCGTGCGCGACGGCTGCCGGCGTCCACTCGCCGCGCCCGTCGACCTCCGGAATCGCGCCGGCCTGAGCCCAGCGCTTGAGGGTCGCCGGCGAGACGCCCACGCGCCGTGCGGCTTCAGTAAGGGTGAGGGTCTCCTCTGCCACGGACCCGAGATTGTGCAACGGCGGAGTGGAAGGGTCACTCCGCCGTCGCTCGCGGGCGTGCCGGCCCGCTCTGTCGGCCATCTTCGCGCGCCGGTGTATCCGAGTCAAACGCAGGGGTAGTATCGCCCCCTCAGCGGAGAGTGGAGGGAGTGCCTTGAACTACTTCGTCACCGGCGCGACGGGCTTCATCGGCAGGCACCTGCTGGCCGAGCTGCTGAAGCGCGAGGGGACTATCTACGTGCTGGTCCGCGAGGGCTCGCGCGGCAAGATCGACTCGCTCGTGCAGCGGCTCGGCGCCGAGGAAGGCCGCATCGTGCCCGTGACCGGCGACCTCTCCAAGCCGGCGCTCGGCGTGGAGGGCTTCGGCACGCCGATCGACCACTTCTTCCACCTGGCCGCCATCTACGACATGGCCGCCGACGAGCAGGCGATGGAGCGGGCCAACATCGAGGGCACCCAGCACGTGATCGAGTTCGCCAACTCGATCCAGGTCGGGCGCTTCCACCACACCAGCTCGATCGCGGTGGCGGGGCAGTACAAGGGCGTCTTCCAGGAGGACATGTTCGACGAGGGGCAGCGCCTCCCGCACGCCTACCACCGCACCAAGTACGAGTCCGAGCGCCTGGTGCGCCAGGACGTCGAGGCGAAGACGCTGATCTACCGCCCGGGCATCGTCGTCGGCCATTCCGAGACCGGCGAGATGGACAAGATCGACGGCCCCTACTACTACTTCAAGCTGCTCCAGCGGCTGCGTCACGCGCTGCCGGAGTGGGCGCCGCTGGCCGGGCCCCAGGGCGGCGAGACCAACATCGTGCCGGTGGACTTCGTCGCCCGCGCGATGGACCACATCGCCCACATCTCCGACGACGAGCTGCCGGGCGACACCTTCCACCTGGTCAGCCCGGAGCCGATGAAGGTCGGCGAGACGCTCAACGAGTTCGCCAAGGCCGCACACGCCCCGCAGTTCGTGATGCGGATCGACCCGAACATGACCAACGCGATCCCGCAGCCGGTGCGGGCGGGCATCATGGCGCTGCCGACGGTCAAGCGGATCCGGCATCAGGTCTACCAGGACCTGGGGATCCCGCCGGCCGCGGCGGAGAACCGCGACTTCCGCTGCAAGTTCGACGCCCGCGACGCCCAGCGCGCACTCAGCGGCACCGGCATCGCCGTGCCGCCGCTGTCCGCCTACGCGCCGCGCCTGTGGGACTACTGGGAGCGCAACCTCGACCCCGACCTGTTCCGCGAGCGCTCCCTGGCCAGCTCCATCCAGGGCAAGAAGATCCTGATCACGGGCGCCTCCAGCGGCATCGGGCTCGAGACCGCGCTCAAGGTCGGCGAGGCCGGCGGCGAGGTGCTGCTCGTCTCGCGCACGCGCGAGAAGCTCGAGGAGGTCGCCAAGCAGGTGGAGGATGCGGGCGGCACCGCGCACGTGCACCCGGCCGACCTGTCCGACCTCGAGGACATCGACCGGCTCGCCCAGGAGGTGCTCGAGCAGCACGGCGGCGTCGACATCCTGATCAACAACGCGGGGCGCTCGATCCGGCGCTCGGTGGCTCGCTCATACGACCGCTTCCACGACTACGAGCGCACCATGCAGCTGAACTACTTCGGCGCGCTGAAGCTGATCCTCGCGTTCATGCCCGGCATGCGCGAGCGCAAGTCCGGCCACATCATCAACGTCTCCTCGATCGGCGTGCAGACCAACACGCCGCGGTTCTCGGCGTACGTGGCTTCGAAGGCCGCCCTCGATGCGTTCTCGCGCTGCGCGGCGCCGGAGTGCGTCGCCGACAACGTCAAGTTCACGACCGTCTACATGCCGCTCGTGCGCACCCCGATGATCGCGCCGACCGACATGTACAAGGCCTTCCCGACGCTCTCGCCCGACGAGGCCGCTCAGATGCTCTGCGACGCGATGATCGACAAGCCCAAGCGGGTGGCGTCGCGGCTGGGCACCTTCGGCGAGGTGCTCTACTCGGTCTCGCCGAAGACGATGGACATCATCCTCAACACCGCCTACAACCTGTTCCCGGACTCGAAGGCGGCGAAGGGCGACAAGGCGAAGGACGGCAAGCCGCTGCCGGCCGCCGAGAAGGGCGGCGACGAGGAGATGTCAACCGAGGCCGTGGCGATGGCCTACCTGATGCGCGGCGTGCACTTCTAGCGCGGCAGCCGCACTACCCGCAGTGGGAGCACGCGCCGGGGCGAGCGGTTGCCGGCGCGGTCGGTCGCCGTGACCACGACCTGGAAGCGGCCGGGCGTCAGGCCGCGGGCGCGCAGGGCGATCGCGTTGTCGCCGGCGCGCAGCGAGCGCCTGATCACGCGCGCCTGCGACCAGGCGGTGCAGCGCCGTCCTCGCTTGGCCCGCGGGCGGCACGGACCGTCCTTGGCCCGCCGCCCCCTGCGGGCACGCTGGAGGACGACCCTGACGGTCGCAGCCTCGGACAGCCGGAAGCGGATGGTGGTGGCGGCGAGCGGCGAGCGGCGGGCGCGCTTGCGCCCGGCCGGCACCCCGAGCACGCGGGCGGCCCGCACCTGGGTCACCACCGGCACGCTGCCGTCGACGGTCAGTGTTCCCACGGCGACCGCCCGGCCGCCGTGGGGGTCGTTCACGCGTACGCGCACGACCTTGCGCCCGCCCACCGCGAACGCCGGCATGGCCCCCGCCGTCGTGCCCGAGCCGACCTCGAAGCTGCCGTCGCCGTTGAGGTCCCACTCGTACACGAGCCGCAGCCCCTCCGGATCGCGCGAGCCGGAGGCGTCGAGGCTGACGCGGCGTCCCGCCGCCACCAGCGGCGAGCCGACGGCCAGCGCCGCGGTCGGCGGGCGGTTGACGACGGTCGCGATGCCGAGCGGGTGGTTGAAGAGGTTGTCGCTGGACACCACGCTCTGCGCCTGGGTGCCGCGGTCGACCTTGACGATCCCGCCGTCGCCGTCCGCGCCGAGCCGGTAGTCGGTGACCAGCATGTCGCCGGAGGGCGTGAACGCGACGCGCTCTGGCGTGCGCAGGACGTCGTCGCTCCCGTTGGGGGTGGCTTCGGCCTGAGCCCCGTTGAGGGGGTTGACGCGCACCAGGCCGACGCCGTTGGGGCCGGCGCACTCGTTGGCGACCACGATGCTCCGGTCGGAGTCGATCGCCAGGCCGAGCGGCCGCGAGAGGCGGTCGAGCTCCGAGATCGGCGTCTGCGCGCCGGTGGCGGGATTGACGCGGATCACGCTGCCGGTCGGCACGAGGCAGTCGGTCGGCAGCGGGTCCGTCGTGCTGCGGTTGACCACGACCAGCGTGCCGTCGTGGTCGACGGCGATGCCGAAGGGCGCGCTGAAGAGCGCGGGCGTGACGTTCGTGGCGATCACCTTCTGAGCGCCCGTCCGCGGGTCGACCGCGATCACGCCGCCGTTGTTGGCGGCGAGGTTGTCGAGCACGTACAGCACGCCGCCGGGCCCGACGGCGATCCCGGCGGGGTCGTAGAAGGACCCGCCGGCCGACACCAGGCTCTGCCGGCCGGTGAGCGGGTCGACGCGGATGACCGCGCCGTCGCGCTGGTTGGGGTTGCCCATGTCGGCGACGACGAGGCCGCCGTCGGCCTCGATCGCGAGGTCATACGGGTGGCTGAACAGCGCGCCCTGTGCGCCGTTGCGCGAGATCTCGACGAGCGCGCCGGTCGCGGGCTCGGTGCGCAGGATCACCGCGCCGTCGGAGGCCGCGTTGGCCGTGTAGACGACGTAGGGATCGCCCGGCGCGGCGTACGCCGTCCCCGCCGAGAGGGACACGGCCACCAGGAGTGGGATCAGGGCGCGGACGCAGAGGATCCCGGCCCACCGTATCGTGACCTACCGGCGCGTCAACCGATGGGCGGCTCTGTTCAGCGCTTTTCGCCGCTCAGACGAAGGTGGATCCCCGCCGCACCAGGTTCGCGTAGAGCGCCTGCTGCACGGTGTCCCGCACGCGCTCCGTCAGCTCCAGCACGAGGCCGCGATCGCTCGCCGCCTCGGCGCCGTAGGGGTCCGTCTCGATCGGCTCGCAGAACTCGATGCGCCACTTCGACGGCAGCGGCACCGTGCCGAGCGGGCCCAGCCATGGGAAGGTCGGGGTGACCGGGAAGAAGGGCGCCCCGACCAGCCGCGCGAGCGGCGGCACGTCGGCCAGCTTCGGGTAGATCTCCTCGCTGCCGACCACCGCGACCGGCACGATCGGCGCGCCCGCGCGCAGGGCGATCTCGACGAACCCGCCGCGACCGAAGCGCTGCAGCCGGTAGCGCTCGCCGAACGGCTTGCCGGTCCCCTTGACGCCCTCCGGGAAGACCGCCACGAGCTGGTCCTGCTCGAGCAGCCGCAGGGCGTTGTAGGGGGAGGCCACGACGCCGCCGACCTTGCGGATGAAGGCGGAGACCCAGGGCAGGTCGAAGGCCCAATTGAGGACGAGGAAGCGCGGGTGGCGCGGCAGCGGGTGCTGGCGCAGCAGCGCCATCGAGATCATCGTCGCGTCCCAGGGCAGGATGCCCGCGTGGTTCGAGGCGAGCAGCGCTCGCCCGTGGGCCGGGACGTGGTGGACACCCTCCGCCTGGACGCGCCACCAGCGGTCGTAGAGGAAGCCGAAGAAGGGCTCCACCAGATCCGCGAAGTCCTCGTCGAAGCCCCATTCGTCGTCGTCATGGCCGCCCTCGAGCCGGCGCAGGACGTGGTCGAGCGTGTCGCGCGCCTCGCGCGGCAGCGCGCTGGCCCCACTCGCCAGCACATCTGGCAGCTCCAGGCCCGAGTCGAGCCCCTCGCGCAGCCGGCGCATGAAGGCGATCGCCTGCGGCCCCGCGTTCACGCGGCCACCGCCCCGCGGCGCACCCAGTCCTCGACGGCCTCGGCGGTCGAGTAGCGCGGCCGGTGGCCCACCTCCCGCTCGAGCCGCCCGATGTCGACGCCGCGGCCGTAGTGCAGCAGGCGCCGGAAGTCCTCGGAGTAGGAGTCGAGCCCGAGCCGGCGCGCGGCGCCCGTGATCGGGCCGAACAGCGGGGCGGCCAGCGGCAGCAGCGGCCGCCCGGCCAGGCGGATCATGCGCGCCAGCCCGATCGTCCCGTGCGCCGCCACGTTGACCGCTCCGCGCACGGGCCGCCGGACGGCGGCGACGAGGGCGTCGAGCGCGTCGTCCTCGTGCACCAGCTGGATGCGCGGGTCGAAGCCGAGGTAGGTGGGGCAGGCCGCCTGCGACAGGTAGCGGGTCAGCTGGGTGCGCAGCGACGGGCCGATGGCCGGCTGATAGCGCAGCATCGTGCAGCTCACCTGCGGGTGGCGGCGGGAGTAGGTCTCGAAGTAGTTCTCGATCTCCGCGACGTCGCGCTGGAAGCGCGTGCGCATCGGGAACAGGCGCGTCATCTCCTCGCCGAAGAACTGCGGCGCGTGTGGCTCGGCGCCGTAGATGCCCGCCGAGCCGCGGATCACGATCGCCCGGATCGACGGCGACTGCCCGCACGCGGCGAGCAGCTGGAGCGAGCCCATCACGTTGATGTCGTGCATCGCCTGAGCCGACATGCCGGGGCGCGGCTGGCGCACGATCGAGTTGTGCACCACGGTGTCGACCTCCGCGCCGGCGATCAGCGGCGCGATCGCGGGGTCGCGGATGTCGGCCTCGATCAGCTGGGTGCGGACCAGCGGGGCGCGCGGCCCGCGCGTGTCGAGCCCGACGACCGCCTCCACCTCCGGCTCGCGCTCGAGCCGCGCGGCAAGGAGCGTTCCGAGGTAGCTCCCCACGCCGGTGATGAGCACCCGGCGGCCGGCCACTAGCCGGACGGCTTGCGGCTGCGGCCGGTGGGCTTGCTCTTGCTTGCAGATGGCTTCCGCGCGGAGGAGCGCTTCGCCGGCAGCCGCTCCTCGATCGCGTCGAGGCGGCGGCCGATCCGGCGCAGCTCGGCCTTGAGCTCGCGGATGTCCTCGTGCGTGGCCGGGCGGCGGTCCTCGATCACCTGGCGCCCGCGGGCCAGGCCCGCCTCGGCGCCGCGGCGCAGCTGGTCGACGGTGTCGGAGATGTCGTCGAGCGCGCCCTGGGTGCGGTCGCGCTGGCGCTCCGCGGAGCCGAGCGTGGCCTGCACCGTGCGCTCCACCGCCTCGCGCAGCTCCGAGGGTGTGCTGGGGCGTTTCGCCATGCCTGGCGCAGTCTAGGGTTCGCCGCCTTGACCCTGCAGCACGAGATCCGCGCGATTCACCTCAAGCCGGCGGCCCCACTGGCCGAGCGGGTGCTGCTGCCAGGCGACCCCCACCGCGCGCTGGCGGTCGCTCAGCATCTGCTCGACGGCCCGAAGATGTTCAACCACCACCGCGGTCTCTGGGGCTACACCGGCACGGCCGCCGACGGGGGTCCGCTGACGATCCAGTCGACCGGCATGGGCGGGCCGAGCGCGGCGATCGTGGCCGAGGAGCTGATCGCCCTCGGCGCCCGGCGGCTGGTCCGGATCGGGACCTGCGGGTCGCTCGTCGAAGGGCTCGAGCTGGGCGACCTCGTGGCGGCGGAGACCGTGATAGGTGCGGACGGCGCCAGCGCCGCACTGGGCGCCAACGGCGCGCTCGCCCCTGACCCCGGCCTGCTCGAGCGCCTCGTCGCGGCCGGCGCCCGGGCCCTCACCGTGGTCAGCTCAGACCTCTTCTACGACCCGCGCGACGGCACGGCGGCGGAGTGGCTCGCGCGCGGCGCGTCCGTCGTGGAGATGGAAGCCGCCACGATCCTGCAGGTGGCGGTCCGCCGGGGTGTCGCCGCCGCGTGCGTGCTGGCCGTGTCGGACGTGCCCGGCGCGAACGGCGCGAGCCGCGTCGACCCGGAGCGCTTCGAGCAGATCGGCCTGCGCGTCGGCGAGGCCGGCTACGCGGCCCTGGCTACGACTCGGTGACGGTGAAGCGTTCCTGCGCGCGCGGGACCGGGGCGCCGCTGGGCGTGACCGCCTCGCGCAGGCCGGCGAGGTCGCGCGCGATCTCGTCGAGGCGCGCCTCGATCGCCGCGAGGCGGTCGTCGGCGCCGCTGGCGGCGAGGCGCTCCTCGAAGCGGTCGATCGAGTCCTCGATGCTCTCGAGGCGCTGGGAGAGCGAGCGCAGCCGGCGCGTCACCCGCTCGATGTCGGCGGCCGACGGCAGGTTGAGGGCGCCCATGGCGGCCTCCTGCGCCTGGACCGCCTTCTCACGCGCCTCGAAGGCGCGCGCGATCGCTCCGTTGACGACCGGGTTCGCGATCAGCTCCTCGGCGATCCTGCCGAGCGCCTCCTCGCCCTTGCTGGAGAGCTTCTCGACGAAGCTCTCGTCCTGCTCGGGGGCTGCCATGGCGGCCAGGGTAGCCCATCGCGCCAACCAGGGCCTGTCTAACCCTCGAGTCGAGCGTTAGACAGGTGTGTTCGCCCACATGGCCGGGCAGACGGCGTGCAAGTCGGATTGAAGGTTCGCGCACACCCGGTCGATACAAGCCCGAGAACTCGCGCGTGCGGCTCGGTCGCGGCGTGCGGACAAGCACCCAGATCACCCCAGGCAGTTACCCATTGCAGACACAAAAGCCCTCAAGTAGCGTTGGTCGCCCCGCAGGTGTCCCTGATAGCCTGCGCGCGCACGCAGGGTGCTCCAACAGGCGCCCCGAGGGAGGTCTTGGTACAGCAAGGATGAAGACGCGGCTCCTCACCACCCTGCTCGCGGCGGGCGCTCTCGCCGCGGCAAGTCTGACCGCGCTCACCATCCCCGCCGCCGCCCAGACTCAGACCGTCACCGTCCAGCTGCCGTCGGGCGAGATCGTGCAGGTCACCGTGGACGTCCCGCCGGGCGGCTCGCTCGCGGACATCCAGCTTCCGGGCACGCTCGTCACGCCCACCGAGACCACCCCGGTGGCGCCCACCACGACGACGCCCGAACCCACGCAGACGCAGGAGCAAACGACTCCCGCGCCTCCCCCTGCCCCGCCCGGCCCGCCGAGCGTCGGCGGCGGCTCGCCCCAGGGACAGACGCACAGCGGCGAGCGCGTCCACCAGGAGCGCGAGAAGGCGCGCCGGATCACCGGCGGCAAGCCTAAACTCGAGCATGAGGGTTCCGAGGATGAGGCCAAGGACCGCGACGGTGGCGTCGAGTTCCGCCGTCCGGACGGCACGCCTACCCCGGACAACCCCGGCTTCATCGACGCCCTCCCCGGCCCGTCCGCCGCACACGGCGTCCCCAACTTCATCATCCGCAAGTTCCGCGTGCCGCCGTTCCTGCTGCCGATCTACCAGGCAGCGGGCATCGAGTACGGCATCCGCTGGGAGGTCCTGGCGGCCATCAACGAGATCGAGACCGACTACGGGCGCAACCTGAACGTGTCGTCCGCGGGCGCCGTCGGCTGGATGCAGTTCATGCCGTCCACCTGGCGCGCGTACGGGACCGACGCCAACAAGGACCGCCGCAAGGACCCGTACAACCCGGTCGACGCCATCTTCGCCGCCGCGCGCTATCTCAAGGCGGCCGGCTACGAGGACGACGTCCGCCGCGCGATCTTCGCGTACAACCACGCCGACTGGTACGTCGACTCGGTGCTGCTGCGCGCGCGCCTGATCGCCGGCGTGCCCGCCGACCTGATCGGCTCGCTGACCGGCCTCACCGAGGGCCGCTTCCCCGTCTACGCACGCGCGCGCTACGCGGACGACCTGGCCGAGGCCGAGCTGCTGAAGCGGGTCAGCCAGGGCGAGAACGCGGCCCACGTGGTCGAGTCCGCCGACGACCGCCGCTCGATCGACATCTTCTCGCGCGCGGGCGCCCCCGTGGTCGCGGTCAACGACGGCGTCATCAAGGAGGTCGGCGAGAGCAAGCGGCTCGGGAAGTACGTCGTGCTCCAGGACGTCTACGGCAACCGCTACACCTACGCGCACCTGGGCTCGGTCTCGCAGCACTACCCCGTGCCGAAGCAGGACGCCTCCGACCCGGACCGCTCCGCGCGCGCCGTCAAGGCCCACGGGGGCGAGCACGACCCGGCCCCGTCGGCGCCGGCCTCCGCGGGCCGCCAGCCCGACGCCACGGACAGCGCCCCCGCGCCCAAGGCGAAGCCGGAGCCGGAGCGGCCCGAGGGCAGCGTGCCGATCAAGGAGCGCCTGTTCGCGCACCCGGACATGGAGGGCGCGCGCCAGGCCGGCGGCCTGGAACAGCTCCTCGACGCCAAGGCGCGCCGGGACGGCACGTACGAGACCTACCGCGCCTACTTCTCGCGACCGTTCGGCCTCGATCCGAGCAAGGTCACGCTGCGCCGCCTGCGCAAGGGCGCGCGCGTGATCGGCGGCACGATCATTGGCCGCGTCGGCAAGACCGTCGAGAACCGCGCCGCACACCTCGACTTCTCGATCCGGCCGGCGGGCAAGGGCGCGCCGCGGATCGACCCGAAGCCGATCCTCGACGGCTGGAAGCTGCTCGAGGCGACCGCCATCTACCGCGCGTCCGGCCGCAACGTGCTGCACGGCGACGACGTGGACGGCATGTCGATCGGCCAGATCATGCTGCTGCCCAAGCCGCAGCTCGAGCGGCGTGTGCTCGCCGACGAGCGCATCGAGGTCTACGAAGCCGGCCGCGACGACCTGCGCTCCGGCCAGGTCGACCGCCGCGTGCTCGCCACGCTCGCCTTCCTCGCCGAGTCCGGCCTGCGCCCGACCGTGACCAGCCTCAAGAGCGGCCACAGCTTCTACACGGCCTCGGGCAACGTCTCGCACCACAGCTCCGGCAACGCGGTCGACATCGCCAAGGTCAACGGCATCCCGATCCTGGGCCACCAGGAGGCCGGCGGGATCACCGAGCAGACCGTGCGCCGGCTGATGCAGCTTCAGGGCACGATGGCGCCCGCCCAGATCATCTCGCTGTTCGAGATCGGCGGGGCGACAATGGCGATGGGGGACCACGCCGACCACATCCACGTCGGCTTCCGGCCGATGTTCGGCGCCAACAAGAAGCTCGGCAAGCAGGCGCTCGCGGTGCTGAAGCCGGGCCAGTGGTCCGACCTGCTGTCGCGCCTGCGCGAGATCGAGAACCCGGTCGTGCCGACCACGCCCTCCAAGTACGCGCTGCCCGCCGGCAAGGACCGACGCGCGAGCGACGCCCATCCGGGCGAGTAGGCCGACGGCCACGGCGCCAGACCTCTTCGGTTTCGTCCAGCTCGAGTTTGGCTTCCTGCTGGGCCCGCCGGACGGGCGCTACCTGGTGCGCTCGCAGGCCGAGGGCCCCGTGGAGGCCGTGCTCGTGCTGAGCACCGAGGGCACCCCGCGGCAGGCGCGCGGACGCGGGCGCCGGCCGCGGGAGATCAGCGAGGCCGAGCCGGAGCCCGTGCCGACCGCGCGCGCGACCGTCGTGCGTCCGGAGCCGTTCGGCTCGCCGGAGGCGGCGGGTGCGTGGCTCGGCGGCCTGCGCGGCGACGAGGACTCACTCGAGGCCGAGCTGCAGGCCGGCCTGGGCGTGCTCAACCGGGCGCTGCGCGCGAGGCGCGCCGCCACGGCCGACCCCTACCTGTCCGAGGTGTCCGCCGAGCGGGCGCTCGTCACGCGCGTCGGCTATGGCCGCGGCGAGGCGGTAGCCGAGGGCCGCTTCGGCGAGGCGCTCGAGCTCCCGCGCGCCGGCGCACGCCGGGTGAAGCGCTCGATGGAGGCGCCCGAGGAGCGCTTCGCCGCGCTGCTCGGCGCGCGCGAGCAGGCGCTGGCCGGCGAGGAGCTCGTGCTGCGCGCCCGCGCCGACCTCGACGCGGGGCGGCCGCGCGAGGCCGCGCTGCAGGCGCGCGTCGCGCTCGAGGCGCTGATCGCCGAGCTCCAGGGCGGCGGCGCACTCGTCGAATTTCGCGACGCCGTCGGCGGCGCCGCCAACGCCGCGCTGACCGGCGAGCCCGACGCGCGAGCGCTCACGGCAGCCGTCGAGGCGATGGAATCCGCCTTGCGCCGCCATCGCCTCAGCGGCGGCTGAGGGGGGGGTTCCGCACGAAAGTCCACGCATGGTGGACCAACGTATGGAGCCCCCCTGCTTCAGCCGCCCAGGGCCAGCCGCGCCAGCGCTTCGGCGCGCCGGGGCGCCACCGCCAGCGCGACCGTCCGGCCGGCGCCCAAGGCGGCCGCGCCGCCGAGCGCCCGGGCCGTGCGCGCGGCGGCGCGCTCGAACTCGCGCGTGTCCCGCGCCGTGTCCCAGACCCATCGCGCCGCCAGCACGTCGCGGCCTCCCGGCAGCCGCCAGAGCGCGAACGCACCGCCGCCCCAGCCCGTGGCGGCGCGCCGCGAGAGCGCGCGGCCGTTGGCCTCGCGCAGCAGCTGCTCGGTGTCGAACTCGCCGATGTCGCCCTGCCCTACGCGCTCGGCGCCCGCGGGCAGCGCGCTCGCCAGGCTGGGCACCCGCACGCGCCGCGGACGCTCGCGTCCCTCGTAGGCCCGCGGGTGCATGATCTGCTCGCTCGAGACCGGCGCGTCGGGCCCGAAGGCGCGGTCGACGGCCCCCCAGCCGCCGCGACCCTCGATGCGGTTGACCAGCTGCGCGCCGGCCGCGTAGGGGAAGACGAGCCCCTCGCGCACGTAGCGCGGCAGCCCGCTGGAGGCGGGCAGTGCGATGTCCGCGAGCTCCTTCAGCGCACGCCCGCGCAGCGAGGCGGGGATGTCCTTCCCGCCGCCCTGCTTGCGCACCAGGTAGTCGACCATCGCGACCGTCGCCGTGCCCTCCCGCAGGGCGCTGTCCGCGACGCCGCGGTCGCGCCGGAAGCCGGTCGCCGGCCCGGCGTCGATCCCGAAGTGCTGGTCCTCGAGGGCGTGGGTCAGCTCGTGCGCCAGCGTCACCTCGCCGACGAGGCCCAGTGCGCCGCCCGCGCCCACGATCGAGAGCGTCTGCGTGCGCGGCACGTAGTAGCCGCCCACTTCGTTCGACAGCGCCTTGCCCAGCAGCTCGCGCAGGCTCGCGCGCGGCGGGATCAGCCCGAGCAGCTTCAGCAGGCTCTCCTCCGTCGCCAGGGCGCGGGGCGTCACGCCGCGGTCGAGCTCTCGCAGCCCGTCCCTTCGCGCCTGCGCGCCCGACACGTGCTTCACGCGCGGCAGCCGCTCGAACTCCAGCTCGCGGACGCGCTCGACGCCGCGCGCCGCCTGCGCCACGGATGTCCCCTCGGGCGCCTCGCCCTTCGGCTCAGCCTCGTCGCCGGTGAGCAGGCCGATTGCGGCCAGCACCGCCGTGAGCCCGACGGCCACACCGGCGAAGGTGCGGTTCACCGGGCCTCAGAGTGCGGCCAGCACGGCTCGCAGCTCACCGACCACGTCGCCGTCCAGCTTGAGTTCGGCGTCCTCGTCGTAGGGGGTCGGGCCCTGCGTGACGAGCGCCAGCCGGCCGCCGGCGCCGTGCGTGATGGCGGGCAGCCCGGCCACCGGGTAGACCTCGAGCGAGGAGCCGATGCAGATCATCAGATCCGCGTCGAACGCCAGCGCCTGCGCCTCCGAGAGCGCCCGCTCGGGGAGCAACTCGCCGAACAGCACCACGTCGGGCTTCAGCGGAGCGACGCAGGCCTGGCACTGGGGCGCGCCGTGTCCCTCGCGCAGCTGGGCGATCACCCGCTCCAGCGAGAACTTGCCGCCGCACTCCAGGCAGACGCTCGACTCGATCGAGCCGTGCACCTCGATCAGGCGCTCCGTGCCGGCGACGCGGTGGAGGCGGTCGATGTTCTGGGTGATCACCGCCCTGATCAGGCCGCGGCGCTCCAGCTCTGCGAGCGCGAGGTGCGCCTCGTTCGGCCGCTTGTCGACGAGCGACGCGAAGCGGTCGCCGTAGAAGCTCCAGAAGCGGTCGGGGTCGCGCCGCCAGGCGTCGATGTGGGCGACCTCCATCGGGTCGACGTTCTCCCACAGCCCGGTGCCGGGGCTGCGGAAGTCCGGGATGCCCGAGGGCACCGAGATCCCGGCGCCGGTCAGCACGACGGCGCGGTCGGCGTCGCGCAGCATCTGCGCCATCCGCTCCGCCGGGGCGGAGACGGTGAGGTTCGGCCGCACGGGGGTCAGGCTAGCGGCCCTTGAACGAAGGCCGGCGCTTGCCGAGGAAGGCGCCGATGCCCTCCTTGGCGTCCTCTGAGCCGAACGCCCGGGCGAAGCCCTCGGCCTCCGCCGCCAAGCCCTCGTCGAGGTCCGGGCGGTGCGAGCGCCGCTTGATCTCCTCGATCGCGATCGGCGCCTGCTGAGACAGCTTGCGCGCCCACGCGAACGCGGTGTCGAACAGCTCGTGGTCCGGCACGACCTGGTGCGCCAGGCCGACCCTGTGCGCCTCGTAGGCGTCGATCGGATCGCCGACCAGGTTCATCTCGAGCGCCTTCGCCTCGCCCACCAGCCGCGGCAGGCGCTGGGTGCCGCCGAATCCGGGGATGATGCCGAGGTTGATCTCGGGCTGGCCGAAGGTCGCCGACTCGGCGGCGATGCGGAAGTCGCACGCCATCGCGAGCTCGCAACCGCCGCCGAAGGCGATCGAGTTCACCGCGGCGAGGGTGGCCGTTGAGGACTGCTCCATCCTGCGCATGAACCGGTGGGCAGACTCCACGAGCTCCGCGCCCTCGGCGTCAGGCGACATCTTCGTGAACTCCTTGATGTCTGCGCCGGCGCAGAAGGTGAAGATGTTGGAGGAGGCGATCACGAGCGCCCTCGCCTTGCCCTCGACCGACTCCCAGAGGTCGATCAGGTCGCGCACCGCCTGCGGCGACAGCGGGTTGGCCGGCGGCCGGTTCAGCCAGGCGATGGCTATGTCGCCGCGCGTCTCGAGCAGCACGGTCTCGCGCTGGTCGCCCGCGTCCGGCTGCGGATAGGGGAAGAAGCCCTGGCCG
>JAXDII010000015.1:0-42928 GCA_034664085.1 Thermoleophilaceae bacterium
CCCGGGGGAAGCGAGCCCGGCGCGGCCAGCAAACCGGCCAGGAATCAGCGGGGGTCCGGGGGCGCGAGCCCCCGGCTGCCATCCACCGGCCAGGAATCACCGGGGGTCCGGGGGCGCGAGCCCGGCGCAACCAAGAAACCGGCCAGGAATCAGCGGGGGTCCGGGGGCGCGAGCCCCCGGGTGCCAATCCCAACCCCGACCGGGCACGACACGCCGGTCCCGCCCATCCCGCAGTACCCGTTGGGGTTCTTCGCCAGGTACTGCTGGTGGTAGTCCTCGGCGTAGTAGAGCTCGGGCGCGTCCAGGATCTCGGTGGTGATGTCGGGGTAGCCGGCGGCGCCGAGCCGCTCGGCGTAGCTCTCGCGGGAGGCCTCCGCGGCGGCGCGCTGGGCGTCCGAGGTCACGTAGATCCCTGAGCGGTACTGGGTGCCGGCGTCGTTGCCCTGGCGCATCCCCTGCGTCGGGTCGTGGCCCTCCCAGAACAGCCGCAGCACCTCGTCGAAGGAGATCTCCGCCGGCCGGAACACCGCGAGCACGACCTCGTTGTGCCCGGTGCGGCCGGAGCAGACCTCTTCGTAGGTCGGGTTCGGCGTGTAGCCGGCCGCGTAGCCGACGGCGGTGGTGTACACGCCCGGCGTCTGCCAGAAGACGCGTTCGGCGCCCCAGAAGCAGCCCATGCCGACGATCACCTGCTCGGTGTTGCCGGGGAAGGGTGGCTCGAGCGGCGTGCCGAGCACGAAGTGCGTGTCGGGCACGTGGAAGGGGCGCGTCTCGCGGCCGGGGAGCGCCTCGGCCGGATCCGGCATCTCGGTCTTGTGACGGAAGAGGAAGCTCACCTGTTCGAGACTAGCGCCGGAGGCAAGGCCGGGCGTTACCGTTGCGCCATGGCGCTGGTCACCGAGCTGGACCTGCCGGAGCTCGACTATTTCGGGCCAGACCTGAAGGGCGACCGCTTCCACGAGGCCATGGACGAGCTCAGCAGCGCCGGCTGGCTCGCCACCTCGCCGCTCGGCTTCTTCGTGCTCGACCGCGAGGCCGCCGCCTTCTTCCTGCGCACCCGGGCGGCCACCTTCCCGGGCATGAAGATCGCCGAGCTGTTCGAGGTGCCGGAGGGGCCGCTGCTCGAGCAGATGCGCCGCAACATCCTGCACGTCAACGGCGACGACCACCGGCGCCTGCGCAACCTCGTGAACCCCGCGTTCACACCGCGCGCGGCCGACCGCTGGCGCCCCGCGATGCGCGACTTCCTCGCCCGCCTCTGGGAGCCGCTCGCCGACGCCGGCGGCTGCGAGTTCGTCGAGGCGTTCGCCAAGCCCTATCCGTCGCTGACGATCGCCACGGTGATGGGCGCCCCGCTGGACGACGCACCGAAGCTGCACGAGTGGTCGAACCTGATCCAGCGCCAGTTCGACGGGCCCAGCCTGCTGAACGAGCGGGAGTCGATCGAGCGCGCCTGCGCGGAGTTCTACGAGTGGGCCGGCGCGCTGATCGAGCGGCGCAAGGGCGAGCCGGGCGACGACCTGATCTCCACGCTGATCGCCGCCGAGCAGGAGGGCGACCGGCTCTCCGACGTGGAGTGCATGAACCTGGTGCTGAACGTGCTGGTGGGCGGTGTGGACACGACCCAGTCCCAGCTCGCCCACGCCGTGCGGCTGTTCGCCGGGCACCCGGTCCAGTGGGAGCTACTCGCTCAGCGGCCCGAGCTGGCGCCCGCGGCCGTGGAGGAGGTGGTGCGCTACGAGCCGATCACGCCGTTCACCGCGCGCCTGCTCCACGACGAGGTCGAGTACCGCGGCGTGACCTTCCCGGAGGGGACCGTCGTGATGGTCTGCGCCTTCACCGGGAACCGGGACGGCGTGGACGGAGCGGCCGACGACTTCGACATCACCGCCGATCGTGGCGACGCCAAGCCGCTCACCTTCGGAGCGGGCATCCACTACTGCCTGGGCGCCAACCTGGCCCGGGCGGAGCTGCAGGAGGCGCTCGCGTTCCTGCCGGCGCGCATGCCGGGCCTCGGGCTCGACGGGGCGCCGGAGCTGGGCTCCGTCCACGGGATCTACGGCCTCGATAGCCTCGCGATCCGGTGGAACACGGCGTAGCTCTCTTTCCCACGGAGTACTCGGTGCAGCCGGCGGACTTCGCCCGGCTCGCGGAGGAGCGCGACTTCGAGTCGCTCTGGTTCACCGAGCACACGCACATCCCGGTCAGCCGCGAGACGCCCTGGCCGGGCGGCGCGGAGCTGCCGCGCGAGTACAGCCACCTCTACGACCCGTTCGTGGCGCTCTCGTTCGCCGCCGCCGCCACCGAGCGGATCAAGATCGGCACCGGCGTCTGCCTCGTGATCGAGCACGACCCGATCGTGCTGGCCAAGGAGACGGCGTCGCTGGACCGGCTTTCGGGCGGCCGCTTCCAGTTCGGCGTGGGCGCGGGCTGGAACCTCGAGGAGATGCGCAACCACGGCACCGACCCGGCCCGCCGCTTCAAGGTGATGCGCGAGCGCGTGGAGGCGATCAAGGCGATCTGGACCGAGGACGAGCCCGAGTACCACGGCGAGTTCGTCGACTTCGACCCGCTCTGGTCCTGGCCCAAGCCGATCCAGCAGCCGCACCCGCCGGTGTTGGTCGGCGGCGGCGGGCCGAAGGTGATCGACCGCGTGCTCGCCTACGGCGACGAGTGGATCCCCAACCGCATCCCAAGCGTCGAGGTCCTCAAGGAGCGCATCGAGGAGCTGCGCGAACGCGCCGGCCGCCACGTCCCGGTTTCGTTCTTCGGCGTCAAGCCGGAGGTGCGCGCCGTCGAGCGGCTGGAGTGGGCCGGCGTCGACCGCGTCATCTTCTACGTCTCGCCTGACGCCGACCGGGGCGAGGTCGAGCGACTGATGGACGGGTACGTAGCGCTGCGCTGATGGGGCGCCTCGACGAACTCGACCTGAGTCTCGAGCTGACGAAGGAGGAGGAGAAGGCGCGGCTCGAAGCGGGCGGGATGCGCCTGTCCGCGCTGCGCCTCGCGCTCGGGGGCAAGCTCCCCGGGTACGGACTCGGGCCGCCGGTGTGCGTCGTGTTCGAGGGCTGGGACGCGTCCGGCAAGGGCGGCGCGATCAAGCGCCTCGTGGCGCCGCTGGACTTGCGGCACGTGCGCGTGGCCCAGTTCGCGGCGCCGACGCCGGACGAGGCTCGCCACCACTACCTGTGGCGCTTCTGGCCGAAGCTGCCCGGCTGGGGCGGCATGGCCGTGTTCGACCGCTCCTGGTTCGGGCGCGTGCTGGTCGAGCGCGTCGAGGGCTTCGCGACGCCCGAGCAGTGGCAGCGCGCGTACGGGGAGCTCGTGGAGCTGGAGCGCTCGCTGGCGGCCGAGGCGATGGTGCTGGTCAAGTTCTTCATGCACCTCTCGGCCGAGGAGCAGCTGCGGCGCTTCGAGGAGCGCCGCGACAACCCGCTCAAGACGTGGAAGCTGACGCCGAGCGACTGGGAGAACCGGCGCAAGCGCCCGCAGTACACGGAGGCGGTGGAGGACATGCTGGCCCGCACCGACCACGAGGCGGCGCCGTGGCACCTGGTCGAGGCGGAGTCGAAGCGCTACGCGCGCGTGAAGGTGATGGAGACCGTGATCGAGCGCATCGAGAGCGGCATGCGCGCCCAGGGGATGGAGCCGCCGGCGCTCGCCGCCTAGGCGGCGAACAGCGTCAGGTCCGGCTCACGGTCGCCGCGCAGGACGCCGAGGTCGACCTCGACGCAGTCGATCCCGCGCGACTCGGCCAGCACGCGTGCCTGCGGCTTGATGACCTGGGCGGCTAGCACGCCGCGGCAGCGAGCCAGGCCGGGCTCGCGGCAGATTCGCTCGAGGTAGCGGGTCAGCTGCTCGACCGCGTCGATGGTGGCCACGCGCTTGATCTCGACGGCGACGAAGCCCTCGTTGTCGTCGCGGCACATCAGGTCGACCGGGCCGATGTCGGTCGGCCACTCGCGCCGCACCAGCCGCAGCCCCTCGGGCGGAGCGTCCGCCAGCAGCTCCTGCAGCTCGCGCTCGACGCCCTCCTTCTCGAGCGCCGCCGCCTCGCCCATGTCGTGCGTCACGTCGGAGACGACCTCGGCGATGCGGATCTCGAGCCGGTCCTCCGTCGCGCCCGCCTTCTTGCGCACGACCATCAGCCCGGGCTCCTCCTCGATCACGGTCGGAGGCGTCATCCAGTTCTGGGGCTTGAAGCCGCCGGTGTCGGCGTGCACCATCACCGACCCGTCCGACTTGACCATCAGCAGGCGCAGCGCCTCGGGCAGCACGGCGGTCAGGCGACCGGTGTAGCGAACCTCGCAACGGGCGACGATCAGGCGCACGAGCCCAAGCTACGACGAGAGTCGGACGCCGACCCATGTGGTCGTCAACTCAGCGCCAGGGCAGTCGCGAGCGCTTGCGCTTCCGCCCCCGCTGGCGCTGCACCAGCAGCCCGCCGCCCACGCCCAGGGCCGCCAGGCCGGCGGCGACCAGGCCCGGCCGGGCCTTCAGCCGCCGGAACTCGCCCTCCACCTCCGGCCACAGCATCTCCTCGACCAGCTCGCCGGCCGCCTCGGGCGTCGAGGCCAGCTCCGCCGCCGCGATCGGCTCGGCGAACGCCACCTGCACCCGGTGCGGCTTCGGGAACGGGCCGATGAAGAGCTGCTCGGTTCCCGTGATCGCGGTCGGAACCAGCGGCGCGCCGGTGTCGAGCGCCAGGCGGCCCGCGCCGCGCTTCGGGTGCCCGAGCTCGTCCGGGGTCCGCACGCGCGTGCCCTCCGGGAACAGCGCCAGCAGCCCGCCCTGCTCGAGGATCGTGTGCGCGGTCTCGAGCGCGTCGGCGTCCGACTGGCCGCGGCGCACGGGGAAGGCACCGAGGCGCACGAGCAGCCGGCCGTAGCGCGCCTCGACCAGCTCCGTCTTCGCCATGAAGCGCAGATGGCGGCGCGTGCAGACGGCGATGAAGAAGGAGTCCCAGAAGCTCTTGTGGTTGGGCGCGATGATCGCGGCCCCGGTGGCCGGGATGTGCTCGACGCCGGACACGTGCATGCGGAACCAGAGCCGCAGGAAGGGCTTGACCAGCGCTCGCACGAGCGCGTACAGCGGCCGCGACACCCCCTTTTCGCGCGCGAGCCGGTGCGCCTCCTCGTTGGTCACGTCCCGGAAAGTACAGGCGTTTCCGGCTGCCGGACGGGGGGTACGTGACTCAAATGAGCATTCTGGACAAGATCACGGGACGAGCCAAGAAGGCAGCCGGCGACCTCACGGGCGACGGCTCCCTGCGCGCCCAGGGCCGGCGCGAGGAGCGGAAGGGCGAGGAGAAGGAGAAGCTCGCGGACGCTCAGGACCGGGTCGAGGAGAAGGCGCAGGACGTCGCCGACCTCGAGCGCCGCACCTGACCCGGCAGGCGTTCACCGAAGCATCGGCAGGCCCGGGCTGACCGCCCGGGTACGGTAGGCGGCGGAGTGGTCGAGGAACGCACCGCCCAAGTCGTCTACCGCGCGGTCCTGCTGGCGGCCGGCCTGCTGCTCTTTGGGCTGCTCTTCAGGCAGCTCGTCACGCTGCTGCTGGCCATCCTGATCACGGTCGTCTTCGCGATCATGCTGTCCGCCGCGGCGAAGCGGCTCGAGCGCGTCGGGGTGCCCCGGGCGCTCGGGGCCCTGCTCGCCCTGCTGACCGGCATCGCGCTGCTGGCGCTGATCGTCTACCTGCTGACACCGCCGTTCATCGACCAGTCGGACGAGTTCGTCGACGACGTCCCCCGCATCGTCAGGGACCTGGAGAACGTCTACGCCGACGTGACCGGCCAGGACCCGGGCGAGGTCGGCGACCGGGTGCAGGAGTTCGTCGAGAAGTGGACGAACGACCCCGAGCGCCTGATCGGGCCGATCACCTCTATCGGCCTGAACGTGGCGGGGGTCCTCGGCGCGTTCGTCCTGATCCTGATCACCGCCTACTACATGGCGATCCGGCCCGAGCCGCTCATCGGGGGCCTGGTCAGGCTGTTTCCCCCGCGCCGGCGCGACCACATCCGTCACGTGCTGGACCGGCTGCGCGGGTCCTGGATCGGCTGGATGCAGGGCGTGGCGATCGACATGCTCGTCACCTTCGTCCTGCTCTACATCGGGCTGTCCGCCATCGGCCTCGACTTCGCGATCTTCTTCGCGGTGCTCTCGGCGCTGCTGGTCGTCGTGCCCTACTTCGGCGCGATCGCGGGCGCGATTCCGCCGTTCCTGTTCGCGCTCACCGACTCGCCCGGCAAGGCCTTCCTGGCGCTGGCGGTCTACGTGCTCGTGCAGCAGGTGGAGAGCAACGTGACGATCCCGGTGGTGATGGCCCAGCGCACGCGCCTGCACCCGGCGGTGGTGGCGATCGGGGTCGTGGTGGTGGGCCAGGTGTTCGGGTTCGTCGGCCTGTTCGTGGCCGTGCCGATCCTGTCGCTGCTGGTGATCGCGACCGAGGAGTTCTGGATCAAGCCGCTCGAGGAGGCCGAGCGCGAACGCCGGCGCGGGACGATCGAGCTGCCTCCCGACGTGCAGCCCGAACCGGTGTCAGGCGAGCTTGGTGACCGCGATCACCATGCCGATCAGCACGAAGATCACGATCAGGACCTGGACGACGATCCAAAAGCGGGGCAGCTCCATCGCCGCGCGCCTACTCGATGATCGCCTGACGCAGCGCGATCGCGACTGCGTGCACGCGCGTGTCGGCTTCGAGCTTCAGGATCGCGCGCTTCGTGTCCGACTTGACGGTCTCGGCAGAGAGCCCGATGCGGCGCGCGACCTCCTCGGTGTGCAGCCCCTCGGCGAGCAGCTGGAGGATCTCGCGCTCGCGTTCGGAGAGCGGCGCGTCCGGGCCGACCTGCGACATCAGCAGCGCGGGCGACAGCGACGGGTCGACGAACGGCTTGCCGGTCGCGACCGTGCGGATCGCGCGAAGCAGGTCCTCGGGCGGCGAGCCCTTCAGGACGTAGCCGCGCGCGCCGGCGGCGATGGCGTCGGACAGCAGCCGCTTGTCCCCGTAGGCGGAGAACACGACGGTCTTCACGCCGGGGCTCGTCTCGGCGATCCGCTTGACCGCGGAGATGCCGTCGATGCCCGGCAGCCGCACGTCCATGATCACGACCTCCGGGTTGAGCCGCTGGACCGCCTCGACGACCTCCTCGCCGCTCTGCACGTGGCCCACCAGCTCGAGGTCCGGCGTGTCACCGAACATCAGGCCAAGCCCCTGGCGGACCGTCGGGTGGTCGTCCACGGTCAGGCACTTGGTCGTCGCGGTCATCCGTCCACCCTAACCGCTGCTCGGGTCGGCGGCCAGCTTCTCACGGGGCCCTCCGCATCGCCGTATGATGCGCCCGATGTTCGAATCGATGGTGGTCGGCACGGACGGCTCCGACACCGCCAAGGAGGCGGTCCGGCAGGCGTCTGACCTGGCCAAGCGGCTCGACGCCAAGGTCCATCTGGTGAGCGCGTACGAGCCCGTCCCGGAGGGCCGGCTGCGCGAGGAGCGCCAGCAAGTGCCGGACGATCTGCAGTGGATGGTCAACCCGCGTGAGGACGTAAGCTCGACGCTCACGGACGCCGCCAAGGACCTGGAGGACCAGGGCGTGCGGGTGGAGACGCACGCGCGCGAGGGCGACCCCGCGGACGCCATCCTGGACGTGGCCGAGGAGCAGGGCGCCGACCTGATCGTGGTCGGCAACAAGGGCATGACCGGGGCGAAGCGCTTCCTGCTCGGCAGCGTGCCGAACAAGGTCTCCCACCACGCGCCGTGCAGCGTGATGATCATCCGCACCACCTAGGCGCGGTCAGCAGGGCGTGAGCGGCGGGCAGCGCAGCGCGCGCGCCGCGTCCACCAGGCCCGCCCCGTAGCGCGAGTCGGGACCCGGCCGGCCGAGGTCGCGGGCGGTCGCCTGGATGTGGGCCTGGACTGCGTTGGGCGTGGGGTTGGGGCCGAGCTTCCCGGTGGCGATGATCAGCGCGGCGATCCCGGCCACGTGCGGGCTCGCCATAGACGTGCCCTCGTAGCTGTTGGGCAGCCCGAAGCGGCGCACCGTGTTCCCCGACAGGAAGGTCTCCTGGTAGATCCAGCTGCCGGCCCGCTCGGGGTGACACAGCAGGAGCTCCTCCTGGGTGGCGGGCTCGGCGTCGACGCCGCCGCCGGGCGCCACGACGTCGAGGTCGGCGCCGAAGCTCGAGTACTCGGAGCGGCAGCCGCGGCGGGTGGTGGCCCCGACCGCGATCACCTCGCTGGCGCGCGCGGGGTAGGCCACCCGCCGCAGGTACTTCTTGCCGGTGTTGCCGGCGGCCGCCACGATCACGGCGCCGCGCGAGTGGGCGTAGCGAACAGCGGCCAGGATCTCGGGGATCTCGTCCGCGACCACGCGCCGGTCGAACTCGAGCGAGAGGTTGATGACGTCGGCGCCGCGCCGCGCCGCGTAGCGGATCGCCTTGGCGATCGCCACCGAGTCGCCCTCGCCGTAGTCGTTGAGGACCCTCAGCGGCATGATCTTCACGCCGTACGCCACGCCCGCCACGCCGATGCCGTTGTTGGTGGCCTGCGCGATCGTGCCGGTCACATGCGTGCCGTGGCCGTACCTGTCGTTGGGGTGGCGGTCGCGGTCCACGAAGTCCCAGCCGTGCACGAACGTGGAGCGCTTCAGATCGGGCGCGCGCCGGAAGCCGCCGAAGCGCTCGAACGCCACCCCGCTGTCCAGCACCGCCACCACGGCACCGCGCCCGCCCGGCGCGCCCGCCGCCTCGGCCAGCGCCCAGGCCTCGGGCATGCCGATCCCGAACGGCCCGTAGAGGTTCCACTGCCGGCTGAAGTAGGGGTCGTTTGGCTCGAACTGCGACGCGCGCGCCACGTAGTTGGGCGCCGCGTAGGCGACGTTGGGATCGCTGCGCAGCTCGGCGACGGTCTCGCGCACGGACTCGCCGTCGTGGATGGCGAGCTGGCTGGAGCCGCCGGGCAGGTCCTCCTCGGTGCCGGTTCCGGCCTGCCGCTCCACCGCGCTCTGGACCCGCGCCGTGGTGCCGTCCTTGTAGCCCACGATCACCTCGCCGGGCACGTAGTCGGACGCCGCGGCCGGGCCCGCGAGCAGAAGCAGCGCCAGGACAGCGGCGATCATGAGAGGAAAGCGGTTCGGCATTGGGGGTACGGTGCCCTGCGCAGTGTACGAACGCCACGAACAACTCCAGTCCACAGAAGTTGTGACGACCTGCGTAACGGGGGCCACCGGTTTCATCGGCGCCCACGTGGCGAAGCTTGCGGCCGAAGCCCATGGACCTCCACGGGTGACCTATCGAGACGAGGCGCGGCTGCGGCGCCTGGGCGGGGTGGAGGTCGAGCCGGTCAGGGCTGACGTCCTGGACCGGGCCGCGCTGCGGCGCGCCTTTCGCGGCTGCACGACGGTCTTCCACGCCGCCGGCTTCGTCGGCTCGCGCCCGCCCGAGCGCGTCTGGCAGGTCAACGCCGTGGCGCCGCGGATCGCCGTGGAGGCGGCCGCCGCCGAGGACGTCCGCCGCGTGGTCGTGACCTCGAGCGTGGCGGGCATCGGCCCCGCGCCGCCGGGCCGGCCCGGGACCGAGGAGGACGTCTACCGGGGCTGGGGCATGACCTATCCCGACGCCAAGCACGAGGGCGAGTCGGAGGCGCTGGCCGCTGGTGCCCGGCTCGGGGTGGAGGTCGTGGTGGTGAACCCCTCATACGTGTTCGGCGCGCCGGTCGACCGCTCGCAGCCCGGCGAGACCTCCACGCGCATGATCGGCAGCTACCTGCGCGGGCGGCTGCCGGCGGTGGTGGACGGCGAGGCGAACGTGGTCGACGTCCGCGACGTCGCCAGGGGCCACCTGCTCGCCGCCGAGCGCGGGCAGCCGGGCGAGCGCTACATCCTCGGCGGCCACGACGTGAGCTGGCTGGACCTGCTCGGGCGCGTCGGCGAGCTGTCCGGCGTCCACCACCCGCTGATGGTGCTGCCGCCCGAGGCCGCGCGGCTGCCCGGCCTGCCGAGCGAGGCCATCGTCCTGATGGCTCAGAACTGGCGCTACTCGTCGGCCAAGGCGCGCCGCGAGCTCGGCTACCGGGCGCGCACGCTCGACCGCACGCTGAGGGACACGATCGACTGGTACCGCGATCTGCTCGAGGGCGGAGTGCTCGGGGGCGGGCCGCCATCGTCTCGCTCGGTGGCGGCCGCCGGCGTGCGGCTGGCGGGACGCACCGGGCTGCTCGCCGCGCTCGAGGCCGCCGAGCGCTACGTCGGCAGGAAGCTGGTGGCGCGGCCGTGAGCTTCTTCCCGCGCGACGAGTACTTCATGCGCCTGGCGCTGCGCGAGGCGGAGCAGGCCATCGAGCACGACGACGTCCCGATCGGCTGCGTGATCGTGCAGGCCGGCGAGGTGATCGCGTCGGCTCGCAACGAGCGCGAGCTGCGCGGAGACCCGACCGCCCACGCCGAGATCCTCGCGCTGCGCGAGGCCGCGCGGCACCTCGGCGGCTGGCGGCTGCTCGACACCGTCCTCTACGTGACGCTCGAGCCCTGCGCGATGTGCGCGGGCGCGATCGTGCTGGGGCGCGTCCCGCGCGTCGTGTACGCCGCTTCCGACCCCAAGGCGGGCGCCGCCGGAAGCGTTCTGGACGTGCTCGCGGAGCCGCGGCTCAATCACCGTCCCGACGTCGCTGGCGGCCTGCTGGCGGAGGATGGGGCCGAGCTTTTGCGCAAGTTCTTCGGTTTGAGGCGCAACTAGCCGATAAGACCCTCGTGCGGCCATATTCCGAGCAGGTGCTGCGGGCGCTCGAGAACCGCTACGGGCCTCTTCCTGAGGGCGTTCCGTCCGTGGCGTACATCTTCGAGCCGGGCATAGAGGGACGCTGCCTCTACATCAGTCCGTCCGTCGAGGGGGTGCTCGGCTATCCGCGCAGGCAGTGGCTCGAGGAGCGCGGGCTGTGGGACAAGCTGCTGCATCCCGAGGACGAGCACCGCGTGGTCTCCAACGAGGCCGAGTGCGAGCGGTCCGGGGAGAAGCTGGTGCAGGAGTACCGGCTGCGCGCCGCCGACGGACGCGACGTCTGGATCCGCGACGAGATGACGGTCGTCTTCGACCGCCAGACCGGGACGGACCCGCTCTTCTACGGCGTCTTCCTCGACGTCTCGGACCGCAAGCGGATGGAGACCGAGCTGGAGCGGCTCGCCCTGTACGACCCGCTGACCGGGCTGCCCAACCGCGCGCTCTTCGCCGACCGCCTGCGCCAGGTGCTGGGCCGCCGCGACCGTGAGACCGCGACGGCCGTCTACTTCCTCGACCTCGACCGCTTCAAGCGCATCAACGACTCGCTCGGCCATGGGGCCGGAGACGAGGTGCTGGGCGAGGTCGCCGGCCGGCTGCGCAGCGTGGTGCGGCCCGAGGACACGGTGGCCCGCTTCGGCGGCGACGAGTTCACGATCCTGTGCGAGAGCGTCGTCGGCGTGCTGGAGGCGGTCTCGATCGCCGACCGGCTGCAGCGCTCGCTGCGCACGCCCGTGCGCGCCGGGGGAGCCGAGCTGCGCCTCAGCGGCAGCATCGGCGTGGCGCTGGTCGAGGCGAGCGACACCGGCGACGGCCAGCGGCTGATCGAGGACGCCGACGCCGCCATGTACCGCGCGAAGGAGCGCGGCGGCGCGCGCACCGAGCTGTTCGACAGCGCGATGCGCGAGGACGCCGTGCGGGCGCTGGCGGTGGAGCAGGAGCTCCAGCGAGCGCTCGAGGGTGACGAGCTGCGCCTGTTCTTCCAGCCGACGGTGGATCTCGCGACGGGCGAGCTGCTCGGCGCCGAGGCGCTGGTGCGCTGGCAGCACCCGGAGCACGGGCTGCTCCCGCCGGAGCGCTTCCTCGCAGTGGCGGAGGAGACCGGGCTGATCGTGCCGCTCGGCGCGTGGGTGGTGGGCGAGGCCTGCAGCCGGCTTGCGGAGTGGCAGAAGCGGCCGGAGATGGCCCATTTGAACCTGTCCCTGAACCTGAGCGCGCGCGAGCTGACCCACCCGGATCTGGTCGCCACCGTACTGACGGCCGTGCGCGCCTCCGGCGTCGATCCGCACGCGCTCACGATCGAGGTCACCGAAAGCACGGCGATGGCGGACGGCGATACCGGCTTCCGTGCGCTGCGCGAGCTGAGCGCGGAGGGTCTGCGGGTGGCGATCGACGACTTCGGCACCGGCTACTCCTCGCTGGAGCAGCTGCGGCGGATGCCGGTCGACATCGTCAAGGTCGACCGCTCTTTCGTGCGCGGCATGTCCGCCGACTCGACCGACCGCGAGCTGGTGGCCGCAGTGGTGGGAATGGGCCGCGCGCTCAAGCTGGTGGTCGTGGCCGAGGGCATCGAGACGCTCGAGCAGGCCGCGGCGCTGCGCGAGCTCGGTTGCGGTGTGGGCCAGGGCTACCTGTTCGGCCGTCCGCAGCCGGCCGAGGACCTCGAAGCGCTGCCGGCGGCGAGCCTGCTCTAAGAGAGCGTCGGGACCAGGCTCAGGCCCGCCAGCGAGGCGCGTGCGGGCCTGGCGACGCGGAAGCTCGTGCGGGCGAGGGCGGAGCGCTTGCCGGCTGAGTCGGTGGCCAGCGCCGTCAGCCGGTAGCGAGCCGCTCGGAGGCCGCGCCTGCGCGCATTGAAGTACGCGCTGTTCGCGCCCGCCTTCCCGCGCAGCGTCAGCTTGGTCTTCAGGCGGGTATAGCGCCGGGAGCCCTTGCGCTCGAACGACAGCTTCACCGTCGCGGCCTCGCTCAGGCGGAAGCTGATGCGGGTGCCCGAGAGCTTCAGCCGGCTGATCGCGGGGGCGGCGTTGGACGGCGCCACCGGCGTGGTGGGGGGCGGGCCGGCCGTGGGCGGATCGACCTTCGCCGGCGGCGTCTCGATTGCCGGCGGCTCCACCGGGGCCGGCGCGTTCTTCACGGCGACGGTGACCTTGGCAGAGGTCTTGGTGTTGTCGGCGGCGTCCCGCGCGACCGCCGTGAGCTCGTGGTTCGCGTTGGAGGAGTTTCGCGTTGCCCACGGCACCGAGTAGGGAGCCGAGGTGTCCTCGAGCCCCAGGTTCTCGCCGTCGAGCTTGAACTGGACGCCGGCCACCGCCTCGTCGTCTGAGGCGCTGGCCGTCACGTTGATGGTCTCCGACACGGTCGCGCCGTTCGACGGAGCCGTCAGCGCCACGGTCGGGGGCGTCTTGTCGGCGTTCTTCACCGTGACCGTGACCGCCGCTGAGGTCCTCGTGTTGCCGGCGGCGTCGCGCGCCACAGCCCGCAGCTCATGCGGGCCGTTCGCAACCTCGGTCGTCTGCCAGGTGGTCGAGTACGGGGAGGTCGTATCGGCTGGGCCGAGGTTCTGGCCGTCGAGCCTGAACTGCACGCTGGTCACGCCGACGTTGTCGGACGCGCTCGCCGTCACGTCCACCGAGCCGAGCACGGTGGCGCCGCCGGCGGGCGCCGTCACGCCGACCGTGGGCAGCGTCTGGTCCGGCGGGGGCGGCGGGGCGTTGCATGCGGCGGGCGCGGCGCCATCGGCGCGCAGCCGCACGAACTTGGCGACCGACGGGACGCCCTGGTCGTTGAGTAGGAAGAGCATGTAGTAGCCCGGCGGGGCGGCGTTCGCGTTCGACGGCGCCGAGATGTCCACGCAGCCCGAGCGCCGGGTCAGCGTGAGCGGAATGAAGCGCTGGTTCATGTCCACGGCGTGGGTGGCCGACCCGGGGGCGACCAGCGCGGCCCGCGTGAGGTTCGTGTCCGGCGTGGTCACGCCGAAGTCGGCTCCCAGCTTGATGCTCGCCGGGGCGGAGGCGATCGTGGGCCGCGGGCCCCTGTGCAGGTAGGGCGGCTCGTAGATCTCGGCCGTGTCCCCGGCGAGGCCGCCGTGGTACTCGTCACCGGCGGACATCACGCGGCCGTCGGGAAGCAGCAGGGCGGTGGAGTGGTAGGCGCGCCCCTCGGCCTGGGCCGGCCCGAGGCGCCATTCGCGGGTCTGCGGATCCCAGAGCTCGATCTGGCGCTGCTCGGGGTTGGCCGCGTGCTGGGGCGAGGGGGTCAGGTCGTCGCGACCGACTCCGCCGCCGACCTCGACCATCGAGCCGTCCGGCAGCAGGACGGTGTTGGCGTGCCCGCGGCCGATGACGGTCGACGACGCCGGCTGCCACCCCTGGGCGGGGTTCGCCTCGTCGAAGACCTCCGTGGTGTTGGTGGAGGGGATCAGGCTGTAGCTGGTGCCCCCGAGCGCCATGATCTTGTTCGGCTCCCCGGGCACCGGGACGGCGGTGCCCCACAGGCGCCGCTGGATCATGTTCGGCGCCTTGGTCCACGTGAAGCTGTTGGCGCCCGGCGTGTTCATGAACCAGGTCTGGGTCTTCTCGGGCCCCACGACCAGCGCGCGCCCGGAGGGCATGGCGAACATGTGCGGGTAGGTCTCGCCGCTCGGCGGAAGCGCCGGGTTGGAGTAGCTGGTGTTGCCGATCAGGCTCGTCGTCCCGAGTCCGCCCGGAGCGGCGGGTGGAGTGAACATCTCCACCTCCTCGTTCATCAGCGGCACGCCGGACTCGTCGAGACCGCTCGTGATCGGGATGCGGCCGTCCGCCAGCCTGACGCCGGTGGGGTACCAGCGGCCGTGGCGCATGTCGGGCTGCTCGCGCCAGGTCTCGGTGAACGGGTCGAACGTGTAGATCTTGTTCAGCCCCTTCCAGCTCGTGTCGGGGCCCTCGAACTCGAGGTTGCCTCCGAACACCACCAACTCGCCGTCGGCCGTGAACGTGTGGCCGGAGCACCAGATGTTTGCCGCCTTCATCTGGCCGTCCTTGGGGTCGAGCCACAGGGGCGGGTCCTTACGGACCTTCTGGCCGGTGGCCGGGTCCCAGAGCCAGGCCTGGGCGCTGTTCTGGCGCGGGCTCTGCGGGAAGGAGAAGACCATCACCTTCCCGGTCGGCAGCATCGCCGCGTGGATCGCGACGATCGGCAACGTGACCGTCGCGGCGGAGTCCCAGCGGCCGACCTGAGCGGGGTCCAGCGGCTCGTCCAGCGCCGCGGCATCGAGCGCCGACACGCGCGGGGCCGGCTCGTCCTCGCTCATCGCGCGCCGCAGCATCGCGTGCTCGGCGGCGTGGGCCGGGCCGAGCGTGGCCGTCTCGAGCTCCAGAAGCTGCTGCTCGCTCGTGCCCGGAACCCCGAGATCGCCGCTGTGGGCGTGGGCCGGCGGGGCGCTGGGCTGCTCGACGACCGGCTCGGCGGCCTCCCCGGGAATCGAGGCGATGCCGAGTGCGGCGAGCGCGCAGGCGAGTGCCACGACCGTGGCCAGGCCGAACCGCGAGCGCGGAAATATGACGTGCGGGAACTCCATGACAGGCGCCGGAAGGCAGTTACCAACGTACGATCGATCGTCGATTCGCGCCAATCGAAGGCTGTGCAGTACTTGCGCGCGCCGTTATCCGACCGCTCTGCGGGGCACGCTCTTGGCGATGACGCTCAGGCGGAACCTCGTGGTCGGCGCCGTGGTGCTCGCCGCGGCCGCCGCTCAGGCGCTCGTGGGGGCGGAGCGGACGACTTCGGCGACCGAGCCGGACGCCGGCGCGGGCATCCTGGTGCGGTTCGACCGCGATGCCGATCGGGCCGATCGGGCTGCGGTTCGGCAGCGGGCCGGGGCGGACTTCGAGGAGTCGCTGCCGCTGTCGGGGCTCCAGGTGGTCGAGCCGCAGCCGGGGCGGTCGGCCGAGGAGGTCGTGGCGAGCCTCGAGCGCTCCGGCGACGTCCTCTACGCCGAGACTGACGCGACCCGCACGATCACCGCGCTCCCGAACGACCGCCACATGGACAGGCTCTGGGGCCTCCACAACACCGGCCAGACCGTGGCGGGGGCGGCAGGGACGGCCGACGCCGACATCGACGCGCCGGAGGCCTGGGACGTGACGACCGGAGCCGCGGGCATCACGGTCGCGGTCGTCGACACCGGTGTGGACTACGGCCATCCGGATCTGGCGCCAAACCTCTGGCGCAACCCCGGGGAGACGGGCGGCGGTCGCGAGACCAACGGCGTCGACGACGACGCCAACGGATTCGTCGACGACTGGCGCGGCTGGGACTGGGTCGACCGCGACGGCGCCCCCACCGACCCGCACGGGCACGGCACCCACGTGGCCGGCACGGTCGGGGCGCGCGGAAACGACGGCGCGGGCGTGGCCGGAGTCGCGTGGCAGGTGGGACTGCTGCCGCTGCGGGTGCTGGACGCCGCCGGCTCGGGGAAGGTCTCCGACCTGGTGGGGGCGTACGCGTACGCCGGCCGCAAGCAGATCCGCATCGTCAACGCGAGCCTCGGCGGCGCGCAGTTCTCACAGGCGGAGTACGACGCGATCAGGGCGGCGCCCGAGACGCTCTTCGTCGTCGCCGCGGGCAACGACGGCGTCGACAACGAGCAGACCGGCAGCTACCCGTGCAACTACGCGCTTCCCAACATCGTCTGCGTGGCGGCGACAGACCAGAACGACGAGCTCGCCGCCTTCTCGAACTTCGGCCGCACGACCGTCGACCTGGCGGCCCCGGGAGTGAACATCGCCAGCACCTGGCCCGGCGGATCCTGGGCGTACATGGATGGCACGTCGATGGCGACGCCGCACGTGGCCGGGGCGGCCGGGCTCGTGTGGGCGCAGGCGCCCGGCGCCACCGTGGCGCAGGTGCGCCAGGCCCTGCTCTCCGGCGTCGATCCCAAGACCTCGCTGCTCTCGAAGACCGCCACCGGCGGCCGCCTGAACGCGTTCGGCGCGGTGGGCGCCGTCGCGGGCGCCTCGGTCGCACCGCCGCCGGCGCCGCCGAGCCCGGCCCCCTTCGTCCCGGCGCCCGCTCCGGCGGCCGCGCCCGGGGCGGCACGCGATAGCGCGGCGCCACGAGTGTGGGTCAGGACGCCGCGGGTGCAGCGGCTGCGGACGATCCTGCGCCGGGGCATCCGGGTGCGGATCCGCTGCTCGGAGGCGTGCACCGTGCGGCACGAGGTCCTGGTCGCCCGGAAGCGGCTCGGGGTGCGCAGCGCGCGCGGCGGGGTCGCCCGTGCGGGCTCCGTGGTGATCAGGGTCAGGCTGACGGGGTCCGCCCAGCGCCGCCTGCGACGCGCCGGCTCGGTTCGGCTGGTGCTGCGCACACGCGCCGTGGACGCGGCCGGCAACGCCCGGATGGTGCGCCGCGTGATCCGAGTACGCCGCCTCTAGGATTGATCGCCTCGGAGGGGTGCGAGAGTGGTTGAATCGGGCGGTCTCGAAAACCGTTAAGGGCCGCAAGGTCCTTCGAGGGTTCGAATCCCTCCCCCTCCGCTCTTGAGGCCTAGGCCGGCGCCACCTGCGCGGTGCAGAACGCGCAGCGCCGCGCGCCCTGCGGGATCTCGCTCAGGCACTCGGGGCACTTGCGCGTGGGCTCGTCCACCGGCGGCTCGGCGCGCAGGTGTGCCAGCAGCGCGTTGACCGGCTTGATGACGAGGAAGAACACCACCGCGGCGATGATCAGGAACGTCAGCAGCGCGTTGATGAAGTGTCCGTAGAAGAACTGGCTCCCGTTGATCGTGAAGGTCAGCCCGGAGAAGTCCGGCTCGCCGCCGATGGCGGCGATCAGCGGAGTGACGAAGTCCGTGACCAGCGCGCTCACCACGGCGGCGAAGGCCGTCCCGATGACGACCGCCACGGCGAGGTCGACGAGGTTGCCGCGCAGGATGAACTCGCGGAATTCCTTGAGCATGCCGACGTGTTCGGCGATGCCGTCGACCGTCCTGCATCGGCCGGACTGGCTATGGTGGCCCGCCCCCACGGAGCTGGAGCTCAGATGGATCAGATCGTTCAGGTCGCCGGCGCGCTGCTCGTCCTGATCGCCTTTGCGGCCGCGCAGTTCGACTGGATGAGCCCGCATTCGCGGGCCTACCTGGCGCTCAACCTGGTCGGCTCGGCGGTGCTGGCCTGGCTCGCCTGGCACGAGGAGCAGTGGGGCTTCCTGCTGCTGGAGGGCGTGTGGGCGGTCGTGTCCGCGTGGGGCCTGGCGCAGGTGCTGCGCGGCCAGGAGCCCAGGGCGGCGCACTAGCGTCGCCGCCCGCATGGACCGGGACGTCGTCATCGTCGGCGCCGGGGTCGTGGGAGCGGCGATCGCGCGAGAGCTGTGCCGGTACGAGCTGGACGTCACCCTGCTGGAGGCAGGTCCCGACGTGGGCGCCGGCACGAGCAAGGCCAACACCGCCCTGCTCCACACCGGATTCGACGCCAAGCCTGGGACGCTCGAGGCGACCCTGGTCGCGCGCGGCTACCGCCGGCTGGCCGAGTACGCGGCGAGCGTCGGCATCCCGGTCGAGCGCACGGGCGCGCTGCTGGTGGCCTGGGACGACGAGCAGCTCGGCGAGTTCGCGGGCATCGTCGAGCGCTCGCGGGCCAACGGCTACGGCGCGATCCGGGAGATCACCTCCGAGGAGCTCTACCGCCGCGAGCCCAACCTGGGGCCCGGCGCCCGCGGCGCGCTCGAGGTACCCGACGAGTCCATCATCTGCCCGTTCACCACGCCGCTCGCCTTCGCGACAGAGGCGGTGATGGCCGGCTGCGACCTGCGCCGCTCCAAGCCGCTCACCGGCGTGCGGCGCCTCGGCGGGGGCGGCTTCCGCGTCGAGGCGCCGGGCGGCGCGTTCACCACCCGCCGGCTGGTCAACGCGGCCGGCCTGCGCAGCGACGAGATCGACCGCATGCTCGGGGGCGAGGCCTTCACCGTGACGCCGCGGCGCGGCGAGCTGATCGTCTTCGACAAGCTCTCGCGGCCGCTCGTGCGCCAGATCGTGCTGGCGGTGCCGACCAAGGTGTCGAAGGGCGTGCTGGTGGCGCCCACCGTGTTCGGCAACGTGATGGTCGGCCCGACCGCCGAGGACGTCGAGCGCAAGGACGACACCTCCTCCACCGAGGCCGGCCTGCGCTACCTGCGCGGCGAGGCGGGCCGCATCATGCCGCGGCTGCTCGACTACGAGGTGACGGCGGCCTACGTCGGGCTGCGGGCCGCGACCGAGCACACGGACTTCCAGATCCGCTTCGAGGACGGCTACGCGTGCGTGGGCGGCATCCGGTCGACCGGGCTCTCGGCGTCGATGGCGATCGCCGAGCACGTTCGCGACGGACTGGAGCTCGACCTGCGGCCGCGGGCGGAGCGGCCGCCCCTGCGCATGCCGAACCTCGGCGAGGCCTTCCCGCGGCCCTACCAGCAGGGCGAGCTCGTCGCCGCGGACACCGACTACGGCCGCGTGGTCTGCTTCTGCGAGCGCGTCACGCGCGGCGAGCTGCGTGACGCGTTCGCCAGCGCGATTCCGCCGGTCGACCTGGACGGCCTGCGCCGGCGCACGCGCGCGCACATGGGCCGCTGCCAGGGCTTCTTCTGCGGGGCCGAGCTCGCGCGGATGCTTGCCGACCGCAAGGGGGCCGGCCGTGGCTGACCGGCCCGTCGCGGTCGTCGGCGGCGGTCCCGCCGGCTTGGCGGCGGCGATCGAGCTGCGCCGGCGCACGGGCCGCGAGGTCGTCGTGGTCGAGCGCGAGGCCGAGGCCGGCGGGATCCCGCGCCACGCCCGCCATCAGGGCTTCGGCCTGCGCGACCTGCGCCGGCCCCTGAGCGGCCCTGCGTACGCGCGGCGCTACGCGGAGCTGGCGCGAGCGGCGGGCGCCGAGCTGCTCACGGAGACGATGGTCACCGGCTGGTCGGGGGAGGGGCCGGGCGCGCTGGAGCTGACAGGTCCCGGCGCCCGCTCGACGCTGGAGCCGGCCGCGGTCGTGCTGGCGAGCGGCTGCCGAGAGCGCCCGCGCCCCGCGCGGCTCGTGCCGGGCAGCCGCCCGGATGGGGTAATGACCACCGGGATGCTCCAGCAGCTGGTCTACCTGCAGGGACTGCCGGCAGGCGGGCGCGCGCTGGTGGTCGGCGCCGAGCACGTCAGCTTCTCCGCGATCCTGACGCTCGCCCACGGCGGCGCCCGCACCGTCGCGCTCGCCACCGAGCTCCCGCGCCACCAGTCCCTGGCCGCCTTCCGGCTCGGGGCGCTGGCGCGCCACCGGGTGCCGGTCTGGACGAGCACGCGCGTGACCGACATCCGGGGCCGCCCACGGGTGGAGGAGGTGGATCTGACCGACACCGTCACCGGCGGGGTGCGGACCGTCGCCTGCGACACCGTCGTCTTCAGCGCCGACTGGATCCCCGACCACGAGCTGGCGGTGGCCGCCGGGCTGGAGCTCGACCCGGCCACGCACGGCCCGGCGGTGGACGCCGCGCTGCGCAGCTCGCGGCACGGGGTGTTCGCCGCCGGCAACTTGCTGCACGGCGCCGAGCAGGCCGACGTCGCGGCGCTCGGGGGCAGGCACGCGGCGGCCGGCGTGGCGGCGTACCTCGACCGCGGCGAGTGGGCCGTGCGGCGCGTGCCGGTCGTCTGCGACCCGCCGCTCGGCTGGATCGCCCCGAACGCGGTCTCCGACCCGGCCGAGGTCCCGGCGCGCGGCCGCTTCGCCCTGCGTGCGAGCGAGTTCCTGAGTGCGCCGCGGATCGAGATCGCCCAGGGCGGCCGCCGGCTGTGGAGCGGCAGGGTGGCGCGCGTGATGCCGGGCCGATCGGCGCGGCTGCCGCACGGCTGGACGCGGGAGGTCGATCCCGCGGGTGACGAGGTGCGAGTGACGGCACGTGGGGCGGGGTAGAAGGCGCTCGTGGAGCACGAAGACGAGACAAGGGACGTGGACGAGATGGAGGAGCGCTCCGAGCAGGTCGGCGAGCGGATCGAGGAGGCGCGCGACGACTGGGATGCAAAGCAGCACGACCCAGCCGTCCCCGGCGCACAGCCCGAGCCAGGCGAGGAAGAGGAGTCCCTGCCTGGCGTGGCCGCGGACGAGGAGCGCGTGGCCGAGGAGGGTGGGCCGTGACCGAGACGCCTGAGCCATCCGACCAGCTGCCCGAGGAAGGGCCGGCGGAGCAGGTGCCGGACGATGGCGGCGACGACCCGCGCGAGCGCGCGACCGAGAGCCCCGGCGTGCCCGGCGAGGAGGAGACCGCCACGGGCAACCCCGACGCCGCGGGCGCCAACGAGGAAGGCGACTCGGACAGCGCGTAACCTCGAGGTCGTGCTCGACACGCTGCGGGGGCCGATCAAGGCGGGCATCGCCGCGCTCTTCGCGGTCGGCCTCCTGCTGCTCCTGCTCAACCCGCCGTCGCTGTCAGGTGCGGAGAGCCTCGCGGCGTTCATCGGCGCCGGGCTGGTGCTGGCGCTGCTGACGGCGTGGGCGTTCGTGGCGCTGACCGGCCCGGACGCGATGCCCGAGCACGAGTTCGAGCGGCTCGTGCGCCGCAGCGAGGAGCTTGCGCGGCGGCCGGACCTGGGCGTCGGGACCAGCGAGTTCGACCTGCTCGTGGCCGAGGCGATCGACCGGCTGCCGCCGGACTTCCAGCGCCTGCTCGACCAGACCCCGGTGGTCGTGTCGCACCTCGGGCGGGAGAACCGCGCCTACGGGCACTACTTCGGGGACACCGTCGCCCGCGACGACTACCCCGACCGCATCGTCCTCTACCAGGACACGCTGGAGCGCGACTTCGGGCACGACCCGGAGCTGCTGCGCGCCCAGGTCGAGCGCACGCTCCTACACGAGCTGGCCCACCACCTGGGCTGGCACGAGCACGGCGTGCGCGAACTCGGGCTCTAGGCTTAGCCCCCGCCTGGAGAGGTGACCGAGCGGCTGAAGGTGCACGACTGGAAATCGTGTGGGCGGGTCAAACTGCCTCGAGGGTTCGAATCCCTCCCTCTCCGTTCGACCCCCGTGGCTAGCCCTCGAGCAGGGAGCGCACGGTGGCCGCGCGCAGCTGGGCGAGGCTGACGACGCCGTGCTGGCGGAGCGCGAGTCGCAGGATCGCGCGCCCACGTGCGGCCATGGCCGCCATCGTGGCGGCCGGCGCGTTACGCGTGGGTTGCGGGCGTTACAACCGGGCTCAGGCCGCGCGGCGCAGCTCGTCGCTGCCGCGGCGGCGCGGCAGTTGCGCCACCGTTGCATCGGGCGCGGGGACTGTCGAGATTGCGATCGCGATCAGGGCGCAGCCGCAGCTGTCGCAGATCAGGAGATCGAGCTCGGCGGGGTCGGCCGCCCAGTGCTCGGTCTCCTCGGCGCAGGTCTCGTCGGTGCAGATCAGGGTTGCGTGAAGCACCGACCCATCGTGGGAGCGCGGTCGGACGGAACGTCAGGCCGGCTGCAGGCGGGTGAAGTGCCAGAGCCGGCCGCCGAGCGCCCGCTCGACCTTCAGGCCCGATGCGGCGGCACGGGTGCGCAGCGCCCGGTGGGTGACCATGTGCGGGTCGCCGAACAGCTCGCCCACCACGATGCGGCCGCCCGGCCTGACGACCCGGCGCAATTCGCGCAGCGCGGCGCCCTGGTCGGGTATCTCGCCGAGCACCGTGACGAGATAGGCGCCGTCGTAGCTGTCGTCCGCGAAGGGCAGTGAGCGGGCGTCGGCGCAGGTGGGGACGATGTTGCCGATGCCCTGCTCGGTAGCGCGCTCGACGGTGTGGTCGAGCATCTCCTGCTGGACGTCGAGGACGTCGAGTCGGCCGCCCGGCTCCAGCCAGCCGGCCACGTGCAGCGCGTAGTAGCCGGTGCCCGGTCCGACCTCCAGCAGGCGCTCGCCGGGCTGAGGCTCGAGGATCTCGCGCAGCCGCGCCCGCGTGATGAACGGGTGCGGCGCCTCCACCCAGAAGCGCTGCGAGTAGGGACAGGCCGACGGGTTCTTGCGCCACCAGAGCGCCGTCCCAGCCACAGCCGCCGCTCCCGCTGCCAGGAGCCGGCGGATCACAGCTCCGTGGGACTCGGGACGATCAGCCGGATGTGGCGGCGGGCGAGCATCAGCACGGGCGTCGACCAGTCGCGGCCCGACCCGTCGAGCGAGACCAGCTTGCAGTCGACCATCGTGAAGAACTCCTGGTCGCGCCGGTTGACGTGGTCGGACACGCGAGAGCGGTAGCCCTCCCGCGGCAGGGTCATCATGCCCTCGACCCGATACCGATCGGTTTCGACGACCACGCGTTCCTGGCGCACCTCCACGGCCCGGCAATCTAGCGCCATCTCATGCGGCACGGACACGACCGCTGTACCTTTGCTGGGGTGGAACCCGCGTCTGCCGCGGAGCGCACGCCGGCCCTGGAAGCCGTCTTCCAGCCGGTGCAGCCGCCCACCACCTTCGAGGAGACCGTCGAGCGGCTCGGTACCGCGATCCGCCTCGGGCTGCTGGTGCCGGCCAGCCGGCTGCCGCCGGAGCGCGACCTCGCGGAGCGCCTGAGCATCTCCCGCTCGACCCTGCGCCAGGCGCTGACCGCGCTGATGCAGAGCGGCCACCTCGTGTCCGTGCGCGGCCGCGCGGGCGGCACGTTCGTGGCCGAACAGCCGCCGCTCGGGCAGGAGGTGGCCACGGAGGCGCTCGGCGAGAGCGCCCGGGCGGTGCTCGACTACCGCGTCGTCGTGGAGACCGGGGCCGCCGTGCTCGCCGCGGAGCGCGCGGACGCCGCCGACCTGGACGCCCTCGAGGACCTGACGGTGCGCATGGACGAGGCCACCGCCTTCGAGGACTACCGCCGCGCCGACGTGCGCTTCCACATCGGCGTGGCCGAGGCCGCCCACTCGGCCCGGCTCGTCGCCGCCATGACGGAGGTGCAGGGGCAGATGAGCGACCTGATCGCGCGCATCGCGCACCCCAGGGAGGTGCTGGTCAGCTCCAATCAGCAGCACCGGCGGCTGATCGCGCTGCTGCGCCGCCGCGACAGCACGGGGGCCGTGCGCCTCGCGCGCCAGCACCTGCAGGGGACCGAGCACATCCTGGCCGCGCTGCTACCCGCGTTGCCTTCGCCGACCCCTCGCTAGCCTGCTCCGCATGATTCGTTTTGCGGCTGCGCCGCTTGCTCTGCTGTTGCTGGCCCTCGGACTGTCTGCCTGCGGTGGCGACGACGCCCCCTCCCGCGCGGAGTACACGGCGGACGTCGAGCGCATCTGCAACGAGGCGCAGAAGCAGGCCGAGAAGGTGGGCGAGAACGCGACCAGCCCCGCTGACATCGCGAAGGCCATCGACACGGTGATCGACGACACGCGCAAGAGCATGGACGACCTCCAGGCGCTCGACCGGCCCGAGGGTGACGCCGGCGAGCTGGCCGACAAGTTCGTGGACGCGACCGTGAGCGACACCGAGGACAAGGGCATCCCGGTGCTCGAGGACCTGCGCGACGCGCTCAAGGAAGACGACCAGAAGGCCGCTCAGAAGGCCATCGAGCGCCTCCAGGCGCTGCAGACCTCGGACGCCGACAAGTTCGCCCGCGAGCTGGGCGCCGACGCCTGCGTTACCTGAGCCCGGTCAGGCGGGGACCCAGGTGTCCTTGGCCCCGCCGCCGCGCCCGGAGTTGACGACCATCGAGCCGGCCTCAAGCGCCACGCGGCTGAGGCCGCCGGGCAGCGCGCGCACGCCGTCGTCGCTCAGCACCGCGTAGGGCCGCAGGTCCACGTGGCGGGGCTCGAGGCGTCCCTCGCAGACGGTCGGGTGCACCGACAGGGTGACCAGCTCCTGCGCCACGAAGGCGTTCGGATCGCGCTCGATGGCGGCGAGCATCCGGCGTCGGGTGCTCTCGTCGGCGTCGCGCCAGATCACCACGTCCTGGCCGCCCATCTCCCCGCGCGGCTTGACCACGAACTCGTCGAGGTCGTCGGGCTCGCCGGCGGGCACCGAGCGGATCGAGGGCAGCAGCGGCTCCTCGTCGAGGAAGAAGCGCACGAGCTCGTCGACGTGGGGGTGGACCAGCTTGTCGTCGGCCACGCCGGAGCCGGGGGCGTTGACGACCGTCAGCGTCCCGCGCGCGCAGGGCTCGATCAGCAACTCGAGCGGCGTCCCGCTGAAGCGGTCCTCCGCGGTGCGCTGGTAGAGCACGTCCACCGCCCGCGGCCGCCCGTCGAGCCAGGCGACCAGCCGCCCGTCGCGCAGCTCCAGGTCGTCCAGCGTCACGGCGGAGGCGCACAGCTCCCGCGCTAGCACGGAGTGCTCCCACCAGGCGGCGGCGCCTGGCCCTTCGGTCAGCAGCACCATCCGCGGCTCGGGGACTGGCGAGGCGTCGCGCAGGGCCAGCGCCAGCTCGCCGTAGACGAGCGTCAGGTCGGCCCGCGGCGGCTCCACCGCGAACAGGCCGCGCAGCGTCTCCCGGGCCACGACGGCGTAGGCCAGGCCCGAGGGCATGCGCACCTGGTCCTCGATCACGCGAAAGCGGCCATCCGGGCAGCGCACCACGTCGAGGCCCGCGAACGCGATCCAGCGGGACACCGCGGCGCCGCGCATGGCCGGCTCGTAGTGGGGCGAGCTCTCGACGACGGCGCGCGGCACGACGCCCTCCGACATGGCCCGGCCCTCCCCGTAGACGTCCGCCACGAAGGCGTCCAGCGCCCTCAGCCGCTGCGCGACCCCGATCTGGAGCTCCGACCACTCCTCGGAGGTCAGCACGCGCGGCACCGGGTCGAGCGTGAACAGCCCGTCGGGCGATCCGCCGAAGGTCACCCCGCGGCCGCGCAGCCGTTCCCGCACGCGCGCGGCGAGCTCGCCCGGGTCGCCGAGCGCATCCAGCAGCTGCGCGTAGTGGGGACGCGGCCGGCCGCTGTCGTCGTAGGCCTCGTCGTAGGGCGGAGCCGGCACCGGGGGCGGCGCGGCTAGCCCGCGGCCACTGCGCGCTTCAGGCGAGCCTCGGCGCGGCGCACGTCGGCCCGAGCGGCGGCCCAGCCGCTGGGGCTGTTGCGGCGCGCGGCGCGTGAGAGGGCTCGGTACGCGGCCGCGGTCTGGCGCGCCGCCTGCACGACGAGCCCGCCTCCGGCCAGCGTGGCGAAGCGCCGCCCCGCCCGGTCGTGCACTCGCGCGAGCGCCTCGGCGGCCTGGAGCTGCCCGGCTTGGCGCGGCGCCCTGGCGAGGCCGCGGCGCGCGGCGATCCGGTCCACCTGCAGCCGCCCGGCGGCCAGCCGCCAGCGCTGCTTGGTCTCGACCACGGTGGCGAGCGGCACGCTGCGCTCGGAGCGCATGCGCAGCGTCGACGCCGTGCGCTCGCAGAGGGCGAGCGTGTTGCCCGCGGAGCGCGGCGACGCCGAGCAGTTGACCACGACCGTGCCGGAGGCGGTGGGGATCACGTAGTCGACGGTGCGTCCGCCGCCGTCCGTGCGCCGCGCGTCCTGGCGCCAGGCCTCGTAGCGGCCGAGCAGCACGGGCGTGCCCTCGCCGTTGCTTTCGAGGGCCGCCTTACGGGCGTGCACGGCCACACCGGAGCCGGCGTCACCGGCGGGGCCGGCCTCCAGCCTTCCGCCGCTGCCGCCCTGCTCGTGCCAGCCGGCGGGGAGCGTGAGGCTCAGTCCCGCGGCGCTCGCGCGAGCGGGCGCCGCGGGCGCGCTGTCGCCGCCGCCGGCCGCCAGCGTCCCTGCGAGCCCGCCCGCGGCGAGCGCCACAGCGAGTGCGAGTCCTGCCACGGCATTGCGCGCCCCGGAGCGCTCGGCGGGCGCGGACTGCGCCGTGGGAGCCCTGCGCGGCGGCGCCGGCGTGCTCCTGCGAAAGCGCCGGGAGCCGCCGTCGGCCGGCTCCGCCACCGAGGGCGCGCCGTAGATGACGAGGTTGATCAGGTGCCGCGCCTCGGCGGCCGTCCCGTAGCGCCGGAGCGGGTCGTTCGCCATCGCCACGGCGAAGATCGTGTCCAGCGTGGCGGGGAGGTCGGGCCGCGCCTCGCTGATGCGCGGCGGGTCGGCTGTGGCGATCCGCTGCGGATCGCCGGCGTGCGGCGCAGCCCCGGTCAGCAGCGTGTAGGCCAGCGCGCCGAAGGAGTAGACCGCCGAGCGCGGGTGGGCGTCCTCCCCGCGCAGCACCTCGGGTGCCACCCAGGGCGCGTGCAGGTCGTCCCCGGCCGCGGGGTTGCCGAGCGCCTCGCGTGCCACGCCGAGGTCCCCGATCATCGCGCCGAGCCGCGGGTCGAGGAACACCGAGTCGGGCGTCACCTCGCAGGGCGGCCTCCCCTGCCTGACCGCCTCGTCGAGCGCGTGCGAGATACCCAGCAGCAGCGCCAGGGCGCGGGCCGTGCTCAGCTCCGACATCTCGCGGTACTCCGAGAGCGGCACCGCCGCGCCGATGTCGTGGGCTACGTAGAACCACCCGTCGAAGTTGCCCGCGGACACGAGCGGGAGCAGCCGGTCGCTCGACATCGCGGCGCGTTCGGCGGCGGCGGCCGAGAACCACAGCCAGCAGTCGTCGCGGGCGGGGGCACGCGCCACGCTCAGGCACACGGTCTGGTCCTCGAGGTGCACGATCGCGTGGTGACGGTCGCCGCTCTCCGGCAGGGCCTCGATCGCATCGGCGATCAGGCTCTCGTTGGGCGGCGCGGTGTATGTCGTCGGAGCAGGCTCGTACACGGGCGTCATCCGGAGTCGTCGAACTCCACGTCGGGCTCGGGCGCCGGCGGCGGTGGTGCAGGCGCCGGCGCCGGCGGGGGGACGTAGACGGGCGGCGTCTCGACCACCGGCGGCGCCGACTCCACCGGGGGCTCGACGAAGTCGTCCTCTACGGGCTCAGGGTCGGGCGGCGGTGGCGGGGGCGGCTCGGGGCGCTTGGCCAGAGGCGGCAGCGCTGCCGTGTCGCCGAGCGTGGTGTTGCCGGCAACTCCGGACGCCACGTCGAGCGGAACGGCCGGGGATCCGAACGGACCGGAGGTCTCGCTCGCCTCTCCCGTGCTGCTGAGCGCGTAGGCGACCGCGAGGGCCACCAGGAACGCGGCCACGGCCGCGGCAAACGTACGGCGAGTCAATGAGTGGGACATCGGCGGCGGGCGACCTGCGTTTCGGAGGGAACGGGGCTTGCTTGTCCAAGGTAGACGCGATGCGCTCTCCCGTCTAGCCACGCACCCGCTCGGAGCGCGCATCGTAAAGAGGCTCCCGGGCGACTTCGCCTTCGATCCAGCGTCCGAAGATCTCAACCGCGACCGCCGTGCCCGGCTCCGCGTGCTCCGGAGGCAGGTACGCGTAGGCGATCGAGCGGCCCACGGTGTAGCCGTAGCCGCCGCTGGTGACACGCCCCGCGATAGCGCCCCCGACGCGCACGGGCTCGTTGCCGAGCGCCACCGACCTCGGGTCCGCGAGCGTCAGGCAGGCGAGCTGGGTGCGCGGGCCTCGCTCGCTCGCCTCGGCCAGCGCCTCGCGCCCGACGAAGCCGCCCGGCTTGTCGAGCTTCACGCAGAACCCCAGGCCCGCCTCGTAGGGAGTCTCGTCCGGCGTGACGTCGGATCCCCAGGCGCGGTAGCCCTTCTCGAGCCGCAGCGAGTCGATCGCCCGGTAGCCGCCCGCCACCATGCCGTGCGGCCGGCCCGCATCCCAGAGCGTGCGCCACAGCCCCAGCCCGTACTCCGTCGGGCAGTAGAGCTCCCAGCCCAGCTCGCCCACGTATGTCACGCGCAGCGCGCGCACCGGCACGTCCCCCACGGTGATGTCGCGGGCGGTCAGGTACGGGAAGTCCTCGTTCGCCAGCGACTGCGGGGTGAGCTCGCCGAGCACGTCGCGGGCGCGGGGGCCCCAGATCCCGAAGCAGGCCCACGCCGAGGTCACGTCGTGCACCTGCACCGAGCCGTCATCGGGAAGGTGGCGCCGGATCCACTCGCGGTCGTGGTTGCCGAAGGCCGTTCCGGTGACGATCGAGAAGCGCTCCTCGCCGAGCCGGGCGACCGTGAAGTCGCACTCGACGCCGCCGCGCGAGTTGAGCATCTGCGTGTAGGTGAGTTTGCCCACGTCGCGCGCCACCTGGTTGTCGCACAGCCGTTTGAGCAGGTCTGCCGCTCCCGGTCCGGCGATCTCCAGCTTGGCGAACGAGCTCTCGTCGAACAGCGCCACGGCCTCGCGGCAGGCGGTGTGCTCGGCCCCGATCGCCGGGGACCAGTTGCGCCCTGCCCAGCCGCGCGGCCGCATCTCTTCGTCTCCCGCCGCGGCGTTCGACTCGTACCAGTTGACCCGCTCCCAGCCCGACTTCTCACCGAACGCCGCCCCGTGCGCGCCGTGCCAGGCGTTCGCGGGCGACATCCGCAGCGGCCGGCCGGCCTCGCGCTCGTGGGCCGGGTACTTGATGTCGTAGTAGGTCTCGTAGGTCTCGCGGATCCGCTTCAGCGTGTACGAGGGCGAGCGGTACTGGGCCCCGAAGCGGCGGATGTCCATGTGCCACAGGTCGAGCGACGGCTCGCCCTGGTCGATCCACTCGGCCATCACCTTGCCGATGCCCCCGGCGCCGGCCAGGCCGTGGGCGCAGAAGCCGGCAGCCACGAACAGGCCGCCGATCTCCGTCTCACCGAGGCAGAACTCGTTGTCGGGCGTGAAGCCCTCCGGGCCGTTGACCATGCGCGTGACCTTCACGTCCTCCATCAGCGGCACGCGCCGACGCGAGTTCACGACGATCTCCTCGAAGCGGTCCCAGTCGTCCTCGAGCAGCCGGCCGTTGAAGTCGGGCGGGATGCGGTCGAAGCCGCGGTCGCCGTCGGCCAGGAAGGCCGGCGAGCTGGGCCGCTCGTAGCCGCCCATCACCAGGCCGCCGCCGTCCTCGCGGAAGTAGATCAGCAGGTCGGGATCGCGCAGCGTCGGGAGGGGGTTGGCCGGGTCGCGCTCCCGGAACGGCTGGGTGACGATGAACTCGTGGGACATCGGCTGGACCGGGATGCGCACGCCCGCCAGGCGGCCGACCTCGGCGGAGAACATCCCTGCCGCGATCATCACGACGTCGGCCTCGATGTCGCCGCGCTCGGTCCGCACGCGGCGTACGCGGCCGCCCTCTGATTCGATGCCGGTTACGCGCGTGCCGGTGAAGATGCGGACGCCGCCCTCGCGGGCCCGCTCGGCCAGCGCGAAGGTGAGCTGCGAGGGGTCGAGGTAGCCGTCGGTCGGCAGCCAGGCCGCGCCGAGCACGCTATCCGTCGACATCAGCGGGAACAGCTCCTGCGCCTCGTCGGCCGAGATCAGTTCGAGCGGCAGGCCGAACGTCTTGGCCCAGCCCGCCTGGCGGCGCAGCTCCTCCATCCGCTCCTCGCTCGAGGCGAGCCGGATGCCGCCGCACTCGATCCAGCCGCACTCCTCGCCCAGCTCCCGGTAGAGCTCGACGGAGTGCATCATCATCTTGGTCAGGGAGACCGAGCCGCGCAGCTGCCCGACCAGGCCGGCGGAGTGAAAGGTGGAGCCGGAGGTGAGCTGGTTGCGGTCGACCAGTACGACGTCGTCCCAGCCGAGCTGGGCGAGGTGGTACGCGATCGACGTGCCGCCCACGCCACCGCCCACGATCACACAGCGAGCGGAGCCGGGGAGCTCCCGGCTAAGCGCCACGGGCCTCTGCTAGCCAGGTGCGGAAGCGCGGGTTGCTGCTCGTCTCGGCGAGCCGCTCGAAATGCTTGTCCGCGTAGCCGGGGAAGTCGAACTCCAGCTCGGACACCGAGCTCTGGACGACTCCCCACATCGCCTCGCGGAAGTCGGACATGAAGCGGAACAGCTTCAGCGCGGCCTTGCGGCGCTGCGTCGCGGGCTCGCCGAAGTAGGCCTCCAGCAGGCGCTCCTCGTCCTCGTCGCTCAGCTCGTTGTTGACCGCGAAGTTGCCCAGGTCGAAGAAGGGATCGCCCATGCCGGCGTACTCCCAGTCGACGATCACGACGTGGTCCGCGGCCTGCAGGAAGTTGGCCGCGAGCAGGTCGTTGTGCCCCGGCTGCTCGGAGTGCTCGGGGTGGTCCTTCACCGCGTTCACGATCGCTTCGGCGCTCTCGAGCGAGCTCTGGAAGGCGGCGGGCAGCTCGCCGCCTCGCTCGCGCGCGACGTCGGCGTACTCGCGCACGACGTCGTACACGTGGAACCCGGTCGGGAGGGTGAGGCCCGATTCGTGGAAGGCGCGCAGCCCGTGCGCAACCTCCGCCACGGCGGCCGGCTCGCGCAGCTCGGGGCCCGTGAGCAGGCGGCCTTCGACGAAGCAGGTGACCAGGCACGGCGGGTCCTCGAACATCGCGGCCACCTTCGGGCCGATTCCCAGCTCGGCCGCCTGGCGGGTGGCGAGGTGCTCGGCCTCGCGATCGATGCCCAGCAGGCTGGTGTCCTTTCCCGGCAGGCGGACGACGTACTCGGAGCCGCCGAAGTTGACCAGGAAGTTGCGGTTGGTGATGCCGCCCTCCAGCGGCCTCACGCCTCCCTCGCGCGCCCCGAACAGTGCCGACAGCCGCGCGACCACCTCGGTCAGCTCGGGGATCGAAATCTCCTCGTGCATGGCGCCACACTACGCCTCGCTGGACGCGCCGCATACCCTCTCTGGCGGTGAACGACGGCCAGCTGATCCTTGTGGCCGGTGCTCTGCTCGCCGCCGGTATCGCCGCATCGCTGCTCGCGCAGCGCGTTCGCCTGCCCGGCCTCTTGCTGTTCCTGGGCCTGGGCATGGTGATCGGGTCGGATGGCCTCGGCTGGATCGCCTTCAACGACTACGAGCTAGCCCGCACCATCGGGATCGTCGCGCTGGCGCTGATTCTGTTCGAGGGCGGCCTGGCCGCGGGCTTTGCCGAGATCCGGCCGGTCCTGCGCCCCGCGATCAGCCTCGCCGTGATCGGCACCTTCCTGACTGCGGCGATCACGGGGATGGCCGCCGTCTGGCTGTTCGACCTGGGCCTGCTCGAGGGGCTGCTGCTCGGCTCGATCATCGCCTCCACCGACGGCGCAGCCATCTTCGCGCTGCTGCGCGGCTCGGCGCTGAAGCGCAAGCTCGCCCGGACGCTGGAGGGAGAGGCCGGCTTCAACGACCCCGTCGCGGTGCTGCTCGTGATCGGCTTCGTCGACTGGATCCAGAAGCCCGACTACGGCGCCGCGGACATGGCGGTGCTGTTCGTCGCGGAGCTGGGGATCGGCGCCGTCGTCGGCATCGCCGTCGGCGGGCTGGCCGTGTGGGGCCTCCAGCGCGCGCGTCTCGACACCACCGGGCTGTACCCCGTCGCGACGCTGGCCACCGCGGCGATCGCCTTCGGCGCGGCGGACACGCTGCACGGCTCCGGCTTCCTGGCCACCTACGTCGCGGGCCTGGCGCTCGGATCGGCGCGCATCCCCGCGAAGCGCACGGTCACGGTCTTCCACCAGGGCCTCGGCTGGGTCGCGCAGATCGCGATGTTCCTCGCCCTCGGCCTGCTCGTCTTCCCCAGCCAGCTCGGCGACGTGGCGATCGAGGGCACGCTGCTGGCGCTGGTGCTGGTGTTCGTCGCTCGTCCGCTGGCGGCCTTCGTCAGCACCGCCTTCGACCGCTTCTCGAACGCCGACCGCGTCGTGCTCGGGTGGGCCGGGCTGCGTGGCGCCGTGCCGGTGGTGCTGGCCACCTTCCCGGTGATCGACAACGTGCCCGACGCTCCCGAGTTCTTCAACATCGTCTTCTTCGCCGTGGTGATCTCGACGCTGCTCCAGGGATCGACGATCGAGCCGCTGGCGAAGCGGCTGGGCGCCACCACGAACGAGCCCGCGCTGCCGCGCCCGCTGGCGGAGACCGGGACGATCCGGCGGCTCGGGGCGGAGATCGTGGAGTTCCCGGTGGGCAACGAGGATGCGGTGGTCGGGCACCGCGTGCGCGAGCTGGGCCTGCCCCGCGACGCGCTGCTGTCGGTGATCGTGCGGGGTGGCGAGGCGGTGCTCCCCCGCGGCTCCACCCGCATCGAGGCGGGCGACCGGCTGCACGTGGTGGTGCGCACCGAGGTCGCCGACCGCCTGCGGGACGTCGTGGACCGGTGGGAGGCGGGGCCCGTGGGCCATGCCCCGGTGGAGCGCCAGCCGGCCGTTGCCTCCGCGGTGTTCAGCTCGCGCCCCTGGGACGACCAGCGCGACGGCGCGGCTGCGTATCCAGACACGATCGACGACGTCGAGGTGCGCGAACACCTGCGTACCCGCCGCGACCGCCTCGGCGCTCTGGTTTCGCTGGTGGACGGGCGCTATGCCATCACCGGGCCCACGCTCGCGGTCGGTGGCGCCAGGCAGGTGCAGGCGTACGCAAGGCGCCGCCTGGCGCGCGAAACCGACGACACGGCGCGGGCCTGGTGGCAGGAGGTGATCGGCGCGCTGGCACGCTGATTGCCACCGCTTGCTTCCATCCGCACAAGGGCTTACAGTCGGTTTTGGGGGACCCTTGCCCCCGGACTCGCCTACCAGGAGGACAGTCCATGGCCGACGGGATCGCTGATCGGGACGAGCAAAGGCTCGCGGAGCTCGGCTACAAGCAGGAACTGGATCGTGGCTGGTCGCGGTTCTCCAACTTCGCGATCTCGTTCACGATCATCTCGGTCCTCGCGGGGTGCTTCACCACCTACCCGCAGGCGTGGAACCTCGGCGGACCGGTCGCCATCTCGTGGGGCTGGCCGATCGTCTGCCTGATCATCCTCACCGTCGCCTTCAGCATGGCGGAGGTGGCCTCGGCGTATCCGACCGCCGGCGGGCCGTACTGGTGGGCCAACGAGCTCGGCGGTCCGGTCTGGTCGTGGTTCACCGGCTGGTTCAACCTGCTTGGTCTGATCGCCATCGTCGCCACGGTCGACTGGTTCTGCGCCCAGTTCGCGTCGACCGTGTTCAACCTCTGGGGACTCGACTTCATCCTCAACTTCGCAGACGCGGTCTCGCTGGAGGAGATCTTCGCCGTCTTCGTGCTGATCCTGGTGCTGCACGCCCTGATCAACATCTACTCGTCCCACCTCGTCGCGCTGTTCAACAACATCTCGGTGTTCTGGCACTGCGTCGGAGTGGTCGTGATCATCGCGATCCTGATCATCGTCCCCGACAACCATCAGAGCGCGGACTTCGTGTTCACCGAGCGGATCAACAACTCCGGCTTCTCGATGGACATGTACTGGTACTACATCCTCCCGACCGGGCTTCTGCTCACGATGTACACGGTCACCGGCTACGACGCCTCGGCCCACGTGGCGGAGGAGACCAGGGACGCCGAGATCTCCGCGGCGAAGGGCGTGTGGCAGTCGGTCGCCCTGTCGGCGCTGATCGGCTGGTTCGTCCTGCTGGCGATCACGTTCGCCGCGAGCGACGTGGACGCGGTCAACGAGGCGGGTGGCACCTCGCTGTCCATCTTCACCACCGCGATGAGCGAGGGCTGGGCCGAGACGGTCATCCTGATCTCCACCATCGGCCAGTTCTTCTGCGGCATGGCGTGCGTCACGAGCTGCTCGCGCACGTTCTTCGCCTTCTCGCGCGATCGCGCCACCCCGGGCAACCGGCTGTGGCGCAGCGTCAACTCGAAGCGCGTGCCCGTGGCTGCGGTGCTGGGGTCCTGCCTCTTCGCCGGGATCCTGACGTTGCCCGCCCTGTCGGGCAACGCGGCCGGCGTCCCGGTCGCCTTCTTCGCTGTCGTCTCGATCGGCGTGATCGGGCTCTACATCGCATACGTGATCCCGGTCTACCTGCGCTGGCGCAAGGGCAGCGCCTTCAAGCAGGGCGCGTGGAACCTCGGCAACAAGTGGCGGTGGGTGAACCCGATCGCCGTGGGCTGGGTGGCCATCACGTCGATTTACTTCTGCCTGCCGTTCTACGGACCGGCCGCCGTGTGGTGGGACGACGAGTTCGACTGGAACGCCGCAAACTTCACCCCGCTCGTGCTGGGCGTCCTGGTCATCGCGATCAGCCTCGCGTGGGTGCTCGGCATGAACAAGCGCTACACCGGCCCGGTGCGGACGATCTCGTTCGACGAGGGCATGGGCATCACGGAGGAGAAGCCGCTCGAGCCCGAGCCGCCGCCGACCGCCCCGGTCGGCTAGACGAGCTCTGCGGCGCCGGCCACGAACGCGCGCCAGCGCTCGTGCTCGGCGTCGCGCCAGGCGGCGTCGCGCTGGGGCTCGACCGTGCGGTCCACTGGCAGCAGCTCGGCCGCCTCGGCGAGTGAGCCGATCGTGCCCGAGCCGACCGCGGCGAGCACGGCGGCGCCGAGCACGGTCGCGTCGGCGCCGGCCGCCTCCACGGGCACGCCGATGGCGTCGGCCTGGAGCGCGAGCAGGAGCGGCTCGTTCGTGAGCCCGCCGTCCACGCGCAGCGACCGCACGTCCACGCTGTCGCGCATGGCCGCCACCACGTCGGCGACCCGCCAGGCGATGCCCTCCAGCGCCGCGCGGGCCACATGCGCGCGCGTGGTGCCGCCGTGCAGGCCCGCGATCACGGCGTGGGCTTCGGGGCGCCACCACGGCGCGCCGATGCCCGCGAGGGCGGGCAGCACGCGCGCCCCGGCGCTGTCGTCCGCCTCGCGCGCCAGCTCCGCCAGCGCCGCCGGACGATCGGCCACGCCCAGCTCGCGGCACATCCACTCGAGCATCGCCCCGGCGGCGAACACGCCGCCGTCCACCGCATACTCGGTCGTGCCGCCGATGCTCCACGCCACCGTGGGCAGCAGCCCGCCGGCCGGGCGCGGCACCTCGGTGCCGGTGTGCCCGAGCACGAACACGCCCGTGCCGTAGGTGGCCTTGACGCGTCCGGGCACGACGCAGCCGGCGCCCGCGAGCGCGGCCTGCTGGTCCACGACCTGCCCGCAGAGCGGCAGTTCCACGGGCCAGGACTCGTGGCGCAGGACGCCCAGCTCCCCGGCGGTGTCGCGCACCTGCGGCAGTACGTCCGGCGGCACGCCGAACAGCTCAGCCAGCCGCGCGTCGAATCCGGGACGGCCGAGCGCGTGCAGCTGCGTGCGCGAGGCGGTCGAGGCGTCGGTGGCGAAACCGGCTCCGAGGCGGTCGCAGAGGAAGGAGTCCACCGTGCCCATCCGCAGGGTGCCCGCGGCGTGCGCCTGCTGGACGGCCTGCTCGTGCTCCAGCAGCCATGCCAGCTTGGCGGCGGAGAAGTAGGGGTCGAAGGGCAGGCCGCTCAGCTCGCGGATCTCGTCCTCGTGGCCCGCGAGCCGGTCCAGCACCTCCTGCGAGCGCTTGTCCTGCCAGACGACGATCGGCGTCAGCGGCGTGCCCGTCTCGGCGTCCCACGCGAGCACCGACTCGCCCTGGTGGTCGAGGCCGCAGGCCACCACCTGCTCCGGCGTGTCCTCGAGCAGCTCGGCGACGGCCTCGACCACCGCCGCGAGCACCTCCTCGCCGTCCTGCTCGACCCAGCCCGCCTGCGGGTGGCGGCTGACCTTGTCGCGCCGCGCCTCCCGGACCTGCCGCAGCCGCTCGTCGAACAAAGCGGCCTTCACTCCGGTGGTCCCCTCGTCGATGCCCAGTAGTAGCAAGGCCCGATTCCCATCGGTTAGGGTCAGCCGGTGCTGACCCTAGACGAGTTGCGCAAGGCTGTGGACGCCGGCACCGTCGACACGGTGCTGCTGACGATCGCCGACATGGAGGGCCGCCTCCAGGGCAAGCGCCTGACTGCCGGTCACTTCCTGGACGAAGTGCTCGAGCACGACGCCGAGGGGTGCAACTACCTGCTGGCCGTCGACGTCGACATGAACACCGTTGACGGCTACGCCATGTCGAGCTGGGAGCGCGGCTACGGCGACTTCGTGATGAAGCCGGACCTCGGCACGCTGCGGCGGATCCCGTGGCACGAGGGCACCGTGCTGCTGATGGCCGACCTCGCCTGGGAGGACGGGTCGGACGTGGTGGCGTCGCCGCGCCAGATCCTGCGCCGCCAGCTCGCCCGCCTCGCGGAGCGCGGCTGGAGGGCCACGGCGGCCACCGAGCTCGAGTTCATCGTGTTCAGGGACTCCTACGAGGACGCCTGGCGCAAGGGCTACCGCGACCTGGAGCCGGCCAATCTCTACAACGTCGACTACTCGATGGTCGGCACCGCGCGCGTGGAGCCGCTGCTGCGGCGCATCCGCAACTCGATGAGCGACGCCGGCATGCCCGTCGAGAACTCCAAGGGCGAATGCAACTTCGGCCAGCACGAGATCAACTTCAAGTACGACGAGGCGCTCGCGACCGCGGACAACCACGCCGTCTACAAGACGGGCGCGAAGGAGATCGCCGCGCAGGAGGGCATGTCGATCACGTACATGGCGAAGCTCGACGAGCGCGAGGGCAACTCCTGCCACATCCACTGCTCGCTCGCCCACGAGGGCGGCGGCAACGTGTTCGCCGACGACCGGGCGACCTTCAACCAGTTCGTCGCCGGCCAGCTCGCCGCGCTGCGCGAGCTGACGCTGCTGTTCGCGCCGAACATCAACTCCTACAAGCGCTTCGTGCCGGGGTCGTTCGCGCCTACGGCCGTGGCCTGGGGCAAGGACAACCGCACCTGCTCGATGCGCGTGGTCGGCCACGGTCAGGGCCTGCGCGTGGAGAACCGGCTGCCCGGCGCCGACGTGAACCCCTACCTGGCGCTCGCCGGCATGATCGCCGCCGGATTGCACGGCATCGACAACCAGCTCGGGCTGGAGCCGGCCTTCGAGGGCAACGCCTACGAGTCCGAGAAGCCTAAGGTTCCCCACACGATGTACACGGCGCGCGAGCTCTTCTCGGAATCCCAGATCGCGCGCGACGCCTTCGGCGATGACGTCGTGGATCACTACCTGAACCGCGCGCGTATCGAGCTCGAGGCGCACGAGGCCGCCGTGACGGACTGGGAGAAGTTCCGCGGCTTCGAGCGGCTGTGAGCCGCCCCGTCATCGGCATCTGCGCCGCCGTCGAGCGCGCCTCCTGGGGCGCGTGGGAGGTCGTGTGCAACCTGTCCCCGCGCGCGTACTCGCTGACCGTGCAGGCGGCGGGCGGCATGGCGCTGCTGCTGCCGCCCGACGACGCCGCGGCCGAGCATCCGGACGAGATGCTCGATCTGATCGACGGCCTGATGCTGGCCGGCGGATCCGACGTGGACCCGGCCAGCTACGGCGCGCGCGAGCACCCGCAGACGCGCGGCGCCTGGCCGGAGCGCGACCGCTTCGAGCTGGCGCTGGCCTACCGCGCGCTCGAGCGCGACATGCCCGTGCTCGGCATCTGCCGCGGCATGCAGATGCTCAACGTGGCGTGCGGCGGCACGCTGGAGCAGCACCTCCCCGACGTGGTCGGGCACGACGATCACCGCCACACCCCCGGGACCTACAGCGACCATGAGGTCCGGCTCGAGCCGGGCAGCCTGGCCGCGCGGGCGGTCGGCGGGGAGCTGACGGCGGTCAAGTCGCACCACCACCAGGGCGTCGCGGAGGTGGGCGAGGGCCTGTCGGTCGTGGGCCGGGCACCGGGCGACGAGACGATCGAGGCGATCGAGCTGCCGGACAAGCAGTACGCGCTCGGCGTGCTCTGGCACCCCGAGGAGGACGAGCGCAGCAACGTGATCGGCTCGCTGGTCGACGCGGCGCGGGCGTACCGGGGGGCGCACGCTTGACGCTGAGCGTGATCGAGCCGGCCACCGAGGAGGTGATGGCCGAGCTGCCGCAGGCCGGCGTAGCGGAGACCGACGCAGCGATCGCACGGGCCCGCGAGGCCTTTCCCGCCTGGCGCGCGATGGCTGCCGGCGAGCGGGCCGGGCTGCTGCGCCGCGTGGCGTCGGCGGTGCGGGCCAACGCCGAGGAGCTGGCGCGGCTCGAGAGCCGCAACGTCGGCAAGCCGATCTCCGACGCGCGCGGCGAGGTCGGCATGGTTGCGGACGTCTTCGACTACTACGCCGGCGCGCCCGAGCGCCTGCTGGGCGACACGATCCCGGTCGCGGGCGGCGTGGACTTCACGTTCCGCGAGCCGCTCGGCGTGGTCGGCCTGATCACTCCCTGGAACTTCCCGCTGGCGATCGCGTCGTGGAAGCTCGGCCCGGCGCTGGCCGCGGGCAACACGGTCGTGCTGAAGCCCGCCGAGCTGACCCCGCTGACCGCGGTCGAGCTGGAGCGCATCGCCGTCGAGGCGGGCGTGCCCGAGGGCGTCTTCAACGTCGTAGTGGGCCCCGGCCGCGTGGTCGGCGAGCGCATCGTCGAGCACCCGGACGTCGCGAAGGTCGCCTTCACCGGCTCCACCGAGGTCGGCCGCCGCATCGCGGCGAAGGCCGCGGAGACGATCAAACGCGTCACGCTGGAGCTGGGTGGGAAGTCGGCCAACGTGATCTTCGCCGACGCCGACCTCGAGCAGGCCGCGGCCGCCGCTCCGCTCGCCGTCTTCGGCAACGCCGGCCAGGACTGCTGCGCCCGCTCGCGCATACTCGTCGAGCGCTCGGCGCTCGACCGCTTCATGGAGGCGCTGGAGGAGGCGGTCGAGGCGATCCAGGTCGGCGACCCGCTCGACGACGCCACCGAGATGGGCCCGCTGATCTCGGCGGACCAGCGCGAGGCCGTCTCCTCGTATGTGAACGGGGAGGCCCCGGTGGCGATCCGCGGCAGCGCACCCGAGGGCCCCGGCTACTGGTTCCCGCCGACCGTGCTCTGCCCGGTGTCGAACGACGACCGACCCGCGCGTGAGGAGATCTTCGGCCCGGTCGCCTGCGTGATCCCCTTCCGCGACGAGCAGGAGGCGGTGCGGCTCGCCAACGACACGATCTACGGGCTGTCCGGCTCGATCTGGACGCGCGACGGCGCCAAGGCGCTGCGCATGGCGCGCGCCATCGACACCGGCGTGCTCTCGATCAACTCGAACAGCTCCGTGCGGGTGTCCACGCCCTTCGGAGGCTTCAAGCAGTCGGGCACGGGCCGCGAGCTGGGCCCTCACGCGCTCGAGCACTACACCGAGCTGAAGAACGTGTACTACGCGACGGAGGGTGGCTGATGGCGGGGCGTCTCGAGGGCAAGGTCTGCGTCATCACGGGGACGGCGAGCGGGATCGGAGCCGAGTCCGCCCGCCTGTTCCAGTCCGAAGGCGCGCAGGTGGTGGGCGTCGACCTGAGCCCGGACGCCGTGGGAGACCTGACCATCCAGGCCGACGTGACCGACGCCGGGCAGGTCGAGGGCCTGTTCGCGCGCACGCGCGAGGAGCTCGGCAAGGTCGACGTGATCTTCAACAACGCCGGCATCTCGCCCGAGGACGACGCCTCAATCCTCGACACGACCGTCGAGGCCTGGGACCGCGTGCAGAACGTCAACCTCAAGTCGGTCTTCCTGTGCTGCAAGTACGGCATCCCGCACCTGCTCGACAACGGCGGCGGGTCGATCATCAACGTCGCGTCGTTCGTCGCGGTGATGGGCGCCGCGGTCTCGCAGGTGTCCTACACCGCCTCGAAGGGCGGCGTGCTCGCGATGTCGCGGGAGCTGGGCGTGGAGTTCGCTCGCCGCGGCATCCGCGTGAACGCCCTCTGCCCGGGGCCGGTCAACACGCCGCTGCTCCAGGAGCTGTTCGCCAAGGATCCCGAGAAGGCCGACCGCCGGCTGGTGCACCTGCCGCCCGGCCGCTTCGCGGAGCCGGCCGAGATCGCAGCCGGGGCGCTGTTCCTGGCGAGCGACGAGTCCGGCTACGTGAACGCGACGACCTTCCTCGTCGACGGCGGCCTGACCGCCGCCTACCTCACACCGCAGTAGCGAGGAAGCGCTCGGCGATACCGCGCCCGACGTCGTTCCAGGCGGCGATCTTGCCGGCGGTCTCGGCGCGGATCGCGCGGGGGTCGAGCCCGGTGGCCACGGCCCCGGCGTCGTCGTTCCAGCCGTCCAGCCACGAGCCGAAGTCCGCCTCCGTCACCTCGGGGTGGAACTGCAGGCCCCACGCCTTCCGCCCCTCGAGACGGAAGGCCTGGAGGCAGCGCGCGCTCCGCCCGAGCGCCACGGCGCCGGGCGGCAGCAGCCACTCGTAGTGGTGGTACTGGAGGCTCTCGAAGCGCTCCCCCAGGAAGCCGAGCAGGGGGTCCGCCGCTCCGTCCTCGGTCAACTCCACCTCGTGCCAGCCGATCTCCGGTTCGGCGGCGCGGCGCACCACGGCGCCGGCCGCTTCGGCCAGCAGCTGCGACCCGAAGCACACGCCGAGCAGCGGGGTGCGGCGCTCGAGCAGCTCGGCCAGCAGGGCCTTCTCCGGGCGTAGCCACGGACGGGTGTCCTCCTCGTCGACCTGGGCGTCCGCGCCGAACACGATCGCGGCGCCGAAGTCGTCGACGGCAGGCGGCGTCGCCTCGTGCGGCAGCCACTCGACCAGCTCGTGGCCCGCCGCGCGAGCCGGTTCCGCAAACACGCCCGCGGCCGCGTTGCGGTGGTGCACCACCAGGAGGACGCGCAAGCGGCTAGACGGCGGGCGCCTCGGGTCCGCGTGGCTCGACCGGCGGCACCGGGGGCGGCGGAGCCGCCGCGCCGGTGGCGTCAGCCTCCAGCGGCTGGCCCTTGGCACGCCGCAGCTCGACGAACATGACCGTTGCCGCGATGGCGCTCAGGGGCACGATCAGGACGCGCACGAGCAGGTCCGCGATCGCGTAGCCGGCGAACGAGTCGTCGCTGATGCTGCCGGCGATCGCGCTCACGGCGCCTCCGATGACCACCTGCAGCAGGAACAGCACCAGGATCACCCCGAACACGCGCCAGCCGTTGCCGCTGACGAGCTCGCGGCTGCGGCCGAACGCACCCAGCACGCCGGTGCGCTCGATCACGATCGCGGGCACGATGACCGCCCAGATGGTGAGCAGGAACAGGCCCGGGACGATCAGCAGCACGAATCCGATCGCGATCCCGATGCCGGCCAGGATGCCGGCGCCCAGGAGCGGCCAGATGTAGGGACCCGCGGAGGAGAACAGGCTGCCGATCGTGTGGTCGCGCCGGCCGTCGAGGATGTCCACGACCGCCTCGACCACCATCCCCTGGTACCAGTAGGTGGCGATCACGGCGATTGCTGCGCTCACCAGGGCGGCGATCACGCCGCCGCTCGTCTGCACCAGCCCGTTCAGGATCGCCACCGGGATGAACAGCACCAGCGCCGCGGGAATCAACAGCGTGAACTGCTCCCGATAGATCTGGAAGATGCGTTCGAAGACGCGGCCTGTGTCCAGCTTCGTGTTCATGGCAACAATGTATCCCGTGGAGGAGACACTCAGAGGCCGCCTGCTGATCGCGGCGCCATCGCTGTTCGACTATTTCCGGCGCACCGTCGTGCTGGTGATCGAGCACACGCCGGACGGCGCGATGGGCGTCGTGCTCAACCGCGAGTCCGAGACGCGCGTGGCCGAGGCCGTTCCGCAGCTGGCCGGCCTCACCGGAGACGAGGAGCTGGTCCGGATCGGCGGGCCCGTGGCGCCTCACTCCGTCGTCGCGCTCGGGGAGTTCGACGACATCGCGGACGCCGGCACGCACGTGGTCGGACGGCTGGGGACGCTGGATCCAGACTCGGACAACGAGTCGCTGCTGCGGCTGCGGGTCTACGCCGGCTACGCCGGCTGGGGCGCCGGCCAGCTCGACGGAGAGCTGGAGCAGGAGGCGTGGGTGGTCGCGGACGCGGACGCGGAGGACCCCTTCAGCGAAGACGACATCTGGTCACGCGCGCTGCAGCGCAGAGGCGGCGCATACCGCCTGCTGGCGACGATGCCGCCGGACCCGTCACAGAACTGATGGCATCCGGGGGCTCGCGCCCCCGGTCCCCCGCTGATTCCTGGCCGGTTTGCTGCCGGTCGGGGTTTGCGCCCGCGGGCGGCGGGCGGCAAACGTCGCGCATATGGCGCAAACCGCAGCTCGCCGCCGCCGCTTTCCGCCAGGTGGGCAGCAAACGTCCCGTAATCGGTCGTTTCCTGCCCACGTGGATGGCAGCCGGCGGCTCGCGCCCCCGGACCCCCGCTGATTCCTGGCCGGCCGGCAGCAGCGCCAGGGGCTCGCGCCCCCGGGCCCCCGCTGATTCCTGGCCGGCCGCCTGCGGGGCGAGCCCAGGCCCGCGCCCCGGGGCCCCCGCTGACCCGACCGCCGCCGCATTCCGCCAGGCGGGCAGCAAACGTCCCATAATCGGTCGTTTCCTGCCCACGTGGATGGCACCCGGGGGCTCCGCCCCCGGACCGCTGACTCCTGGCCGCGCGCCTGGAAGACTTGTGCTCGCCCGCCCGGCGGCTGCGCGGAGCGCTACTCGCT
>JAXDII010000021.1:0-57264 GCA_034664085.1 Thermoleophilaceae bacterium
CCGCCGTGTCGATCGGAGGCGACGCGATCATCGGCTCCTCGTACGCCGAGCTGATGCCGCTGTTCGAGGCGGACGAGCAGACGCAGGCGATCGTGATCTACACCGAGCCCGGCGGCCGCATGGAGGCCGAGCTGGCCGAGTGGGTGCGCGCGAACGACTCGCGCCTGCCGATCGTCGCCTTCATGGCGGGCCGCTTCATGGACGAGATGCCGGGCATGAGCTTTGGCCACGCCGGCACGATCGTGGAGGGCAAGGAGGACACCGCGGCCGAGAAGATCGCCCGGCTCGGGTCCGCAGGCATCACCGTCGCCGAGGAGATCTCGCAGATCCCCGCGCTGGTCAAGGAGAGGCTGGGGGTGGCCGCGTGAGCGAGCGCCACGCCATCTTCATCAACGTGGAGGTCGAGGAGTCGGTCCGCGACGACGCCGAGCTGGCGCGCAAGCTCGAGGAGGCCTGCCCGGTCGACATCTTCGCGGCGACTCCGGCGGGCGTCGAGATCGTGGAGGAGAACCTCGACGAGTGCGTGCTCTGCGAGCTCTGCCTCGACGCGGCCCCGCCCGGCGCCGTGCGCGTGGTCAAGCTCTACGACGGCGGCGCTGCGCTGGAGCGCACCTGACGAACCCCGCGATCACGCCCGAGTTCTTCCGCCAGCACATCGGCGGGAGCTTTCCGAGCAACCTCGGCATCGAGGTGATCCGCATCGAGGACGACGAGGTCGAGGGGCGCATGGAGGTGGACGAGCGCCACCTCCACCCCGGCGGATACGTCCACGGCGGCGTGTGGGTCGCCTTCGCCGACACGGTCGCCGCCTGGGGCACGTTCCGCCATCTGCCCGCCGGCCATCACTTCACCACCGCGGAGCTGAAGGCGAACGTCTTCGCCGCGGGGCACCCCGGGGACGTGCTGCACGCGGTCGGGCGCCCACTGCACGTGGGACGCCGGACTCAGGTCTGGGAGGTGCGCATCCGCCGCAACGACGACGCGCGGAATGCGGCCTTCTTCACCTGCACCCAGATGGTCGCCGCCGGCTAGCGCCGTCCGAGCAACGGGAAGCGCCGGCGCGCCATCTGGTGTTCGCTCGCCTTGAGCTGGGCGCGCAGCAGGTGGTGCTGTGCCTCCAGGGCGCTCGACGTGGCGCGCGCCTCGTCGGCCGATCCCTCGGCCTGCTGGCGGGCCGCCCGCTCGCGCTTGAGGTTGGCCTCGAGCCGCTCACGCGTCCGCTGCTCCTCCTCCAGCGCCTCGCGCGCATCGCGCGAGGCGTCGCGCTCGCGCCCGAGCGCCGCGCGCATCTCCTCCAGCTTGGAGCGGAGGATCGCCAGCTGGCCGGACTGCTGTTCCAGGCGGCTCAGCAGCGTCCGGGCCGACACGTCCTCGTCGCGTGCGGAACTGGCCGCCCGTGGGGAGCGCTTCGGCTTCTGGGCCCCGCCGGTCGGCTTTTTCTCGGCATCCTGCACACGATCTTGCACGCGTTCCACAATAGCCCGAGTTTGCCGCGAGCGCGAAAATCTCCTGCGCCGATGGCCAGCTGGCCGGCGGTTGTCACGCAGGGCCCTCCTAGGGGCCGATGGAACCAGATCCGAGGGCGTCGGCGAGCCATTCGAACTCGGCCACGACCCCCTGCTCCACCGTGGTCGCGGGGGTGAAGCCGAGCTGTTCGCGGAGGCGCGTGGTGTTCGCCTCCGTGTCGCGCACGTCGCCGTGCTCGCGCTCGAGGTAGTGGACGTCGAGCCTGCGGCCTGAGATCTCGCCGATCAGGTCCAGCACCTCGCGGATCGACGCCGGCGCGCCGCCTCCGACGTTGAAGATGCGGTCGTCGCCCAGCTTCGCGACGCCTGCCGCATGGGTGGCGGCGACGACGTCCTTGACGAACGTGAAGTCGCGGCTCTGGCGGCCGTCGCCGAAGATCGTGATCGGCCGGTCCTCCAGGGCTGCCCTGCAGAAGATGTGGAACGCCATGTCGGGCCGCTGGCGCGGGCCGAAGACGGTGAAGTAGCGCAGCGAAACCGCATCCACGTTGAAATTGGCGCGGTAGAGCGAGCACAGGTGCTCGGCGCTCAGCTTGGTCTGGCCATAGGGCGAGAGCGGGTGGGTGGGCGCCTCTTCCGGCGTCGGCCGCACCTCGGCGTCGCCGTACACCGACGACGAGGAGCTGTAGACGATGCGCACGTCGTCGCGGTCCTTCAGCGCCTCGAGCAGGTGCTGCGTGGCGATCACGTTGTTGTGCACGTAGTTGAGGTAGCGGGCACCCCAGCTCGACCGGACGCCAGGCTCGGCGGCGAGGTGGTAGACGACGTTCGAGTCGGCGGTCAGCTCCGCCAGGTCGCCGCGCCCTAGGTCCACCGGCACGAACTCGAAGGCGTCCCAGTCACCGATGTGGCGCAGGTTGCGCAGCTTCTGGGCCCGCCCGTAGTTGTCGTTGAAGCAGTCGATGCCTACGACGGAGTGGCCCTCTTCCAGCAACAGCTCGGTCAGGTGCGAGCCGATGAAGCCCGCGCAGCCGGTGACAAGTGCACGCATTCGATGGATCCTCCAGTTGGTCCGACCAGGGTAGGGGCGTTTCGACCGGCTCGCCAGCGGCCAGACGAACGTACTAGGGGGCCGCCGCCCTAGACCCGCGCGCGCTGGCGCTGGATCACGTTGCCCAGCAGCGTCACGACCGCCCGGTCGCCGGTGACCTTGACGTCGCCCCGGTCGTAGGCCTTCGCCCACTCCTCCAGGGTCCCTTCCTGCGCGAGCTCGTTGAAGCTCGGGCGGCTTATCGAAACGTCGATGCGCGCGTCGCCGCCGGGGTCGCGGTCGACCTTGGGACCGGGGAGCTCCACGCGCCAGATCGGGCCGTCTCCCCCGCGGGCCCGCAGCTCGAGCCGAACGACCAGCTGGAGCTTGCGCAGGGCCGGCAGCTCTTCGTGCAGGCGCTCGACCGCCTGTGAGATGAGCAGTTTCGTCTCAGCAGCCGACACCCTCCGTACTCTAGTCCGAGATCCTGGCGCGCTGGGCGATTGCCTCAAGCGAACACCAGTCCGCGCCGATGACGGTCCCAGTGTCCACGCGCCTCATCCCGCTTCCGGGGGTGTCCGGTGAGGAGTTCGCGGCCTGGCGCCGGCTGGCGGCGCGGGCGGTCGAGCCGAATCCGTTCTTCGAAGCCGACTTCATCCTCGCGACGGTCCACCGGGCCGGCGCCCGCGGCGCTCAGCTGCTCGTGGTCGAAAGCGGCGACGACTGGATCGCCTGTCTGCCCGTGAGGCGGCGCGGGGCGGCTCCGCTCGGCGCGCTGCAGAGCTGGTCCGACGAGTACTGCTTCCTCGGCACGCCGCTGATCGACCGCGACTTCGTCGAGGTGGCCGTCGAGCAGCTCTTCGGCGGTGCCCAGGAGCGCCAGCCCCTGCTGGTGCTGAACCGGCTGGGTGTCGACGGCCCGATCGCCACGAGGGTGCAGGAGCTGCTCGACTCGAGCTCGTACAAGCTCGTGCTCGAACGCCGCTTCGAGCGGGCCGGCATCATGCGCCGCTCGGACGACCAGCAGCTCGAGCTGTCCTCGAAGGAGCGCAGCGAGCGGCGCCGCCTGCAGCGCCGGCTCCAAGACGAGGTCGGCGCCGAGGTGGGCGTGCGCGACCGCTCCGGCAGCCCGCAGGCGATCGAGGAGTTCCTGAGGCTGGAGGCGGGCAGCTGGAAGGGCAAGAGCGGCACCGCGCTCGCCTCGCAGCCGGCGGACGAGAAGTTCTTCCGCGAGATCTGCACGGCCTTCGCCGACGCCGGCAGGCTCCGCGTGCTGGAGCTGAGCCAGGACGGCGGCACGCCGCTGGCGCTCTCGTGCGACCTGCTCGCCGGGGACACGGTCTTCTGCTTCAAGACCGCGTTCGACGAGGAGCGCCGGCGCAACGCGCCCGGCATCCAGCTTTTCTACGCGAACCTGGACGACTTCTTCGAGTCGCGCAGCGAGCGGATCCTCGACTCGTGCGCGGCCGAGGACAGCCCACTGATGAACAAGCTGCTCCCGGACCGGCGCCGGCTCGCGACGATGGTGATCGGTCCCTCGGGTGCCCGCGGCACCATCGCCCGCGGCGCCGCTCGCGCGGTCGCCGGCATGCACGCGCGCCGGCGCTCCCGCGCTGCCTGAACGGGCCTCAGATCTTGTTGCGCTGGAGCAGCTTCTTGCCGATCACCATGCGCTGGATCTCGGAAGTGCCCTCGCCGATCAGCAGCAGCGGCGCGTCGCGGTAGAGCCGCTCGATCTCGTACTCCTTGGAGTAGCCGTAGCCGCCGTGGATGCGGAACGCCTCCTCGACGACCTCCTTGCCGGTCTCGGAGGCGAACAGCTTCGCCATGCCGGCCTCCATGTCGGAGCGCTCGCCGGCGTCCTTCATGCGCGCGGCCTTGAGCGTGAGCAGGCGCGCGGCCTCGATCTTGGTGGCCATGTCGGCGAGCTTGAACTGGATCGCCTGGTGCTGGGCGATCGGCTTGCCGAAGGCCTTGCGCTCCTGTGAGTAGCGCAACGCCAGCTCGAGCGCGCGCTGGGCGATGCCCACCCCGCGAGCGGCGACGTTCACGCGGCCCACCTCGAGTGCGTCCATCATCTGCGCGAAGCCCTTGCCGAGGCCGTTCTCCTCGCCGCCCAGGATGCGGTCCGGCGAGCTGATGTAGCCGTCGTAGATCAGCTCGGTGGACTCCACGCCCTTGTAGCCCATCTTCTTGATCTGCGGCGGAACGGTCAGGCCCTTGAAGTCGCCGGTGTTCTCAGCCGCGCCGGGCTCCTTCTCGGTGATGAAGCAGGTCATGCCGGTATGGGGCGGGTCCGCCCGCAGGTCGCTCTTCATCAGCACGAAGACGACGCCCGACCTCAGCCCGTTGGTGACCCACATCTTCTGGCCGTTGAGCTGCCAATAGCCGTCGTCGAGCTTCTTCGCCGTCGACTTGATGCCCTGCACGTCCGAGCCGACCTCCGGCTCCGACAGCGAGAACGCGGCCCGCAGCTCGCCGGTGGCCATGCGGGGCAGGAAGTTCTGCTTCTGCTCGTCGGTGCCGAACTTCATCAGCAGGTAGGAGCCGATGAAGTGGGTGTTGACGATGCCCGAGACCGAGATCCACCCGCGCGAGAGCTCCTCGACGATCATCGCGTAGGTGGTGAGGTCGAGGCCCATCCCGCCGTACTCCTCCGGAATGGTGACGCCGAACAGCCCGAGCTCCTTCATCTGCTCGACCAAGGCCTCGGGGAACGTGTCCTCGTGGTCGTGCTCCTCGGCGATCGGGAGGACCTCGTTGTCGACGAACTGGCGCACCATGTCGGTGATCGCCTTCTGCTCGTCCGTCTTCTCGTTAAGGCTCGCGGCTATCGCCATCGCGTCGGGCAGCTCCTGCGTCGTTTGAATGCCGTTGACTCGTGAGTCAACGCAGACTACCGCGACGGGCGGAGCGGGTCTTAGTAGCCGCGCGGGTGGCGCGCCACGAAGGCGTTCGACTTGCGGAGCGTGCGGCTCCAGCGCGGGCCCGTGCCGGGACCCGGTGCGTCGCGGTCGCGCATCGAGGTGTCGAAGCGCAGTCCGGCCACGACGACGTAGGCGTGCCCGCCGTGCGCGTAGACCGTGATCCAGCTGCCGGGACCGTCCTGGCCCCAGTCCATCAGCGCGCCGGAGGGCAGCGGTGAGCGCAGGAAGCGCCCACCGAAGAGCGCGTACGAAACCGCGCCCGAGCAGTCATAGCCGCGATCGAGCCGGCGGCTGGAGAACGGCCTGTGCCCGCCGCCGTAGACGTAGGGCTTCTCGACGAGGCGGTTGGCCGCCTCGATGACCTGCTTGACCCGGAGCGGCGCGGACGCCGGGGCGATCACGCGGCCGTCGACCAGCGTGGCCTCCTCGGGCGGCGGGGGCGGCGGCTCGAAGGTGGCGCCACCGCTGGTGGGGCTCTTCTCTGCCGACGCCGTCCCGGCGAGAGCCAGGAACAGGCAAGCTAGCGCCAGGGTGGTGACGCACAGCAGTCTGGTGGGGCGAACGGAGGGCGGCATTCTCTTTCGAACGCCTGCGGGGTTAGCTGACGGGCTCGCGCTGAAAGAGCTTGCGCGCCTCCCCTCAAGGAGGTTCGCCCCAGTGGTTCACACCACCTTGGTTCCCCCGCTCCGCTTCACAGCGGACTCGGCGTGACGGCGAGGCTACCAGATGTTTCGGAAATGTTTCGAACTCATTGAGCTCGTGCGTATCTACACGAGTTCGGGCTCGACCGCCGAAGTCCTTCTCGCCGCGCGCGGGTCGCGCGGCGCGCGCTCGACGCCCTCGAGGCGCAGCAGTGCCCAGGCGATCAGCGCGATCAGCGCCGCCGCGATCGCCGCCACGGTCACATAAGCGCCGAGCGTCAGGCCGCCCGCCACGCCCTCCTTGCGCTCCCGCTGGAGCAGCGCGAGGTCCCGCACGAAGGGCCGCTCGAAGCTGGCCGTGGCGGGCACCTCGGGCGCCGGGATGGCGCGGTCGCGCGGCAGGTAGATCGGCACGCCCACCAGGGAGTCGCCGGTGTGCACGCGGATCAGCGCCTTCCAGCCGCCGTGCACCGGGATCGGCTCGGTGGTGCGGTATACGCCCGGGCGCACCTCCTCCAGCTCGCTGACCACGCTGCCTCCCCCCTGCCACGCGGTGACGTTCGCGAAGTGGGCGCCATCCGCTGAGTCGGCGGGGCTGAACCGGATCGTGGCGTCGACCGCGCGCTCCGGCCCGGGGCGCGCCTCGGTGAGGCTCACGGTGGCGCGCTCGGGTCCGTCCGAGGAGATCGGCAGCCCCCAGCCGATCACCGCGACGAGCACGAGGAAGCCGGCCAGCGCGGCGCGATGCGCGCGGGGTCCCAGGCGCAGGCGCGCCGGGCCGATGCCGCTGGCGCCCGCGACCGGCCGGGCCAGCGCGCCGCCCACGAAGCCGCCCACCGCCCCGGCGGCCACCGCGGTGACGAAGCCGGCGATGGCCGCCTCCGGCAGCAGCGACTCGGTCCACGGGATCGGCATCCAGACGTGGCTCCAGCCCCACTCGGCCGCCAGCCCGACGGTCCCGATCATGGCGCCCGCGAGGGCGCCGGTAGCCACGGGCGAGCGCGCGCGGGAGCGCGCGAAGACCGCCTCCACCGCCAGCGCCTCGACGATGTAGAGCGGGAAGTGCGGAGTCGTCTGGTCCCAGACACCGCCGACCATCAGCGCCAGGAAGCCGCGTATGACCACGAAGCCGAGCACCGCCTGCAGCGCGCCGCCGCGTCCGAGGTAGACGCGCGCGGTGACGAGGCCGATGCCCGCGGCCATCATGACCAGGATCGGGTGCAGGACCTGGCGGAACTGCGGCACGCCGAAGTCGAACTCGCCCTGGAACGTCGACAGCGCAACCAGGAAGCTGCCCGCAAGCAGCCCCCGGCGCAGCACCAGCAGCAGACGCGGGCGCTGGCGCTCGGGGTCGCGGCCGAGATTGCCGATCGCCTCCGCGAGCAGCGCCATGGCGCCGAGCGTGGCGAGCGAGCCGCCTCCGATCAGCATCAGGTGCGTCGGCCCCCAGAGCGTCACGTCCTGCCCGAAGAGGCGGTGCCAGACGTCGTCGAGCGGGAAGCCCGTCAGCGCGAAGGCGCCGCAGGCGGCGATCAGCACGCCGCCGACGGGCATCCACCAGCCGCCGCCGAGCGCGACCGCCGTGCGACTCGGCCGCTCCCGGGCGAAGGCCGCCGTGAGCACGCCCGCGAGCAGCACTCCGTAGAGGCCGATCAGGATCAAATAGTGCGCCGGGTTTGCGAGCGGGCCCTCGTCGCGGCCGTTGTCGATGTGCAGGGAGATGTCCCAGTACATGCCGGTCACCGCCGTGAGCAGCGAGGCGCTCAGCAGCATCGACGGCAGCGCGGCCCAGGCGGGCAGCCCGGTCGCGCGCTCGGCGAAGCGGCTGGCCCGCCCCAGCCAGTCGATGCGGCCGCTGCGGTGCCCGGCGATCAGCAGCGCGATCAGCGCCGTCGCGACCACGGCGGCCGCCGTCGCGCCGAGCGCTTCCCCTATCGCCGCGCCCCCCGCGGGCTCATCGCCGGTGGCCTGGGCTACGAACGTCATCGTGTCCATGTGACAGTCTCCACCTCGCATCGACCGCTTCTCGGTTGACTGCGTGATTCCCGGCGAGCTAACTTACTGAACATTCAGTTAGTCGTCGTGACGACCCTCACAGTGTCGAGCCAACAGCAGTGAGCACTACCCCACGCAAGCGCCTGACCGGCGAAGAGCGGCGTGTCGCGATCCTGGACTCCGCGCTGGCGGTGTTCGCGGAGCGCGGCTACCACCCCACCTCGATCGACGACATCGCCCGCGAGGGCGGCATCTCGAAGGCGCTGATCTACGAGCACTTCGCCTCCAAGCAGGACCTCTACGCAGAGCTGCTCGAGCAGCACGCCGGCGAGCTGTTCGCGCGCCTGGCCGAGGCGATCGCCGAGGCCGGCACCGCCGGCTCCGCGCGGCTCGCCGTCGGGCTCGACGCCTTCTACGGCTTCGTCGAGGACCACCGCGTCGCGTGGCGGATGCTGTTCCGCGAGGCAACCGACCCCGAGGCCGCCATGGTGCTCGACCGCGTGGTGGCCCAGGTGACCGCCGTGGTCGCCGCGCTGATCGCCGAGGACCCCAGCTCGCGCAAGGGCGGCGACGACGACGCCACGCGCCAGCAGGGCATCCAGGTGCTGGCCCAGATGCTGGTGGGATCGGTTCAGTCGCTGGCCAACTGGTGGTCCGACCACCAGGAGCTGCCGCGCGAGCGAATCGTCGAGATGACAATGGACTTCGCGTGGCTGGGCCTCCACCGGCTCAGCCGCGGCGAGCGCTGGCCGACGGCCGCTCAGTGAACTTCGCCCGCGACGTCGTCGACGCCGCCGACCCGGCGCGCCTGGCACTGGTGGCCATCGCCGAGGACGGCGAGCGGCGCGAGATCTCCTTCGGAGAGGTGGCCGACCGCTCTGCGCGCCTGGCCGGCGCGCTGGTCGCGCGCGGGGTGAGGCGCGGCGACGCGGTGATGACGCTGATCGGGAACCGGCCCGAATGGGTCTACGCGATGGTGGCCTGCTGGCGGCTCGGCGCCGTGGCGCAGCCCTGCACCGAGCAGCTGCGCGCCGCCGACCTGCGCGCCCGCGTGGACAAGGTCGAGCCGGGCGCGGTCGTGGCCGACGCCCGCAACGTCCAGCTCGCCGTCGACGCAGGCTTCGACGGCCCGCTCATGGTGGTGCCGGACGAGCGGCTCTTCGAGGAGGCCGAGCCGGCCCCCGCGGCCGACGTCGGCCCCGACGATCCGGTCCTGATCGTCTTCACCTCGGGCACGGCCGGCGAGCCCAAGCCGATCCGCCACGGCGCGCGCTACCTGGACGGCCAGCGCGTGCAGGCCGAGCACTGGTACGGCGCCCGCCCGGGCGACCTGTGCTGGTGCACGGCTGCGAGCGGCTGGTCGCTTTCGGCCCGCAACGCCTTCGTCGCGGCCTGGCTGCGCGGCGCCGCTGCGCTGATCCACCACGGGCGCTTCGACGCCGGCGAGCGAGTCGACCTGCTCGAGCGCGAGCGCGTGAGCGTGCTCTGCATGTCGCCCACCGAGTACCGGGCGATCGCGAAGCGCGGCGAGCTGCGTCCGATCCCCACGCTGCGCCACGCGGTGGCCGCCGGCGAGGCCCTGAACCCCGAGGTGGTCTCGACCTGGGCCGAGGCGGTCGGCGTGTCGGTTCACGACGGCTACGGCCAGACCGAGACCGGACACCTCACCGGCATGCCGATCGGGCTGCCCGTCAAGCCCGGCTCGATGGGCAGGCCGCTCCCGGGCTTCAGGGCCTACATCGAGCACGGGGAGCTGGTAATCGACCCGGCCAGCGTGCCGACGTTCTTCATCGACGGCGAGCGCGACCAGCCCTGGCGCACCGGCGATCGCGTCGCAGAGGACGAGCAGGGCTACCTCTGGTTCGAGGGCCGCACGGACGACGTGATCATCTCCGCCGGCTATCGGATCGGCCCCTTCGAGGTGGAGTCCGCGCTGGTGGCCCACCCGGCGGTGGCCGAGGCCGCCGCCGTGGCCGCGCCCGACGACGTGCGCGGACAGGTGGTGCGCGCCGTGGTTGTGCTGCAGCCCGGCCACGAGCCGAGCGACGCCCTGGCGCGCGACCTGCAGGACCACGTCAAGGCGGAGACGGCGCCCTACAAGTACCCCCGCATCGTCGACTTCGCCGAGGCGCTGCCGAAGACGCCCAGCGGCAAGATCCAGCGGGCGGCGCTACGCGAAGGGGTCCAGTGAGGCCAGGTAGCGCCGCAGCAGCGGGTCGGTCACCCGCCAGCGGCCGCGCGCCTCGTGCTCCACGATGCCGGCGTCGCGCAGCAGCTTGAGCACGCGGTCGCGTACCCCCGGATGCAGGCGCCGCGGCGGAGGCAGGTCCGACGCGACGGCGCGCGCCACCAGCAGCCCGTGCTTGTGCAGCAGCCGGATGCGCTCCACCACCTGTTCCATCGTCGGCCGGTCGCCCTCCAGCGCCCGGTCGTAGCCGACCTGGACGATGTCGAGGCCGATGTCGCGGGTGTCGAGCTCGAGCGAGACGAGGTGCGTCTGCTGGGCGATCCGCATGGTCGCGCGCGGATGGCCGCCGCCCAGCTCGACGATGCGCTCGAGCGCGGCGTCCGCGGCCGCGCAGTCGTCCTCGGCGAAGCGCTCGCGCAGGCCCGCGAGCCACTCCTCCTCCACGATCGGCCGCAGCGCGTAGAAGCTCCCGAAGCCGCTGAACGCGCGGCGCGAGGGCGCGAACAGGTCGCGCATCACGTGCTCGATGCTGCCGGCGAACAGGTAGCTCACGGCCGTCGAGCGCTGGAAGATCGCGCGCATGCGCTTGGTCACCGCGTCCGGGTCCCCGTACGGGCGCCGCGCCGAGGCCACCTCCTGGAACTCGTCGAAGAACAGGATCAGGCGGCGACCGTCCGCCTTCGCCACCCGCTCGGGCAGCTCGAGCGCGAGGCCGAGCGCCCGCTCGGGGTCCTCCGCCGCGAGCCCGGGCGTGAGCGCCACCTCCACCCCCTCCCCCAGCTCCCCGACCAGCCGCACCACGGCGCGCGCCTGCGCCGCCGAGAGCGCGGCGCGCCCGGCGCCGCGGACGCGTCGCAACAGCCTGTGGGCGGCGGACCGGTTGGCGATCACGGCCGCGGCCACCGCCTCGGCCAGCTCGGCCGCCTCCGAGACCCTGAACAGGTCGATCTTCGCGACGTACACCCCGCGCCGCCGCGCCCGCATCAGGGCCGCCTCGCACACGCTCGTCTTGCCGGTGCGCCGCGGGCCCGCCACGATCAGATGGGTGCCGGCCTCCAGGCGGGTCGCGATCTCACGCACGTCGTCGCGCCGGCCGATCATCTGGCTGGCCGGTATCGGGGAGTCGGTCGGGAAAAGGTCGCCGCTGGCTTGCCGCATGCCCGGCAGTTTACACGTTAATTGTGTAACTGATCACATCAGCTGTGTAAGGCTGCTGGCCGGTAGCCTCAATGGCGATGCCCAACCACCTCGCTAACGAGACGTCGCCGTACCTGCTCCAGCACAAGGACAACCCGGTCGACTGGCACGCCTGGGGCGAGCAGGCGCTCTCGCGCGCGCGCGAGGAGGACAAGCCGATCCTCCTCTCGATCGGCTACTCCGCCTGCCACTGGTGCCACGTGATGGAGCGCGAGTCGTTCGAGGACCCCGAGACCGCCCGCGTGATGAACGAGCTGTTCGTGTGCATCAAGCTCGACCGCGAGGAGCGGCCGGACATCGACTCGATCTACATGGAGGCGTGCCAGGCCATGACCGGGTCGGGCGGCTGGCCGCTCAACGCCTTCCTGACCCCCGAGCAGGTGCCGTTCCACGCGGGGACCTACTTCCCGCCACAGCCGCGCATGGGCATGCCGAGCTGGCGCCAGGTGCTGGAGGCGGTGGCGCAGGCCTGGGACGAGAAACGCGACGAGATCCGCGCTGGCGGCGAGCGCATCGCGGAGCGCCTCAAGGGCGGCGCCGCCCTGCGTCCCTCGGAGCAGCCGCTCGACCCCGCGGAGCTGGACGCCGCCGTGGACGCCCTGCGCTCCCAGCACGACCGGGCCAACGGCGGGTTCGGCACGGCGCCGAAGTTCCCGCCCGCCTCGGGGCTCGAGTTCCTGCTGCGCCGCGGCGAGACCGACATGGCCTCACACACCTTGCGGGCGATGGCCTCAGGAGGGATGTACGACCAGATCGGCGGCGGCTTCTCGCGCTACTCGGTCGATCCCTACTGGCTGGTCCCCCACTTCGAGAAGATGCTCTACGACAACGCGCTGCTCACGCGCGCGTACCTGCACGGATGGCAGGTGACCGGCGACCCGCTGTTCCGCCGCGTTGCCGAGGAGACGCTCGACTGGGCGCTGCGCGAGATGCGCGCTCCCGAGGGCGGCTTCTACTCCGCCCTCGACGCGGACTCCGAGGGCGTGGAGGGCAAGTTCTACGTGTGGAGCGTCGACGAGCTGCGCGCGGCGCTCGCCGGCGAGCCCGACGCCGACGAGGCGATCGCCTGGTTCGGCGCCACCGGCCGCGGCAACTTCGAGGGCAGCAACATCCCGGTGCGCGGCCCGGGCGACCCCGACCGGCTCGACGACTGGCGCCGGCGCCTCTACGAGGTGCGCTCGCAGCGGGTCTGGCCGGGCCTCGACGACAAGCGCCTGGCCGCCTGGAACGCGCTGATGATCTCGGCGCTCGCCGAAGCCGGCGCCGTGCTGGAGCGCAGCGACTACCTGGACGCGGCCGCCCGGGCCGCCGAGTTCGTGCTCGGCTCGATGCGCGACGCCGACGGGCGCCTGCTGCGCACGTGGAAGGACGGCCGGGGACGGCTGAACGCCTACCTGGAAGACCACGCCTACCTGCTGGAGGCGCTGGTCACGCTCTATGAGTCGAGCTTCGAGCCGCGCTGGTTCGACGAGGCGCGCGCGCTCGCCGAGACGACGATCGAGCGCTTCGGGGATCCCGAGCACGGCGGCTTCTTCGAGACCTCGTCCGATCACGAGCGGCTGCTGGCGCGGCGCAAGGACCTCGAGGACCACCCGATCCCGTCGGGCAACTCGAGCGCGGCCTACGGCCTGCTGCGGCTGGCCGCGCTGACCGGCGACCACCGCTACGAGGAGTGGGCCGTGGGTGTGCTGCGGCTGCTCCACGAGCTCGCGGCCCAGCACCCGCAGGCGTTCGGGCACCTGCTCCAAGCGCTCGACTTCCACCTAGCGGCGGTGAAGGAGGTGGCGCTCGTCGGCGACGACGCGAGCGCGCTCGAGCGCGTGGTGCGCGGCGCGTTCCGCCCGCACGTGGTGGTGGCCGGCGGCCCCGCCGACGGCGTGCCCCTGCTCCAGGACCGCGGTCCCGTCGACGGCCGCGCGGCGGCCTACGTGTGCGAGCGCTTTGCCTGCAAGGCCCCTGTGACCGAGCCGCAGGAGCTCGAACGGCTGCTCTCCTAGCAATCCTCGGGCTGGCGTTCGGCTCCGCCGCGCCCGCCCACGACGTCGCGGTGCGCATCTCCTCCTGGGGCCCGCGCCCCGCGGCGAGCACGGGCGAAGCGCGGGCCCACCGTCTGATCGCCCGTAGCTTCCGCCGCGCCGGCCTGCGCGTGGCCGTCCAGGAGTTCCCCGTCCCGGGACGCGGCCGCTCGCGCAACGTGATCGGGACACTCGACACCCCCGCGACCTGCCTGCGCATCGTGATGGCGCACGGCGACACGACTCCCAACGCGCCCGGCGCAAACGACAACGCCTCCGGACTGGGCGTGGTGGCCACGCTCGCCCGGCGCCTGCGCGCGCTCGACCCGCCGTGCGACGTGTGGCTGGTGGCAACCGGCGCCGAGGAGCGCGTCTACACCGGCTCGCCCGACCACCTCGGCGCGCTCGCGCTCGCGCGCCGGGCGCGCGCCCGCGGCGGCGTGCGGCGGCTGGAGTGGGCGCTGTCGCTTGACGAGGTCGGCCGCGACCGCCCGTTCTGGCTGCGCTCGCCGGTCTCCGGACCGCGTCCGGGTGTCGAGGGCGCGCTGCTGCGCGCTGCCCGGCGCGCCCGCGTGCCCGTCAGCTGGGTGCGCGACGAGAGCAGCGGCAACTCCGACCACCGCGAGTTCGAGCTGCTCGGCCTGCCGGGCGTCAAGCTCGGCGTGGGCGCGGGCGGCGAGCCCTGCCGCCACAGCCCGTGCGACCGGCCGGAGCGGCTCGACCCCGTCTCGCTGCGCCTGGCCCGCCGGCTCGCCGAGGAGGCGCTCAGAGGATCGACAGGTAGCGGTCGAGCTCCCACTGCGTGACCTGCACGCGGTAGTCCTCCCACTCCTGGCGCTTGATCTCGATGTAGCGGTTGAAGATGTGCTCGCCGAAGGTGCGCAGCACCAGCTCGGACTCCCCGGTCAGCTCGATCGCCTCGCCGAGCGTCTCCGGCAGCTGCTCGATGCCGAGCCGCTTCCGCTCCTCCGGAGTGATGTGGTAGAGGTTCTTCTCCATCGGCTCGGGCAGCTCGTAGCCCTTCTCGATGCCCTCGAGCCCCGCCGCCAGCAGGATCGCGAACGTCAGGTACGGGTTGCACGCGGGGTCGGGGCAGCGCAGCTCCATGCGCGTGGCCCGCTCCTTGCCCGGGTGGTAGAGCGGCACCCGCACCAGCGCCGAGCGGTTGCGGCGCGACCACGCGCAGTACACCGGCGCCTCGAAGCCCGGCACCAGCCGCTTGTAGGAGTTCACCCACTGGGCGAACACGGAGGTCATCTCGCGCGCGTGCTTGAGCTGGCCCGCGATGAACGCCTTGCCGATGTCGGACAGGAAGTACTGGTCGTTGGCGTCGTAGAAGGCGTTGCGCTCGCCCTGGAAGAGCGACTGGTGCGTGTGCATGCCTGAGCCGTTCTCCCCGAACAGCGGCTTGGGCATGAACGTCGCGTGCCAGCCGTACTTCATGGCGTACTCCTTGACCGTGATGCGGTACGTCATGCAGTCGTCGGCCATCTTGAGCGCGTCGGCGTAGCGCATGTCGATCTCGTGCTGCGACGGCCCCACCTCGTGGTGCGTGTACTCCACGTGGATGCCGAGGTCCTCGAGCGCCAGCACGGTCTCGCGGCGAACGTCCGAGCCGGCGTCGAGCGTGGTGAGGTCGAAGTAGCCGCCCTCGTCGAGGATCTCCGGGGTCCCGCCGTTCTCGACCTTGGAGTTGCGGAAGTAGAAGAACTCCAGCTCCGGGCCGACGTAGAAGTTCGTGAAGCCCATCGCCTCGGCGCGATCGAGCGTGCGGCGCAGCACCTGGCGCGGGTCGCCCTCGTAGGGCTCGCGGCTGGGGGTGACGATGTCGCAGAACATGCGCGCCACGCCGCGGTCCTCGGGCCTCCAGGGGAGCACGGCGAAGGTCGAGGGGTCGGGCATCGCGATCATGTCCGACTCCTCGATCGCGTTGAAGCCGGTGATCGACGAGCCGTCGAAGCCCATCCCGCCCTCGAATGCGTCGTCGAGCTCCTCGGCGTTGACCGAGAAGCTCTTCAGCTGGCCGAGGATGTCGGTGAACCAGAGGCGGACGAAGCGGATGTCGCGATCATCGACGAACGCCTTGACGTCGTCGGCGGTCTTCGGCTGGTCGGCCATGGAGCTCCTTAGTGAGTCGGTTGGCGCGTCGACGCGGCGCCTAGGCTAACGGCGCGCCGCGCCTCGCGCTCACCGGCTCAGAGCCAGCTGCGAGCCCAAACCTTGAGCGAGCGCACCGCCGGCTCCAGCGCCCGGCCCTTCACGGTCAGGCGGTACTGCACGCGAACCGGCACGTCGTCGATCACGCGGCGCTCGACGATGCCCTCCGACTCCAGCTCCTTCATGCGCTCGGAGAGGAGGCGGTCGGAGAGGTCGGGGACCAGCACCTTGACCTCGGAGAAGCGCAGCGGGCCGTCCATCAGGACGAACACGATGGCGCCGGTCCAGCGCTTGCCGATCAGCTCGACGGCGCGGTGATATGCGCTGCAGCAGCTCTCGCGCTGCGCCGCAACGGACTCCTCCTCCGCTGTGGCCTGCTCGGAGGCCATGCGCAACATCGTAGACCCCTAGGCGGCAACCGAGAGCCGAGACTCTTCGCTCGAGCCGTCCAGGGGCACGTCGCCGGCCCGTGTCACCAGGTTGCCGAAGGTGGCAAGCGCGACGTGGGCGACCGTCTCGAGGATCTGCTCGTCGTCCCAGCCGGCCTCGCGGGCCTCCTCGTGCTTGTGCCGCGGCGGCGCGCCGTCGGACTCGAGCAGCGCCTTCACGAACTTGAGCAGCACGGACTCGCGCTCGTCGCGCGAGTCGAACTCACGCGCGAGGGCGATCTCGTCGAGGCCGAGGCCCGCGTCGCGGGCCGAGCGCTGAAGCGTGTTCAGCCCGTACTCGCTGCCCTGATGCTCCGCCACGGCGAGCGCGATGCGCTGCTGGGTCGCGTACGGAAGCGAACCGTGACGCAGCTCCGAGCGGAAGCGCGCGTAGGCGCGCAGCACCGCCGGCGACCCGGCGAGCACGCCGATGAAGTTGGGGAGCTGGCCCCCGCCGGCGAGTGCGCCCTTGAGAATCGGAACGCTGCGCTCGGGCGCCGTCAGCTCGTCGTGGACCTGGAACCTGCTCTCCTTCGTCTTCATCACCGCTTCACTTTCTGCTCATGACTTACGGCCGGTAAGTATAAAGCAAAAAGGCATGAAGATCAGGCCAATTGCGCAGGCAAGCGCACGCCAAAACGGCGCACAGCGCGAAAAATCGCCCGCGGAGGCTAGGCGTGCGCGGTGCCTGCCGCCACGGCGACCAGGAACAGCCCGAGCAGGAAGGCCCAGAGCGCGATCCGGTCCGGCTGGGCGAGCTGAGCGTCGACGACCCCGCGGCGGCGGCGCGCCGGAGTCGGGTGGCCGGTGATCGTGATGGTGCGGCGCTCCGCCACGGCCTGGGCAGGGGCGTGGCGCTCGAAGCGGCGCGGCTCCGGCTTGGTGGCGTCCTCGGTGGGACGCAGCGGGACCGGCTCCGCCACGGGCGTATCCGGCTCGGCGGGGTCGGCGGCCTCCACGGCGGCGGCAGCCTCTTCCTCGGATGAGCGGACGAACCGGCCACCGTCGCGGCGCTCGGCGGCCTCGATCTTGCGCTCCCACTGAAGTAGGACCGCTTCCCGACTCATTTCGTGGTCATCCTCCCGCAAGGCGCGGGCACCGGCTGAATGCATCGGCTCTCTCTCTGTTCGCCTGCGGGGTTAGCTGACGGGCTCGCGCTGAAAGAGTCGCGCTACGTGCGCCCGAGTGGCCCTTTCCGACCGCCTCTCGCGTCCGCACGATTCGCCCCTGGCCATGTGGCCATCTGGGTCCCCCACGCCCCCTTGCCGGGCAGGGCTTCGGCTTGGATCGACGCGGCCATGCTATCAGCACAGCGCATGCTCCGGACGGAAAAAGCGCCGCAAGCAGCGCGAGTTTCCGTAACCGCGGGAGGCGGGCCTAGCGGCCCGCGACGCGAGCCACGTAGCGAGCGACGGCCTCGGCGTCCTCGCCCTGGAGGAGCCCCGCCGGCATGCGGTCCTGGCCGGTGCCGCCGTTCTTGATCGCGTTGAGCACCCGCTGGCGGTCCAGACCGCCGAGCTCGTCGAGGTCGGGGCCGGTGACTCCCGTGGCCTGGACCGCGTCGAGGTTGTGGCAGCTCTTGCAGGTCGAGATGAAGAGCTCCTTGCCCTCCTCGTCGCTCGCGGACGCCTGCTCGGTGCGCAGGCTGCCGACGCCGCCCTCCGACTCGCCGCGCGCGGCGATCACGGCCGCGGGCACCGCCACGCCGAGGCCGACATAGAGCAGGACGATGGCAACCGTGAACGCGCGCCCGCCGCGCGTCAGATAGGCCTCACGCGCCGCCCCGGGACTGCCCGAGAAGGCGATGAACATGACCACGATGCCCAGGGCCAGGAACGGCCCGATGACCAAGAGCACTTCCATCGAGGGCGGCACTCTACCTGCCGCGCCCACGGACGCTTTGCGACGGTCCTACGCCGACTCGGCCGCGGCGCGCCGGGCGCGCTTCCAGCTGCCGTACGCGGCGAACACGTCGCCCAACGCCGGGAGGTCGTCGTCGTCCGAGGCGCGCTGCTGGTAGTCGACCATCAGCAGGCGCTCCGGGCGCTGGCCGGCGTCCTCGGCGACCTGGCGGATCGCGCGCCGGACGTCGTCCTTGGAGACGTCGGCCTCGCCCCCCGCCCGCTTGGCCTCATGGGCGAAGACGCCGGCGGCGCTGCCGCGCGCGCCGGGCTCGGCTGACGGCGTGGGCCGGCCGCGCCCCACCCCCACCAGGAGCCGGCAGTGCGGACAACGGCGCGGCTCCCTCGGCCAGTCCTCCCCCACCCGGCGTTCGATCAGCAGATGGCAATGGGGGCAGTACCCATCTTCTACTGATTTCGAGGTGGTGCGCGCGGCAGACGGCAATAGGTACTCCTGGCCCTGCCGGTCTATTCGCCAGGACGCCCCTGGACCAAACCAGAACTTTTTGGCCACGGCGGCCCCGCTGACGGTTGGCCGCAGCGCTGACGCAGAGGTGCCCGCTGCGGTGCCGCTCATTCGGGTGCCGGGGCCGAACACGGCGCTCGCCGCCTTCTCGTGCCGGCGGTCCGGCGGTCCGGCGGTCCGGCGGTCATCATCCTCTGGGGCTTCCCCGGCCGCACCGACGACCTGTGGGCCTGGACGACGCTCCGTTCCAAGCGCTGGCATTCATCGCCGACCGGGTGCTCTCGGCCGCCGTCGCCGCCGCGATGCTCGTCGCGACCCTGATCCACTGGGACAAGTTCAGCCACGGCGACGCCCCCGTGCTCGCCGCGATCGCGCGCGGTCGTCTTCCGGCGAAAGCCTGGCGGCCAAGCTGGGCGTGTCGCTGCTGCTGCACGACTGACGGCCGGCGCGCCGCTCAGGCCACGGCCACGTCGGGGTGTCCTCGGGCGTGTCCTCACGGATGTCCCGCCCGGCCAAATAGAAAGGGCCCCCGGCGGGGGGCCCTTCCCTTAGCCAGCCGATAAGCCGGATTCTGTCTCGAGCAGCCATCCATCTCGCCCGGCGTGGTCATGGACCGTGCCGGACCGGGCTCTCGCCCTGCGGCCTACCTGGAGCTCGGCGGGCAGCGTCAGCGCTCCTGCTTGGCCTTGCACCGGGTGGGGTTTGCCTGGCCGCCGCGTCACCGCGACGCCGGTGCGCTCTTACCGCACCATTTCAACCTTGCCGGCACCGGGCTCACGTGCGGCCCGGCGCTTAGGCGGTCTGTTTCTGTGGCACTGTCCCGCGGGTTTCCCCGGGTCGGCTTCCCCGACCACCCTGCCCTGCGGTGTCCGGACTTTCCTCGAAGGGCCGGTTGTCTCTCCGACCTCCCCGCGGCTGCTTGGCTGGCCCATCGATTCTAGAGCGGCGCAGGGGGTTTGGCGACCCCGCCACGCGATGGGCTGGGCGCTTTTTGGGTTCATATCGACCCATAAGTCGCCCCACCCCCCCGGGGCGTGCAGGGCGGGCCGGGGGCGCGGGCCGGGAGGGCGGGCCGGGGGCGCGGCCCGGGAGGGCGGGCCGGGGGCGCGGGCCGGGAGGGCGGGCCGGGGGCGCGGGCCAGGCGGATGCGCCAGGCGGATGCGCCAGGCGGCCCCGCCGCCCGTTGCTAGCTCAGCGCGGTCCCGCACCCGTTGCAGCGGCCCAGGCCGTTGTCCAGGTGCATGTCGGCGTGGCAGACCGGGCACTCCGCCCGGCCGGCGCTGTTGACGGAGCGCCATGCGCCCTCCAGGCGCTCCTCGAGCGTCATGCGCGGACCCCCCGCGGCTGCGCCCATCCGGGCCTGCGCAAACAGGTGAAGCGGCGATTCGAGCAGCGCGGTCGTCATGAGACCCTCCTGCACACCCCGACCACGCGGCCCAGCAGCTGGACGTCGGTGGTCAGGATCGGTTCGAAGGCGGAGTTCTCGGGCTGCAGGCGCACGTGGTCGGCCTCGCGGAAGAAGCGCTTGACGGTCGCCTCGTCCTCGACCAGCGCCACGACGATCTCGCCGTCGGTGGCGGTCTCCTGCTTGCGCACGATCACGTGGTCGCCCTCGAGGATGCCGGCGTCCTTCATCGAGTCACCCTTGACGCGCAGGATGAACTCGCCCTCCTCGCCCCCGGCGATGCCGGGCACCGGCACGTACTCCTCGATGTTCTCCTCGGCCAGCACCGGCGAGCCCGCGGCCACCTGGCCGACGACGGGCAGGCCGACCGTCTTGACCGACTGGCGTGCGCGGTCGACGAGCACCTCGATCGCGCGCGGCTTGGTCGGGTCGCGCCGCAGCAGGCCGAGCCGCTCGAGGTTGCCGAGGTGCGCGTGCACGGTGGACGACGAAGTCAGTCCGATCGCCTTGCCGATGTCGCGCACGGTGGGCGGATAGCCGTGGTCGCCCACGTAGCGCTTGACGAAGTCGAAGATCTCCTGCTGCCGCTTCGTGAGGTTCAGCTCGACCATTCAGACGCTCCCTGGTGCCGGTTCCTGTGCCGTAATCCGAACATGTGTTCGCAGAGTACCCCGGGGGGCGGACGACATCAAGCGGCGGGCGCCGGCGCCCGCCGGCGGGCCCACGCGCCGCTCTATACTCAGCGCTCCACGCGCCTGTGGCGGAATTGGTAGACGCGCAAGGTTGAGGGCCTTGTCCTGCTTACGCGGGGTGGGAGTTCGAGTCTCCCTGGGCGCATAAGAGAGCTTTACGTCAGGACCAGAAAGGTCCCCGAGACGGGTGATGTCCGCCCTCGGGCGGTTGGCGGGACGGATGACGCCAAGCGCCTCGCCGGAGTCCCTGAAGGCTTTCGATGGCCTTCTCGGCGAGCTCCTACCCCCGGCCGGTCACGCTGTTCCAGTGGGGACGACGCGCGGCGGATCCTTGAGATCCGGGTCTCGTCGGCAAAGTACATACACTTCGTGATAGGCTCGCCCGCGATCTGAACCTCAGAAAGGTGTGGGCATGTCGACAGAGACACGGGGAAACCACGATGCGGAGCAGATTTCGGTTGATCTCCTCGAGGAGATCATGGGGAGCTTCAACGCTCGGGACCCCGAGAAGATCAGCGCTCACTTTGCCGAGGACGCCGAGTTCATCATGGCGAGCGGGAGCAGCCCTGACGGAAGGATCGTCAAGGGCCGCGACCAGATCCGTGACGTGCTCGCGAAGCGGTTCGAGCGGATCCCGGACATGCACTGGGAGACCGTCTACGACTACGTGGTCGGCAACCGTGGGGTCTCCGTCTGGCACGTCACGGGCCACGCGGACGACGGAACGGTGCTCAACTACCGCGGCTGCGATCTGTGGGAGTTCGAGGACGGCCTGATCGTCCACAAGGACACCTACTGGAAGATCGTCAAGCAGTAACCCGTCTCTCAGCGCCCCAGCGACGACCCTGCTGCATACAGTCAAGGGCCGCGCTGGCGAGCCCCCGCTCAGTGTTTCGCCGGCGCGGGTGCAGCGGACGCCGCATCGAGGCAGTTGAGCGCTTCCTGCAGGGTCTGCGTCACCGCCACGCGGCAACCCCACACGAATGGGCTGCCGCCGAACCTCCCGCGCGCGGTGCGGGGCGCCATCGGACCGGGAACCACGTACGCCACCCCGCGGCACCAAACGCCGACGCTGCGCCGGTTTTGTCTGATCCACTCCAGAGCCACGCTCCGGACCTCGCCGTCCTCGACCGCTGGATCCAGCACGATGATCAGCGCGAAGGGCTCCTCTCGTTCCGTTGCCCGCCGGACGAGCTCGACGACATGTGCAGCATCCGGCTGCCAGCGCGACACCGTCACGACCCAGGGATAGACAGGCGCCGCAGCGGCGACGCCCGCGGTCGTCCCCTCGGATCCCGAGCCCGGGCGGACCGGGACGGGGTTGCGCTGGACCCGGCTCAGATCTTGGAGGACGACGATGACGGGCTCCTTTCGTGGGGCGGCGGGACAGACGCGGTTCGAAAGCGAGCCGTCATTCGGCTCCACCGCCGTTTTCCGGGCCTCCGCTCGTGGAGCCGGCGCCGGTCGACGCCACCGGGGCGCCCGTGCCCCGCGTGGTGACCGCCTCGGGCGTCGCGGACTCCACCATGAGCGAGAGCACCGTTCTGATCGGCACGGGCTCGTGATGCGGATCCATCAGCGCAACGAGCGTGAGCGCGGTGCGCGCGAGGTGGCGCGCAAGCAGGTCGCCGGCCGCGGACGCATCGCGCCGCTCACACGCCGCGACGATGGCCTCGTGCTCTGACCCGGTGGCGGACCAGGCCAGCGGCTCGCTCGTGATGTAGATGTGGCGGTAGCGATCCGCCTTGTCCTGCAGGCTGGCCACGACCTCCGTGATGGCATCGCCCGCGTACGCGATCAGCCTCCTGTGGAACTCGCGGTGCGGGGCATGCCATGCCTCGACGTTCCGGGCCGCGCGATAGCTCTCCATCGTGGTGAGCAGTTCGTGGAGGTCGCCGATATCGCCCTCGGTCAGCTGGGGCACCGAGAGGCGAATCGCGACCGCCTCGAGCGTCAGGCGCATGGTGTACAGCTGCTCGAGGTCGGCGACCGATACCTCCGACACCCGCACCCGCTGGTTCGGGACCGAGCGGATGAACCCCTCGGACTGCAGCATCCGGAGCGCCTCTCGGAGCGGAGTGCGGCTGACGCCGAACTGCTCCGAAAGGCTCACCTGTGACAGGACAGCGCCTTGGGGCAGCCGTCCCGACACGATGGCGTCGCGTAGCTCCGTTCGGACGACTTCGACGCTGCGTGCGGACCGGGCTCGTGCTTCACTGGCCATCGCTCACCTCTGAGCGCTCACAGCACGCTGTCGGGTACTCAACACTCGGTCGGGAACAGTGTATGCAATTTTGGACATCCATCCACTTGGGGGTTAGCGCTTGGCCCCTGGGCCGGAGCTCTGCGTAGGGGGCAGCTCGCCGCCCAGATATGCGAAGACCACGGACGGATCGTCGGTGAGCGTCTCCGATGGGCGTTCCAGGATGATCTCGCCACGCTGAAGGACGTACGCGCGACCCGTCAGCTCGAGCGCCAGGAACGCGTCTTGTTCGACGAGAAGCATTCCCATCCTGCGGTCATGACAGATCTTGCGAAGCAGGTCCCCCATCTCCTCGACGAGCCGCGGTGCGAGACCCTGCGATGGCTCGTCGAGCAGGACCAGGGCGGGGTCGGACATCAGGCCCCTGGCGATCGCGAGCTGCTGCTGCTGGCCGCCCGACAGGTCACCGGCAGGCTGCTTGAGCTTGTCGCGGAGTGCCGGGAAGACCTCGAGGCTGTAATCGAGGTCGCGCGCGACGGCCTCCGCGTCGCGGCGAAGCCGGGCCCCAAGGAGCAGGTTTTCGCGGACCGACTGGCTGGCGAACACCTGCCGCCCCTGCGGGACGTGTGCGATGCCGCGTTGAAGCACGTGCGGAGGATCAGCGGACGTCAGGTCGTGGCTGCCGAATGTGATCTTGCCGCTGCGCGACTTGTGGAGGCCCGAGATCGTCCGCAGGAACGTGGTCTTCCCCGCGCCGTTCGCGCCGAGGAGCGCAACGGCCTCCCCGGCATTGACGTGCAGGTCGATGCCGTGGAGGACGTCGGCGGCGCCGTACCCGGTGGTCAGTGCCTCGACGCGGAGGTCGGCATCGCGATCGACCGGCTCTCGCGACCCGAGTCGCGGGAACAGCCTCGAGAGCAGCGGGCCGCTCATGAGGGGACACCTCCCCGGTCGGCCAGCCGCGCGGCGAAGCGCTCGCCGAGGTAGGCGGCCACGACCCTCGGATCCCGCTGCACTTCGGCAGGAGTGCCCTCGGCGATCTTGCGGCCTACGTCGAGCACGACGACCCGGTCGCACATGGGCATCAGGAACGACATGTCGTGATCGATGATGAGAATGGTCAGGCCGCGCTCGCGCAGCTCGAGCAGGCGCTCCTGGAGCCGCTGTGTCTCGACCGTGCTCAGGCCGGCGGCCGGCTCGTCCAGCATGATGACTTCCGCCAGCCGCGTGGCGAGGACGCAGGCGAGGCCGAGGTTGCGCAACTGGCCGTAGGAGAGATCCGACGCCGGTACGTCCGCGACCTCGGAGAGCCCGAGGAACTCGAGGACGTCGTCACCGCTCTCGAGGCCGTAGCGGCTCGCACGACTGTCGGACCTCGAGTCGGACACGGCGAGCAGCTCACAGTGTTGCCGCGGCGTGAACTCCTCGAACGACATCGATTGCTGGAAGGTCCGTACGACCCCGAGGCGCGCCCTGCTCTCCGGACGGGTGCCGTCGATGTCTCGCCCCTTCCAGATCACCCGTCCGCCGGTGAGCGACAGGAAGCCGGAGACGCAGTTGACGAGCGTCGTCTTGCCGGAGCCGTTCGGCCCGATGATGCCCACGACTTCCCCACGCGCCACGTCGAAGGAGACGTCGTCGACCGCGGCAACGCCGCGGAAGGACTTCCTGATGTTCTCGAGCCTCAAGATCGGCTCGGCCGGCGCGTCGCCCGGCGCGTCGCCGGGATCGGGCCGCGAGTCGTACCGGGGGCCGGACTCCCCGCCGCCGCCCGAGGCGACCATGGCCGGGCTCGGAGGAGGCGCTGTCGCGCCTGGGGCGGGGATCGCACGCCTGGCGACCGCGGAGGCAAGTCCCATCAGGCCGGTCGGCGCGAGCAGCATGAACGCGACGAGAAGGATCCCGAACATCATCTCCTGGCGGGTCGGGTCGTCGAGGCCGAATGGCTCGAACCACGTGGGCAGGAAGACGACGAACCAGGCGCCCAGCGCCGGTCCCGCCGAGGACTTGACGCCGCCCATCACGACCATGAGGAACACCGAGATCAACGCGAGCGCGTGGAAGAGCTCGGGCGTGATGGCCTTCAGGTGAACCACATACAGGTGGCCTGCCAACCCGGCTATGGCCGCCGTGAAGGTGAAGACCGCAAGCTTGTAGTTGAACGTGTTGAGGCCAAGCGACCGCGCCAGTGACTCGTTGTGCCGGATGGCGACGAGCCGGTGACCGAAGCGCGAGACCGCCAACAGGGCGACGCTCGCGATCGTGAGGAAGAGAAAGGCCAGCGTCAGGTAGTAGCGGCTCACCGCCGAGTCGAACTCGAAGCCGAACACCGTCGGCGTTGCCGAGACGAACAGTCCTAGCGGGCCGTTCGTGAGCCCCTCCCAATTGCGCATGGTCAGCACGATCAGCTCGCCCAGCGCGATCGTGATGATCAGGAAGGCAAGCCCCGTGGTGCGCAGCGACAGCGCTCCCATGACCGTTCCGACGGCCGCGGCGGCGACGACGGCGAAGACGAGCCCCAGCTCGAAGCCCACGCCGAGCTTCTGCATCGCCAGCCCGCCCGCATAGGCGCCGACGCCGAACAGCGCACCGTGCCCGGCGGAAGGCAGGTCCAGGAAGCGGAGCAGCACCCCGATGCCGTACGCCAGCGTGGCGAGGATGGCCGCCGAGGTGCCGAGCGAGACCAGGGACGTCGGAGCGCCCCATACGAAGCGCAGATCGACGGGCGACGCCGGAAGGAACACGATCGGGAGCACGGCGAGCGCTGCCAACCCGAGCGCCCTGACGGCGACGGCACGCCCGGGCCGGTGCCACTTGGGCCGCCGGAGGGTTTCGGGCTCAGTACTCACGCTTGCCGCCAAACAGGCCGTTCGGCCGCCAGACGAGAAGCACGGCCATCGCGATGAACGCGTAGCCGTCGCGCCACTCGGACCCCACGCCGTACGCCGACCCGAGGGACTCCACGACGCCCAGCGACATTCCGATGATCAGCGCTCCCTCGATGCTTCCAAGGCCCCCGATCAGCGCGACGGCGAGGCCCTTGATGACGTATGGGGTCCCCGTGTACGGGTTGAATGTGAACAGGGCAGCGAGGAATGCGCCCGCGATGCCCGCCAGAAACGCCCCGAGGAAGAACGCGGAAGAGATCGAGCGGCCCACGTTGACCCCGAGCAGGGCTGCGGCGTCACGGTTCTCCGCGGCAGCCCGCATGGAGCGGCCGACGTCGGTGCGGCGCAGGATGTAGTAAAGCGCCGCGACGCCGGCCGCGGCCACCCCGAGCGTGACCACGCGGTCCCAGGGAATGCGCGTGCCGGCCAGCTCGAGGACGTCCGGTACCGGACTTGAGACCTTGCGGTCGTCCGACGACCAGATCTCGGTGAAGAGCCCCTCGAGCGCGATCACCAGGCCGAGGGACACGATGAAGCCGTTCTCCGGCCGGTCGAGCGTCGGACGGAGCAACGCCCGGTCGACCAGCACTCCGAAGAGTCCCACCAGGACCGGGACGATCACGACCGCGAGCCAGAACGACAAGCCGGCGGAGACCAGTGCCCAGGTCAGAAAGCTTCCGAGGACCAGGAACTGCCCGTGAGCGAAGTTGATCAGACGCGAAACGCCGAAGACGAGTGTGACGCCGATGGCGACCAACACGTAGATCGAGCCGACGGACAAGCCGTTGACGAGGTGCTGGAAGAACTCGGTCATCGAATGCTGAGTCGGAGGACGGCGCGCCCCCCGGGCGTCCACCCCCGCCGCAACTGGCGGCGGAGGTGGGTCGCCCGGCAGGCAGACGCGGCTCGGCTCACTCTGCCGACCTGCATCTCACGTGCTACTTGCCAACGTCGATCGGCCCGTAGGTTTCCGTCGGCTCTTCGGAGAACCCGGACTCGAAGACACTCGCCTCCATGGTCTCGCCGCCCTTGTCGAACAGGAGCGTCGACTGGGCGAGGTCGATCGAGTGGTTCTCGTAGCCCTTGCCGGGGCCGAGCGGGCCGTCGTACTGCGCGTCCTTGAGCGCGGCTGCGATGGCCTCCGGCTCCAGCGACTGCGCCTCCTCCACCGCCGCGGCCACGACCATGATCTCGCCGACGTAGCCGAGCGTCGCGATCGACTGGATGTAGGTCTCGCCCTTTGCCTCAGCCTCGATCGCCTCGATCGCTGCCAACGTGTCTTCGTCGGTCGGCATCCAGCCCTCGCCCCAGCCAAGGGCTGTGTGGGTCGAGATCACCGGGTAGCCGCTGTGGTCGACGCCCTCGAGGTCGCTGGGCATGATGTCCGCCGCGGAGATGATCGGCGCGACATCGAGCTCGGCCGCCTGCTCCGAGGCACTCTGGACGACCTGCGGGTAGTAGCCCAGCCAAACGATGTCGGGCTTGGCCGCCTTCAGCGAGGTCAGGTAGCTCGAGAAGTCACCCGTCGCATCGGGCGGGTGCACCTGCTGCGCCACGTACTCGAGGCCGTACTTCGGCCCATACTCCTTGAAGGAGTCGCCGAAGGTCCGCCCGTTGGCATCGTCGGGAACGAGACCCGCGATCGTCTTCGCCTCCGGGAAGTACGACTTCATCCGCACGAGGTAGGACTCGACCAGCTGCTGATAGGTGAGGAACTCGAACGCCAGCAGCGGATGGGCCTCGGCGTCCTCCGTCAGCATCGCTCCGGCCACCCCGCCGTTGCCAAGCGAGAGGATGCCGGCCTGACGATAGATCTCGTAGGCACCCTCGAAGCCGATATCGGGCGTGGTCGTCCAGAGGATTCCCTCCTCGACGCCTTCCTGCGCGCACTGCACGCCGTAGGTGACCTCAGTGCGGTTGTCGCAGATGACGAGCTCGAGCTCGTACGACTTGTCGCCCACCTTCACCCCGCCATCTGCGTTGATCTTCTTGACGGCGGCGGTGGCGCCGAAGATCCGTGACTTCCCGTAGAGCGAGCCGGGACCGCTCTGCTCGAGGTTGAGACCGACCTTGATCGTCCCGCCGGCGGTGTCCGCGGCAGCCTGGTCGGGTTCGTCATCACTGCCGCCTCCGCAGCCCGCGAGCACCACCACGGACGCCAGGAGGAACGCCGCGATGCGGCCGAACCTCCTATTTGAATTGCGACCTGACATGTATGTGACCTCCTCCTCGTGGGCTAGCGCGGCCCGCGCGCTTGCGGTACTTCGACGTCCGACCCGTCAGCACCGGATCACTGACGGACGCCTCAAAGCAATGGGTCAGGACTCCCTCCCTGAGCGTGCGACACCGACGCCTCAGTCGACGCAGTCGAGTCGCGCGTGACGGGGTTGGCAATGGAGCCGACTCCCTCGATCTCCACCTCGACCACGTCTCCGGGTTGGAGGTAGATCGGCGGGTCTCTCCTGAATCCGACTCCCTCCGGCGTGCCGGTGGCGATGATGTCCCCCGGCACCAGGGTCATGAGCTGACTCACGAAGGAGACGATTGCCGTGATCGGGTAGATCATCGAGGCGGTCGTAGCGTCCTGGACCGTCTCCCCGTTGACGCGGGTCTGGAGCCGCAGCTGCTGCAGATCGCCGACCTCGTCGATCGTCACGAGAGCAGGCCCGCAGGGCGCGAAGGTGTCGATGGCCTTGCCGGCCGTCCACTGGCTCGTCCTGAGCTGCAGGTCGCGCGCGGTGACGTCGTTGAAGACCATGCAGCCGACGACGTGCTCGAGGGCTCGATCGGGGCTCACGTTCTTGCACCGGGCACCGATCACGACCGCGAGCTCGCCCTCGTAGTCGACCGCCTTCGCGGCGGTGGGCACGACGATCGACGCGCTCGGCCCCACCAGCGAGGTGCGGAACTTCGTGAACAGGTTCGGCGACTCAGGCACTCCCTCGCCGAACTCATCCGCGTGAGCGCGGTAGTTCAATCCGACGCAGATGATCTTGTCCGGATCCGTCACCGGCGGCCTGAGCTCGAGGGTCGAGGCGGGACGCCCCTCACCTCGCTCAGCGGCCGCGGAGGCCGCGACCTCGAGGGCCCGCAGCGCTTCCGGCCCCAGCTCCAAGATCGCCTTGGTCGAGCCCCAAGCGGCCTTCGCACCGTCCACCGCCATGCCGGCCTCGCCCGCGACCTCTGCCGCGTCGAGGACGACCGAGTCGACCAGCACACCGGCCCTGGAGCTGTGGGCCGATTCGTAGGTGACGAGCCTCATGCCGGCGCTCCGCTCCCGACGACGGCGATCGCGTCGACTTCGTACACGAGCCCCGGCTCCACCAACGCCGGGATCTCGCACGTGGAGCTTGCCGGCACGTGCGCGCCGAAGAACTGTTCGCGCACGCCGTTCACCAACCGGCGGTCCTGCATGTCGGTGAGGTAATCCGTGACCTTCACGACGTCCGCGGTGGTCGCGCCAACGGCTTCGAGAGCCCTGCCCACCCCGTCGAACGCCGCGCGCGCCTGAGCCGCGGGATCGCCGGGGTGAAGTGCTCTCTGGTCGAGGCCTACGGCCGCCTGACCGGACACGAAGACGAGCTCGCCGGCGCGAACGACGTCGCAGTAGTGGCTGAACGGCTCGGCGACGCCGGGGAGCATCACGCGCTGCTTCTCCTCGTGGAGGACCGCGATGCACTCGACCTCGTACAGCACGCCGTCGACCCCGAGTCGTGGCACCTCGCCGATGAAGCTCGCGGGTCGGTGCTCACCGAAGAACTCCTGGCGCGCGACGTTCACCAGCGGACGATGGCCGATGTCCGTGACGTAGTTCTTGACCATCACGACGTCCGCGGCCGTGCCCCCGACGAGGTCGAGGCAAGCCTGGACGCGCCGGTAGGCGATCCGCGCTTGCTCGGTCGCGTCACCCGGCGCGAGCAGCTCCTGTCGCGGGCCCAGGGCGGCCATGCCCGAGATCCACACGAGGTTGCCCGCCCTCACCACATCGGATCGGTGCCCCAGGGCCTCGTCCCCGCCAGGGAGCATCAGCCGCTCCTTGGCGCCGCCGACCACCGCAACCGCGTCGACGTCGCAGAGCAGGCCGTCGACGGCGAGGTGCGACACCTCGCACGTGAAGCTCGCGGGCCGGTGCTCACCGAAGAGCTCGCGGCAGCCGGCGTCGACCAGAGGCCGATCATCGACGTTCGTAAGGCGGTTCGTGACCTTGACGACGTCAGCCGGCGTCGCGCCGACGAGCTCCAGCGCGCTCCGGAGCGCCGCGTACGCGCTCTTGGCCTGCGCTCCAGCCTGGCCTGGCGCGAGCACCTGCCCGTCGGCGTCGACGGCAGCCATCCCGGTCACGAACACGAGGTCGCCCACTCGCACCGCGTCGCAGTGGTGGCAGAACGGCTCGCCGCCGTCGGGCAGCATCATTCGCTGGGCTACCGGCACAACGTCCCTTCCGTTCGGTGGTGCAGTCCCTAGCGGGATGCGTCGCTTTGGCCCATGGCGTACACGCCGGTGCCCGCAGCCTTCTCGCGCTGCTTGATGTCGCCTGCCAGGCTCTTTCCGTCGTCGCCGTTCCAGGGCAGCGGGTCGAGGCCGCCGGCACGGTGCTCCACGTCGCCGTAGACGGTCTCGAACGTGAGCAGGCCCCCCGTCCCGTAGATCTGCGCGGGCTGGAACGGTCGAAGCTCGACCTCATCTTCGAAGTGCACGAGGTCACCGTCCTTGATGACAGCGACGATGTTCTCCTTCTCCTGGAGCACCCTGACGTCGCGCACGGGGTCGCCGTCCACGACGATGATGTCGGCGAGCATGCCCTCGGCGATCACACCGAGCTCACCGTCGAGGCCGACGGTCATCGCGACGTTCTGGGTCGCGGCCTGGATCGCCTCGAGGGTCGACAGGCCCGCGTACTCGACGAGCAGCTGGAGCTCCCTGGCGTGCCACTCGCCGCAGGGCGTGATGGCAAAGCCCGACTCGGACCCGACGCCGAACTTGACCCCGGCCGCTCGCGCGAGCTGATAGCTCTCGCCGGAGGCCTCCATCATGCCCGCACAGCCGTCACGGAGTCCGGGCGGAACCCCCACGTACTCGCCGAAGTCGGAGAGGTTGGCGAGCAGCGTGAGGACGGGAACGAGCAGGATTCCAGACTCACCGAATTCGCCCGCGGTCTGCTCGTCCATGATGTTGCTGTGCATGATCCAGTCGACGCCGGCCTGGACGGCGGCGCGCGTCTCGTCGTTCCCGCGCGCATGGATCGTGACCCGGCGCTTCATCTGCTGGGTGAGCTCCGTCACCATCTTCATCTCGTCGCCGGTGAACGCCTGGAACTCGCCGAACGGGCTGTCGGCCATCTTGATGAAGTCGACGCCGTTCTTGATCTGCACGCGGACTTCGCGCTTCATCTCGTCGGGCGTGTTGGCCAGGCAGCCGATGCTGCCGTCGGGCACGCCGACGGTGTCGGGGTAGTAGTCGCCGATTCCGTTGCTCGTAGACATCTGCCGGCCGGCCGTGAAGACGCGCGGCCCCTCGACGAGCCCCTCCTTGATCGCCTCCCGGACACCCACGCCGATGTAGTAGCTCGAACCGGGCTGTGACATCGACGTCACGCCGGCGCGAAGAACGCTCTTGGCGGATGCCGCGGTGCGAAGGGTCCGAAGCTCGACGCCGGTGTAGAGGTCCATCTCCTCCTGCGACTGCCCATGCCCGAAGCTGAGGTGGCAATGTGCGTCGATCAGGCCGGGCATCACCGTCTTGCGAGACGCGTCGAGCACCTGCAGGGTGTCGCCGCGGGCCATGATCGACTCACGGACGTGCTCCTCCTTGATCCCGCGTTCCACGGAGTGGATGCGGTTGCTCCGCACGAGGACGTCGGTCTCCGGCTCCGGCGGGTTCGCCGCGCCGTCCACGACCGTGCCGTTGGTGATGAGCAACCAGCTTTCCATCGTCCCCTCCTCAGCTGTCATGCGGGTTCGGGCGAGATGCGTGGGCCAGACGCGTGTCGTCATCAACACGGTGCGGCTGGCCAGAAAAGTATATACAGTCTGAAACGCGCGTGTCAATCGCGGCCCCTTGCTGGCCCCCCGGAAACCGAGACTGCACGCTTCCTAACTCGGCCTCAGTTGACGCGAGCCACATTCGCCACCGTGGCGACCGCCTCCGCGACCACCTCGGGCGCCTCGAACGGCGCCGTATGGCCAATGCCTGGGATCTCGACGTAGCTGGCGTTCGGCAGCAAATCGGCGAGCTCTCTGGAGACGATCGGCCGCATGCGGTCGTCCAGTTCGCCGGCGACGACGACGGCGGGAGCAGTCACGGCCGACAGGAAGGGACGCTGATCCTCGGCGGCCGAGATCGCTTCGCAGACGCGGACGTAGTCATCGGGGTCGTTCGCCTCGACCATCGCCCGATAGCGGGGCAGTAGCTCCGGATGAGCGGCGATGCTCGCCTCGGACAGCGGCGGGTTCTTGCTCCAGCGCTCCTCCACCCAGGACTCGAACCCGAGCTCACGGATCCCGTCGATGGATCCCTTCAGCCGCTCGCCCAGACGACCGATGAACGCCTCCCCGTTGACGAGGACGAGACCGCCGACGTCGTCGGGGCGCATCAGCGCGTACGCGAGCGCGATGTTGATGCCGAGCGAGTGGCCCACCAGCACCGCACGGCGAGCCGCCGCCGCATCGAGCACTGCGGCAAGGTCACTGGCCCATCGCTCCAGCGACAGCTCGGCCCGCTCGGTCTCCCGCGTCTTGCCGCATCCGCGCAGGTCGACGTTGATGACACGCCAGTCGTCCTGAACCAGCGGCATGAGCTCCGACCAGACCACCGTGGAGCCCCCGAGCCCGTGTATCAGGACGAGCGGCGGCCCATCCCCCGTTACCTCGTAGTGCAGGCTGCAGCTGTGCACACTTGCAATCGCCTCGGTCGCCATTCGCTTCCTTCCGTAGCTCGGGACCTACGTCGAGTAGGGCAGCCGAACTGTAAGGCGTCTGGGGCAAAGCAGCAAGGGACGCTGCACCGTGGCGTCTGAGCGGGCTTCGCCAGGCCTAAGCCGCCCCTGGCAACAGCTGCATACAGTCAGTCGAGCCGTGCCGCCCCTCCGTTTCGAGGACCGAGCAACTAGGAGGCCTGCTCCAGCGCCGGCGAGAACCTGAACGCCTCGATCATCGCGCGGTAGCCGCCGGCCCAGTCGCTGTCCGCCGGGAAGGCGTACAGGATCGGCAGGTCGGTCCCCCATGACACGACCTCCTCGTACTGGCGCCGGCAGTCCTCGGGGGTGCCCACGATCGTCAGCTCGTCCAGCAGCCGGTCCGAGACGAGCTCCGCGGCCTTGCCAAGCCGATCGTCCGCGAGGATCGTGTCGACGTCGGCCTTGGTGTCGCCCGCCGGGGCGAGCTTGCGAATCTCCGCCGCCTCCTCGAATCCCATCGACTCGACGAAGTCCTGCACCGCCGGCAGGTGGAGGTAGTAGTCGACGAGGTACGCCCGCATGGCCATGCGGGCCCGCTCACGATCCTCGCTGACACAGCTGAGGATGAGGTTGCCGAGCTTCACGGCTCCGGGATCCCGCCCCGCCTTCTCGGCCGCGGCGCTCGTCACCGCGCGGATGTGGTGGGTCGCCTCCTCGCCCGCCAGGAACGTGAATACGCCGTCGGCATGCCGTCCCGCGAGCCGCAGCATCTGGTCGCCCCCGGCGGAGATCCAGATCGGCGGCGGACTGGTCGGGTGGATCTTGAGCTTGACGTCGCGCAGCTGGAAGAACTCGCCGTCGAAGTTCAGGTAGCGCTCCTCCATGGCGAGCCGGACGACCTTGATGTACTCGGCCAGCCGGGCGACCTCGCGATCGCTCGGGAGCCCCCAGCGCTGCTTGGCGAAGCGGGCATCGTCCCCGGTGAGCACGCCGGACTTCCGCTGCATCGGTCCGGTGCCCAGCCCGATGTGGAACCGCCCGGGCGCGACCAGGTCCACCACGGCGGCGGTCTCCGCGCACAGCAGCGGGTGCCGCGTGAAGTACCTCGTGATGCAGCTGCCGGTCTCCAGCGTGGTCGTCCCCTGGGCGATCAGGAGGTCGTAGGCGAACGAGTCGTATTCGAGCTCGATCATCCACGCGCCCTCGAAGCCATTCGCTTCAGCCGCACGCGCTATCTCCACCACGTCCATGGGCCCGAAGTCCGGATCCACGTCTGCCAGGAGACCGATCGACGGCGCCCGGGACAGCATGCTACGAGGGATCCTCGTCGACGAAGGCCTTGCCGACCTTGTCGAAGTCCCCCTCCGGGAAGATCACCAGCACCGAGACGCCCTCGTCGCCGGTGTCGGTGCAGTGCGGCGTGCCCTTCGGGACGTAGATTGCCGTCCCCGCCCCGAGCCACTCGACGCGGTCGCCCACCGTCATCTGGCAGCGCCCGTCGAGGATGAAGTAGACCTCGCCGACGTTGGGGTGGACGTGCTTGGGATGGTGCTGGTTCGGGCCCATCCGGAAGTTGCTCACGAACAGGTCGGGGCTGCCGTTGATCGCGGCGCTCACGAGCACACGTGCCGTGCCCTCGTCGTGGTCGACGGTCAGGGTGCTCACGGGCACCGGGGTGACGTCCGCGATGTTCGTCATCACGACGCTCGGCTCCGGGTGGTCGGCCATCGGTCTCCTTTGTGTCTAGGCGCCGGCGCGCACGTGCGCGAGCTTGCCGCCGGCGATCGTCGCGTCCACTTCCAAGCTGCGCAGTTCGTCGATCTCGAGGTCGTGCGGGTCGCGCCGCAGCAGCACCAGGTCGGCGAGCTTGCCGGTCTCGAGCGACCCGCGCCGCTCCTCCTCGCCCAGCGCGAGGGCGGCGTTGATCGTGTGCATCTCCAGCGCGGTGTCCAGCCCGACGGCTTGCTCGGGGTCGACGATCTCGCCGAAGAACGTCTGGCGCCGCAGGCAGCACCAGATGCTGAAGAGCGGCCTCGTCTGCTCCTGCTCGGCCCCGATGAAGACGTCGGAGCTGGCCGAGATCGGCCAGCCTTCCTCCAGCAGGGTCCGGAACGGGAACCGCCCCCGCTGCCCGGCCTCGCCGAGGTAGATCGGGAACAGGTCTCCGAAGTTGTAGAGGAACACCGCCTGCGGGATGGGGATGATCCCTGCCCCCCGCCAGGCCTCGAGCGTGTCGGGCTTGGTGACGAAGTTGCCGGCGTGCTCCACGCGCGTGCGCAGCCGCTCGTCCTGCGGCGGTCCGACCGCCATGACCGCCTCGCACACGGCGTCCTGGGCGCGCTCGCCGTTGGCGTGCACCGCCAGCTGAAGCCCGGCGGCGTTGGCACGCTCGAGGAAGGAGCGCAGCTGGTCGACGCTCAGGTCGACCTTCCCCTTCGAGCCCTTCTCGAGTGCGTAGGGCTCCAGGTACTCCGTGCGCGTCGCGGCGTTGCGGGACGAGTAGCCGCCGTCGGCGAAGACCTTCAGCCCGCGGACGTGCATCCACTCGCGTCCCGAGCGCAGCTCGAGGTGCCGCTCCCAGTCGCACACCTGATCGACCGTCAGCGTGCCGGGCGCCCAGAGCAGGACCGAGGTGCGCAGCGGAGTCTCGCCGGAGGAGATCAGCTCGTCCATCAGCTGGAGCCCCTCCAGCGAATCGGAGATCTCGCCCACCGAAGTCACGCCGTGGCGGGTGAAGAGGTCGTGCAGGCCAGAGCGCAGCGACTCGCGCACCTCGTCGCGGGTCGGGACCGGGAGCGGCAGCGCCTTGTCCAGCTCGCTGATCACGCCGGTCGGCTCGCCCGCGGAGTCGCGCTCGATCACCGCCCCGCCCATCATGCCGCTCTTGCCCGCGTACCTCACGACGTCCGAGGTCTCGAACGCGCGCGTGTTGAGCACGCTCGTGTGGCCGCCGGCGCGGATCACGATCGAGATGTCGCGACTGACCGAGTCGAGCTCTTCGCGCGTCGGCATCCGCTTGTCGGCGAGCTTCTGGTTGTAGAACAGGTTGGCCTGGCCGACCAGCCATCCCTCGCGGGCGCGAGAGATGTTGTCGCTCAGGGTCTGGAGGACCTCCTCGACGTCCTTGCACCCGGGCACGCGGCAGTCGACCGTCTCGCTGTGCGCGCGCGCCGACGCCTCGGCGTGGGCGTGCGCGTCGATGAAGCCCGGCAGCACCGCGCCGTCGCCGAGGTCGAGCACCGTGGTGGCCTCGTCCTCCTGGACCTGTGTCAGGAGCGCCGGGCCGCCGACGTCGACGATCGTGTCGCCCTCCACGACCACGACGCGCTGCGGCTCGCCGGAGTCGGCCATCGTGAGCACACGGCCGGCGACGGCCCAGCGCGCTCCGCGCTCGATCGCCGGTTCGAGCTCTCGGATGATCATGCTTCCCCTAGGCGCCCGTGGACGTCGCGCCGACCTCCGGTCGCGAGAGCGAGTTCTCGAAGTTCGGCATCACCTCCTGCGTGAACAGGCGCATGCTCCCCATCATCTGCTCGTGGCTGATGAGCGGCAGCGCCCAGTACTTCACGAGGTGCTCGATGCCCAGCTCCTGCTCGAAGCGCTTGAGCTGCGCCGTGACGTCGTCCGGGCTCCCGACGAGGCACCAGCCGCGGCTGTTGAGGAAGTCGTACCAGTCGAGCTCGAGGTCGCCGTCGTTGACCTGCTCGTCGCGAGCGAGGAACGCCTTGTGGCCGCCCCACTGGGGGGTCAGGCCGAGGATGTGCTCCATCAGCAGGTTGATCGAGGGCCGCATGACGGCCTCGGCGGCCTCGGAGGTCTCGGCGACGAAGACCGGCCGCATGATCCCGAAGCGCCAGCTGTCCCCCGGATGCGACGGGACGAAGGCCTCGCGGTGCGCCGCCGAGGCCTGGCGGGCCGCTTCGAAGGACTGCCCCCACGTCAGCACGCCGAGCCCCCGCTTCGCGCCCTCGACGGCGGACGACACGGAGTCGGCCATCACCCAGCTAGGCGGAGACGGCTTCTGCAGCGGCGTCGGCAGGACGCTCAGCGCGATCATCTCGCCGTCCTCGGCGAAGTAGCGCCGGTCGAGCTGGTCGGACGGCGTCAGCTGATCGCGCCAGCCGGGCCGCGGCAGCCGGTAGAACTCGCCGTCGTGGCTGAACGGCTCGCCGCTCCAGGCCTTCCTGATGATGTCGTACGACTCCCACATCAGCCCCTGGTTGCGCCGCACGTCGCGCCGGTCGCCGTCGTGGTTGAAGTTGCCGGCGTTGCGGTTGTTGAGCCCGCGCATGATCCCGAACTCGAGCCGGCCGTTGCTCATGTGGTCGAGCATCGCCGCGTCCTCGGCCACGCGGATCGGGTGCCAGTCGGGCAGGCAGACGCCGCACTGGCCGAGCCGCAGCGTCGTGGTGCGGGGCGCCATGAACGCGCCGAACTGGATCGGGTTCGGCGGCGTGGGCTGGGTCCAGCCGTCCCAGAAGAAATGGTGCTCGGCCGACCAGACGCACGTGAACCCGTTCTCCTCTAGGAACTCCGTAGTTTCGATCCACTCGTTGATCGGCGGGTAGCCGCCGATGTCGCCCGAGTGGATCAATAGCCCGCTGTCGAATCGCATTAGTAGATCTCCTGGATTGCTAAGGAACTTCGTCTAGGTGGGGCTCGCGCGAGCTGAAGAGCGCCTCTTGGAGCACCTCGTCGGTGATCGCGCCGCGCTCGTCCCACTGGTGCGTGATGACGCCGGAATCGAGCATGTACGCGCGGTCGGCGTGCTTGACGATCTCGCCCGTGTGCTCGCCGACGACCCACAGGATCGCCGTGCCGGAGTCGCGCACTGCGGCGATGTGCTCCGCGAGCTGCTTGACGAGCGAGGGAGCGAGGCCGCTCGTCGGCTCGTCGAGGATCAGGAGCTGCGGCGAGAGCACCAGCGCGCTCGCGAGGGCGAGCATCTGGCGCTCGCCGCCCGACAGCGTGCGCGCCCGCTGGCTGCGCCTCTGCGCGAGCCGCGGGAAGAACTCGAGGACCTCGTCGATCCTCTCGTTGACCTTGCCGCGGTCACCTCCCGCATACGACACCTCGAGGTTCTCCACCACGGTGAGCGGGCGGAAGACGTTGCCCTCCTGGGGCACGTATCCAACCCCGAGGCGCGGGAGCGCGTGGGCCTTCGCCTCGGCGAGGTCCTCGCCGCGGAGCTGGACCGAGCCGCGCTCGAGCGGCAGCAGCCGGCAGATCGCCTTGGTGAGGGTGGTCTTGCCGGCGCCGTTCGGGCCGAGCAGCGCCACCAGCTCGCCCTCGTCGACCGTGAGCGATACGCCGTGGAGCACGGGCATCCCGTAGCCCGAGACGAGATCGTCGACCGCCAGGAGCGTCATGCGACCTGCCCCAGGTAGGTCTCGAGTACGCGCTTGTCCTTCGCGACCTCGTGGGGCTTGCCCTCCGCAAGCACCTCACCGCTCGCGAGGACCCAGACCCGGCTGGCCGTGTCGAGCACGAACGACAGGTTGTGGTCGATCACCGCAATCGTGATCCCCTCCTCGTTGAACTCGCGGAGCAGCGTCGAGAGCTCGGCGATGCGATCGGGTGCGACGCCCGCCGCCGGCTCGTCCAGAAGCAGCGTCTCGGGCTTCCGCATCAGCTGGCGCGCGAACTCGAGCAGCTTGGCGTCGCCGGCCGAGAGCTCCTCGACCGGGATCGAGGCGAGATGGGCCAGCTCGAGCCGCTCGAGCAGCTCGGCGGCACGCGCGGCGACGTCGTCGAAGCCCTTGCTCGGGCGGCGCACGCCGAACGCGGCGAGCACGCGCTCTGACTCGTCGCTCGCGCCGGCCGTGAGCAGGTTCTCCCAGACGGACATCGTGCCGAAGCCGGCCGGAGTCTGGAACGTCCGCCCGATCCCGAGCCTCGCGATTCGCCAGGGCGACAGCCGGTCGATTCGCCGCTCGCCGAGGAGGATCGCACCCTCGTCGATCCGGTCGAACCCGGTGATCGCGTTGAAGAGCGTGGTCTTGCCAGCGCCGTTCGGCCCGATGATCGCCGTGATCGCGCCGGCCTCCACGGTGAGCGACAGGTTCTTGAGCGCCGCGAGCCCTCCGTACGCCTTGCTCACGTCGTCGACGACGATGCGCATCTAGTGCCCCCCACCCGCAGCATCGCCCTGCGGCACCAGCGTGCGCGGAGGACCCGGCGGCTCGGCGCCCCCGAGGCCGGTCGGCCGCGCCACCGGGTAGTCGCGGCGCGCCGGCAGCAGCCCCTCGGGCCGGAACCGCAGGATGGCTATCAGAGCCACCCCGATGATGATCGGGTGGAACGAGGCGATCAGGGTGGCCTTGTCCGCGTCCACCTGAAGGAAGTGGGTGGCCTCGGTGACCGACATCAGGATCAGTGCCCCGAGCAGCGGCCCGCGGAGGCTCCCGATGCCTCCCACCACGAGCGCCGTCCAGGTGACGAACGTGATGTCGGAGACGTACAGGTGGGGGAAGATGCTGCGGATGTACCAGACGTAGATCGGGGCGATCATGCCGATGATCAGGCCCGCGAGAACGAAGGCCTTGAGCCGCTGGCGGGTCACGTTCTTCCCAAGCGCGAGCGCCGCCGCCTCGTTGTCGCGGAGCGCCCGGAGCGCCCGGCCGAATGGCGATTTCGCCGTCTGCCTCAGTACGAGGTAGACCGCGATCACAGCCACGACGACGATGCCGAGCAGGACGAAGTTGTAGTCACGCCCGGAGACGAGGTCGTCGAAGGGCCGCTCGAGTCCGCTGATGCCGCTCGAGCCGCGCGTGATCTCGCCCTCGTTCGTGATCAGGTGCCTGATCACCTCGGCGAACGCGAACGTCGTGATCATGAAGTACTCGCCTCTGAGCCTGAGCGAGGGCAAGCCGATCATCGCGGCAACAACGGCGGTGATGAGCCCGGCGGCCACGACCCCGGCCATCATCGGCAGCTCCGGCGCGAACGACACCTCCGGAATCTCGGCCGTCAGGATCACGAACGAGTAGCCGCCCACGGCGAACAGGCCGGCGGTCCCGAGGTCCCAGAGGCCGGCCCAGCCGGCCTCCAGGTTGAGCGCCATGGCCAGCGCGCCGTAGATGCCGGCAAGCGTCAGCACGCCGGTCACGAACAGCACCCAGCCGGGCATCAGGCGACCTCCTCCTTGCGGCGAGCCACCGTGAAGAGGCCCTCGGGACGCAGGAGCAGCGTGATGATGATCGCCGCGAACGCGACCGTGAGCCGGTACTCCGTCGGGATCACGAGCGTGCTGAGGTCCATGGCGAGCCCCAGCAGCAGGCCCGCGGCGATCACTCCGTAGATGTTCCCGAGCCCGCCAACTACCGCCGCGGCCAGGATCATCAGGATGTTGGCCCAGCCGATCTCGGAGTGAACCGTTCCGAGGACGCCGATCAGCACGCCGGCCAGGGCCGCGAGGCCCGCGCCGATGAACCAGACCACGCCCGACGTGAGGCGCACGCGTACGCCGCGCACCTCGGCGAGCTCGGGATTCGCCGCCACCGCGCGCACCCAGGTGCCCAGCGTCGTCCTGGTCAGGAAGACGTGGAGCAGGATGACGCTCGCGGCGGCGATCCCGATGACGACGAGCTCGCCCACGGTGATGCTGGCCGAACCGAGGTCGATGTTCTTCCCGAAGTTGACGGGGTAGGCCCGAACCGCGGGGTCGAAGACCACCTGGTTAATGCCGTACAACGCGTACGCCAGTCCGATCGACGAGAAGAAGAGCACCAGCGCCCCTCGCTCCCTGACCGGGTCGAAGACGAGGCGGGCGACCACGACGCCGAGCACCGCCACCGCGACCACGGCCAGAAACCCGGCAAGGAACACGCTCACACCCCACGACTCCATGAAGAAGAGCCCGAGGAAGGCGCCCAATGCCAGGTACTGGCCGTGCGCGATGTTGACGAACCCCTCGGTCTGCCGGACCAGGGCGAAGCCGACCGTCGCGACGGCCAGCGTGCTCCCCGTCAGGATCCCGAAGACGATGTTCTGCATCAGCTGATCGCCCGCTCTCGACTAGGGCTGGAGCGAGGTGTCGACCTCGAACGTCCGAGTCACCTTCCAGTCGCCGTCCTCCGGCGTGACCTCGGCGTACAGGGCCGCGACGCTTCCGTGCTCGTCGAAGTCGATCGTGCCGGATGCGCCCTGGTACTCGATGTCGTTGCCGGCCCTCAGCTCCTTGATGCCGTCCGCGTACGACTGCACGACCTTGCCGGGCGGGTTTGCCACCTCGGCCAGGTGATCCCGAATGGCCTTGCCCTCTGCCTTGCCGGCCGCCTCCGCGGCGAGCGCCAGCACGATCAGCCCGTCATACAGCGGGGGCTCGTTGAAGGCGGACGAGGGACTCTCGTTGAGGATCGCCTCATACGCCGCGGCGAACCGCTTGTAGGCGGGGCTGTCCTCCGGGAAGGCCTGTCCGACGCCGAAGACCTTGCCCTCGAGCGCTCCATCGCCGAACTTGGCGACCTCCGGCGAGATCCAGTCCGGCGGCGCGAAGAACGTCCCGCCGTAGTTGCGTCGCTGCCATTCGTTGAAGATGCGCAGCGCGGGCTCGAGACCGGAGGCCAGGAAGACCTGGTCGGTATCGCCGAACGCCTGCTCGAGCTCAGCCTGGAACGTGCCGGCGTCGCCGCCGAAGTTCACCCGCTGCTTGAGGTCCCCGCCGCCCTTCTCGAAGGCCGACTCGAAGATGTCGCTGATTCCCTCCGTCGTCTCGAGGCCCTGCTCGGTCATGATCGAGGCCTCCTTCGTGTGCTCCAGCGCGATCTGCGCAAGAGCCACGCCGATCTGGTTGTCGCCGCCGATCATGCGCCACACGTAGTCGCCCCCGCGCTCGTCGAGCGTGGGCGTGCCGCAGACGGAGCAGATGATCGGGATCTGCGCTTCCGCGGCCGACTCGAGCAGAGCCACGCCGCCGTCGCTCTCGACGCCCTGCACCGCCACGACCTTCTCCACCTCCGCCAGCCGCGGCCAGCGCGCGACCGCGCCCTCGAGGTTCGACTCGCTGTCGGCGACCACGATCTCGAGCGGCCGGCCGAGGATGCCGCCGGCCTCGTTGATCTCGTCGGCGGCCACCTGCGTGGCGGCGACGTACTTCTCGCCCCATGGCGCGTAGTCGCCGGTGAGCCCGGTGAGGAGCCCGATCTTCACGGCCTTGCCGGAGGCCTTGCCCGCATCGGCGGTGGTGATGCTCTTCGACGCCGAGTCGCCCTCGGCGTCGCTGCCGCCGTCGTCGTCGCCGCCGCACGCCGCGAAGACCAGCCCCGCGATCACTACGAGCAGCGCCGACAACAGCCTCAAACTCATCCCCGACCTCACAGCTGGCATTGCCTCTCCTTAGTTGGACTCAAGTGACAGACGGCTGTATCTCGCTCATCGCCCGCGCCGAGTTGAAGTCGCGGGCTCGCCGTGCAACATGGCGGGGAGCAAGGGCTTGTAGTGCAGCGGGCCGAGGTGCACGAACGACTCGCAGCGCTCGACTCCCTCGATGGCCCGGACCTGTTTGTCGATGACCGTGCTGAGCTCGTCGACGTCGACGCAGAGGGCCTCGGCGAAGATGTCGTAGCGGCCGGTGCAGACCGCCACGTAGCTGATCGCCTCGATCTCGGACAGCGCGTCGGCGACGGCGGTGAAGGTGTGTGCCGGGGCAACGGTGATCGCCAAGCGCGCGATCGTCTCGAGTCCGTGACTCAGGGGATTGGTGATCGCCATGACGCGCAGCGCGCCCGATCCCTCGAGGCGCTTCAGCCGGCGCCGCACCTGCGTCTCGGACGTGCCCACCTGCTCGGCGATCTCCTTGAACGGCAGCCGGCCGTCGGTGCTGAGCGCGGCCACGATCGCACGGTCGAGGTCGTCGATCGACATCTCCGGCGCGACGTGGGTCAGCGCCGCCCCCCGGTCGGGAACTCGGAAGGCGGCCTCCTGGTAGTGCACGCGCAGGTATGGGAAGACCTCCGCGTGCTCGATCCCGGGCAGGACGCGGATGACCCCCTCGACGGTCGCGTGGAGCTCGCCGAGATCGCGGCAGAGCACCTGCGCCCACAGGTCGAAGCGGCCAGCAGTGAGGTTGACGTAGTCGATCTCGTCGAGGTCCGCGAGGTCCGCCGCGATCTCGGCCAGCGGCCGCCCGCGCGCACGCATGCCGACCATCGCGAGCGTGCGGTAGCCCAGGACGCTCGGGTCGCCGACCGGAATGATGTAGACGACCCCGCTCTCGGAGAGCTCCTTGAGGCGCTTCTGCACCTGGCGTTGCGGAATGCCGAGCGACCGCGCGAGCGAGGCATACGACCGGCGGCCGTCCACCTGGAGCATCCGGATCAGGTCGCGATCCAGGTCGGAGAGCCCGACGGCACGCTGGAGACCCCATCGTGTCTCGCTCACGCCGCCACGGCCAGGCTGAGGACCTGGTCCGCCATCGCGTCGATCCGCGCCGCCAGCGCCGGACTCTCGACGGTCCCGTCCGCCGCCACGTTCTTCTCGGACGTCTGAAGGGCGATTCCGAGCGGCGTCGGCCACCCCCGCAGCGCATGCACGACGGACCGCAGGGCGGTCAGGGTCGTGGTCGTCGCCTGGGGGCCGTCGGCGCAGGCGATCAGCCCCACCGCACGCCCTTCGAGGTAGGGGCGCGGCGCGTCCCGAAGGTCCTCGAGATAGTCGAGCGCGTTCTTCACCATGCCGGAGATCCCGCCGTGGTAGCCGGGCGAGGAGATCACGATGCCGTCGGCCCGCTCGACCTCGGCGACGAGCCTCTGAGCGGCAGCCGTCCGCTCCGGCCGCTCCGGCGCGTACGTCGGCAGCTCGATGTCGCTGCCGGCGAGGAGGGTCGTCGTGGCGCCGCGCGCCTCCACGCTGCGAAGCACCGCCGCCAGCGCCCGCTCCGAGGAGGACGCGGCGCGCGTGCTGCCTCCGATGCCGACGACGTGCAGGGCGGACCCTTTCACGCACGACCCTTCGTACAGAGGGCAACGCGCGCTGCGCAGGCCGGCCAGAGGCGACACAAACCGCTCACGGCGCGAACATAACCGCCTGATTCCGCCAAGTCAAGGCGGATCATGTTGAATTTTGCGTTATGAGTGTGCGGAATCTTTCGGTATCAGCTTGCAGAGTGTGTCGTTTGGTTCGCAGATCAGCCGCGCGCGGTAGTAGACCTGCGCCACGAACTCGAGGATCTGGCTGCGCGCATAGGCCTCGGGCAGCGACGTGCCGATCGTGACCGTGCCGTGGCTCTGGAGCAGCGCGCCCTCGCGGTGGGCCAGCGCCGCGGCGACGGCCGCGGCGAGCCGCTCGCTGCCTGGCGGCTCGAACGGCGTGTTCGGGATCGGCCCGCCCAACTCGCCGACCAGGTAGTGGACCGCCGGGATCTCGTCGACCACGCAGGAGAGCGCCGTCGCGAACGGGGAATGCGTGTGGACGAGCGCGCCGTCGCCGTGCTCGCGATGGACCCTCAGGTGCATGGGCAGCTCCGAGGACGGCTCGAGCGGCCCGTCGAGCGGCCGTCCGTCGGCGTCCACCACGCACACCAGCTCGGGGCTGAGCTGGTCGTACTCCACGGCGTGCGGGGTGATCGCGATCCGGTCGCCCTCCCGGATGCTGATGTTCCCGTAGGTGCCGACGACGAGGCCGTCGCTCACGAGACGGCGACCGTACTCGGCGATCAGCCGGCGTTCCTCGGCGAGCAGCATCGTCGTCTCAGCGAACGCCCACGACGCCCGGCCGGACGAGCGCCACGGGGCGCTGCAGTCCGGACTCCCGCGCCGGCGGGTTGACGGGCTCGCGCAGCGGCGGCGCCCCGAACGACGCCGCCGTCCGGTCCGCCGCGGGAGTTCCGTAGAAGGTGGTGCGCTGGCGCGCGGGCCGGCCGATCGCACGAATGGCCGCCTCGATGCGCTCGGGAGGCATCTCCTGGCCGTGTGCCGCCCCCGCCGCGCGCGAGATCGACTCGTTCATGAGCGTGCCGCCGAAGTCGTTCGCGCCGCTGCGAAGGGCGACCTGGGTGCCCTCCACGCCGAGCTTCACCCACGACGCCTGCACGTTCGTGATCCAGGGATGGAGCGCGAGCCTGCCCACCGCGTGCATCAGCACCGTCTCGCGGAAGGTGGGGCCGGGCCGCGCGCACCCCTTCAAGTAGATCGGCGCCTCCATGTGGACGAACGGGAGCGGCACGAACTCGGTGAACCCGCCGCTGCGCTGCTGCTGCCCGCGCAGGGCGAGCAGGTGGCGGGCCCAGCTGCGCGGCCCGTCCACGTGGCCGAACATGACGGTGGTGGTGGAGCGCAGGCCCTCCCGGTGCGCGCGGTCGTGCACCTCCAGCCACTGCTCGGTCGACACCTTGTCGGGGCAGAGCACCGCCCGGACCTCGTCGTCGAGGATCTCCGCGGCCGTTCCGGGAAGCGACGACAGGCCGGCGTCGCGCAGCCGGCGCAGGTAGTCCGACAGCGGCACTCCGAGCGTGGCCGCGCCCTGCCAGACCTCGAGCGCCGAGAAGGCGTGGAGGTGCAGGTCGGGCAGCTCGGAGCGGACCGCCTCCAGCACCTCGACGTAGAAGTCACCCGTGAAGCCCGGGTGTATCCCGCCCTGGAGGCAGACCTCCACGGCGCCGCGCTCCCACGCCTCCCGGGAGCGCCGGACGATCTCGTCGACCGGCACGAGGTACGGCGCGCCGCGGAGGTTGCGCGCGAGCTTGCCCTTCGAGAAGGCGCAGAAGCCGCAGCGGAAGTAGCAGACGTTGGTGTAGTTGATGTTCCGGGTGACGACGTACGTGACCTCATCCCCGCACACCTCCCGCCTGAGCCCGTCGGCGGCCTCGGCCACGGCGGCGACGTCGGCGCCGCGGGCGCTCAGCAGGGCGCAGACGTCGTCCTCGTCCAGCTCCACGCCCGCACGCACCTTGCCGAGTCCGGCGCGCACGAGCTCGTCGCGCACCTCGGCGCCGGCCCGCGCGAAACGGGGCGGCGAGGACACTTGGCCGGCGGTCCAGGCGTCGGTGCGCGCGAACCCGTCCGCGTCCGCGCGCCGCAGGACGTGCGGCAGCACCTTCGGGTCGAGCCACTCGTCGGAGAGGTAGCGCGGGTAGACCGGCAGGCGCGCCACCAGCTCGAGGCCGCGCGCCCGGGTGGCCTCACGCAGCCGCTCGACCTCCGGCCACGGCGCCTCGGGATTCACGTGGTCCAGCGTGACCGGCGAGATCCCGCCCCAGTCGTCGATGCCGGCGTCGAGCAGGCGCGGGAAGTCGTCGTAGGAGAGGTTGGGCGGGACCTGGAGCGCCATCTCGGCCCCCAGGAGCATGCGTGCGTTCGCGACCGTCCAGAGCAGCTCGTCGATGGAGGGCTCGGGGTGGTCGGCCATCTTGGTGCCAGGCTTTGCCCGGAAGTTCTGGACGATCACCTCCTGGATGTGGCCGTAGCGGCGGTGGAGCGCGCGGATCGCGAGCAGGGCGTCGATGCGCTCCTCCCGGGTCTCGCCGATCCCGATCAGGATCCCGGTGGTCATCGGAATGCGCAGCCGGCCTGCCGCCTCGATCGTCGCGAGCCTCGGAGCGGGGCGCTTGTCCGGCGAGCCGAAGTGCGGCCCGCCGCGCTCGCAGAGCCGCTCGGCGGCGCTCTCGAGCATGATCCCGTGCGAGGCGCTCACGGTCCGCAGCAGGGCGAGGTCGCGCTCCTCGAGCACGCCCGCGTTGACGTGCGGGATCAGGCCGGTCTCCTCGAGGACCAGCTCGCACATCTGCCTGAGGTACTCGACCGTGGTCGCGCAGCCCGCGTCCGCCAGCTCGCGCCGCGCCACCTCGTAGCGCAGCTCGGGCTTGTCTCCGAGCGTGAACAGCGCCTCGTGGCACCCGGCCTCGGCACCGGCGCGGGCGATGGCGAGCACCTCGTCGGCGGTGAGGTAGGCGCGCTCGCCCCGCCGGGGCGGCCTCGCGAAGGTGCAGTAGTGGCAGACGTCGCGGCAGAGCTGCGTCAGCGGGATGAACACCTTGGGCGAGTAGGTGACGAGCGACCCGTGGCCCCGCCGCCCCAGCTCCCAGGCGAGCTCGTTCACCGGCTGAGCAGTGGAAGCACGTCCTGCGCGAACAGCCGCATGCCGTGCTCCTGCTCGGTGCCCGGGATGTGGAAGACGAGGTGGTTGAAGCCGAGGTCCTCGTAGAAGCGGATCCCGGCGGCGACCTCTTCGGGGTCGTCCGACACGATGAAGCGCGTCTGCCCGCGTTCGGCGTTCGCGTCCGCGAGCCGCTCGAGCTCGAGCGGGTCCTCGATCCCGCTCTTCTCCTCGGGCGACAGGGCCAGCGCGGCCCACCAGCGGCACGCGTCGCGGGCGCGTTCGATGTCGGTGTCGTAGGACACCTTGATCTCGATCATGCGGTCGATCCCCGCCGGGTCGCGCCCGGCCTTCTCCGCGCCCTCGGCCACCGCGCCGAGCAGCTGGCCGTAGAGGTCGGGGCTCTTGCCGCTGGTGCAGATGAATCCGTCCCCGGCCCGCCCGGCCAGCTTCGCGGCCAGCGGCCCCGAGGCCGCGACGTAGATCGGCACGGGCTGCTCCGGCCGGTCGTAGATCGTCGCCCTGACGGTGCGGTAGTACTCGCCCTCGAAGTCCACCCGCTCTTCGGTCCAGAGCCGCCGGATCAGCTTGATCGCCTCGGCCATGCGCAGCCGACGCTCCTTGGCCCCGGGCCACTCCATGCCGGTCGCCGGCGTCTCGTTCATGGCCTCGCCGGTCCCCACGCCGAGGAACACGCGCCCCGGGTTCAGGCAGCCGAGCGTCGCGAACGCCTGCGCGACGACGGACGGGTGGTAGCGCATCGTCGGCGTGAGCACGCTCGTGCCGATGCCGACCTTCGCGGTCGCCTGTCCGAGCGCCCCGAGATAGGTCAGCACCGCGGGGGCGTGCCCGGTGTTGTGGCGCCAGGGCTGGAAGTGGTCGGAGACCGCGACGGTCTCGAACCCCAGCTCCTCGGCCAGCACCGACAGCCTGAGCAGCTCGGCCGGGCCGAACTGCTCGGCCGAGGCCTTGTATCCGTAGACCGACGCCATCAAAGGCCCCCGATGCAGATCGACTTGGTCTCCGTGTAATGGGAGAGGACGTCCTCGCCCATCTCGCGGCCCCAGCCGGACTGCTTGTAGCCGCCGAACGGGAGCGCGGCGTCGTAGATGTTGTAGGTGTTGACCCACACCGTCCCGGCCTTGATGCGCTGGGTCATGCGGTGCGCCTTGGCCAGGTCCGTCGTCCAGACCGCCGCGGCGAGGCCGTAGGGGGTGTCGTTGGCCAGAGCGGCCACCTCGTCGGGATCGTCGAACGGCTGGGCGACCAGCACCGGGCCGAAGATCTCCTCCTGGACGACGCGCATGTCGTTGCGCACGTCGGCCAGCACGCTGGGCTGGAGGAAGTAGCCGGGACCGTCGAGCCGCTCGCCGCCCGTGACCCGGCGCGCGCCCTCGCTCTCGCCGAGCGCGAGGTACGACTCCACCCGCTCACGGTGCTCCTTCGAGACCAGCGGTCCCATCTCCGTGTCCGGCTCCACGCCCGGGCCGACCTTCATGCCCTCGGCCGCCGCGGCGATCCCGGCGAGCACCTTCTCGTAGATCGGCTGCTCGACGTACAGGCGCGAGCCGGCCGCGCACACCTCCCCCTGGTTGAGGAAGATCGCGTTCGCCGCCCCCGCGACCGCGGACTCGACGTCCGCGTCGGCGAAGACGATGTTCGGCGACTTGCCGCCCAGCTCCAGCGTCAGCTTCTTCATGTTGCCCGCGGCGGCGTTCATGATCGACCTGCCGACCTCGGTGGAGCCGGTGAACGCGACCTTGTCGATGCCGGGGTGGGCCGCGATGGCGGCGCCGGCCGACTCGCCGTAGCCGTTGACGACGTTGACGACGCCGTCCGGGAAGCCCGCCTCGGGGAGCAGCTCACCCAGCCGGATCGCGGACAGCGGAGTCTGCTCCGCCGGCTTCAGGATCACGGTGTTGCCCGCGGCGAGCGCCGGACCCAGCTTCCAGCTCGCCATCAGCAGCGGGAAGTTCCAGGGGATGATCTGCCCGACGACCCCCACCGGCTCGCGCACGGTGTAGGCCACGAAGTTCGCACCCGGCGCGTACGGCACGGAGATCGGGAAGGTCTGCCCCGAGATCTTCGTCGCCCAGCCCGCCATGTAGCGGAACATGTCGATGGCCAGGGCCACGTCGGCGTGCCGGGCCACCATCAGCGGCTTGCCGATGTCGAGCGTCTCGAGCATCGCGAACTCGTCTGCGTGCTCCTCGATCAGGTCGGCCAGGCGCCAGAGCGCGCGCCCGCGGTCCGACGCGGTCATGGTCGCCCACGGGCCGTCCTCGAACGCCTTGCGCGCCGCGGCGGCGGCGGCGTCGACGTCGGCGGCCCCGCCGGCCGCCACCTGCGTCATCACCTCGCCGCGGGCGGGGTCGTACACATCCAGAACCGCGCCGTCCGCGGCCTCGCGCCACTCGCCGCCGATCAGCAGCCCCTTGGGCTTGCTGATCCACTCCTCAGTCGTCGACATGTCTCCTCCTCAGAGCCGCGCGGCGGGGGCAAAGGCCTCCACCGAGCGGCGGTAGCACTCGAGCCAGTCACCTCGGGACGGGAACGGGTAGACGATCGGCACCGTCGTTCCCCACGACACGATCTCCGCGAGCTTCTGCTCGCACTCGAGCGGCGTGCCGACGACCGTGAACTCGTCCACCAAGGCGTCCGGTATGGACGCCGAGGCACCCGCGACGTCGCCGCTGGCGAGCCGCTCCCTGATCGAGTTCGCGGTGTCGGCATACCCGGCCCGCTCGATCACCTTCTGGTAGCTGGGCATGTTCAGGTAGAAGTCGACGAGCCAGTGCCGCATCGCGGCGTAGGCCGCGTCACGGTCGTCGTCGACGCACGTCATGATCAGGTTGCCGAACTCGATCTGGCTCGGGTCCCGGCCCGCTTCCTTCGCGCCCTCTGCGACCGCTTCGAGCGACCGCTCGGTCATCTCGCGGTCAGCCAGGTGCACGAACACGCCATCCGCCTCGGCTCCGCCGACGCGCGACATGCGCTCCCCGCCCGCCGCGATGTAGATCGGGACGTGCCCGGACGGGGGTGCGGGGTCGAGCTGGACGTTCTGCAGCTCGTAGAACTCGCCCTGGTAGGTGACCATCTCCCCGGACAGAGCCCGGCGCAGCACCTGCAGGTACTCGCGCATGCGCGCGACCGGGCGGTCCCACTCCTGACCCCAGCGCTGCATGTCCAGCTTCGGGTCGGCTGCCTTCAGCGGCCCGGTGCCGAGGCCGATCACGAAGCGGCCCGGCGCGAGGCAGTCGATCAGCGCGGCCGTCTCGGCCATCGAGATCGGGTGCCGCGTGAAGGCCCGCGTGATGCACGTGCCGCTCACGACCACGTCCGTGGCGGCCGCCACGGCCTGTGCAAGCGCCGTGGCGTCGTACTCGTACTCGACGATCCACACGCCGGCGTAGCCGGCCTGCTCGATCTCGCGTGCGAAATCGACCGTGGCCGGCACGGAGACGCCCACGTTGGCCAGCAAGCCGACCCCGAGGGAAGCGTTCATAGGTCTCTCCTCGCGCGCCGGCTCAGGACGCCGGCGTGCCATAGCCCGCCGGCAGGGTGCGCCGCTCACGTGCGGCCATCGGCGAGCACTCGCGGATGTCCCAGCTGACGGTCCGCGCGATCGCGAGCCGATACCAGGTGCGTCCGTAGCAGTGGCCGAAGTCGATGTACTGCTGCCGGTACGGATGGCCCGTGTAGAAGTACTTGTCGAGGCACATCTCGTTGAGCTCCTCGGTGAAGTCGCCGTCGTCGAGCGGCTCAAACTGCCCTTCCATCATGAGGCCGTGAGCGGTCCCGAACTCGTCTCCGGCGTCGACCACCGCGGTGAGGCGGCCACCCTCGTTCACGTTGTTCTTGTGACTGCTCGCCTGGTCGAGCGGTATGTAGATCGTCCTGTCCTTGACCACGTACCAGAGCGGGTTGAGGTAGATCGGGCCCCCGTTGGAGCTCGAGGCCACGCGGATCGTCCGCTGTCGCTCCAGGAAGGCCCAGCGCTTGGCGCCCCGCAGCGGGGCGATCGTGCTGAGCTTGAACGTCGGCAGCTCCGTCATCGTGCGACCTCCTTGCGCAGCTCGGTCAGCTGCTTGGCGACGTCGGCGGCGTTCGGCACGCCGATCTCGGTGAACACCTTGATGCCGGGAGCCGGAATCGCCCCGACGGTCCAGAAGTTGATCGACTCGACCCCCGACGGCTTCAGCGTGTAGGTGAAGCCCGCGGGCAGGTACGCGTGCTGGCCCTCGTGGATGTCGAGGTCCAGCGAGGTGCCCTCGGAGTCCTCGATGCCGACGCGGATGATCCCCTTGATGCAGTAGTACGCCTCGTCCCACGCGTCCTGCACCCACGCGTACTCCTCGTGGTCGGGCTCGTGGAAGCAGAGTCCCTGGATGAAGTAGCGCGCGTCGTCCCGCTCGGACGAGATGAAGATCGAGGTCCCGCAGCCGCGGGCGAACATCATCTTCGGGATCGGGGTGATCTCATCGCGCGTGATGAGCCGCGGATAGCGAACGTCCGAGTGCGCCTCCCGCGCGAGGATTCCCTCCTCCGCGCTGCTGGTCAGTTTCGACGGTTCCATCAGAACAGCTCCCTTCTGTCGATGACTTCGGTCACGGTCGCGCTGTCGCCGGCCCGCGGCCGCTCGTACAGCTCGTCGAGCAAGGGTGCGAGCCGCGTGGCGAGCTCGCCGCGGCGCAGCTTGAGCGTGGGCGTGAACGCCTCCGGCGGGAAGCGCGGGACGACCGCGATCCGCTTCAGCTGCTCGGGGCGGGACAGCTCGGCGTTCAGGGCGCGCAGGTGATCCTCGAGCGGAGCGGCGGCGTCCGCCGGCTCCCCGGTCGCCTCCACGAGGGCGACCAGGTAGGGCCGGCCGTCGCCGACGACCATCGCCCGCGCTACTCCGGGGTGCTCCTCGAGGCGCTGCTCGATGGGCGCCGGGTACACGTTCTTGCCGCCCGACGTCACGATCATGTCGCGCTTGCGCCCGGTGATCGCGAGGTAGCCGTCCGAGTCGAGGGCGCCGCGGTCGCCGGAGTGCAGCCAGCCGTCGGCGTCGATCAGGGCGGTCGTGCGCTCGGCGTCGAGCTCGTAGCCGTCGCAGACGTTCGGCCCCCGCACGAGGATCTCGCCGTCGCCGGCGATCGCCACCTCGACGCCGGGAAGCGGGCGCCCGACCGTGCCGCGGCGGTTGGCCCCGGGCGGGTTGATCGTCGTCAGGCCGGACGACTCCGTCTGCCCGTAGAGCTCGAGGACCTCGAGGCCGAGCGCGGCCAGGCGCTCCAGGACCTCGGTCCTGACGGGCGCGCCACCGCTGGTGGCGAGGCGAAGGGAGTCGAGCCCGAGCTGTGCGCGCGCCGAGCCGGGATCGGCCTCGGCGCTCAGGCGCTCCAGCTCGCCGAGCAGCTTCTCGTAGACGCGCGGAACGCCGAAGAAGTACGTGGGCCGGCAGTCCGCGAGATCCTCGAACAGGGTCGAGAGGCCGCCGCCGAACCACACCTGGGCGCCGGCCAGCAGCGGGTAGACCTCGTAGTTCATGCGCCCCGCGACGTGCGACATCGGCAGCACGCCGAGCGTGCGATCGCTTGCGTCGAGCGGGGTCACGGCCAGCCTCCCGGCCGCGGTGGCGATCAGGTTGTCGTGCGTCAGGCGCACGCCCTTCGGCGCGCCCTCGGCCCCCGACGTGTACACGAGCGCGGCGAGGTCCTGGGCCGCGGCTTCGGGAGCGCGCGGGGCCGGCACGGCGCCCATGGCCTGCAGCCCGAGCCCGTCGAGGAGGATCTCGCTGACGAGGCCGCCCGTCGCCTCGAGGGTGGCCGCGTGAGCCGCGTCGCAGACCGCCACGCGCGCACCGGACCTGCGCGCGATCTCGCCGACCTGGCCTGGCGCGCTCGTCGGGTAGACGGGCACGGAGACCGCGCCCAGCTCGAGGATCGCGAGGTCGGCCGCCAGCCAGCCCGGGCCGTTGTCGGCGAGCAGCAGCACGCGCGAGCCCGCGCCGATGCCGCGCTCCTCCAGGCGCGCCGCGAGCGACGCGACCGCGCCCCCGAGCTCGCCCCAGGACGCTTCGGTCCAGCCGGAGCCGCTCCGGTACGAGATGGCCGGCGAATCGGGAGCCGCCGCCACGCGCTGCCGCAGCGCGGCCACCAGCGTTCCGGGCGGCTCAGTGGAGATGGGTGCCCCCGGAGATGACCACGATCTGGCCGGTCAGGTAGTCGGAGTCCGAGCCGGCCAGGAAGGCGTGCACCCCGGCCACGTCCGCCGGCTGCCCCGGGTAGCCCAGCGGGATCGCGTCGACCGCGCGCGTCCGGGCGGCCTCCGGCATGCCGAGCTCGGAGCCATCGGCCACATCCGTGAGCCGCGTCTCTACGAAGCCCGGCGCGGCCGCGTTCACGCCGATCCGCAGCGGCGCCAGCTCTCGCGCGAGCGAGCGCACGAAGCCGACGATCGCGCCCTTCGCCGCCGCGTAGTTGGACTGGCCTACGTTCCCCTTCAGGAACGAGGTCGACGACGTCATCACGATCTTGCCGCACGAACGCCGCTCCGGATCGCTCGCGAGCAGCTCCTTGGCACGCGGGCGCATCCGCTCGAGCGCGGCGCGGGTGACGTGGTAGGCCGTTGACAGGTTCGCGCGCATCACGAAGTCCCAGTCGTCGGGCGAGAGCCGGTGGAACATGCCGTCGCGGGTCGTGCCCGCGTTGTTCACGACGATGTCCACGTGGCCGAACGTCTCGGCGGCAGTGCGGATCACCCCGCAGGCGCCCTCGGCGCCGGCCACGTCCGCCGGCGCCGCGGCCGCGATCAGGCCGGCCCTGAGGAGCCGGTTGGCCGTGTCGGCGCATACGTCGGCGTCGAGGTCGTTGAGGACCACGGCGGCCCCGTCCCGCGCGAGCCGCTCCGCCGTGGCCGCCCCGATCCCGCGCCCGGCGCCGGTGACGACCGCCACCTTGCCGGCCAGCGGTCCGGCGGGCTCGCTCACGCGCAGTTCCCGAAAACCGGCGCGCCGCGCCGTATTTCAACAGACCTGACCGCGTCTATAGGGGATACTTCGTATTGCATAGGTGGGCGGGGAACCTACTTCGTACGTTCTACGCTGTCAAGACGCGTATTTCGTAACGACGCGCATGACCCCGCACCGAGCGACCGCGGCGGCACTAAGCTGCGGAACGTGACCCCACCGGCCTCAGCCGATCCCCGCACGGAGAGTCGACGACGAGCAGCGTGAGAGCCCGGGTAGCGGGCGACGCGCCTCTCTCGCAGGCGCTGCTCGCAGACACGAATCTGTCGGACTTCGAGCTCGCCGTCATCCGCGCGCTCCAGGAGGACGGGCGGCGTTCCTACAGGCAGATGGCGCTCGACCTCGACGCCACGGAGAAGCACGTCCGCAGCGCGGTCCACAGGCTGCTGGACTCCGGCGTGATGGAAGTCACGGCGGTCACGTTCCCGCCGCTGCTCGGCTACCGCGGCATGGCCAACGTCGCCGTGCGAGTGCAGCCGGACAGGTCGCTGCGAGAGGTGGCGGCAGCTCTGGCGGAGATCAAGGCGGTCGACTACCTCGCCATCACGACCGGCTCCTACGACCTGTTCGTCGACGTCGTCTGCCGCGATCGCTCCGAGCTGCTCCAGTGCCTCGACGAGCAGATCCGGCCGGTATCGGGCGTCGCGTCCGCCGAGGCCTTCCCGTACCTGAGCTTCCCCTACCAGGGCAGCCGCGGCGTCTCCCCGCTCGTCGTGCCCAACCACAGCCCGCGCCGGCCGATCAGCCTCACCGAGACCGACCGGCAGATCGTCGCGGAGCTGACCAACGACGGCCGCACCTCCTACAAGGCGATCGCGGCGCTGCTGGGCATCTCCGAGGGACAGGTGCGCCAGCGCATGAAGCGGCTCACGAAGGAGGGCGCGGTTCGCATCGCCGCGATCGTCAACCCGTCGACGCTGGGCTTCGACACGATGGCGTGGGTCGGGATCAGGACCGGCAGCGCACGGCTGACGGACACGACCCGCATGATCACCGAGCTGGTCTCGTCCACCTGGGTCGCGACCGTGGCCGGCAAGTACCAGCTGCTCGCCGAGCTGCTCTGCGTGGACGAGCAGGAGCTGTCCGAAGAGCTGGACCGGATGCGGACGTCGAAGCTCGTGGCCGGCGCCGAGCCGTTCGTCTACCTCGACCTGCACTACAAGCGCCTGAGCTTGCTCTGACGCTCGGTCGGGGCCGTCCGCCCGCCGCTCAGCAGCGACGCGCCGCCGTCCACCACCACCTCGACGCCGGTGACCCAGGCCGCGGCCGGCGAAGCGAGCGCCAGCGCGAGCCCTGCGACGTCGGAGGGCTCGCCGAGGCGAGCCAGCGGAATCTCGCTCGCGGTGTCGTCCTCACGGCCCTCGTACAGCGGGCGCGCGAAGTCCGTGCGGATCAGCCCGGGGACGAGTGAGATCACGCGGACGCCGGGCGCCAGCTCGAGCGCCAGCTGCCTGGCCATGTGGTGAAGGGCCGCCTTGGTGATGTTGTACGCGCCGTTGCCGCTGCGCACGCGCATGCCGCCGAGGCTGCCGACCAGGATCACCACCCCGCCGTCGCGCTCCATGCTCTGGCGCCAGGCCTCGCGCACGAAGTTCAGGGGAGCGGCGACGTTGCGGCGGAAGGTCTCGAGCAGCGCCTCGAGCGGAACGTCCACGAGCGGGCCGGCCCACGGGGCGCCGCCCACGTTGGCCACCACGACCGACAGCGGGCCGAAGCGCTCGACCGCCCCGGCCACCGCCGCGCTCGCGTGGTCCGGATCCGTGGCGTCGCCCGCCACGGCGTGCGACCGCTCCCCGAGCTGCGCGAGGGCGAGCTCGAGCGCCGGCTCGCGGCGCGCCGTGATGGTCACCGACGCGCCGGCGGCGCTGAAGCGCCGTGCGATCTCGAGCCCGATCCCCCGCGAGGCGCCGGTGACCAGCACCGAGCGCCCGCTGTAGTCGAAGTCGGCCAGCCCTAGCTGCCCTTGGAGCCCTCGAGCATCGTGGCGACCGGCGCGCCGGCAGCCACGGTGTCCGGCGTCCGCTCTGCCGGCTCCGAGTCGTAGCCCCCGAGCTTCATCGGCATCACGATCAGGCGGGTCAGCACGAAGTACACGAGCCCGGCCATCACGCCCGACGGCAAGCTCGCCGAGAGGTACTCGTACGGCGAGCGGGACGTGAAGTTGACCGGGTCCAGCAGGTACAGGTAGGTGCCGAACCCGGCTGCGATCGAGACGATCCCGACCGGGTTGAAGCCGTGCCAGTAGTAGTACGGCGAGCCCGGCTCGGTGAGGTAGAGACCCCGCACGTTGAGCCGCTGCCGGCGCAGGATGTAGTAGTCCACGAGCTGGACGCCGATGACCGGGGCGAACACCAGGCCGACGAAGGCCAGGAAAGTCCCGATGTGCTCGAAGGCCCAGCCGGAGAAAAACAGGATCACCACGGCGACCGGCACCAGGGTGATCGCGGTCGTGGTGTTCCACGACAGCTTCTTCTGAACGAACGGGAGCTGTTTCAGCCCGATCGCCGACACGTAGACGCCGACCATCGCGGTGTCGACGTTCGCCAGGATGATGAACACGAGCGCGATCGTGCCGGTGGTCAGGCCACCCAGCTCGACCAGGTAGGTCGTCGGGTCACCGCCCGAGTCCGGAAGCGCGAGCCCGCTCCAAAGTCCGATCGTCGACACCAGCACGACGGCGACGGCCAGGCCGGTGACGCTCGGCCAGAGCGCGCTGCGCGAGCTGGGCGCGAGCCGCATCATGCCGCCCACGTACGGCCACCAGGCGAGTGTCACCGCGATCAGGATCTCGAAGCCCGTGGCCATGTCCCACTGGCGCGATCCGGATGAGGCAACCGGCTTGGCGTCGAAGATCTTGCCGGGGCCGAAGTTGACCAGCAGCAGGATCAGGATCAGCACCGACAGCGCCACGATCGCTCCGGCGACGTAGGGCCCGTAGTTGCGCATGTGCTGCGGGCCGCCGCGCAGCAGCAGCCACACGGCCACGACTCCCAGCAGACCGAAGATGACTTCGAGCTCGCTCCGGAGCGCCTCGCCGAAGACGCCGGTCGCGATCAGGATCTCAGCGGCCGCGTGCCCGAGGAAGATCAGCAGCAGGCAGTTCCAGCCGACCACCGACACGAACTGCGCGATCATCGCGAGCGAGGAGCCCTGCACGCCGAGCTGCGGCCTCGAGCTGACGATCGAGTCGACGCCGTACTTCGTCGCGACAGGAAGGCAGACGAGGATGATGATGAAGATCCCGACGAGCGCGCCGGCGGTCATCACGAGCATGCCGTCGAGCGCGCCCAGGTAGTACGCGACCACGCCGCCGATGAGGAAGTCCCAGGTGGCGATGGCCAGCGAGACCGAGATGGCCAGCATGGGCCAGGTCGTCCAGACCCGCTCGGTGGGCAGGACCGGATACGACCCTTCGAGCGCCGCGTCGGCGCTGACGTCGAAGTCCGTCTGGCTCAAATGAACCACGCTCCGATCATGAGCACCGCCGGGAGCGCCACTGTCACGGCGGCCAGCGCCAGGTAGTCGTTCGCCTTGAGCTGGTCTCCCTGGTTCTCGGGCCGAGAGACGCTGTCCACGCGTCGCTCGAGTTCCTCGTCGAAGGACTGGATGGTCGTGCTCATCCCTAACTCCCGTCTCGTGCCGTTATCGAAGGCTGGCGCCGGCTTCCCGCGAAGCCGGTACTCGTAGAGCGAGTGCTGCTGAGTCCGTCCGTCTGCCGATGGGGCCG
>JAXDII010000024.1:0-20973 GCA_034664085.1 Thermoleophilaceae bacterium
GCGGGAGCGCCCGCGGCCACGAGCTTCCGAGGGGCCCGGCCAGGAATCAGCGGGGGCCCGGGGCGCGGGCCTGCGCTCGCGCCGCTGCCGGCCGGCCAGGAATCAGCGGGGGCCCGGGGGCGCGAGCCCCCGGACGCGATCACCGGCCAGGAATCAGCGGGCGTCCGGGGAACCGAGCCCGGCGCGGCCAGCAAACCGGCCAGCAATCAGCGGGGGCCCGGGGGGCGCGAGCCCCCGGCGGCCATCACCGGCTGCCATCCACCGGCCAGCAATCAGCGGGGTCCGCGGAACCGAGCCCGGCGCGGCCAGCAAACCGGCCAGGAATCAGCGGGGGTCCGGGGGCGCGAGCCCCTGGCGCTGCTGCCGGCCGGCCAGGAATCAGCGGGGGTCCGGGGGCGCGAGCCCCCGGCTGCCATCCCCGCCTATCCGACGAACTGCCCGTGGAACCCGAACGGGATGTGGTGCGGCGCCTCGGCTCGTGCCAGCTCCTCGAAGCTGTGCGCGTCGAGCACGAGCAGGAAGGAGCGTCCGGCCGCCGCGTCGAGCACCACCGACAGCACGACGCCGGCGTCCTCTGCCTCGGTGGCGGGCTGGCGCACGAAGATCGGCTCGCCCGGGTAGCAGCCGGGCGACGACCACACCGAGCGGGTGCCGTCGGCCAGGTCGATCTTCACCAGCTCGTCGAGCCAGTGCCCGGCCACCCCCGTGAAGTACGCGTAGCGGTAGTCGCGCGTGTTGCGCCGCCCGTAGTCGATGCGCGGCAGCTCGACGTCGGCCCCGAGCGACTCGACACTGACGGCGCCGCCGTCGAGGTCGATCACGTAGCGTCGCAGCTCGGTGCCGGGGAGCGCGTCGCGCGGACCGTGCTCGTCGAGCCGGAGCGCGTCGATGACCGAGGCGTCCTCGAACGCGACGAGGTCGATGACCAGCTCGCGGCCGCCCGCGCGCTCGAATGCGTTCACGTGGTGGAAGGCGAAGAAGGCATCGGTCTCATAGGTGCCCCGCAGCGCTCCCGTCTCGCGGTCGATCACCTGGAACTTGGTGCCCTCCTGCGGCCGCCACTCGTAGTTCTCGATGAACGGCTTGCCCGAGAACGCCAGCCTGAGCGGGTTCGCCCGCAGCGGGTACTCGGCCAGGATCAGGTGGCGTCCGCTCATGCCGAAGGCGTGCATGTAGGCGGGCTCCTTCACCGGCAGCTCCCCGATCACTCGCCGCTGCGACGAGCCCGCCGGCAGGCCGTACAGCACGTACTTGCTCACGCGCGAGAAGCGGGCGACGTAGTTGACGAGCTCGTCGCGCTCGGCGTCGTGGTGCGGGTGGGCGGTGCTGACGTGGGCCTTCAGGCCGTCCGTGTACTCGAGCGGCCCGACCGTCTCGAGCGAGTCCGGGTCGAACTCGATCGGCATCGGCGTCTCGGTCATGGCGATGTAGCGCTCGCCGATCCGCGCGAGGTTGACGTTCGGGTTGTCGGTCGAGTCGGGCGAGAAGATCGACTGCACGCGCTTGAACAGCGAGCGGCACGGGTCGGTGGCGAAGCCGCCGCGGCGCACCACGCCCTCCTTGGCGTCGCGGTGGGCGACGCTGTCGATGAAGCGGTTGCGGTACGAGACGCGTCCGTCGGCGAAGCCAAAGCGGTTCAGCATCGCGAGGCCGTCGAACCAGTGCGCGAGGCGCCGCTCGCCCACCTCCAGCTTGGCCGGCGTGACACGCACCAGAGCTCCCGACAGCCAGGCGGGCAGCTGACCGGTCACGGGCAGGCTGTCGACCGCGGTCTCTTCCTCGAGGCTCGTGAAGCCGAGCCGGGAGTCCGTCTTGGAAGTCTGCGACATTGCGGTTGCCATGGTCGAGAATGTACCGTCTACTTTGGACTAATGCAAGAGCCGCGCCTCAACCCGATCTCCTTCATCGTGCTGGGCTTCGTCGCCTGGTCCGGCAAGACGACCCCGTACGGCCTCAAGCAGCTGGTGGCGGCCTCGGTCGGCAACTTCTGGACGTTGCAGCACGCCCAGCTCTACACGGAGCCGGAGCGGCTCGCGAAGGCCGGCTACCTGACCGAGGAGCGCGAGGGCGGCGGGCGCCGCCGCAGGCTCTACTCGATCACCGACAAGGGCCGTTCTGCGCTCAGCGAGTGGCGCGCCCAGCCCACCGACGCCGTCGCCGAGCTGCGCTCGCCAGCGCTGCTGAAGCTCTTCTTCGGCGCCGACCCGGCGGAGCTTGCGCCGGTCCAGATCGACGCACACCGGCGCAAGCTGGCCGAGTACGAGCAGATCCGCGAATCGATGCCGGAGTCGGTGCCCGCGGGGCCGCGCCTCGCCCTCGACGCGGGCATCGCGTCCGAGCGCCAGCAGATCGAATGGTGGGAGGCGGTTATGGTCTCGACAGATGGCGACCGCAGCCGAACCGCGTCCCGCTGAGCTGCCACTGCCGGGCGGCACGGAGGGCGCCCGCGTGCGGCTCCACCCGATGCTGACCGGCCAGATGATCGGCCCCAAGGCGTGGTTCCTGCGCGAGCAGGGCCGCTTCGCCTGGCGGCGCGCGTTCGGGCTCGGCATCAAGAAGGAGGACTGGCTGACCGTGCCGGTGCCGGCCTTCCTGGTCGAGCACCCCAGCGTCGGGCCCGTGCTGATCGACACCGGCTTCCATCCATCGGTGGCGGTCAAGCCCAAGGAGAACCTCGGGCGCCTCGCGCTGTTCACCTTCAAGGGCCTGCAGATGGAGCCCGAGCAGGCGGTCGCGGCGCAGCTGCGCGCGCGGGGCATGAAGCCCTCCGACGTGAAGGTGGTGGTGATGACCCACCTGCACATGGACCACGCCAGCGCGATCTCCGAGTTCCCCGACGCGACCTTCGTCGTGAGCGCCGCCGAGTGGGCCGCGGCCACCAGCCAGGGCCAGCTTCACGGGTACGTCAAGCGCCAGTTCGACCACGGCTTCCACTACCGCCTGCTCGACTTCGAGGGACCCGCGGCGACGTCGTTCTCGGGCTTCGCGCGCTCGTTCGACCTGTTCGGAGACGGCAGCGTTCGGACCGTCTACACCCCGGGGCACACGCTCGGCCACATGTCCGTGGTGCTCCGCACGGCGCGCGGCGAGGTGCTGATCGCCGCCGACTCGATCTACCTGCGCCGCACTCTCGACGACACGCACTTGCCCTTCCGCATGGAGGACGAGCACCTGTTCCGCCGCTCCCTGCGCGAGATCCGCCAGTACGCCACCGAGACCCCCGACGCGCTGATCGTGCCGGGCCACGACTGGGACGCCTGGCAGCAGCTCGACCCGGCCTACTGAACCAGCTCGCCGCCCTCGCTCGACGCGGTGATGTGGATGGCGCCCGGCTCGCGCACCCAGGCGATCAAATTCAGCGACTGCAGGCGGTCGAGCATGTACTGGAACGCAACCGCCTGCGCGCGGCTGGCGTACTTGCGCCGCACGTCGAAGGCGAAGCCGGTCGTGTGGAGCGAGTACTCGCGCGTGGCGAACGGGTTGCGGCGCACGAGCAGCCGCTGGTACTCGAGGTCGCGCACGGTGCTGGTGGCGATCAGCGACGCCTTCGTCCGGGCCACGTCGCGCACCCCGGCGGCGAGGTAGACGGCCAGCTCGAGGGCCTCGGGGCGCAGCCCGCGGTAGAGCCGGCGCTCGGCGTCGAGCCGCGCGGCCAGCTCGCCGGCCTGGGGGTCGAGCTGCATGCCGCGGACGCCGGCGAACGGGCGCAGCTGGCCTGACAGGTAGGCCTCGTCCAGCTCGTCCGGGCTCTCGAAGACGTCCGTCTCGGCGCGCGGGTGCAGCACCTCCTCCGCCGACGCCTTGGCGGTCTGGAGCCGGGCGAGCCGGCGCAGCTCCTGCCCGTCCTCGCGGTGGAGGCGCATGATCTCGCGCGCCGCGTAGACGCGCCACAGGTAGGTGGCCGAATCGTCCCCGAAGCCCGCGAGCAGCCGGTAGGTGCTGGGGTGGCTGCGCGGGGTGGCGTCGAAGTAGACCTGCGCCCAGCTCGGGTCGTCCTGCCCGTAGGCGGCCAGCACGCTGTCGAGGTTGCCCATGCCCATGTGGTACGAGACGACGGCGAGGTCCTCGCGCCCGTAGCGCTCCCCGGCGAGCTTCAGGTAGAGCCCCGCGCCCTCCAGCGCCTTGCGTGGATCGAAGCGCTCGTCGACCTCCCTGCGGCGGCGCAGCAGGCGCTCGGTCGGCCCGCGCCGGGCGATCCGGCGCGCCACCCGCCGGCTTTCCTCCACGTCCACGCGCATCCCGAGCAGGTCCGTGGCGGTGCCGGCCAGGATCTGGGTCAGCCCGACGGCGCCCTCCAGGTCGTCGCTGGCCCGCGCCGCGGGGTTGCCGGCGCTCTCGAGGAACACCATCCCCTCCAGCACGTCCGGGTCGACGTCCGCGACGCCGGCCGCCTCCTCCACCTGCGGGCGCCAGCGCTCCACGCGGCGCGCGGTGGCGGCCACGCCGCCCGGGCTCTTCGCGTACAGCACGTGGCTGTGCCCTGCGGCCGCGCGCTCGACGAACTCGTCCTCGCGGGCGGGGTCGTAGGCGAACGGGTCCGGCTCGCCCGGATCGACGGTGACCGGCCCGAAGCTCGGCGGGGCGTCCTCGCCGGTGAACGCGAGCACGGCGAGCGTCCCGCCGACGGCGAGCACGAAGGCGAGCAGGAACAGGCGGGCTCGGCGCAGCACCCGCAGAAGGGTGTCAGGCGGCTAGTCGGCGCTGATCGGGCGGCGTCCCGCGGCCTCTGCGGCGCGGCGCGCGGCACGGGCCGCGCGCACGGCGCCGCGGCGTCCGCCGGTGCGCAGCCCGTCGTGGAGCGAGCGCACGCGCTCGAAGACGACCTCGGACGCGGCCTGGGCCTCCTCGCGCGTGGGCTCGGAGACCTGATCGAACCGCACGGGCTCGCCGAACTGCACCGTCACCTTGGGGAACTGCAGGCGCCGCCAGTTGCGCACCCGCTCGGTGCCCGCGATGGCGGTGGGCACCACCGGCGCGCCCGACTCGAGCGCGAGCCGGCCGAGTCCGTGGCGCGGCTTGGCCAGCTCGCCGGAGCGCGAGCGCCCGGCCTCGGCGTACATGACGACGACGTCGCCGCGCGCCAGCACGGCGTGGGCCGTCTTGAAGGCCTCCTCGTCCGCGTGGCCGCGCCGCACCGGGAACACGCCCCCGTGCGTGTAGACGAACTGCATCGGCCGCGCGAAGAGCTGCGACTTGGCCATGAAGTGCACCTTGCGGCGCAGGTACACGGCCACGAAGAAGTGGTCCAGGAACGAGAAGTGGTTGGGGGCGATGATCGCCGGTCCGTCCGCGGGGATGTTGCGCGACTCGATGCAGCGGGCCCGGTAGAAGATCAGCAGGTAGGGCGTGAGCACCAGCCGCACGACCTCGTAGACCCAGTCGGGCCGCCGGGTGCGGGTGCGCTCGTGGAAGCGGTCGAAGTGCTCGGCCGGGCGCGGATCTTTGTAGACCTGGGCCTTCATCTGGCCCTTTTCTACCCGAGGCGCTCGGCTTCGTTACTGGCCGCTCGCTCCAACGCCCGCGCCCAGCCCGCCAGCAGCGTCTGGCGCTCGTCCTCGGACATCGACGGCTCGTAGCGGGCCGCCTGGCGCCACATCGAGCGCGTGTCCGCCTCGGTCCAGGTGCCCGTGGCCACCCCGGCGAGGTAGGCGGCGCCCAGCGCGGTCGTCTCGGACACCTCCGGCACCACCACCGGCACGCCGAGGACGTCCGCCTGGAACTTCATCAGCCATCCGTTGACCACCGCGCCGCCGTCGGCCTTCAGCTCGCGCAGCACCACCCCGGAGGCCTGCTCCATCGCCCGCAGCGCGTCGACGGCCTGGTAGGCCATCGCCTCCAGCGCCGCGCGGGCCAGGTGCGCCCGCCCGGTGCCGCGCGTGAGGCCGACGATCGTGCCGCGCGCGTACGGGTCCCAGTGCGGCGAGCCGAGCCCGGCGAAGGCCGGCACGAGGTACACGCCGTCGTTCGAGTCGAGCGAGCGCGCCAGCTCCTCGGTCTCGCCCGCCGCTCGGATCACGCCGAGCCCGTCGCGCAGCCACTGCACGGCCGCCCCGGTCACGAAGATGGCCGCCTCGAGCGCGTAGTCCACGCGCCCGTCCACGCCCCAGGCGATCGTGGTGAGCAGCCCGTCCGCCGGATCGGGCAGCTCGGCGCCGGCGTTCTGGAGCACGAAGCTGCCGGTGCCGTAGGTGTTCTTGCCGAGGCCGCGCTCGTGGCAGCCCTGCCCGTAGAGCGCGGCCTGCTGGTCGCCGGCGATTCCGGCCACCGGCACCGAGCCGCCGAACTCGGACGTCTGGCCGTAGACCTCCGCGCTCGGGCGCGGCTCGGGCAGGCTGGCGGCCGGCACGCCGAGCAGGCCGCACAGCTCTGCGTCCCAGCGCCGCGCGCCGATGTCGAACAGCAGCGTGCGCGAGGCGTTGGAGTAGTCGGTGACGTGCTCGCCGGTCAGCTTGAAGGCGAGCCAGGAGTCGATCGTGCCGAAGGCCGCGTCGGCGGGCACGTCGCCCTGGCGGATCAGCCACTCGATCTTGGTGCCCGAGAAGTAGGGGTCAAGCACCAGGCCGGTGCGCTCGCGCACAAGCGGCTCGTGGCCGGCCTCGCGCAGCTCGTCGCAGCGCGCCGCCGTGCGGCGGTCCTGCCAGACGATCGCGCGGTGCAGCGGCTCGCCCGTCTGACGGTCCCAGGCGACCACGGTCTCGCGCTGGTTGGTGATGCCGATGCCGGCGAGCCGGCGGCCGTCGATGCCCGCGGCGTCGAGCGCCTCCTTCGCCACGGCGCGCGTCACGTCCCAGATCTCGGCTGCGTCGTGCTCGACCCAGCCCGGTCGCGGGAAGTGCTGGGTGAACTCCCGGTAGGCGCGGCCGGTCACCGCTCCGCGCTCGTCGAAGACCAGGCAGGTGGTCCCCGACGTGCCCTGGTCGATCGCGAGGATCATGCGGCGGTCGAACCCACGGAGTACAGCCGCCACGAGCCGGGCACTCCCTTGAGCTCGTGCTCGCCGCGCTCCTCGAAGCCGAGGCCCGAGCCGGCTACGAGGTCCTTGACCGTCTGCGATACCAGCACCTCCCCCGCGCCGGCCTTAGCGCCCACGCGCGCGCCGATGTTCACGGCGATGCCGCGGATGTCGTCGCCGGCGATCTCGCACTCGCCGGTGTGGAGGCCGGCGCGCAGCTCCAGGCCGAGCGTGCGCACGCCGTCGCGCACGTCGCACGCGCAGCGGATCGCGCGGCCGGGCCCGTCGAACGTGGCGAGGAAGCCGTCGCCGAGCGTCTTCACCTCGCGGCCGCGGTAGCGCTCGAGCCGGCCCCGCACGAGCTGGTCGTGAGCCTCGACGAGGTCGCGCCAGCGGCGGTCGCCCAGCTCGGCCGCGCGCGAGGTGGAATCGACGAGGTCGGTGAACATCACCGTGGCCACCACGCGGTCGGGGGCGTAGGCGGCGGTAGCGCCGGTGAGGAACGACTCCACCTCGTCGAGGATGTCGTCGCCGTCGATCCACCAGAGGTGGTCGGCGCCCGGCAGCTCCACGTAGCGCGCTCCCGGGATCCGCTCGGCGAAGTAGCGGCCGTGCTGCACGGGCATGATCCGGTCGCCCACGCGGTGCAGCACCAGGGTGGGCTGGCGGATCGCCGGCAGCACGTCCCGCACGTCGGTGTCCTGGACCATGCGCAGCCAGGCGATCGCCGTGGCCGGCGTGCCGCCGAACACCATCGTGCGGTTCCACTGCTCTTGGGAGGCCGGGTCGTCGGCCACGCTCGGCGCCCACAGCTTGAGCAGCCAGGCGTTGTCGCCCCAGGTGGACCCGACGCTCTCGTTGAAGCCCTCGGCCTCTTTGCGAGTAGGGGCCCACTCGTAGCCGTCGTCGCGGAGCATGCGTGCGAAGCCGCCGCACACGATCAGCGCCGAGGCGCGGTCGGGATGGCTGGCGGCGAACAGCGCGCTCAGCGAGGCACCCTCCGAGATCCCGAAGGCCACCGCCCGCTCGCTGGACGCGGCGTCGAGCACGACACGCATGTCATCCATGCGCTCCTCCAGGGTGGGGAGGCGGTCCGCCGGCAGGCGTTCGGACAGCCCCGTGCCGCGCTTGTCCCACACGATCACGCGGCCGAGCGCCCCGAGCCGCTCCAGCCAGCGCGCATGCGCCGGGGTGTCCCACGCGCTCTGGAACGACCCGACCCAGCCGAACGTGACGAGGATGTCCCGCTCGCCCTCGCCAAACACCTGGTAGGCGAGGCTGACCTCACCGTTCCGTGCGTACCGGGTGCGGGTGGCCATGGCGGGCCCCAGCCTACCCCGGCCGGTATGTTTGCCCGCACCCGAGAACCGGCCAGGAGGAGCGCAGTTGCCCGACGTCGAGGCTCACATCACAGGAACGGTGTGGAAAATCGAATGTGAGATCGGCCAGGCCGTCGCCGAGGGCGACACCGTCGTCGTCCTCGAGTCGATGAAGATGGAGATGCCGGTGGAGGCCGAGGACCCCGGGGTGGTCAAGCAGATCGTCTGCGAAGAGGGCCAGTCGGTATCTGAGGGCGACACCCTCGTTGTCCTGGAGTGACCGACAAGCTGAAGCTGGATGAGCCGGCCGACGACGTCGCCCGGCTGACGATCTCGAACCCGGAGCGGCGCGGTGCGCTCGACCACGAGCTGCTCGCCGCGCTGACCGAGTACGCCCGCACGCTCCAAGCGCGCTGCCTCGTGATCCGCGGGACGGAGCCGATGTTCTCGGCCGGCTACGACATCGGCAACCTGGAGGACGGCCAGTTCGTGGAGTCGGCGGAGCGCCTCGTTGCGCACCCCTTCAACCAAGCGATGGACGCCCTGGACGCCTACCCGTATCCGGTGGTCGCCCAGATCAACGGCCACGCGATCGGCGGCGGGCTCGAGCTGGCTCTCACCTGCGACATCAGGCTGGCCGCCCGCGGCGTCAAGTTCGGCATGCCGCCCGCGAAGCTCGGCCTGATCTACTCGCACACGGGCATGCGCAAGTTCCTCGACGTGTGCGGGGTGGCCAACACCGCCGAGCTGTTCTACGTCGGCCGCAACGTCGACTCCGACCGCGCCGAGCGCATGGGCCTCGTCAACGCGGTGGTCGACGCCGAAGACCTGGAGGCCCGCACCATCGAGATGGCGAGCGAGATTGCCGCCAACGCGCCGATCTCCCTGGCGGGCAACAAGGAGCTGATCCGGACCCTGCGCAACCAGCCGCTGCCGGACGACGTGGAGCGTCAGCTGGTCGAGCTGCGCGCCTCCTGCTTCACCTCCGAGGACTTCCGCGAGGGCGTGCGCGCCTTCGCCGAGAAGCGCAAGCCGCGCTGGCAGGGCCGCTAGCGCAGCGAGGTTCCGCGCGGCTCTCCGTCCGACCCCGTTCCTAATTTGGGGTCCGGTGCCGCCGCTCATCTCCCAGGAAGAGGCGCTCCAGCTCGGGCAGATCTCCGACCACGCCGAAATCGAGGCGCTGGTCGAGCGCGCCTGGCAGGCGCGCGTCGAGCGCTTCGGCGACTCGACCGACATGTGCTCGCTCGTGAACGCGAAGTCGGGCGGCTGCGCCGAGGACTGCGGCTTCTGTGCCCAGTCGCGCTTCGCGGAGGCGGACACGCCGATGCACGCGATGATGACGCCCGAGCAGATCCTCGAGCACGCGCGGGCGGCCGAGGCGGCGGGGGCGCACCGCTTCTGCATGGTCACGCAGGGCCAGGGCCTCTCCAAGCGCGACTTCGGCAACGTCCTCGAGGGTGCCCGGCTGGTGGCCGAGCACACGAACCTGAAGCGCTGCGCCTCGATCGGGCACATGTCGGTCGAGCGCGCGAAGCAGCTCAAGGAAGCGGGCATCCAGCGCGTCCACCACAACGTGGAGACCGCCGAGAGCTACTACCCCGAGGTGACGTCGACGGTCCGCTACGAGGGCCGGCTGCGCACGATCGACGCGGTCGAGCAGGCCGGGCTCGAGACCTGCGTGGGCGGCATCCTCAACCTCGGCGAGTCGCCCGAGCAGCGCGTAGAGATGGCCTTCCAGCTGGCGAAGATCGACCCCACGAGCGTGCCGATCAACATGCTCAACCCGCGGCCCGGCACGAAGTTCGGCGACCGCGAGTACATGGACCCGTGGGACGCGGTCAAGTGGATCGCGATCTTCCGGCTGATCCTGCCCGGTGCCCTGTTCCGCCTCTGTGGCGGCCGCGTCGAGAACCTCGGGGACCTGCACAAGATGGCGGTCAAGGCCGGGATCAACGGCGTGATGATGGGCAACTTCCTCACCACGCTCGGCTCCGAGCCCGAGGACGACCGCGCGATGTTCGAGGAGCTCGGGCTGAACGTGGCCCGGCACTCCGACAACGGCTCCAACCCGCGCCCCGACAACCGCTCCGGCTGGCTCGAGGGCGAGACGCCGCGCACTCCCGTCGACGAGCTGATCGACTCCCAGGAGGAAGCGAACTTCTGGAACCCGGCGGTGCAGCTGCGCCACCAGAAGAAGACAGCCGTGCCGCCCCGCCCCGACGGCGCGCCCAACGTCTTTCCCGACGTGGTCCAAGTCGATCCTCGGGAGCCGAGCATTCCGAGGACACGGGAAGGCGACGGATCTCGAGGATCGGAGGCGGCATGAACGAGATCGAGCAGCGGCTCGAGGACATCCGCGAGCGAGGCCTGTACCGCAAGCTGCGCTGCGTGTCGGGGCCACAGGGCCCGCGCGTGCTGCTGGACGGCCGGCCGGTGCTGCTGCTCTGCTCCAACAACTACCTGGGGCTGGCGGACCACCCGCGCGTGCGCGAGGCGGCCGCCGAGGCCGCCATGCGCTACGGCGCAGGCTCGGGCGCCTCGCGACTGATCTCCGGGAACATGACGATCCACCGGCGGCTCGAGGAGCAGCTCGCCGCGTTCAAGGGAGCCGAGGCGTGCCTGCTGTTCGGCTCCGGCTTCCTCGCCAACACCGGCGTGGTGTCGGCGCTGGCGCGCGAGGGGGACGTCGTGTTCTCCGACGCGCTAAATCACGCCTCGATCGTGGACGGCTGCCGGCTCTCGCGGGCCGAGACGTTCGTGTACGACCACTGCGACACCGACCACCTCGAGTGGGGGCTGCGCCAGGCCGAGGGACGCGGGGCGCTGATCGTCACCGACGGCGTCTTCTCGATGGACGGCGACCGGGCGCCGCTGCCCGAGCTCGTCGAGCTGGCCCAGCGCTACGACGCCCGCGTGATGGTCGACGAGGCGCACGGCACCGGCTGCGTCGGGCCCGGCGGCCGCGGCCTGGTCGCCGAGCACGGCCTGGAGGACGAGATCGACGTGATCGTCGGCACGCTCGGAAAGTCGCTGGGCTCGTACGGCGCCTACGTGCTGTGCGACAAGACGATGTCCAAGTACCTGATCAACACGGCGCGCACGCTGATCTTCTCCACCGCCCTGTCGCCCCCGGCGGTGGCTGCGGCCCTTGCGGCGCTGGAGCTGCTGCGCGAGCAGCCGCGCCGCGTCGAGAAGCTGCAGCGCAACGCGCGCGTGCTGCGCGAGACGCTGGCCGAGTCCGGCCTGGCGGTCGAGCAGGGCGACACCCCGATCGTGCCCCTGATCGTCGGCGACGCCGACGCGGCGATGGCGGCCAGCGAGCGAGCGCTCGAGCGGGGCGTGTTCGCCCAGGCGATCCGGCCGCCCACCGTGCCGGCGGGCACGTCGCGGCTGCGGCTCGCCGTGATGGCCTCCCACACGAAGTCGGAGCTGCGCGAGGCCGGCCGCGTGCTGGCCGCGGCCATCCCGGCCCAGCGGCGGCCGGTGGAGCACGCGAACGTCTTCGACGGCCTCGCCGACGCCGCCTAGCCCGCTGCGCGGGCTGTTCGTCAGCGGCACCGACACCGGGGTCGGCAAATCCGTGGTGGCCGCGGCGGTGTGTGCCGCACTCGCGGCCCGCGGGGAGGCGGTGGCCGCGTTCAAGCCCGCCGTCACGGGCCTCGACGACCCGGCGGGCGAATGGCCGCACGACGACGAGCTGCTCGCCAAGGCGGCCGGCGGCTGGCAGACGCGCGAGCAGGTCACCCCCTGGCGCTTCGGCCCGCCGCTCTCCCCGCACTACGCCGCGGAGCTCGCGGGCGAGACGATCGAGCCCGCGCGGCTGGTGGAGGCGGCGCGCGAGGCCGGCGAGCGGCGCGTGCTCGTGGCGGAGGGCGTCGGCGGCCTGCTGGTGCCGATCACGCCGGGCTATCTGGTGCGCGACCTCGCGGTCGACCTGGGACTGCCGCTGCTGATCGTGGCGCGCACCGGCCTCGGCACGATCAGCCACACGCTCCTCACGGTGGAGGCCGCCCGGGCCGCCGGCCTGCGCGTAGCCGGGATCGTCATGACCCCCTGGCCGGACGCGCCGGAGCCGATCGAGAAGTCGAACCGGGAGACCGTCGAGCGGCTGGCGGGCGTGTCCGTGAGCGGCCTGCGTCGCACCGATGCGGCCGGTCTCGCGCAGGCTGGATCCGACCTCCCGCTCGACGATTGGCTAGTTTGGTCAGCGTGAGCGACCGCGAGTACCTCGGCTCTCGCCCCGGGCCGGATCGCGAGGATCTGCCGGACCTGATCCGGAAGCTGCAGGAGCGCAAGGTGCGCCACAAGCAGCGGCACCCGGTGCACCGCGCCGCGGTGGTGGTGGCGGGGGTGTTCGTGGTGCTGGTAGGGATCGTCCTGTCGGGACCGGGAGTGCCGGGGCCGGGGTTCCTCGTGATCCTGATCGGGCTGGGGATGCTCGCCCTGGAGTTCGACCGCGCCGAGCGCCTGCTCCACCGGGTGATCATGTGGGGCGATCGCGCGGCGGAGCGCGCTGAGCAGTCGACGACCGCCGAGCGCGTCGCCGCCGGTGTGGTGGGCGCGGTGGCGCTGGGGGCCTTCGTCACGGCCGCCATCCTCTGGGACATCCCGCTGGTGCCGGTGCTCTAGCGGCGTTTGCCGGCCGGGGGCACGGGTAGCCGCGAAGCGGTGACCCTTCCTGAGGTCGGCCTCCAACTCCTTCAGAGCGACCTGCAGCAGCTCGAGGACCGGCTGCGCGACGAGAAGTTCGCACGCGAGCTGTACAGGGCGCTGGCGGGCAACCGCTGGGAGAAGGACGGCGAGGCGGTCGCGCTCAGCTGGAAGCGCGCCGAGGAGTTCGTGAACGCGCTGCGCAAGGGCCACGCCCGACCGCCGCTGGAGCTGTTCCAGACGGGCGGCGAGGGCGAGGTCGATTCCACCGTGCGCACCGAGCTGGAGCGCTTCGGCTGGCGCGTGCAGCCGCTCGACACGAGCGCCCCGGACCCGGCGCACCTGGATTCGCCCGAGGACTCGCCGCCGCGCGATCACGGCGCGCGGATGCGCCAGCAGCGCGGCGCTACTTGATGTAGCTGTGCACGGGCCAGAACTGCGGCTGCGGCGGCGGGCCGGAGATCCCGACCGCCTCGAACGCGGGCCTGAGGCGCTCCTGGAAGAACCGCTCCGCGTCGTCCTCTGACTCCCACACCTCGATCACCCGCCATCCGCCGTTCGGACTTGGGCCGGCGATATGGACGATCCCGCCCGCCGGAGCGTCCAGGCCGAGGTGCTCCCGAACCTTGTCGTATTGCTCCTGCGAGACCGCCGGATTGTCGACCAGCATTGCGACCGTCACGGCTACCTCCTCCTCATCCCTGAGCCGGCACGGCCTGAACCGCCCAGCCGTTGCCGTCGGGATCCTTGAAGAACACGAACGAGCCCCAGGGGAACTCCTGGACCTCGGTGACCGCCACGCCGCGCTCGGCGAGCGCGGCGTGGGCCGCGTGTATGTCCGAGACGACGAGCTGCAGGCCCTGGATGGAGCCCGGCTCCATCTCGGACAGACCCTCCCCGATCGCGATCGAGCAGGCTGATCCAGGAGGGGTGAGCTGGACGAAGCGGATCTCGTCGCTCACGCGGTGGTCGTGGTCGGCGGTGAAGCCGGCCTGCTCGGTGTAGAAGGCCTTCGCGCGGTCCACGTCCGAGACGGGGACCTGCACCAGTTCCAGGCGCCAGTCCACAACTGGCCCAGTGTAACCCGAGCGCAGTTCGTGACTGATGGCCGACGCCTGGCGGCTGCCCGCCCGAGCCGGCTAGGCCTGCGCCTGCGCCTCAGCCTGCTTGCGCTCCCGCTCCTGCTCGCGCAGCTCGACCCGGCGGATCTTGCCGGTCAGGGTCTTCGGCAGGTCGTCCACGAACTCGATCTCGCGGGGGTAGGCGTAGGCGGAGTGGCGCTCGCGCACGTGCTTCTTGATCTCCGAGGCCAGCTCGTCCGACGGCGCATGCCCGCCGGCCAGCACGATGAACGCCTTCACGATGTCGCCGCGCCGCTCGTCGGGTGACGCCACCGCCGCGGCCTCCTTGACCGCGGGATGCTCGACGCAGGCGGACTCCACCTCGAACGGACCGATTCGGTAGCCCGCGGAGATGATCACGTCGTCGGCCCGGCCGGCGTACCAGACGTAGCCGTCCGCATCGATCTCCGCCGCGTCCTTGGTGTGGAACCAGTCGCCGCCGAACACCTCCTGGGTGTCCTCGTCGGGGCGGTTCCAGTAGCCCAGCGGGTAGTGCGGGTTCGTCCGCGCCCGCAGGCAGATCTCGCCGCGCTCGCCGACCGGCAGCGGCTGCTCGTCCTCGTCGAGCACCGCCACCTCCCACCCGGGCATCGGCCTGCCCATCGACCCCTCGCGCACCTCGACCGTCGGGAAGTTGCCGCACAGCGGGTAGCTCTCGGTCAGCCCGTAGTAGTCGAGCACCGTGATCCCGTACTGCTCGCGGAACCAGCGGATCACCTCGGGGTTGAGCGGCTCGCCCGCCGAGCAGGTGATGCGCAGCTCCGACATCGGGTAGCGCTTGCCGGCGTCCTCGACACCGGTCATCGCCCGCAGCGCCGTCGGCGTGGTGAACATGTTCTGGACACCGTGGCGAGACAGGAAGCGCAGGTGCTCCTCCGGGTCGTAGCCGGCCTTGCGCGCCTGGACCAGCGCGACCGCTCCGTAGCGCCACGGCCCCAGCAGCGGGCAGATGCCGGCGGCCCAGGCCCACTCGCCCGAGCCGTGGAAGAGCTCGCCGTCCTGCACGTCGTGGCAGAACTCGAACTCCTCGTGGGCGAGGAGGTAGCGGTGGGCGTGGAGGATGCCCTTCGCCTTGCCGGTCGTGCCCGAGGAGTAGTAGAGCTGCGCGGGATCGTCCGACGACGTGTCGGCCATCTCGTAGCTGTCGCTGGCCCGCTCCATTGCGTCGTCGAAGTCGATGTCGCCGGCTTCGGCCCCGCCGCCCATCACGAGCACCTTCTCGACCAGCCCTTCGGGGATGCGGTGGCGGTTGGCGGCGTCCGTGACGACCGCCTTCGCCTGCGAGTCGCGCAGCCGGTGCTCGATGCCGTCGTCGCCGTAGAGGACCGACAGCGACAGCAGGATCGCGCCGCGCTTGTAGGTGCCGATGAAGACCGCAGCCGTCTCGGGCAGCGAGGGCAGCAGCGTCGCGACGCGGTCGCCGCGCTCCACGCCGTTTGCCTCGAGCACGTTGGCGAAGCGGTTGGAGAGATCCTGGAGCTCGCCGAAGTTGACCCGCCGCTCCTCGCCGCGCCAGTCCTCCCACACCATCGCCAGCCGTCCGCGGTCGTGCTTGTCGCACACGTCCTGCGCGATGTTGTAGCGCTCGGGCACCTCCCAGCGGTGCGCCGCGCACATCTCCTCGTAGGTGCCGAGCTTGTACTTCCTCACCCTGATCTCCCCTCTACGCCTTGGCCCGCAGGCTACCTGAGGGTCAGTCGCCGCCCTCGGCCGCGTAGTCGACGATCGACTTGTCGATCAGCCACTCCACGGGGGCCTTGTCGTCCGTGTACACGTCCCCCCCGCGCAGCGGGGGCTCGAGTCGCCCGGCGGAGGCCCGGGCGGTCGCGAGCAGACCCGCGGGCAGCCGCTCCAGGGCGTCCAGCAGACGCTGGCGCGAGAGCGGCACGCGGCTGGCGACGAGCAGCGTGTTGGTCGGCTGGATCGGGTCGCGCAGCACGTGCGGGAAGACCTCGGCGATCGTGGCCGTCAGCACCTTCTCGAGCTCGTCCTGGCCCTCCGGGTGCCCCGCGTTGACGATCAGCACCCCGCCGTCGCGCAGGCGGTCGCGCACCGTCTCGAAGAACTCGACGGTGGTGAGGTAGAAGGGGATGTACGGCTGGCGGTAGGCATCGACCGAGATCACGTCGTAGTCGGCGTCGATGCGCCGCAGGAACGGGCGGGCGTCCTCGTGGTAGAGGTGCAGCCGCGGGTTGTTCATGTCGAAGTAGCGGCGCCCGATCTCAGAGAGCTCGGCGTCGATCTCCACGCCGTCGACCCGCGTGTCAGGGAAGAACTCCTCGTAGGCCCGCGCGGTCGTGCCCGCTGCGTTCCCCAGGATCGCCACCCGGCGCGGCGGCTCGTCGAAGGCCGTGAAGCCCAGCACCAGGTGGCCGTCCCAGACGTCGCCGGTGAGGACCGAGGCCGGGTCGCCCGGACCGTCCGGGCCGGCGTCGCACTCCGCCTCGCAGACCGAGTGCTGCGCCTGCCCCTCGTTGAGCTCGAGCGCGCGTGTGCCGTCATCCCTCTCGACCACGCGCGCGTACTGGTACTCGGTCTCGGCCTCGTAGATGACCGTGCCGGAGTCCGCCTCGGCCTTGAGCGTGCCGACCGGCAGCGCGATCAGCCCCGCGATCACAGCCGGCGCCAGCGCGTAGCGGCGCACCGGGCGCAGGCCCCAGACCGCCACCACGGCGATCGCAAGCGCGAAGATCAGGAAGGTGCGGCGCGTGCCCACCAGCGGGATCAGCAGCAGCGCCGACAGCAGCGTGCCCACCAGCGAGCCGGCGGTGGACAGCGCGTAGAGGCGGCCGGCGACGGTGCCCGCCTCCTCGACCGTCGAGACCGCCAGCCGGATCGCCCACGGCGACACGGCGCCCAGCAGCAGCACCGGCACCGCCACCAGCGCCAGCACCGCCAGCAGCGAACCGACGAAGGCGCCCGCGGAGATGTCGTCGAGCGCGTCGACCGCCACGCCGAGCAGCGGGTCCGCCGCGAACGGGACGATCGCGAGCAGTCCGGCCGCGGTCAGCGCGAGCAGGCATAGGCCGCGCATGTTGGGGTGGCGGTCGGCCAGCCGCCCGCCGAGCCAGTAGCCGATCGAGAGCGCGACCAGCACGATCCCGATCGTGTTGGCCCAGACGATGGTGGAGGCGCCGAAGTAGGGCGCGAGCAGGCGCACAGCCGCGATCTCCGCGCCGAGCGAGCCCGTTCCTACAACGAAGACCAGCAGGGGCAGGGGCGGCATCGGCCCCGCAGATTAGCTAGGTGCCTGGGCGCTCACGGAGCGCCGGTCCAGCCATCCGCGTAGCACGGCCTCGCCGCGCAGACGTCGATCACCGACCCGCCGACCTTGAGGAACTCCGACTTCTGCACGCGCGCGTCGACGCTGCTGCGCGGCGCACTGTGCGGGTCGTCGCCCGCCCGGTTCGGGACGTTGGTGAGCGGCGGCGGGTCCGTGCCAAGGGTCTCCGCCCCGACCTGGCGCGGCGTCCCGGTGTCCCACCACACGACCGCGGAGCCCGCGAACGGGAACGACGCGATCCGCCCGATGCCGAAGAACGGGTTGGCGAACGGCGAGCGGCCGGAGTCGAGCGCAGGCTGCCGGATGCGGGCCCCGAACGTGCGGGCCATGATCGACGTGGTGAAGTCGGCCACTTGGTGGTCGCCGAACGCCACGTGCATCAGCACCGTGTGCTTGGGGGTGTTCGGCAGCGGCTTCGAGGTGATGTGCTGCGCGTAGCCGTTCGACTCACCGCGGTCCCAGAGCAGCTGGATCTGACTGAGCCAGAGCTGGCGCTCGAGCTGGTTGGGATAGCCGCCGTAGAGGATCGGCGAGTAGGAGTCGAAGTCAACGCTGCGCTGCAGGAGCGTGGAGTAGTTCATCCCGGGCACGCCGAGCACCGCGCGGTCGAAGTCGGGCGCCAGCGCGGTCAGCGCGCCGCCCATGATGCCGCCCTGCGAGTTGCCGTCGAAGAACAGGCGCTGCGTGTCGATCACGCTCTGGCCGTTCTTCTGGAAGGCCGCGTTGGAGCTCAGTCCCTGCGGATGGATCAGCGCCCTGCCCAGGAACAGCTGCTGGACGAAGCCCTGCTGGATGCGGTCCGCCACGGTGGTGAAGCGCGAGAGGTCGCTCAGGACGCTGACGATGTTCGGCACGTCCTCCGCGGCGAAGCCGGCCCAGGCGGTGGCGCAGAACACGAAGTTGTGCTCGTTCGACATCGCCTTGACGTTGCTCGCGTCGAACTCGGACGGGTTGCCGAGCAGGCCGTGGCCGTAGAGCGAGGGGCGCGCCTTCGGCGGGGCGGCGGGGTCGAGCGCCGCGCGCGGGACGTTGCAGTAGTACTTGAACTGCGTGGTTCCCAGCTGGCGCGGCAGGCCGCGCCGATCGAGCCGGAAGCGGCCGCCCGGCTGGCAGCCGTTCGTGATGAAGCAGGGGGCGGTGATCGTGCCCTCGATGCGGCGGGCGATCAGCGGGTCCTCGGCCGGCGTGAGATCCCTCACCAGGTCGACCGTGAAGGGCGGCGAGCTGCCCTGCACCTCCAGGTCGCGCAGGTTGGTGTCGCCGAGCCCCCGGAAGGCCTGGTCGCGGATGTGGAGCGCCCGCCCGGCGATGCTCTGGCGGCTGGCGACGGTGAAGTCCCACGCCAGGTAGAGGCTCTTGCGCGGGATCCCCGCCTTCTTCAGCGTCCTGAAGAGCGACTCGAAGTGCGCGCGGCGGCGCTCGATCAGCCGCTTGCGCGTGACGATGCCGTCGCGGTACAGGCGAAAGCGCGCGCCCGCGTCGAGCTTCCGGCCGCCCGCGTTGCGGAGGTTGCGCAGCGCGACGATGTAGCGCTCGCCCTCCGTGAAGTTCTTGCCCGGCCGGATGATCAGGACGCGGTCGCTCGGGCGGCGCGGGTTGGAGTCGATCTCGGCCCACACCAGGTGGCGCTTGCCGGTGCGCGCGTTGATCACCACGACTGGCGAGCGCTTGGCGAGGCTGCGGCTCAGGTCCCCGATCGGCGGCAGGCCGGTGCGGCGGGCGGCCTGGAGCGTGTCGAGACCTCGGACCTTGGTGATCAGCATCGAGCCGGGGCTGAAGCCGTCCGCCCGGTTGATGTCGGCCGGGTCGATCGGCTTGCCGTCCTTGTTGCGCGGCATCGAGGCGCGCTTCAGCGCGAGGCGCTTGCCGGTCGGCGTGGCCTTGTCGGACTTCGTGAAGAAGTCGTTCGGCCACGGGAACAGGCAGACCGCGGCGTCGGTGAAGTCGCAGCGCTTCGAGGGCTTGGCCCCCTGCGCCTGGGCGGCCGTCGGGATGGTCAGTGCAGCGAGCAGCCCGATGGCCGCGAGTCCTCTCCCCATGGCGCGATCCTATCCGGCCCGATGGATACGTTCGCCGCATGGACCTCGCCGCCGCCGACCGCGCCCACCTGTGGCATCCGTTCACCCAGCAGCAGGGCTGGATGGACGAGGAGCTGGTGATCGTGGATCGCGCGGAGGGCACCGACCTGATCGACGTGGAGGGGCGGCGCTACATCGACGGCGTGTCGTCGCTCTGGTGCAACGTGCACGGCCACGGGCACCCGCGGATCGACGCCGCCGTGCACGAGCAGCTCGACCGCATGGCCCACTCGACCATGCTCGGCCTCAGCCACCGCCCGGCGATCGAGCTGGCGCAGCGGCTGGTCGAACTCGCGCCTTCGGGGCTGACGCGCGTGTTCTATTCGGACTCCGGCTCCACAGCTACCGAGATCGCGCTCAAGATGGCCTTCCAGTACTGGCGCCAGCGCGACGAGCAGCGCACCAAGTTCATCTCGCTGCGGATGGGCTATCACGGCGACACGATCGGCTCGGTGTCGGTCGGCGGCATCGACCTGTTCCACACGCTCTTCCGCCCCATGCTGTTCGACGGCCTGCGCACGAAGGCCGGCGACGTCGAGGGGCTGGAGCGGATCCTCGCCGAGCACGGCGGAGAGATCGCCGCGCTGATCATGGAGCCGCTGGTGCAGGGCGCGGCGGGGATGCTGATGCATCCCGCCGGCTACCTGCGGGCGGTGCGCGAGCTGTGCGACACGTACGACGTGCTGATGATCTGCGACGAGGTCGCGACCGGCTTCGGACGCACCGGCACGATGTTCGCCTGCGAGCAGGAGGGCGTCGTGCCCGACCTCATGAGCGTGGCCAAGGGGCTGACCGGCGGATATCTGCCGCTGGCCGCGACCCTGGCCACCGAGCGGGTCTACGAGGGGTTCCTGGGCGAGTTCCAGGAGTTCAAGACGTTCTTCCACGGCCACACCTACACCGGCAACCCACTGGCCTGCGCGGCGGCGATCGCGACGCTCGAGGTGTTCGAGCACGAGCGGACGCTCGAAAGCCTGGCGCCGAGGCTGGAGCTCCTGGGCGAGCTGCTCGAGGAGCACGTGGCGCCGCTGGCGTCGGTCTCCGAGATCCGGCGCCTCGGGACGATGGTCGGGATCGAGCTGATCGAGTTCCCGCTCGAGGCGCGCATGGGGCACGAAGTGACGCTGGCCGCCCGTGAGCGCGGCGCGATCGTGCGGCCCCTGGGCGACGTGATCGTGCTGATGCCGCCGCTGGCGATCAGCGAGGACGAGCTGCGGCGGCTGGTCGGCATCACGGCGGAGGCGATCGCGGTGGCGACGGGCGTGGAGGCGGTGTCCGGCACGGGCGCGGCCACGGCCGCGTAGAGGTGGAACGGCCGCGTGCTGCTTGGCCCGTCTGCGGGCCGGCAGACGCTCGGCCGAAGACCGGTCCGGGGAGTCGACCGCGTGTTGCGGGTACGTCATGGCGAGAAGGAATCGTCTCCGTCGTCCCTGTAGCGCGGACCTTGCGCGCGACTCCACGCCATGCCACTGGTCTCCTCCCCGAGCGGCCGGGCGGCCCTCCGGGCGGCGCTGATGGGGGTCGTCGCCGCCGGCGCGGCGCCCACCGCACCACGGTGGCTCCTGGTCGG
>JAXDII010000075.1:0-86864 GCA_034664085.1 Thermoleophilaceae bacterium
GTTGTCTGAGAGCGGCTGCGTCGTCATAGGAGCCGGGAAGGGTACAGATGGAACGGAATTGCGCGGCTCAGGGACAGCGGACGCCCGGAGGCTGCTCCAGCTCGATGCGCTGCTCGTGGCGCATGCCAAGCACGGAGTAGCGGATCCAGACGGCGTCGAGCCGAGCGATGCGGGCCGCACAGACGCGGCCCCTCCCAACCGCTCGGGCTCGCAGCTGATCGCGGACGAACCACGCAGTCGCGATCTAGCCCACGAACGTCGCCCAGGCGACCCGCCAGAAGCTGGGTCGCAGCGGCGGGGCGACGCCGGTGCCGGGCTGCTGTGTGAGCACGCTGTTCATGGCACGATGCCGCCCCCATTGTCTGCCCGCCCGCGCCCCACCGTCAACCCAGCCCAGCCGCGGGGCCCCGCGGAGCGCCTCGCGCCCTTCGTGTTCGTCGCGCTGTGGTCGGCCGGGTTCTCGTTCGTCGCGCTCGGGCTGCCCGACTCCGAGCCGATCACCTTCCTCGCGCTGCGCTACGCGATCGTCATGGCGCTGCTGGTTGTGGCGCTGCTCGTGATGCGCCCGCCGCTGCCCACGCGCCGCCGCGACTGGCTCGACCTCGTGGCCGTCGGGGTTCTGCTCCAGGCGCTGTACTTCTCGCTGCTCTACCTGGCACTCGACCTGGAGAGCTCCACCGGCACGATCGCCCTGATCGTGTCCTTGCAGCCGGTGCTCGTCGCGCTGCTGGCGCCGCGCATCGCGGGCGAGCGGGTGACGTGGCTGCGCTGGGCCGGCCTCATGCTCGGCCTGGTTGGCGCCGCCCTGGTGATCGCCTCCCGCTCGGCGGTCGGCGGCCTGTCCGCGGCCGGGCTGGCCTGCGCCGCCGGCGCGCTGGGCGCCATCACCGCCGGGACCCTCTACGAGACGCGCTTCGGGAGGGAGCACCACCCCGTCACGGCGAACGCCGTGCAGATAGCGGTGGCGCTCGCCCTCACGCTGCCGGCGGCGCTGGCCCTGGAGGGCTTCCGCGTCGAGTGGACGGCCGACCTCGCCATCTCGCTCGCCTACCTGGTGCTGGCCAACTCGCTCGTCGCGATCACCCTGCTGCTGATGATGGTCCGGCGCGGCGAAGCCTCGCGGGTGTCGGCGCTGTTCTTCCTCGTCCCGCCGCTAGCCGCCCTGATCGCATGGGCCGTCCTCGGGGAGTCCCTGCCCGGCCTGGCGTGGATCGGGATGGTGGTCGCGACCGCCGGGGTCGCGATCGCTACTCGCCGCGCCCGCGGCTCGTCTTGAAGTCGATCACCAGCGGCACGCCCTGCAGGCCGTAGCGGTCGCGCAGGCGGTTCTCCAGGAAGTAGGCGTAGTCGCGCGTGACCTGGCCGCGGTTGTTGACCTGGATGGCGAAGCGCGGCGGGTTGGTCTCGTACTGGGCCATGTAGTACATGCGCAGCCGCTTGCCGCGCACCGCGGGCGGCTCGCGCAGGTTCTGGAGGTCGCCGAGGAAGCGGTTCAGCTCGGGCGTGGGGATCCACTGCGTGGAGCGGTCCGCCAGCGAGACGGCCTCCGCCATCAGCCGCTTGAGCCCGCGCCCGCTCTTCGCGGACACGGCCATCACCTGCGGCCGCTGGCGCAGCTTCTTCGCCACGCGCGCCTTGGCGTCTTCAAGGTCGGTGTCGGTCACATCCCACTTGTTGAGCGCGAGCACCGTCGCGCACTTGTTCTTCATCGCCATCTCGGCGATGCGGAAGTCCTCGCTGGTGACGCCCTCGCTGGCGTCGCAGACCACGATCGCCACCTGGGCGCGGTCGGCGGCCTGCTCCGAGCGCAGCTGGGCGTAGTAGTCGATCGAGCCGGCGACCTTGGTGCGGCGGCGCAGTCCGGCGGTGTCGACGAGGACCACCTCGCGCCCCTCGATCTCGATGCGCGTGTCGATCGAGTCGCGCGTGGTGCCCGCCACCGAGTCGACGATCACCCGCTCCTCCCCCAGCAGCCGGTTGAGCAGCGACGACTTGCCGACGTTCGGGCGGCCGATCAGGGCCAGCCGCGTGTCCAGCGGCTCTTCCCCCTCGCCATCAGGCAGGTGCTCGACGATCACGTCGAGGAGGTCGCCGGTCCCGAGCCCCTGGGTGGCCGAGACCGGCATCGGCTCGCCGAGGCCGAGCGCGTAGAACTCCGCCGCGAGACCCTGCTGGGTGCCCTCGTCGACCTTGTTGGCGACCACGATCGTCGGCACCGCGCCGCCGCGCAGCTCGCTCGCCAGCTCGGCGTCCCCGGGGCGCAGCCCGGCGCGTGCGTCCACCACCAGGACGGCCAGCTCGGCGTCCGCGAGGGCGGCCATCGCCTGCTGGCGGATCTCGTCGGCCAGCTCGTGCTCGCCTGCGATGTCCACCCCGCCGGTGTCGACGAGCGTGAAGCCGAGGCCGTTCCAGTCGGCGTCGACCTCCTTGCGGTCGCGCGTGACGCCCGCCTGCTCGTGGACGACCGTCTCGCGCGTCCCGGAGAGCCGGTTCACGAGCGTCGACTTGCCCACGTTGGGGTAGCCGACGATCGCGACCTTGGAGCGCTTCATCGGCTCTCGTAGACGAGCGCGGCGATCCGTTCGACCACCTCGTCGAGGGTGAGGCCGGTGGTGTCCAGCGCCACCGCGCCGGGGGCCATCTGAAGCGGCGAGTGCTCGCGCGTCTCGTCCTGCGCGTCGCGCAGCGCCTGGTCTCGCATGACGGAGTCGATCTCGGCGCCCAGCTCGGCCGCGCGGCGGCGCGCGCGCTCCTCCGCGCTGGCCGTGAGGAAGATCTTCACGGGGGCATCGGGCACGACCACCGTGCCGATGTCGCGGCCCTCCACCACCCAGTCGCCCTCGGCGAGCAGCTCGCGCTGCTTGTCCACCAGCGCGGCGCGCACCTTGTCGTTCGTCGCGACCCGCGAGGCGGCCTCCGAGATCTCGGGCGCGCGAATCGCCTCGGTCACGTCCTCGCCGTTGACCAGCACGCGGTCACCGACCTGGATGTCGAGCCCCCGCGCGTACTCCGACGCGGGGCCGCCTCCGCGCTGGGTGAGCAGGCCGACCGCGCGGTACATCGCGCCCGAGTCCAGGTACGTGTAGCCGAGCGCGCGCGCCAATCCGCGCGCCACGCTGCTCTTGCCGGCCCCCGCCGGCCCGTCGATCGCGACGACCATGGCTGTGAGGCTAGTCGTCGCGGCGGCCCAGCAGAGCGGCCAGATCCTGCTCGAAGCCCGGGTAGGAGACGGCCGCGGCCTCCATGTTGAGCACCTCGACGCCCTCCCGCGACGCGAGCCCCGCGACCGCGCCCAGCATCGCAAGCCGGTGGTCGCCCAGCGAGTCGATCGTCCCGCCGCGCAGCGGCGAGCCGTCGCCGCGCACCACGAAGCCGTCCTCCGTCTCCTCGATGTCGGCGCCCAGGCCGCGCAGCCCATCCACCACGGCGGCGATCCGGTCGGACTCCTTGAAGCGCAGCTCCTCGGCGCCGCGCACGACGGTATCGCCCTCGGCGACGGCGCCCAGGAGCGCGACCAGCGTGAGCTCGTCGATCGCCAGCGGCACCTCGTCGCCCTCCACGACCGTGCCCTCGAGCGTGCTGGAGGCGACGTCGAGCTCCCCGACCGGCTCGGCGTCCGACTCGGCGCCCTGCTCCTCCAGGTCCCCCAAGATGACCGCGCCCATGCGCTGGGCGATCCGGAAGAAGCCGGTGCGCGTCCAGTTGAGGCCGACGTCCTTCACGACCACGCGCGAGCCGGGCACGAGCATCGCCGCCGCGACGATGAAGGCGGCGGACGACGGGTCGGCCGGGACCACGATCTCCTCCAGCTCCAGCTCGTCGACCGCCGAGACGGTGTAGCGCAGCCCGTCGCGCTCGAAGGGGGCGCGGGCGCGCCGCAGCAGGCGCTCGGTGTGGTCGCGGCTCTGCTGGGCCTCGATGACGGTGGTCGAGCCCTCGGCGAGCATGCCGGCGATCAGGACGCACGACTTGACCTGGGCGCTCGGGACCGGCATGTCGTAGGTGATGCCGGTGAGCTGGGCCCCGCGCACGGTGAACGGCGGGAAGCGGCCCTCGCGCGTTTCCAGCTCGGCGCCCATGGCCTTCAGCGGCTCGACGATCCGGTCAACGGGGCGCTGCCGGATCGACTCGTCGCCGTCGAGCGTCCAGGCGCCGCCCGGCTGGCCCGCGAGCCAGCCCGGCAGCAGCCGCATCAGCGTCCCCGAGTTGCCGACGTCGAGCAGGCCGCCGGTCGCCTCGAGCGGAGCGTGCAGGCCCACGCCGCGGATCAGCACGCGGCCGGGGCCGTCCTCCTCGACGGCGGCGCCGAGCTTGAGCAGGGCATCGAGCGTCGAGCGGGTGTCCTGGGAGTCGAGGTAGTTGACGATCGCGACCGGCTCGTCCGCCATCGCGCCGAACAGCGCCGCGCGGTGCGAGATCGACTTGTCGGCAGGCGGCAGGTAATCGCCGCGCAGCGGGCCGGCGGGTTCGAAGCGGGTCATAGCTCGGCGACGGGAAAGCCGAGCTCGCCGATCAGCGCCCTGGCGCGCTCCGCCTGGTCGTCGCTGGCGATCCAGAGCGTCATCGCGCCGGAGCGCATGTCGGCTGCCGGCGCAAGCGCCATGTCGACGATGTTCACTCCGGCCTTGCCCAGCTCGAGCGCCACCTGAGCGACGATACCGGGGCGGTTCGGAACCGTCATGCGCAGCTCGTGAACCGGTCCGCCCGCCACGTCGGCCTCCAGCAGAACGCGGCGATCCTCGCGGGCGCGGTCGTTCCAGTCGGCCACCTCGCCGGATCGCAACAGCTCCTCCACACGCTCCAGCTCCTGCCGGAATGCGCTGATCTCCTCCACGATCGCCCCGCGGTTGGCGCGGTAGATGTCGGCCCACATCGCGGTGTTGGCGCCCGCCACGCGAGTCATGTCGCGGAAGCTCGGGCCGACCTGGCGCAGCGCCTCGCCGTGGTCGAGCAGCCGCGCCGCGGCCTGGGAGGCCAGCACGTTGGCGAGCACGTGCGGCAGGTGGCTGAAGACCGCGACCAGCCGGTCGTGCGTGGCGGGGTCGACGGCCACCGGGCGCGCCCCGACGTCGACCACGAAGCGGTGCAGCCGCTCGTAGAGCAGCCCCTCGGAGTTCGGGAGCGGGGTCAGGTACCAGACCGCGCCCTGGAACAGGTCGGCGCGGGCGTGCTCCACTCCGGCCGTCTCGGCGCCGGCGATCGGGTGCCCGCCCACGAAGCGCGGGTCGTCGATTCCGGCGAGCAGGCCCTGCTTGGTGGACCCCACGTCCGTGACGAGGCAGTCGCTGCCGGCCACCGCGAGCGCGTCGCTCACCTGTGCCGGCAGCACGCCCACGGGCGCGCAGGCGAAGCACATCGCGGCTCCGTCCAGGGCGTCGGCGAGCGAGTCGGCGGCGCGGTCGATCGCGCCCAGCTCCACGGCGGTGCGCAGCCGGCCGGGATCGCGGCCGAAGCCCACAACCTCCGCGTCCTCGATGTGCTCGCGGGCGGCGAGCCCGATCGATCCCCCGATCAGGCCGACACCGAGGACCGCGATCCTCATCCCCTGGAGATCCGCCGCGCCTGCACTGCCCGGGCCAGCTGCTCGAGCACCTCTGAGGTGGTGTCCCAGTCCATGCAGGCGTCGGTGATCGACTGGCCGTAGCGCAGCCCCTTGCCGTCCCCGAGCTTCTGGCTTCCGGCGACCAGGAAGGACTCCAGCATCAGGCCGACGATCGCGGTGTTGCCCGCGGCCACCTGCTCGGCGACGTCGGTGGCCACGGCGGGCTGGCGCTCGTGGTCCTTGCTGCTGTTGTCGTGCGAGGCGTCGATCACCAGCCGCTCCGGCAGGCTGGCCGACCGCAGCTTGGCGAGGGCGGCCTCGACGTCCGCCGCCGGGTAGTTCGGGGCGTCCCGGCCGCCGCGCAGGATGATGTGGCAGTCGGGGTTGCCGCGCGTGTGCAGGATCGCCGGCCGCCCGCTCACGTCGACGCCCGCGAAGGCGTGCGGGACCGCCGCGGCGCGCACGGCGTCGACCGCCACCTGGACGTTGCCGTCCGTGCGGTTCTTGAAGCCGACCGGCATCGAGAGGCCGGAGCCGAGCTGGCGGTGCGTCTGGCTCTCCGTGGTGCGGGCGCCGATCGCGCCCCACGCCACAAGGTCGGAGATGTACTGCGGCGTGATCGGGTCGAGCCACTCGACGCCGACCGGGAGGCCGTCGCCGAGCACGTCCAGCAGCAGCCCGCGCGCCATCCGCACGCCGGTGTTCACGTCCCCGGAGCCGTCGAGGTGGGGATCGGTGATCATGCCCTTCCACCCCGTGGTCGTGCGCGGCTTCTCGAAGTAGACGCGCATCGCGATGCAGAGGTCGTCGCGCAGCGCGGCAGCGCGCGCCGCCAGGAGCCGCGCGTACTCGCGCGCCGCTTCGGTGTCGTGCACGCTGCACGGCCCGACCACCACGAGCAGCCGGTCGTCGGCCTGGTCGAGGACGGCGCCGATCTCGGCGCGGCCGCGCAGCACGACCTCCGCCTGCTCGTCGATGAGCGGGAGCTCCTCGAACAGCTGCGCCGGCGTGGCCAGAGGCACGGTGCGCTCGATGCGCAGGTCCCGAACCTGTTGGAGGTGGCGCGTGGGGTTCATGGTGTGTGTCAAGCCTTTCAGACGTCTCGAGTCCGTTGAATGCGGTGGTGCTCGAAGCGGCGTCCGGCGGGCGTCTCCGAAATGGGAAAGCGGCTGGGTGTGGTCAGCCGCCGGGCCGGACGCCTAAGTAAATCGCCAATACCAGTACGCACGCCGACCGACGCCCCTGGGGGCGCGGCTCGCGAAGGACGGCTGAGCGTGCCGGTGCATCCCGACCACTTGTAGCACGGACTCGTCACGCCGTGCAACCGCCGGGCGCGGGCTGGCTCATGTCACTTGCTTCGGCCGGGTGGGCGCCGCCTTTAGCTCTGCGCGGCTAGAGCAGCCCGTCGAGCGCCGCCAGGAAGCGGTCGTTCTCGGCACGCGTGCCGTAGGTGACACGCAGCCGGCCCGGCTCCCCGAGCGCCGCCCCGGCGCGCACGATCACGCCCTGGCGCGCGAGCCCGTCGACGATGGCCTCCTCGTCGCGTCCGCCCAGCAGCACCCACGAGAAGTTGGCCTGGCTGTCGGTCGTGTCCAGGCCGCGCCGCGCCAGCTCGGATTCCACGTGCAGCCGCTCGACCGCGTTCCGCTCCACGCGCCGCTCGACCTCGTCTTGGTGCCCGATCGCCTCGGCCGCGGCGGCCTGCGCCAGCGCGTTGACCGAGAAGGGCTGGCGCACGCGGTCGACGGCCAGGCGGAACGACTCGGGGCCGAGCGCGTAACCGGCGCGCAGCCCGCAGAGTCCGTACACCTTCGAGAAGGTGCGCAGCAGCACCAGGTTCGGGTGGCGCCCGAGCAGTTCGAGCGAGTCGTCCGGGTCCTGGAGCGCCGAGAACTCGACGTAGGCCTCGTCGAGCACCACCGCGACGTGGCGCGGCACCTCGCTCAGCCATGCGTCGATCACCGCGGGCGCGAACGCGGTGGCGCTGGGGTTGTTCGGGTTGCAGACGAGCATCAGCCGCGTGGCGGCGGTCACCTCGCGGGCCATGGCCTCGAGGTCGTGCTCGCCCGCCTCGGTCAGCGCCACGGTCACGCCGCGGGCGCCCGACATGGCGGCGAGCTGCGGGTACATGGAGAACGAGGGCCAGGCGTAGATCAGCTCCGCCCCCGGCTCGAGCATCGCGTCGGCGGCCGCCAGCAGGATCTCGCAGGAGCCGTTGCCGACCGCGATCTGGCCGATCGGCACCCCCGTGCGCTCGGAGATGCGCCGGCGCAGCTGGCTCTTCTCCGGGTCGGGGTAGCGGTTGAGCGTGCGCAGCTGCGCCTCGACCGCCTCGAGCACCTGCGGGTGCGGAGCGAACGGCGTCTCGTTGGAGGCGAGCTTGACCAGCTCGCCGTCGAACGCGTAGGTCGACGCCGCCGGGTAGACCGGGATGTCCTCGAGGCGGCGGTTGAACTCGATTCCCGTCACTGGGCCCCCTCCAGGTCGCGCCGCAGCGCCACCGCGTCGCGCAGGTAGACGTGGCGGACCTCGGCCTCCGGGTCCTGATAGCAGTGGAGCATCATGCGGATCACCCGCGGCAGCGCGCCCGGGACGTCAACCTCGCGGACGCACAGCAGCGGCACGCGGCTGAGCCCGAGGTTGCGGGCGGCCACCGCCGGGAACTCCGCGTTCAGGTCCTCCGTGCAGGTGAAGATGCAGCTGACCATGTCGTCCGGGGAGAGCCCGTTGCGGTCGATTACCTCGCGCAGGAGCTCCTCGGTCGCCGACAGGATCGCTCCGGCCTCGTTCTCTTCCACGGTGATGGCGCCCCTGAGCGCTCGCAGCTTCACGGCGCGGGATTGTGTCAGGGAGCCCGCTTTGGCGACCGGGCTCGCCCGCCGGCTGGCTTGGCGGCCGACCGCCGCAGCCGCTCCACCTCGGCGTCCTTGAGTCGGCGGCTCTTGCCGCGCTCCAGGCCGCGCAGGCCGAGCGGCCCGAAGGCGACCCGCTCCAGCTCGATCACGCGGTGCCCAACCGCCTCCAGCATGCGCCGGACCTGGCGCTTTCGCCCCTCGCGCAGCACGACCTCGACCACGCCGGGAGCCACCTGGCGGGCGCGGGCCGGGGCGGTGGGCCCGTCGTCCAGCACCACGCCGTCGCGCAGTGCCGCTAGGGCGCGCGGCGACACCCGCGGGGGGTTGACCCTGGCCCGGTAGACCTTGTCCACGCCGTAGCGCGGGTGGGTCAGCAGGTCGGCCAGCTCGCCGTCGTTGGTCAGCAGGATCAGACCGGTCGAGTCCGCGTCGAGCCGGCCGACCGGGTAGAGGCGCCGGCGCGAGCGCACCAGGTCCACCACCGTGGGGCGGCCATGCGTGTCGCGCGCGGTCGAGACGACGCCGGCCGGCTTGTTGAGCGCGTGCACCTCGCGCGGCTCGGGCGCCACCCGACCGCCGTCGACCGCCACGCCGCTCGACTCGTCCACGTCGCGCGCCGGGTCGGTGACCACCTCCCCGTCCACGCTCACGCGCCCGTGGGCGATCAGGACCTCGGCGGCGCGGCGCGAGGCAACCCCTGCGTGGGCGAGGAACTTGGCGAGTCGCACGCCATGCAGCCTCGCAGGCTGCCGGCGGCTCAGTCGATCGGGCGCAGGAGGCGGAAGTGGCGGGGGTTCCCCGCCTTGACCGCGTACATGGCAGCGTCGGCGGCCAGCAGCGCTTCCTCGACCGACGTCATCGTGTCGGTGAACGGTGCGAAGCCCACGCTCGCCTCGATGCGCCCGCCGCCGGGGGCGCGCACCTCGTTGGGGATCGCCTCCTCGAGCGCCTGGCAGACGCGCTCGGCCTCCGGGGGCTTGGCGCGCGGAAGCAGCACCGCGAACTGGTCGCCGCCCATGCGGGCCAGCAGATCGGTCTCGCGCAGGCGGTTGGTGAGCGCCCCGGCTACCCCGATCAGCACCCCGTCCCCCGCGCGGTGACCGTGCCGCTCGTTGATCGCCTTGAACCCGTCGAGGTCCAGCAGGATCAGCGCCCCGGTCATGCCGTAGCGGCGGCCGGTCGCCACGTGGCGCTCGAGCTCCTTTTCGAAGCGCTGCCGGGTGATCAGCCCGGTGAGGGGGTCGTGGCCAACCAGGTCGCGCAGCTGCGCGTCGATCCGCTCGCGCTCGGCCTTGTCGATCCCGCTCGCCACGATGTGGGTGATCTCGCCGTCGGGCGCCCTCACCGCCGTGTTGGTCCAGGCGATCGGGCGCGGCTCGCCGTCGCCCGCGCACAGCAGGTTCAGGTCCACCTCCACCGGCGACTCGCCGTGGGCCACGCGCGACAGCGCCTCGCGTGCGGCGAAGTGCTCGCGCTCGGGGATCGAGTCGAGCCAGTTGCCGGCGGCCCGGCCGGAGAGCCGCTCCCAGGCGCGGTTGCAGTGGGCGAGCTCGCCCTCCGCGGTGACCACCGCCATCAGCGTGGCCGCCGCATCCAGCACTGCATCGAGCGGACGGTCGGACACTGGCACGACGTCACGCGAGAGATCTGGCATCGCAGTTAAGACGTTCGGCCGCCGACCGGCGGACCTTTAGGCTCACTGCGTACCGTGGACCTCCAGCTCCTGGACGACCGGCTCGCCGCCCGCGGCGAGCCCAACTTCCGCGCCCGCCAGGTGTGGGAGTGGGCGGCGCGCGGCGCGGGCTCGTACGACCAGATGAGCAACCTGCCGGTAGACCTGCGCGCCGCGCTCGCGGACGAGGTGCCCTTCTCCTCTCTCAAGCCGGTGCACGAGGCGCTCGCCCGCGACGGCACGGCCAAGGCCCTGTTCGAGACCGCCGACGGCCGGCCGGTGGAGACCGTGCTGATGCGCTACCGCGACGGACGCCGCTCCCTGTGCCTGTCCAGCCAGTCCGGCTGCCCGCTGACCTGCACGTTCTGCGCAACCGGGCGGATGAAGTTCGGCCGCAACCTCACCGCGTCGGAGATCCTCGACCAGGCGCTGCACTTCCGGCGCCAGGAAGCCGTCAACCACGTGGTCTTCATGGGCATGGGCGAGCCGCTGATGAACCTCGACAGCGTCTTCGCCGCCTGCGAGCGGCTCCCGGAGCTGGGTATCGCGACCTCGAACACGGGCATCTCGACGGTGGGCTGGATCCCGGGGATCGATCGCATGGCGCGCGAGGGGCCGCCGGTGCGGCTGGCGCTGTCGCTGCACGCCGCCGACGAAGCGCTGCGCTCCGAGCTGATGCCGGTGAACGAGCGCTACCCGCTGCGCGACGTGCTGGCCGCCTGCCTGCGCTGGCACGCGGCGCGCAAGCGCGAGGTGTTCGTCGAGTACCTGATGCTCGAGGGCGTCAACGACCGCCACGAGCAGGCCCTGGAGCTGGCCGCGGCGCTCGACCCCCGCAAGGCGTTCAAGGTCAACCTGATCCCGTACAACCCGACCGAGGCCGGCTTCCGGGGCTCAGGCAGGGATGCGATTGCCGCGTTTCGAGCCGTCCTCGAGCAGCGCGGGATCCGCACCACCGTTCGGCTCACCCGCGGGCGCGACATCGCCGCCGCCTGCGGCCAGCTCGCCGCCGTCCGCTGAGCGCGGCGTCCACGGCATGCGGCCCTCGGCGGCCAGCCAGGAGCCGGCCAGGATCAGCACGAGGCCGGCTGCCGTGGCGGCCGTGAAGCGCTCGTCGAGCAGCGTGATGCCGTAGGCGATGCTGAAGCCGGGCGCGATGTAGCCCACGAGCGAGGCCTTGGCGGGGCCGTCGCTCGCCACGAGCGAGTAGAAGATCACGAAGGCGAACCCGGTGCAGAGCACGCCGAGGGCGATCAGCGAGCCGGCCGCCTCCAGGTTCGGCGCGTGCGACGGCCAGGTGAGCGCCGCGATCGGCGCCATCAGCACCGCGGCCGTGGCCGTCGTCGCTCCGACCATCGCCACGGGCTGCACGCCCGCCACCCGGCGCTTGACGATCCAGCCCGCGACGCCGTAGCCGAAGCTGGCGAGCACGACCAGCAGGCCGCCGACGAGCGCGGCGGTCCCGCCGCCCGCATCGACGCCGAGCAGCGTCGAGACTCCGGCGATGCCGATCGCAACCCCGGCGAGGCTCAGTCCCTTGGCGCGCTCCTCCCCCTCGAGGGCGAAGGCGAGCAGGAACGTGAAGATCGGCGCGGTGGCCACCAGGATGCCGGTCAGAGACGACGAGATCTCGCGCTCACCGAGCGCGATCAGCAGCAGCGGGCCCGCCATCTGGACGACGGCCAGCACCAGGATCGGCCCGACGTTGGCGCGCAGGCCGCCCAGCGCTCCGGCGCGGGCGGCCAGCGGCAGCAGCACGAGCGCGGCGAGCGCGGTGCGGACGAACACGATCACCGGGGCCGACATGTCGTCCTCGAGTGCGACCTTGATGAACAGGTACGACGCCCCCCAGAAGGCGGACAGCAGGCCGAGCAGCAGCCACGATCGCCGCGACATCCCAGCCAGGATCGCAGAGGCGATCTAGGTCGCCGCTCCTACGACCTCCACGCGCTCGCGCTCCCACGCGCACATCCAGCGGTCGAGCTCGGAGGCGGGCATCGGCTTGCCCATGAAGAAGCCCTGCGCCTCGTCGCATCCGAGCGCCCTCAGTTCGCGGTAGGTCTGGGCGTCCTCGATGCCCTCGGCCACCACCCTCATCCCGAGGTCGTGCCCGAGGTTGATCGTGGAGCGCACGATCGCGAGGTCGGTTTCGCTGGATCCCATCGCGAAGACGAAGGCGCGATCGATCTTCAGCTCCGCGATCGGGAGGCGGCTCAGCCGGGCGAGCGACGAGTAGCCCGTGCCGAAGTCGTCCACGGAAGCCGAGACTCCCTGCGCCGACAGCTGGTGCAGCACCGTCTCGACGCGTTCGTAGTCGCTCACCAGGGCGCCTTCGGTCAGCTCCACCATCAGCGCGCTCCCCGGGAGCCCGAACTGGTCGAGCAGCGCGGCGACGCGCTGGGGCAGCCAGGAGTCGCGCAGCAGCGCGGCCGGGACGTTGACCGCAACGCTCAGCTCGCCTCCGCTCGCGCGCCAGTGCGAGGCCGACCAGAGGGCCAGCTCGAGCACCTGGCTGGTCAGCGCCTTCATCTGTCCGCTGCGCTCCGCGACCGCCAGGAACTCGCCGGGCATCACGATGCCGCGCTCGGGGTGGCGCCAGCGCACGAGCGCCTCGACGGACGTGACCGCACCGTCGCTCAGGGCGACCTTGGGCTGGAAGTAGAGGTCCAGCTCGCCCCGCGCGAGCGCCACGCGCAGCTCGGAGGCGAGGGCCAGCCGGTCGACGCCCGCCGCGCCCGGCGAGCCGTCGTGGACCTCGTAGAGCGACTGCTCCGCCTTGGCGCGGTACATCGCCTCGTCGGCTCGCTTGAGCAGGAGGTCCACGGTGCCCGAGCCGCCGTCATCCATGGCGATCCCGATGCTGACCCCCATCAGCAGGTCGTGATCCCTGAGCGCGAAGGGCTCGCTGATCGCCGCACCCAGGCGCTCGGCCGCCGCCACGGCGTCCTCCACGGACTCGAGGCTGTCGATCAGCACGCCGAACTCGTCGCCACCGAGCCTTGCGACCGAGTTGTCCTGGCGGCAGGCCTCCTGCAGGCGGTGGGCCAGCACGCGCAGCGTCTCGTCGCCGGCCGGGTGGCCCAGCGAGTCGTTGACCGACTTGAAGTCGTCGAGGTCGAGGAACAGCAGCGCCAGCGTCCCCCCGTCGCGGCGCCGCGCGGCTAGCGCGTGCGCGGCCCGGTCGGTGAACAGAGTGCGGTTGCCGAGGCCGGTCAGCGGGTCGGTCAGGGCGTCGCGCCGGCTCTGGGCCAGCGCGCGCAGCAGGCCGTACGTGTTGGTCGCCCGGCCGACCGCCACCAGCAGCGTCAGCGCGGCCAGGACCACTGCGGCGACCGGAACCGGCTCGAAGCGCCCGACGACCAGGACCACGAGCGCGACGCTCGCGAAGCCCAGCGGAGCCAGCAGATGCCAGCGCCCCACCGCCGGGTGGGACCTCGTCGGCGGCTGCTGCCAGGCCGCTGCGGCGATCACGGCCGCCGCCGCGGTGTAGAGCCAGTCGAAGATCGTGCCGCCGCTGTAGCTGCCGACCGAGACGGCGAAGATGTACCCGGCGTCGGCCGCGGCGTTCAGGAGCAGCCCGGCGCCGAGCACGCTCCAGGCGCGGCCGGGGCGCCAGGACGTGAGCGCCGCCACGCTCAGGATGGCGCCGACGAGCGCGAGGTCGCCGATCGGGTAGGCGCTCGTGGTGAGCAGCGTGCTGAGATCGCCGGCCGCTCCCTCGATCACGGCCGGGTGCAGCAGCGCGGCGGCGATCGTCGCGACGACGAGCCCGCCCAGCAGCCCGTCGACGAGCAGCACGCGGTGCACCCTGCCGATCCGCGCCCGGGCCAGCATCAGGATGCTCGCGAACGCGAGCGGATAGAAGGCGAGGTAGAGGCCGTCCGCGAGGGACGGAACCGGGGGCTCGGCCATGCCCTCGTAGAGCACCGCCCACACGAGCTCCGCGGCGAGCCACACCAGCAGTCCCGCGCCCAGGAGGATCCAGGCTTGGCGCTCCCGCCGGACACGCGCCGCCCGCGCGAAGCAAGAGCCGGCCGCGAGGCCGAGCACCAGCGGGTAGAGGGCGTCAGTGAAGAGCCAGCTGGCCGGCTCCCCGCCGAAGGGCTCGAGCGTCCAGGCCAGCTGCGCCGCGAGAGCGAGAGCGATCAGGCCCGCGAGGGCCTTGCCGGGCACGCGCCGGAGCCCGTGCTTCGACGCGGCGGGACCGATGCGCGTCGGCCGGGCTGGTGAACGGTCTTCGGCGGGCCTTACTAGCATGGCAGTCGTACTTCCGTTGTCGGCCATACACCGAAATGGCTTGAGCCGTCCCCCTGTTGGGGGATGGTGCTAGGACTGGTCGAGGACGACCGGTTCGAGGCCGCGCTCACGTGCGGCGGCGAGGATCGCGGGCAGCGCCTCGGCAGTCGGCAGGGCACTGTCGCGATAGGCGTAGCGGGGCGAGTCGTGCAGCAGCAGGATCGCCCCAGGCCGCAGGTCGCGGATGGCGAGGTCGGCGATGCGGGCGGCGGGGATCGGCTCCCAGTCGCAGCCCCATCCCGACCAGTAGACCGGAGTCAGCGCCGCCTTCAGGCAGTGCCCGTACGAGGCGTTGCTGAAGCGCCCGTAGGGGGGCCGGTAGAGCGACGCCTCCACGCCGGCCTCGCGCGCCACCAGCGCCGCCACGGAGTCGAGGTCGCCGCGCGGGTCCGCCAGGGCGTCGTGCTCGACGTGCCGGTGCCCGTGCAGCCCGACGGCGTGCCCGCGGGCGGCCACCTCGCGGGCCAGGGCGGGATGCTCGGCCACCTGCTCGCCGACCATGAAGAAGGTCGCCCTGGCCCCCGCGGCCTCGAGCGCGTCGAGCACCGCGGGAGTGGCGTCGGGGTCGGGGCCGTCGTCGAAGGTGAGCGCGAAGCTCGTGCCGGGCGGGTCGAGGCGCTCCAGCGCCGGGAGCCGGCGCCAGCGCGCGAGCGTGTCGAGCTGCTGGCTGAAGCCGGGCACGGCGCGCGGCTCAGCCGGGCGTGATCTGCGCCCGCTGCTCGCCCGCCCGCAGCAGCCGCTCGCGCAGTTCGCCCTCGTCCTCCGGGGACGGGTCGAAGGCGGCGGGGTCGGGCAGGGCGTCCAGGCCCGTCAGGCCGAACAGCTTCTCGAAGAGCTCCGTCGTGCGGTAGAGCGCCGCCCCGAATCGCGAGCGGCCCGACTCCTCGATCAGGCCCCGCTCCAGCAGCGTGCCGACCGCGGACTCCGACGCCACGCCGCGGATGCGTGCGATCTCCGGGCGCGAGACCGGCCGCAGGTAGGCCACGATCGCGAGGCACTCGGCCTGCGCCTGCGTGAGCGGCGGCGTGCGCGGCTTCGCGAGCAGGCGCCGGGCGGCGCGCTCGGCGACCGGGTCGGTGGCGAGGGTGAACCCGCCCGCCACGTCGCGCAGGACGACCCCGCGGAAGCCCTCGGCGTAGTGCTCGCGCAGGCGCGCCAGCGCCTCGACGATCTCGCCCTCCGACACCTCGCAGGCGTCCGCGAGGCGGTCGACGGCGACCGGCTCGGGCGACAGGAACAGGAGCGCCTCGACCGTGCGGGCGAGGTCGTTCACGAGGCCGCCTCCGCGGCCCCGCGGCCGCTCGGCACCACCGTGATCGGCCCGAACGGGACCTCCTGCTCCCACTTCGCCTCGCCGGCCTTGTAGAGCTCGAGCAGGGCGAACAGCGTGACGGCCTCGGTCAGCCGGTCGCTGCCCTTGACCGCATCGTCGAACGAGAAGCGGCGGCCGCCGGACAGCAGCTGGCGCAGGTGGTGCAGGCGCTGCTCGACCGATACGGCGGGCCGGCGCACGTGGCGCAAGTCGAGCGGCGGGGGCACCGCCAGCAGGCCGCCGAGCGCCTCCGCGAGCCGCATCGGGTCGTAGGCAGCCTCCGCCCCCTCGAGCGACACGCGGCGCAGCTCCGTGGGCAGCGGCGCTGAGCGGTAGCGGTAGCCGTGCTCGGCCTCGAGGCGCTCGCGCAGGTGCTGCGCGGCGGAGCGATAGCGGTGGTATTCGAGCATGCGCGCGAGCAGCTCGTCGGCGGCCTCCTGCGGCTCGAGGTCGAGTCCCTCCTCGTCCTCCTGAGGGAGCATCATGCGCGACTTCAGCTCCAGCAGCGCAGCGATCAGGACCAGGAACTCGGTCGCGGCCTCGAGGTCGAGCTCGCCGGCGCGCTCCAGGTGCTCCACGTACGCGAGCACGACCTCGGCGAGGTCGACCTCCAGCAGGTCGATCTCCTCACGCAGAACCAGCGTCAGCAGCAGGTCGAACGGGCCGTTGAAGACCTCGAGGTCGAGGTCGAGCGTGGCTAGCGACATCGAGGCGACAGCCTAGCCGCGCGGTCCGACGGCGTCGCGCGGTCCGATGCCCATTGCTTCGCGCACCTCAGCCATCACCGGCTGGGCGATCGCGCGGGCGCGCTCGGCCCCCTGCTCGAGGATGCGCTCGAGGGCCGCCTCGTCGGCGCGCAGCTCGCGGTAGCGCTCGCGCACCGGAGCGAGCAGCTCGACCACGTCGTCGGCCACGGCCTGCTTGAAGGTGCCGTACCCCTCCCCCTCGAGCTCGCGCTCGATCTGCTCCGGGCTCGAGCCCCGGGTCACCGCGAGGATCTCGATCAGGTTGGAGATGCCGGGCTTGTCGTCGGCGCGCACGATCTCGCGGCCCGAGTCGGTCTCGGCGCGGCTCAGCTTGCGCCGGATGTCGGCGTCCTCGTCGTCGATGTAGATCAGGCCCGCCTCGGTGCCGTAGCTGGTCGACATCTTGGACCCGGGGTCCTGGAGGTCCATGATGCGCGCCCCGACCGTCGGGATCACGTCCTTCGGCTCGACCAGCACGTCGCCGTAGGTGGAGTTGAAGCGGCGGGCGATCTCGCGTGCGAGCTCGATGTGCTGGCGCTGGTCCTCGCCCACCGGCACCTCGTCGGTCCGGTAAAGCAGGATGTCGGCGGCCTGCAGGACCGGGTAGAGGAACAGGCTGGTGCGGACCAGCTCCTGCTCGCGCTCGGACTTGTCCTTGAACTGGTGCATGCGCTGCAGGTCGCCGTAGGCGGTGACCGAGCACAGCAGCCAGGTCAGCTCGGTGTGCTCGCGCACGTCGGACTGGCGGAACAGGATGCAGCGCTCGGGGTCGAGGCCCGCGGCGATCAGCATCGCCGTGGTGTCGAGCACGTAGCCGGGCAGCGCCTTGGGGTCATAGGCGACGCTGGTCGCGTGCAGGTCGACGATGCAGTAGATCGCCTGGTCCGCGCGCTCCTGGCCCTCGAGGTAGCCGCGGATCGCCCCTATGTAGTTGCCGAGGTGCTTGCGGCCGGTCGGCTGGATGCCGGAGAAGATGCGCACGGGCCGGGCAGTCTAGGGCGCGACCGTCACCGGAATCCGCTCGACGGCGTTGTTCGCGTACCCCTTGAGGTTCCACGCCGGGTCGAGCGGCTGGGTGTTGCCGGCGGCGTCGGTGGCGCGCGAGCAGAGCTCGTGCTCGCCGGCGGCCGCGTCCCAGTCGAAGCGCCAGCCGCGCCAGGCCGCGGCGCCGAGCGGCTGTTCCAGGCCGGCGTCGGCGAAGCTGGCCCCGCCATCTGTGGACACCTCCACTCGCTCGATCGGGCCGTGGCCCGACCAGGCGCGGCCGATCAGGGTGACCGGGCCGGGCTCGAGATAGCGCTCGCGGCTCATGAAGTCGGGCACCCCGGGCGGCACCATCAGCGAGCGTGGCAGCATCCGGGTGACCGCCTCGCCGGCCTCGCCGTCGGCGCCGTACATCCGGTACCCGACGGCGTTCTGGTAGCCCTGGAAGGGCTCCTCGAGCAGCGTGATGCGCGCCAGCCACTTGACGTTGGTCATGCCGTACCAGCCGGGCACCACCAGCCGCAGCGGAAAGCCGTGCTGCGGCGGCAGCGGCGACCCGTTCATCTCCCAGGCCAGCAGCGCGCCCTCTGCGTCGGCCACCGACAGCGAGCGCTCGTACGCCTGCGGCTCGCCGCCCTCGATGCCGCGATCGAGGCCCGCGAACACGGCCTCCACGGCCCCCGGCCGCACGCCCGCCTCCGCGAGCAGCGGCGCGAGCGGCGTGCCGCCCCACTCCGCGGTGCCCACGGCCTCGGTCAGCCAGGGCTGGCTGAGCGGACGCGGGGCCAGGAGCGCGCGGCCGTTGCCGGCGCACTCGAACGTGACGGGCATGGCGACCCGCTCGCGCTGCCTCAGGTCGTCGAGCGACAGGCTCAGCGGCCGCTCCACCGCGCCGCCCACCTCGAGCCGGAAGTCGTCCGCATCCACGGCGGGGATGTCGTAGTGGATCAGCAGGTAGTGCAGCCCCGGCGGGGTGATCGGGTAGCGCAGCGCCTCCAGCGGGAGAGCGTGGTTGCGCACCGCGAGCCGCAGCTCGGCCGGCGTGATGTCCTCGCCGGCGACCGTGCCCTCGGGGACGGCGTCCATGGCCGCTACTCGCCCTCGGGGCGCCAGCGGACCACGGGGCGCTTGGCCGCGCCGGCCTCGTCCAGCCGGCGCACGGGCGTCGTATAGGGCGCGTTCTGGGCGATCTCCGGGTCCTCGGCGGCCTCCTCCAGGATCGCGCGCACCACGTCGGCGAACTGGTCGAGCCGCTCCTTGGTCTCCGTCTCGGTCGGCTCGATCATCAGCGCCTCGTCCACCAGCAGCGGGAAGTACACCGTCGGCGGGTGCACGCCGTGGTCGAGCATCCGCTTGGCGATGTCGACCGTCCTGATCCCCAGCTTCTCCTTGGCCCCGGTGCCCGAGAGCACGAACTCGTGCATGCAGGTGCGGTCGAAGGCGATCGGCAGGTACTCGGCGATGCCCTCCTCGGCGAGGCGCGCCTTGAGGTAGTTGGCGTTCAGGACCGCCACCTGGGAGGCGTCCTTGAGGCCGTCGCCGCCCAGCGACCGGATGTAGGCATACGAGCGCACGAACACGCCGAAGTTGCCCTGGAACCCGCGCAGCTTGCCGATCGACTTGGGCCGGTCGTAGTCGAGGTCGAAGCGCCCGGCGCCGTTGTCGCCGCCGCGGCGGATCACCTGCGGGCTCGGCAGGAACGGCTCGATCCGGTCCGACACCGCGATCGGGCCGGCGCCGGGGCCGCCGCCGCCGTGCGGCTGCGTGAAGGTCTTGTGCAGGTTGTAGTGCACGATGTCGAACCCCATGTCGCCGGGGCGGGCGATGCCCATCACCGCGTTCAGGTTGGCCCCGTCGTAGTAGAGCGTCGCGCCGACTCCGTGCACGATGCGCGCGATCTCCTCGATGTTGCGGTCGAACAGCCCGAGCGTGTTGGGGTTGGTGAGCATCAGGCACGCCACGTCGTCGGTGGCCTTGGCGCGCAGGTCGTCGAGGTCGACCCCGCCGTCGGGCGCGGTGCCGACCTTGACCACCTCGTAGCCCGCCATCGTCACGGTCGCCGGGTTGGTGCCGTGCGCCGTGTCCGGGGTGAGCACCTTCGTCTTGTGCTCGCCGCGCTCCTCGTGGTAGGCGCGCGTCAGCAGCAGGCCGGCCAGTTCGCCGTGCGAGCCGGCGCTCGGCTGGAGCGACACGTGCGGCAGCCCGGCGATCTCTCCGAGCGCGTCCTGGAGGCGCCACATCAGCTCGAGCGCACCCTGGGCGTACTCGGGGTCCTGCAGCGGGTGCAGGCGCGCGTGGCCGGGCAGCGCCGCCACGCGTTCGTGGAGCTTCGGATTGTGCTTCATCGTGCACGACCCGAGCGGGTAGAAGCCCTCGTCGAGGTGGAAGTTCTTCGACGACAGCGTCACGTAGTGGCGCACCAGCTCGGGCTCGGTGATCTCGGGCAGCTCCGCGGGGCGCTCGCGCAGCTGCGACGCCGGCAGCAGCTCGGACACGTCCACCTCGGGCACGTCGGCCCGGGGCGCGACGAAGGCGCGCCGGCCGGCGCGCGAGCGCTCGAAGACCGTGACGGTCTGCTCCCCCGCGCGCGGGTCCAGCTCGGTCACGCCGCCACCCCGGTGCGCGCGCCCGCCAGCGCGGCAAGCCGGTCGATGTCCTGCCTGGTGCGCCGTTCGGTGACCGCCACCAGCAGGCCGTCCTCGTACTCGGGGTAGTCGCGCCCGAGCCGGTAGCCCGGGTTGACGCGCTCCGCTCGCGCACGCTCGAAGAGGCCGTCGATGTCGGGCACGCGCACGGCGAACTCGCGGACCACCGGGCCCGGGTTGATCGCCTCCAGCCCGAGCGCCTCGCGTGCGTAGTGCGTGCGGCGCAGCATCAGCTCCGCCAGCTCGACGATCCCGCGTCTGCCGAGCCAGGACAGGTAGACGACGCCCGCGAGCGCGTTGAGCGCCTGGGCGGTGCAGATGTTGTGGGTCGCCTTCTCGCGCCGGATGTGCTGCTCGCGCGTCTGCAGCGTCAGCACGAAGCCGCGCTTGCCGTCCACGTCGCGTGTCTCCCCCGCGATCCGGCCGGGCATCTTGCGCAGGAAGCGCTCGCCGGCGGCGAAGAAGCCGAACGAGGGGCCCCCGAAGTCGAGCCGGTTGCCCAGCGTCTGGCCCTCGCCCACGCAGATGTCGACGCCCTGCTCTCCCGGCGGCCGCAGGATCCCCAGCGGCAGCGGGTCGGCGGCGCAGACGACCAGCGCGCCGGTGCGGCTGCCCGCCTCGGCCAGCTCGCCGAGCTCCTCGACGGTGCCGAGGAAGTTGGGCTGCTGCACGAACACCGCCGCCGTGTCGTCGTCGACGGCCGCGGCCAGTGCCGCGACGTCGGTGGCCCCCTCGCCGGTGAGCGGCACCTCCTCGACCTCCATGCCGTATCCGACCGCGTGGGTGCGCAGCGCGGCGCGCGAGTGCGGGTGGAGCCCGCGGCTGGCCACCAGCCTCGTCCGGCGCGTCTCCAGCTTGGCCAGGTAGCCCGCGGCGGCGACCGCGCTGGGGCCCTCGTACACCGAGGCGTTCGAGACCGGCAGCCCGGTCAGCTCGGAGATCGCCGTCTGGAACTCGAACATCACCTGCAGCCCGCCCTGGGAGATCTCGGGCTGGTAGGGCGTGTACGGGGTAAGGAACTCCGACCGCGACAGCAGGTTGTCGATCAGCGCCGGCACGTAGTGGTCGTACATGCCGGCGCCGAGGAACGTGACCTCGTCGTCGGCGTGCCGGTTGCGCGCCGCCAGCCCGGCCAGGTAGTCGTAGACCTCCTGCTCCGACTGCCCCGCCGGGAGGTCGATCTCGCGCCCGAGGCGGACCGACTCCGGGACGTCAGCGAACAGGTCGTCGAGCGAGCCGGCGCCGATCGCGCCGAGCATCGCCTCGAGGTCCTGATCGGTGACAGACGTGTAACGGCTCAAAGAAGTTCCCTGTAGGCCTTCACATCTAGCAGGGAGTCCACCTCGGACGGGTCGGTCAGCCGGACCTTCACCATCCAGCCCTCTCCATAGGGATCGTCGTTGATCTTCTCGGGTGAATCGGCGAGCGCCTCGTTGACCTCGACGATCTCGCCCGACAGCGGCGAGAACACGTCGGAGACGGCCTTCACGGACTCCACCTCGGCGTACGCCTGGTCCTTCGAGACGCGCGTGCCGACCTCGGGCGGGTCGAAGAACACGACCTCCCCGAGCGCGTCCTGGGCGTACCACGTGATCCCGAACGTCGCCTGGTCGCCCTCGATCCGCGCCCAGTCGTGCTCGGCGTGGTACTTGAGGTCATCCGGATAGCTGGCCTCAGCCACTTGGTTCCTTTCGATAGCCCATCACTGCGCGCCCGGCCGAGCCGGGCGCCTGTGCCCGACGAGCGGTTTCTCCCGCACTTCGGCGGGGCGCATCTTGCCGCGCACGTCGACCTCGATGGACGTGCCGGGTGCGGCGTCGGCCGCCGGCACGTACGCCATGCCGATGCCGGTCTCGAGGCAGGGCGAGAGGCTCCCGCTCGTGACGACGCCGTGGCCGTGCGGCGCGATGACCGGGTTGTCCTGGCGCGGAATGCCGGGACCGGTGAATGCGAACGGCACCAGCATCTGCTCCGGCGCGGCCGCGGCGAGCGCCTCGGCGCCGATGAAGCCGGTGTCGAGCTTGCAGCACCAGCCCAGCCCCGCCTCGATCGGATTGCGGTCCTCTGAGAGGTCGTTGCCGTACAGGTGGAAGCAGGCCTCCAGCCGCAGCGTGTAGCGGGCGCCCAGCCCGGCCGGGCGCACGCCCTCGCCGAGCAGTGCGTCCCAGACGGCGGGTGCGGCGTCCGGCGCCAGGAGCAGCTCGCAACCGTCCTCCCCGGTGTAGCCGGTGCCGCAGACCAGCGCGTCGGCCCCCGCCACGCTCAGCTCGGCGGTGCGCATGCGGGCCGGCAGCTCGCCCTCGGCCAGGCCGGCGAGCGCAGCCCGCGCATGCGGCCCCTGGACGGCGATCATCGCCCAGCCGGCGTGGGCGTCCGCGACCTCGACGTCGAAGTCCTCGGCGTGCTCGCGAAACCAGGCGAGGTCCTTCTCGTGGTTGGCGGCGTTCGTGACCGTGAGGAAGCGGCCCTGCGGGCGGCGATAGGTGAAGAGGTCGTCCAGCACGCCCCCGTCCTGGCGGCAGAGGACCGAGTACTGGGCGCCGTGCTCGGGCAGCTTGGTGACGTCGTTGGAGAGCAGGCGCTGGAGGAACCGCTCCGCGTCGGGTCCAGAGGTCTCGATCTCGCCCATGTGCGACACGTCGAACATGCCCGCTCCGGTGCGGACCTGCACGTGCTCGGCGCGGATGCCTTCGTACTGCACCGGCATGTCCCAGCCCGCGAACGGAATGAGCTTCGCCCCCGCCCTCTGATGGCGGTCGTACAGGGGCGTGCGGCGGGGTGTGTCGGCGGCCTGACCCAAGCGCCCCGAGAGGCTACCTACCGCGTCCGTCACGCATCGAGGAGGGCGGCGGCCAGCGCCAGCGCCACCTCGGCGCGGGTTCGCAGCGACTCGGCGCTGACCCATTCGTGCGGGGCGTGAGCGCCGCCGCCGCGCGGCCCGAGGCCGTCGATCGTGAGCGGAACGGCGGTCGCGATGTGGCTGGCGTCGCTGGCGCCGCCGCGCTCGGACGCCACCAGCGGGCGGCCGAGCCTGGCCGCCGCGTCGCCGAGCACGCCGGCGGTCGCGCTGCGCGTGTCCATCCCCGGCCAGGCGCGCACGAGCGCTGACTCGATCGCCACCTCGTCGACCTCGTCCGGCACGGCGTCCAGGACCGGCTGGAAGGCCTCCAGGCTGTCGGCGCGCAGGTCGCAGACCAGCTCGCCGTGCGGCGGCACCACGTTGAAGGCCTCACCGGAGCGCAGGATCGTGGGCACGGCCGTCAGCCGGTCCGGCCCCGCCGGGTCGCTGCGCGCCGCCACCCGCTGCGCGACGTCGGCCAGCGCCAGCAGGGCGCTGCGGCCCTTGTGCGGCGCGGAGCCGGAGTGCGCCGGACGGCCCTGGGCCTGCACCTGCAGCGTGCCGGCCGCCTTGCGCCGCACGATCACGGCGTCGTGGCCCTGGGCGTCGACCTCGCCGGCCTCGAAGCAGAGGCACGCGTCGAAGCCGCGGAAGCGCTCGGTGTGGCCGAACGCCACGGTTCGCCACTCCTCGTCGTTCACCAGCAGGATCGCGGCCTCCGCGTAGAGCTCCGGGCGTCCGGCGAGCTCGCGCATCAGCCCCAGCGCGAGCGCCACGCCGCCCTTCATGTCGACCGTGCCGGAGCCGATCAGGCGGTCCCCGTCGCGCTCCAGCGGGCGGTGGCCGTCGTGCGCCACCACCGTGTCGAGGTGGCCCACCAGCACGAGCCGCCTGGAGCCCGTCCCGCTCAGGCGCCCGATCAGGTCGGGGGCGTGGCCGGGGGTCGAGCACGGCACCCGCTCGGGCTGCGCCTCGGGCGGCAGGAAGGCGGTGCAGAGCGCGACGGCCTCCTCGGCCCCCGCCACGTCGCCGGAGGGCGTGGAGACCGCCACCAGGGCCTCGAGCTCGCGCTCGGCGACGACGGCGAGCCGATCCGCGGAGTCGCTCACAAGCTGCGGGCAAAGTGGAAGCTGGTGATGCGCATGCCGGTGTTGAGGTAGAGCCGGTGCGCGTCCAGCCGGTTGGCCTCCACGCCCGAATCGAGGTGCAGGGCCGCGCAGCCGAGCCGCTTGGCCTCCTCGGCGCACCACTCGAGCAGCGCGCGCCCCATGCCCCGCCGCCTGCCGTCGGGATGGGTGGACAGGTCGTCCACGTAGACGACATGCCCCCATGCGAGGTTGTTCAGCTCTCGGAAGCCCGCCACGGCGAGGCAGCGGGCGTCCTCGAAGGCCCCCACGATGCGGTAGCCCTCGGGCCGCTGCACCTCGTCCACGCGGCGCACGAAGTCCGCCTCGTCCTCGCAGTGGGTGCGTAGCGCGCGCATGGCCTCGAAGGCCAGCGCGGTCTCGCCCGCCCCTATCTCGCGGAGCTGGGTCAGTCCTTCAAAAACGACGGCACGTCGATGTCGTCGTCCGAGATCTCGAGCGAGGCCCGCTGCCGGTCGTCCATCTTCACGTCGCGGCGGCGCGGCTCGCGGCGCCGGCCCGTGGAGTCCTCGGAGAACAGCGGCATGCGGTTGGGCCGCTCGAACCCGGTGGCGATGACGGTCACCCGGACCGAGTCGGTGAGGGCGTCGTCGACGACCGCGCCGAAGATGATGTTCGAGTTCTGGTCCGCGGCGCCCTGGATGATCTCAGCGGCCTCGTTGACCTCGAACAGCCCGAGGTCGGCGCCGCCGGTGATGTTCAGCAAGATCCCCGTGGCGCCCTCGACCGACTGCTCGAGCAGCGGGCTCGAGACGGCGTTCTTGGCCGCCTCGGCGGCGCGGTTCTCGCCGGAGGCCTCGCCGATGCCCATCAGCGCCGACCCCGCGTCCTGCATGATCGTGCGCACGTCGGCGAAGTCGAGGTTGATGAGGCCAGGCGTGGTGATTAAATCGGTGATGCCCTGCACGCCCTGGCCGAGCACGGCGTCGGCCTCGCGGAAGGCGTCGAGGATGCTGGTGCGGCGCTCCACCACGGCAAGCAGCTTCTCGTTCGGGATCACGATCATCGTGTCCACCTGCTCGCGCAGGCGGTCGATGCCGTCCACCGCCTGGCGCATGCGCTGCGAGCCCTCGAAGTCGAACGGCTTGGTGACCACGCCGACGGTGAGCGCGCCGACCTCCTGCTTGGAGACCTCCGCGATCACGGGCGCTGCACCGGTTCCGGTGCCGCCGCCCTCGCCGGCCGTCACGAACACCATGTCAGCGCCCTTGAGCGCCTCCTTGATCTCGTCGCGACTCTCGTTGGCGGCGCCGTACCCGACCTCCGGGTCTGCGCCCGCTCCCAGTCCGCGCGTGAGCTGATCGCCGATCTGCAGCTTGATGTCGGCGTCGCACATCTGCAGCGCCTGGGCGTCTGTGTTGACGGCGATGAACTCCACGCCCTTGAGGCCCGCGTCCACCATCCGATTGACGGCGTTGGTGCCGCCGCCGCCGATTCCGACGACCTTGATAACCGCCAGATAGCTGCCCGTGTCCATGAGGGTTTTCCCTTCTGCCTTCCTAAGCTCAAGCGGGAATCGAGGGTTCCCGGTTCCCCGCAAGCATCGGACTGTAGGCGGCATTCCGCGAATGTGTCAACCGCTTCCGCAACAAATCGTGCATCTCGACCCTTGAGTCAGGGTTGAGCCTTTGCCCAAGTCTCGACCGTTACTCGAGGCTTCAGGGAGCGGCGGTTGCGCCGCCGCCGGCCCCGCCGGAGAGCGGCTCCGCGGGCTGCACCGGCGCCTGCGGCACGACCGGCTCCGCGGGCGCGACCGGCGCCGCCGTGGAGGGAGCCGTGCCGTCGGCCGGCGTGATGCCCGGGACCGCCGTCTCGGCGGCCTGGCCGATGGCGGCCGGGTCGGTCGCCGCCGCGGCCGCCGCGGGCGGCACTTCGGGGAAGGTCCCGGCTGGCGCCACCGGGGCGACCGTCGTGGCGGCCAGCCCGCCGGCGGCGGGACGTCCGGGGATGCGCAGGTCCACGTAGCTCGCCCCGCGCGCCTCCAGGTCAGCCAGCACGCGCGACGCCGCGCCCCACTTGGCGCGCAGCCTGGCCGCGCTGCCGAAGATCAGCTCGGGCCCCTCGCGCAGCCGCGCCACCAGGCCATCGTCCGGGCGCCGGACCACGTCGACGATGCGCGCCCGCAGGACGGCCGGCGCGGCGCCGGCCACGGCGGCGGCGGCCCGGGCGTTCGGGTCCACCAGCAGCTCGTCGCCGAACGGCCCCTCGACCTGCACCGTGGGCAGGCTGCCCTCGATCGGCAGGCCGCGCAGGATCGTGCCGTCGCCGGCCACCGGCACCCGCTCGCCGCCGCTCACCGCGATGGCGGCGGCGTGGTACTCCACTACGTGGACGCGCAGGCCGTGCGGGAAGTCGGGGCGCACCTCGAGATCGCGTACGACGGGAAAGCCCTCCACGGCGCGGTCGAGCGCCTCCGGGTCGACATGAAGCGTGGTCATCGTCTGGCCGGCCGCCTGCAGCGCCACCCGGACGCGCTTGGAGTCCGGCGCGGTCAGGCCGGTGACGGTCACCTTCTGCACGGCGACCAGCGAGGAGTCGCGCAGCCAGAACTGGTAGCCGGCCGCCAGCACCAGGCAGGCGATCCCGATCAGCAGCAGGCGGCGCCGCAGCCGCGGCGAGACGGCGCGCGCAGCACGCGCGGCGGTGCGGCGCGGCGAGATCCGCCGTCGTACGGCGGCTGTGGCGGCGCCGGCGCTCACGAAGGCGTGTCCTCGCCGTCCCAGAGCGGCGAGGCGTCGACGTCGCCGAGGAACTGCACCTCGGGCTCCAGCGCGACGCCGAAGCGCTCGCGCACCCGGCGCCTGCCCTCGGCCATCAGGGCGATCACGTCAGCGGTGGTCGCCGAGCCGAGGTTCTCCACGAAGTTCGCGTGCTTCTCGGAGAAGCGGGCGCCCCCGACGGCGAGGCCGCGGCAGCCCGCCTCGTCGAGCAGCACGCCGGCGCTGCGGCCCCCGGCGCGGGGGTCGTCGGGGTTCTTGAAGGTGGAGCCGAACGTCTTGATCCCGGAGGGCTGCGCGGCCTTGCGGGCCGCGCGCATCTCCGCCAGCGTGGCCTTGACGCGCTCGGGCTCCGCGGCCGACAGAGCGAACGACGCCTGCACCACGACCTCGCGCGGCCCCAGGTTGGAGCGCCGGTAGCTGAAGCCCAGCTCATCCGGTGTGCGCCTGGCCGCGCCATCCGGGGTGGCGATCTCGACCCACTCGAGCACGCGCGAGAGGTCGCCCCCGTAGGCGTTCGCGTTCATCTTCACCGCGCCGCCGACAGTGCCGGGGATGTTGACCCCGAACTCCAGCCCGCTCAGCCCGGCGCGCGCGGCGTACGCGGCGGCCTGGGGCAGCCGGGCGCCGCCCCCGCAGAGCAAACGCTCGCCGTCCTGCTCGATCGTGGCGAGCGCGCCGTCCAGCTTCATGACCAGTCCTCGGAATCCCGCATCCGCTATCAGGAGGTTCGAGCCCGAGCCGACCACTCCTACCGCGAGTTCACGCTGGCCGGCCCAGGCCAGCAGCTCCACCAGCCGGTTCACCGATTCGGGCCGCGCGTAGAAGTCCGCCGGACCGCCGGTGCGGACGGTCGTCAGGCGCGCCAGCGGGTGGTCGCGCTGGACGCCCTCGGGCGGGGCGTTCACTGCGCCGCCTCGCCGGCCAGTGCCCGCGCCAGCCGGTCGACGTCGCCCGCCCCGAGCGTCACCAGCAGGTCCCGCTCGCCCAGCTCGGCCGCCAGCATGCGCTCGGCCTCGCCCAGGTCGGGCAGCCACCAGACCGGCCGCCCGCGGGCGGCGTCGGCGGCGGCCTGGGCCACGAGCAGCCCGCTCACGCTGGGGAAGTCCTCGGCCCGCTCGCGCGCCGGATAGACGTCGACGACCACGGCCAGGTCGGCCAGCGCCAGCGCTCGGCCGAAGTCGCGCGCCAGCATCTGGGTGCGCGAGTAGAGGTGCGGCTGGAAGCAGGCGACCAGGCGGCGGCCGTCCGACTCCGCGAGCGTGCGCGCGGCCTCGAGCGTGGCCCGCACCTCGGTCGGGTGGTGGGCGTAGTCGTCGTAGACGAGCGCGCCGCCCGCCGTGCGCGCGTGCTCCTCGAAGCGGCGCCCCGCGCCGTCGAAGGTGGCCAGCGCGGCGGCCGCCTCGGCCAGCTCCACCCCGGCCGCGCGGCAGGCCGCCAGCGCGGCGAGCGCGTTGAGCACGTTGTGGCGGCCCGGCACGCGCAGCTCGAAGGCGGTGCCGCCGGCCTCGAAGCGCGCTCCGCCCGGCAGCAGCTCCACGCGCTCGGCGCGCAGCCCCTCCCCCGTGCCGATGTCGAAGCTCACCGCGTCCCCCGCGCCCGCCAGCTCCACGCCGGGACCGAGGACGCGCAGTCCGGCGGGCGCCGCGAACTCGGCGAAGGCCGCCTCCAGGTCGGCGAGCGAGCCGTACGTGGAGTGGTGGTCCAGCTCGACGTTCGTGACCACCGCCACGTCGCGGCCGAGCTTGAGAAACGAGCGGTCGGACTCGTCGGCCTCCACCACCGCCCACTCCCCCTCCCCCCACGCCGCGTTGGTGCCCGCCGAGCGCAGGTCGCCGCCGATCAGGAAGGCGGGGTCGCGGCCGGCCGCACGCAGCACGTGCGCCGCCATCGAGGCCGTGGTCGTCTTGCCGTGGGCGCCGCTCACGGCGATCGTGCGCTTCATGCGCGTCAGCTCGCCCAGCAGGTCGCCGCGGTGCAGCACCGTCGCGCCGGCGGCGCGCGCGGCGGCCAGCTCGGGGTTGGCGTCGGGGATCGCCGTCGACACAACCACCTCCGCCCCGCCGGGCAGGTGCGCGGCATTGTGGCCCACGCTCGGGTCGATGCCGGCCTCGCGCAGGCGGGCCAGCGCCGGCGAGTCGGCCCGGTCGGAGCCGGTCACGCGCGCCCCGAGGGCGTGGGCAACCAGCGCCAGGCCGCTCATGCCGGCCCCGCCGATCCCAACGAAATGCAGGCTGCGGCCCGCGTAGGGAGCGTCGTCCATCAGCGCACCATGGCCAGCAGCTCGTCCGCGATGCGCTCGGCCGCGTCCGGCTTCGCGACCGCACGCGCGGCCTTCGCCATCGTGGCCAGCCGCTGCGGCGAGCCCAGCAGGGCGCCCACCTCGCGCGCCAGGCGCGGGCCGTCGAGCTCGGCATCGGCCACCACCACGGCGGCCCCGGCGCGCTCGACGAAGCGGGCGTTCGAGGTCTGGTGGTCGGCGGTCGCGTGCGGGTAGGGCACGACGATGGCCGGCAACCCCGCGGCGGCGATCTCCATGACCGATCCGCCCGCCCGCGCCACCACCAGGTCGGCGGCGGCGAGCGCGTCGGCGAACGGCTCGATGTAGGCGTGCAGGTGGTAGTGCGGCGGCGACCCGAGGGCGTCGAGGCGCTGGCGCAGGCCGTCGTGGTCGCGCCGGCCGCTCGCGTGCAGCACCGCGCACGGCGATGCGGCCCCGAAGGCTTCGAGCGCGGCGTCGTTGAGGCGCCGCGCCCCGAGCGACCCGCCGAACACGAGCACGGCGGGCTCGTCTGGGCCGATCCCGAAGCGCGCGCGTGCGGCGGCGCGGTCGACCGTGCCGGTCGCCAGCGGCATCGGGCGGCCGCTCACCATCCACTTCCTGCCGTCGCGCCCGGCGATCGGAAAGGCGAGGTAGACGCGCCGGGCGAGCGGGGCGAGGAGGCGGTTGGCCACGCCCAGGTGGCTGTCGGCCTCCGTCAGTACCAGCGGCAGGCGCAGCAGGCGCGCGGCCAGGCCCACCGGACCGGCCACGTAGCCGCCGCCGCCGAGCACCGCGTCGGCGCCGATGCTGCGCAGCAGCCGCAGCGCGCGCAGCGTGGCGCCAGCGGCCAGCAGCAGCGCCAGGGCGGCGCGCAGCGGGCGGGTGCGGTCGATGCCCCGGACGCGCAGCCGGTGGAGCGGGTAGCCGGCGGCGGGCACGAGCTCGGCCTCGGCCCGCTCGCCCCCGATGAACTCGACCTCGGCCCCGCGGACGCGCAGCGACTCAGCGACCGCGAGCGCCGGCACGACGTGACCCGCCGTTCCGCCGGCCGCGATCACGATCTTCGGCATTGCGCCCTCCCTCGATCGCCTCCAGCCGCGGCTTGCCGACAGCCCTGCGCACGCGGCCGCCCGTGGCCGCCACGTTGAGGAGCAGCCCCATCGACCCCATCAGGACGATCAGGTTGCTGCTGCCGTACGAGAGGAACGGCAGCGGCACGCCCGTCAGCGGCGCCATGCCGAGCACCGCGAAGAAGTTGAGCGTCGCCTGGCACAGGATCAGCGAGGTGATGGCCGCGGCGAGCAGCTTCGAGTGCAGATCCCGCGCGAGCTTCGCGGCGCGCAGCCCCGCGTAGCCGATCATCCCGTACAGCGCGATCAGGCCGAGGATGCCAACGAGCCCGAGCTCCTCGCCGATGATCGCCAGGATCATGTCGGTGTGCGCCTCGGGGAGGTAGAAGATCTTCTGCACCGACTCGCCGAGCCCGACGCCGAAGAAGCCGCCCGACCCGATCGCCGTGAGCGCCTGCACCGCCTGGAAGCCCGTGTCGCCGGCGTCCGAGAAGGGGTCCAGGAACGACGTCAGCCGCTCGCGCCGGTAGGGCTCCGCGAACGCGAGCAGGGTGACGAGCCCGATCGCTGAGCCGAACAGGCCGCCTAGCAGCCGCGTGGGCGTGCCGGCGGCCACCAGCAGCGTGCCGAACGCAAAGCAGATCACCAGCGCCGTGCCCATGTCCGGCTGCTTGAGCAGCAGCATGCACGCCACGGTCACGACGATCAGCAGCGGCTTGACCAGCCCGCCCAGCGTCTTCGTGGCCTTCGGGCGCGCCGCCAGCACCTGGGCGGCGTAGATCAGCAGCGACACCTTGAGCAGCTCCGAGGGCTGGAACTGGAGCGGGCCGGCGCCGAGCCAGCGGGTGGCGCCGTTCACGGTCACACCGAGCCCCGGCAGCATCACCGCGATCGTCAGGACGAACGAGCCCACCAGCAGCAGCGGCGTGAGCGCCTTGATCGCCTTCAGCCCGTGCCGTGACGCCGCGTGCATGACCACCAGGCCGACCAGGCCGAACATCACGTAGCGCTTGAGGTAGTAGGAGGCGTCGCCCGTGCCGCTCAGCAGCGATTCCGCTGAGCTCGCCGAGTAGACCATGACCGCGCCGAACGCGAGCAGGCACAGCGTTGCCGTGTACAGGATCGAGTATTCGACCGGTCGCTTGCGGGCGGCGCGCGAAGCCATCCGGCATTCCTTCGACGCTCCGGCCGCGATTCATGCAAGCGAAACGAGGGCGCGGAAACGGTCGCCGCGCTGCTCGTAATCCGAGAACTGGTCGTAGGACGCGCAGGCCGGTGAGAGCAGCACGACCTGCCCCGGGCTGGCAGCCGCGCGGGCGGCCGCGACCGCGGTCTCGAGGTCGCCGCAGCGGTGCAGCGGCACGCCCGCGCCGTCGAGGTCGGCGGCCAGGCGCTCGGCGGCCTCGCCGACCAGGTAACAGGCGCGGCAGCGGGCGGCGACCAGCTCGCGCAGGCCCTCGAAGCCACCGCCCTTGAGGCTGCCGCCGAAGATCGCGTGCACGCCGCCGTCGAAGGACTCGAGCGCCCGCGCGGCGGACGACACGTTGGTCGCCTTGGAGTCGTTGACGTACAGCACACCGTCGACCGTCCCGACCTCCTCCAGCCGGTGCGGGACGCCCGCGAACGTGCGCAGTGCCTGCGCCACCGCCGCGGCGGGGACCCCGCAGGCCAGCGCGGCCGCCGACGCGGCCATGGCGTTCTCCAGGTTGTGCGGCCCGCGCAGGCGGATTTCGTCGGGGTCCAGCGGCAGCGCCGCCGGATCGCCGAATCCCAGCCGGCGCGCCTGGCCGGGCACCGCGATGCCCGGCGGAGCGACGGCCACCTGCTCCGGCGACTGGCGCGCGAACACGCGCAGCTTCGCCTCACGGTAGGCCTCCACGCTGCCGTGGCGGTCGAGGTGGTCCTCGTCGAGGTTGAGCAGCACCGCCGCGTCGGGCGCGAACTCGGCGGAGTCCTCGGCCTGGAAGCTCGACACCTCGCACACGATCGTCGCGTCGGGCGCCACGTCGCCCACCAGCGCGGACAGCGGGGTGCCGACGTTGCCGGCCACGGCCACCGGCAGCTCCGCCGCGCGCCAGATCGCGCCGAGCAGCTCGGTGGTGGTGGTCTTGCCGTTGGTGCCCGTGACGGCGACGAAGCGGTTGTCCAGCAGCCGCCAGGCCAGCTCGAGCTCGCCCAGAACCGGGATGCCGCGCTCGCGCGCCGCCGCGATCACGGGCGCCTCGTTCGGGACGCCTGGGCTCTTCACGACGCACTCGGCCCGCTCGAGCAGCGCGAGGCCGTCGCTCTCGGTCTCGGCGTCGATGTCGGAGGGCACCTCTGGGTGCCCGTTGTCGGTGGCGAGCACCTCGCCATGGGGGCGCAGCATGCGCGCCGCCGCCACCCCCGACCGAGCGAGCCCGACGACGAGATACGGCCCGTCGGGGAGCGCCGGCCGGGCGCTCAAGGCGTTATCGACTGCTGGTAGAGCGTGAAGCCGATCGCGGCGCAGATCGCGGCGACGATCCAGAAGCGCAGGATGATCTTCGTCTCAGACCAGCCCATCAGCTCGAAGTGGTGGTGGATCGGGGCCATCAGGAACACGCGTTTGCGGAAGCGCTGGAAGGCGGCCACCTGGATCGCCACCGAGAGCGCCTCGATCACGAAGATGCCGCCGATCAGGATCAGCAGCACCTCGGTCTGGGTGATCACGGCCAGCGCCGCGATCGCCCCGCCGAGGCCGAGCGACCCGGTGTCGCCCATGAACACCGACGCCGGGAACGAGTTGAACCAGAGGAACCCGACGCACGCGCCGACCAGGCAGGCGCACAGCAGCGCCAGGTCGGTCTGGACGTCGCCGCGGGTGATGAACGTCATTGCCGTGAAGGTGAGGAAGACGATCGCCGCGCAGCCGGCCGCCAGGCCGTCGAGGCCGTCGGTCAGGTTGACGCCGTTCGTGGCGCCGGCCAGGACAAGGAAGATCAGCACCGGATAGGCGAACCCGAGGTTGACCGACGCGTCCACCACGCGCAGCTGGAGCGTGTCCTCGATGCCCACGTACTCGGTCACCACGAGCCACAGCGCGATCGCGGTCAGCCCCTGTACCGCCAGCTTCGTCTTCGCCGACACGCCCAGCGAGCGCCGCTTGCGCAGCTTGGTCACGTCGTCCACGAACCCGAGCGCAGCCATGGCGATCGCGGTCCCGATCACCGCGAGGCTGGCGGCGCGGTACTCGGACAGGATCAGGAACGGCACGCAGACGGCCAGGAAGATCGCCAGCCCGCCGATCGTGGGCGTGCCGGCCTTGCCGTGGTGGCCGGCCGGCCCCTCCTCGCGGATGTGCTGCCCGAACTCCTTCATGCGAAGGAACTCGATGAACTTGGGCCCGAGGAACATGCAGATGAGCAGGGAGGCCATGCCTCCGATGAGGATCTCGCCGAGCATGGGCTAGGCCAGGACCCGCTCCAGGCCCACCGAGCGCGAGCCCTTGATCAGCACGCGGTCGCCCGGCTGGGCCAGCTCCTCGAGCAGCGCGGCGGCCTCCTCGGGGGTCCCGACGGGGTGCGTCTCGCCGTCGAAGCCCTCCGTGTAGAGCAGGGCGTCCTCCCCGACCGGCACGAGCAGGTCGATGCCGAGGGCCGCCGCGTGCGTCCCGATCTCGCGGTGGTAGGCCCCGGAGCCGTCGCCGAGCTCCGCCATCGTGCCAAGCACGGCGATCCGGCGCGCGGCACTGCTTGCCGCGAGGTGGTCTAGGGCTGCACGCATCGACATCGGGTTGGCGTTGTAGCAGTCGTTCACCACGGTCACGCCTCCCGGCAGCTCGACGACCTCGCCCCGCAGCGACGAGAAGCGCACGCTCACGCGGCCGCCCACGGGCAGGCCGAGGGCCCTCACCGCGGCCACCGCGGCGAGCGTGTTGAGCAGGTTGTGCGGCTCCGAGTAGCCCAGCTCGAGCCGGACGGCCTCCTGACGCGCCTCGATCTCCGCCTGGCCCCCGTCAAAGGCCAGCAGGTGCACCTCGCCGCCGGGGCCGAAAGTCCAGGTGTCCAGCTCGTCGCGGCGCAGGTGGCTCTCCAGGAGCGGCTCGCTGGCCGGCACGGCGCACGCCGCCCCCGGGCGCAGGTCGCGGATCAGCTCGGCCTTGGCCGCCGCCACGCGCTCGACCGTTCCGAGCAGCTCGAGGTGCACCGGCCCGACGTTCACGATCACGCCCACGTCGGGCTCGGCGACCGCCACCAGCTCGGCGATCTGGCCCTCGCCCCGCATGGCCATCTCGAGCACCAGGGCCTCGGTGCCGCGCGGGGCTTCGAGGATCGTCAGCGGCAGTCCGATCTCGGTGTTCCAGTTCTCCCGCGAGGCGTGCGTGGCCAGCCGCGGGCGCAGCAGCGCGGCGAGGATGTCCTTCGTCGACGTCTTGCCCGTCGAACCCGTCACCGCCAGCACCTTGGCCCCGAGCTCGCGCCGCCAGGCGCGCGCCAGCCCGTGCAGGGCGGCGAGCGGCTCGTCGACCGCGATCACCGCGGCGCCGCTGCAGGCCGAGTGCCCCACGCTGTCGTTGGCGACCGCCAGCGCAGCGGCGCTGTGCTCGCGCGCGACGAGCACCCCCCAGGCCCCCGCCTCGAGTGCCGCCTCGGCGAACTCGCCGCCGTCTGCGTCGGCCCCCGGCAGGCCGACGAACAGGTCGCCGGGCTCCACCTGGCGCGAGTCGATCACGGCGCGCTCGGGGCCGGCCCGCTCCGGGGCCCCGGCGGCCAGCTCGCCGCCGGCGGCGGCCGCAACGCGCGCGGCGGAGAGGTCGATCACGCGGGCTCCCGCAGCCGCTCGCGGAGCGCCTCGCCGGCCACCGTGCGGTCGTCGAACGGCTCCTTGCGGCCGTTCTCGAACTCCTGGCCCTGCTCGTGGCCCTTGCCGGCGATCACCACGACGTCGCCGGGCTCTGCCGACTCCACCGCCGCCGCGATCGCGCGCCGGCGGTCGGTGATCCGCTCGGCGTCGGGACCGGCGCCCTCCATCACCTCGTCGATGATCGCGTCGGGCTGCTCGCTGCGCGGGTTGTCGGAGGTGACCAGCACGCGGTCGGCGAGCCGGCGCGCGGCCTCGCCCATCAGCGGGCGCTTGCCGCGGTCGCGGTCGCCGCCGGCGCCGAACACCACGTGCAGCCGGCCGCGCGTCACCTCACGGGCGGCGTGCAGCACGTTCTCGAGCGCCTCCGGCGTGTGTGCGTAGTCCACCAGCACGCCGAAGTCCTGGCCCTCGTCGACCGGCTCGAAGCGGCCCGGAACGCGACCGAAGCTGGGCAGAGCCGCGGCGATCGTCTCCGCGGGCACGCCCAGCGACCGCGCCGCCGCCACGGCCCCGAGCACGTTGCGCACGTTGAACTCGCCGGGCAGCGGCGAGGCCAGCTCCAGCTCGCCGTCGGGCGTCTGGCAGCGGAAGCGCGAGCCCATCAGGTCGAACTCGACGTCGCGGGCGCGGTAGTCGGCCTCGCGGTCGATCGCGAACGTCACCGCGTCCGTCTCCGCGGCGATGCGCCGGCCGTACTCGTCGTCGACGTTGACGACCGCGAGGCCGGGCTCCTCGAACAGGCGCCGCTTGGCGCCGAAGTACGACTCCATCGTCTCGTGGAAGTCGAGGTGGTCCTGGGTCAGGTTGGTGAACAAGCGGCAGGCGAAGCGGATGCCCGCCACCCGGCCCAGCTCCAGCGCGTGCGAGGAGACCTCCATCGCGCAGGCGCGGTCGCCGCCGTCGACCATCGCCCGGAAGGTCGCCTGCAGGTCGATCGCCTCGGGCGTGGTGCGCTCCACCTCCTCCTCGCGCCCGGCCACCACCTGCTTGACCGTGCCGAGCATCCCCGTCTGGCGTCCGCCGGCCTCCAGCAGGTGGCGCAACAGGAAGGCGGTGGTGGTCTTCCCGTTCGTGCCCGTGATGCCCGCCACCTCGAGCTCGGCCGTCGGGTCGCCGTAGAAGCGCGCCGCGGCGGGGCCCATCGCGGCGCGGACGTCCTCGACGACCACCTCCGGCACGCCCAGGCCGAGCGGCCGCTCGCACACCAGGGCGACGGCGCCGCGCTCGACGGCGTCGGGGGCGAAGTCGTGGCCATCCGACCGAAAGCCGGGAACGCAAAAAAAGAGCGTCCCCGGCGTGACGCTCTGGCTCGAGTAGGCGAGGCCCGAGACCTCGACCTCAGGGGCCCCATGCCACAAGCAGCCGGCTTGGCCGGCTGCGCGAGGACTGATTTCCTCCATCAATTCTCGGAGGGTCATGGAGGGTCTGCAGGATATCGACGGGGTCGGCGCGGACCGCCTCGTTTTTCCCCTACCGCGGCGGAATCTTGAGGTACGGCAGGGCGAACTCCATGATGCGCTCGAAGGCCGGCGCGGCCACCGTGCCGCCGTAGATGTCGCCGCGCGGCTCGTCGACCATCACCGACACCAGCAGGCGCGGGTTGTGCGCCGGGGCGAAGCCGATGAACGAGGCCACGAAGTCGGTCTCGGAGTAGGTGCCGCCCTCGGCCTTCTCGGCCGTTCCGGTCTTGCCGGCGAGCGTGTAGCCGGCGACCGACGCCTCCTCCGCAGTGCCGCCCGCCGCGAGCACGCCCTCGAGCATGCTCGCCACCTGCCGCGCCGTGCTGCGCGAGAGCACGCGCTTGCCCGGCTTGCGGTCGCCGGCCACGATGTAGGGCTGGCGCTTGACGCCGTCGTTGGCGATCGCGCTGAAGGCGGACGCCATCTGAATCGGCGTAACCGACAGTCCCTGGCCGATCGGCATGTTGCCGATCGACGAGCCCGAGTAGTCGTCCACGTCCAGCACGATGCCGCGGTCCTCGCCCGGCAGGTCGATCCCGGTCGGCTTGGCGAAGCCGAAGCGCCGCACCCAGCGGTCGAAGCGGGTGTTGCCCAGCCTCTGCCCGATCATCACGGTGCCGACGTTGGACGACCGGGCGAGGATGCCCGCGGCGGTCAGCGTCCCGTTGCCGCCCTCGTGCGCCTCGCCGATCGTGCGGTCGGCCACCTTGATCTCGCCGGGCACGTCGAACAGCGTGTTCGGCTCGATCAGGCCGTCCTCGAGCGCTCCGGCGACCGTGAACGCCTTGAAGGTCGAGCCCGGCTCGTAGTTGAACTGGATCGCGCGGTTCTGGCGCGCGTACTCGGGCGCGCCGTCCGGGTTGTTCGCGTCCACGCGCGGCCAGTTGGCCAGCGCGAGCACGGCCCCGCTGCGCGGGTCCATCACCACCGCGGTGGCCCCAGCGGGCTGGTAGGCCTGCCCGACCTCGCCGAGGATGGCCTCGACGCGCTCCTGGATCGCCGCGTCGAGCGTGAGCTGGATGTCCTCCCCCGGCTCCGCGCGGTCGGTCTCGACGAGGCTGACGGGCTCGCCGAGCGCGTCCTTCACGAGCCGCCGGTGGCCGTCGTCGCCGCCAAGTTTGTCCTCCTGGGAGTACTCGAGCCCCGCCAGGCCGGTGTTCTCAGTGCCGACCGAGCCGAGCACCTGCGACGCCAGGTGGCCTTGCGGATAGGTGCGCTTCGGCTCGACGACCGTGTCGATCCCCTCGATCCCGAGCTCCTCGATCTCGTGCCCGAGCGACGCGTCCATCTTGCGGCGCAGGTAGACGAAGCTCGACTTACGGTCGCTCAGCTCCTCGAGCAGCTCGTCCTCGGAGCGGCCCAGCAGCGGCGCCAGCCGCGCGGCGACGCGCGCCGGGTCGTCGATCAGGAACGGGTGCGCGAACACCGTGACGGCGTCCTCGGAGACCGCGAGCTCCATCCCGTTGCGGTCCAGGATCGTGCCGCGAGGCGCGGGCATGGCCAGGTCCTCGACCTGCTGCTGCAGCGCCCGGTCGCCGAGCGACCCGGCCTTGACCGTGCTGATCCAGGTGGCGCGCGCGGTCGCGGCGCCGAGCAGCAACAGGAAGAGCGCGAAAAGCAGCCCGATCCTGCGCTCGACGAGCCGCACGCGCTAGGGCGACACCGTCGCGGTTGTCCCGGGCGGCGTCGTGGTGGTCGGCGGCGTTGTGGTCGTGACCGGCGCGGTCGTGGCGACGGGGGTCACGGGCGCGACTATCGGCTCGGACACCAACGGATCGGGCGCGACGTAGGCCGTCTCCGGCGCGATGATGCGCTTGGAGGCGTTGCGCGCGTCGATGCGCGGGTTCGAGTCGAGGTAGCGCACCTCCGCGGGAGCCGGCAGCACGAGCCCGAGCTCCGCCGCCGCCAGCTGGATGCGCTCGCTGCTGGCCAGGCGGGCCACGTCCAGCCTGATGCGCGCGTTCTCGCGCTTGAGCTCCCCGGCCTGAGCGGCCATCCGGGTGATCTCGCGGTTCATCTGGAGCAGGTCGACGTTGAAGAACACGATCCCCGCGAGCAGCACTCCGACGAGCCCGATCCAGACGCGCCCGCTGAGCAGGGCGTCGAGCACGCGCGCCCCCCGCGGGACGGCGACGGCGCGTCTGCGCGGCGCGGCCTGGCCGGACGCCCGCCGGGTCGGCCGCCGAGCGGGCGCGACCGGGCGCCGCGGCGCCGGGTGGTGCCGGGCCGGCGCGGTGCGCGCGGTGCGCGCGGTTGCCGCCGCCGCGCGGGCCATCAGCCCTGCTCCCCTGCGGTCAGCCGGCGGGCGACGCGCAGCCGGCCGGACTTCGAACGCGGGTTCTGCGCCACCTCTCCGGGCGTCGGCGCGACCGCGCGTCCGGTCAGCAGCTCGGCCTCGGGCTCGTGGCCGCAGACGCACACCGGGAAGTCGGGCGGGCACACGCAGCCCCGGGCGCGTTCCACGAGGAAGCGCTTGACGGGCCGGTGCTCGAGCGAATGGAAGGAGATCGCCGCGAGCCGGCCGCCGGGGCCCAGCAGCTCCCACGCCAGCGGCAGGGCCCGGTCGAGCGAGTCGAGCTCGCCGTTGACGGCGATGCGGATGGCCTGGAAGACGCGCTTGGCGGGATGGCCGCCGCCGAACCTGCGGCGCACCGCGGCGGGCAGGGCGGCCTCGATCGCCGCGACCAGCTCGCCGGTCGTCTCGAGCCGCGCGCGGCGGCGGCGCCGTGCGATCTCGCGCGCGATGCGGCGGGCGTTGGGGTCCTCGCCGTAGCGGCGGAAGATCTGGGCGAGCTGCCGCTCGTCCCATTCGTTCACGAGCACGCGGGCGTCGAGCTCCTGGCTCGGGTCCATGCGCATGTCGAGGGGCGCGTCGTAGGAGTACGAGAACCCGCGCTCGCGCGCGTCCACCTGCATGGAGGAGATGCCGAGGTCGAGGTACACCACGTCGGCGGCGAGCCCCTCCTCCGCCAGCAGGGCGAGCCCCTCGGCGTAGTCCATGCGCAGGAAGCGCGTCTCGCAGGCGACCTCGGCGGAGAGGTCGTCGAAGCGGGCCTCGGCGGCGGGGTCGCGGTCGATGCACACGAGCGTGCCGCTGGCGCCGATGCGGTCGGCCATCAGGCGGGCGTGGCCGCCCGCGCCGAAGGTGCAGTCGACCACCGTCTCACCGCGCGCGGGTGCCGTCAGGTCGATCAGCTCGCCGGCCAGCACCGGGATGTGCGTGCTGCTCATGTCAAGAAGGATTGCCAAGGCGCTCGGTCACCTCCCCGATCTCGGCGTCGAGGGCCTCCTGCTCCGCACGCCAGCGGTCCGCTCCCCAGACCTCGAGGTGGTCCCCCACCCCGACGACCACCACTTCCTTCTCGATCGCCGCGTGCCCGAGCAGCGGCGGCGGCAGCGTCACGCGGCCGCTCGCGTCCAGGTCGATCTCGAAGGAGTTGCCCTGGTAGAAGCGGCTCAGCTTGCGGTACTCGGAGCCCATCGGGTTCAGGCCGCCGAGCGCGCGCTCGATGATCGCCTCGTGTGCGTCGGGCGTCCAGATCGCGACGCAGGGCTCGGGGTCCTTGGCCAGAACCGTTCCGCCTGAGAAGGACGTGCGAAACCGGGCCGGGATGCTGAGCCGGTTCTTCGCGTCCAGCGAATGCTCGTAGTGACCTCGAAACGCCAATTTGCATGTTCCTGCGGTGTTGAAGAGTCAGGACCGGAGTGGCGGAGTGGGAGGAGCCCCGCCACTCCGGTCAGTTGCTGGGCGGGACCCTACCCCACTTTGTCCCACCTGACAACACTCTCTCCCACTTTTCTGTCCGATCCGCCCCAACATGCGTCCAGTGTCGCTCGTTTTCGGCTCTGCAAAGCGGTGGGCGAACGTGGGCGGACGTCCCGCGCGCGCGCCAGACAGGCCCGCATCTGCAAGTCCCGTTGCGGCTGAAGGGGCGATTCCGCAACTGAGGCGGGTGCGCCGCTGTTGCAAAGGGGGCAGTCCAGCCCAGCACCCAACGGGAGGTCCAACTCAGATGAAGCGCTTTCTGCGCACCCCTTCGCCGGCGATGGTCGTGGCGTGCGTCGCCCTGTTCGTGTCGCTAGGCGGCGTGTCCTACGCGGTGGCCACGATCGGCTCCGACGACATCATCAACGGCTCGATCCGCAACCGCGACTTCAAGGACGGCACCCTGCGCGGGCAGGAGGCCAAGCCGGACGGCTTCGGCGGCGGCGCCATCAAGGAGCAGTCGCTCGACGCCACCAAGATCAAGCAGGTGCCGTCGGCCGTGATCGCCGATGGCGTAACGAGGCACGCGGTGGTGTCGAACGTGGGCGCCACGGTGCGCTCGCGCGGCACGACATCGAGTGCCCAGACCGGCCCCGGACAGTACGAGGTGATCTTCGACCGCGACGTGCGCCAGTGCATCTACGTGGCCACGCTCGGCGACGAGTCGGCCTCCGGGCCCGGCACCGGCCAAATCGCGGTGACCTCTGTCGGCGCCAACGTGAACGGCGTGCGCGTGGTGACGCGCGACAGCGACGGCGTGCTGGCCAACCGCTCGTTCCACGTGGTGGTTTCCTGCTGAAAGGGATGGCATCCGGGGGCTCGCGCCCCCGGGCCCCCGCTGATTCCTGGCCCGCGGATGGCATCCGGGGATAGCAGCCGGGGGCTCGCGCCCCCGGACCCCCGCTGATTCCTGGCCGGTTTGCTGGCCGCGCCGGGCTCGCGCCCCCGGGCCCCCGCCCCCGGCCCGCCTCCGCGAAGCGGTGCTTGTCGAGTTATCCCCCCTATGTGCCGGAAACTCGACACGCACCCAGGGCGCTCGCGCCCCCGGACCCGCACCGAGGTGGGCATTTGGCACTCTCCTTGCTAGAGTGCCAGCTGGCACTCGCCCTGTGTGAGTGCCAAATTCCAGCACTTTTAGATGGAGGTATGCCCATGAATCTCAAACCTCTGGGAGATCGCTTGATCGTTCAGGCGATCGAGGAAGAGGAGACCACGGCAAGCGGCATCGTCCTTCCTGACACGGCCAAGGAGAAGCCGCAGCGCGGCAAGGTTCTCGCGGTCGGAGACGGCAGGTGGGACGAGGACGGCGAAAAGCGGATTCCGCTCGACGTAGCCAAGGGCGACGAGGTCCTGTACTCGAAGTACGGCGGCACCGAGGTGATCGTCGAGGGTGAGGATCTACTCGTGCTGCGTGAGTCGGACGTGCTCGCCAAGGTCGCGGGCTAGGAGGAACCACACACATGGCTCACAAGGAACTGAAGTACGACGTCGAAGCACGTCGTGCCCTGGAGGACGGCGTCAACGCCGTCGCAAACGCCGTAAAGGTCACGCTCGGCCCCAAGGGTCGCTACGTCGTGATCGACAAGAAGTTCGGCGCTCCGACCATCACCAACGACGGTGTCTCGATTGCTCGTGAGATCGAGATCGAGGACCCGTTCGCCAACCAGGGCGCTCAGCTCGTGCGCGAGGTGGCCACCGCCACCAACGACATCGCGGGCGACGGCACCACCACCGCCACCGTCCTGGCCCAGCGCATCGTGCGCGACGGCCTCAAGAACGTCGCCGCTGGTGCGAACCCGCTTGCTCTCAAGCGGGGCATCGAGAAGGCGGTCGACCAGGTCGTCGACAACATCAAGAACATCTCGACCGAGATCTCCGGCAAGGACCAGATCGCCCGCGTGGCGGCCATCTCCGCCGCGGACGACGAGATCGGCGACGTCATCGCCGACGCCATCGACCGGGTCGGCAAGGACGGCGTGGTCAACGTCGAGGAGGGTCAGACCTTCGGCATGGACCTCGAGTTCACCGAGGGCATGCAGTTCGACAAGGGCTACATCTCGCCCTACATGGTCACCGACCAGGACCGCATGGAGGCCACGCTCGAGGATCCGTTCATCCTCATCGCCAACCAGAAGATCGGCTCGGTGCGCGACATCCTGCCGGTGCTCGAGCAGGTGATTCAGTCGGGCAAGCCGATCCTGATCATCGCCGAGGACGTGGAGGGCGAGACGCTCGCCACGCTGGTGGTCAACAAGCTGCGCGGCACCTTCACGGGTGTGGCGGTCAAGGCGCCGGGCTTCGGCGACCGCCGCAAGCGCATGCTGGAGGACATCGCCATCCTGACCGGCGGCGAGGTCATCACCGAGGAGATGGGCCTCAAGCTCGAGAACACTCAGCTCTCGCAGCTCGGGCGCGCTCGCCGCGTCGTGGTCGCGAAGGACACGACCACGATCGTGGACGGTGCCGGTGACGCGGACGCCATCAAGGGCCGCATCAACCAGATCAAGACCGAGATCGAGAACACCGACTCGGACTTCGACCGCGAGAAGCTGCAGGAGCGGCTGGCCAAGCTGGCCGGCGGCGTCGCGGTCGTCAAGGTCGGCGCGGCCACCGAGACGGAGATGAAGGAGAAGAAGCACCGCGTCGAGGACGCGCTGCAGGCCACCCGGGCCGCCCTCGAAGAGGGCATCGTTCCGGGCGGCGGCGTCGCTCTCCTGCGGGCTCAGGGTGCCATCCAGCTCGACGCCTTCGAGGGCGACGAGCGCACGGGTGCCCAGATCATCTACCGCGCACTCGAGGAGCCGCTGCGTCAGATCGCTGACAACGCGGGGCTCGAGGGCTCGGTCGTGGTCAACGACGTGCGCAAGGCGAAGGGCAAGAACCAGGGTCTCAACGCCGACACCGGCGAGATCGTGGACCTGGTCGCCGGCGGGGTCATCGACCCGGCCATGGTGACGCGCTCCGCGCTCCAGAACGCGGCCTCGATCGGGAAGAACATCCTGACGACCGAGGCCATCATCGCCGAGATGCCGGAGCCGAACGGCGGCGGCGGAATGCCGGCCGGCATGGGCGGCATGGACGGAATGATGTAGATCGCAGCCGGGGGCTCACGCCCCCGGCCCCCCGCTGATGTCTGGCCGCTGGCCGCATCCGGGTTTTTGCGCGAGGGCCCCGCTTCGGCGGGGCCCTCTTGCGTTCTAGGCCGCGCTAGGTGTGGTTCCTAGGCCGCCGCTCCCAGCACGCTGGCCATCGGCATCGGCCGCACGCCGAGCGCCTCCGCGTCGGCCGTGCCGCGCCGGGTGATCATCGGCTCCTCCATCAGCTCGGCCTCCTCCCAGGTGGCGAACACCTTCGGCCCGGCCAGCGGGCGCAGCGCGCGCAGCGACCTGCGCACCACCGGCAGCGGCACGTGCAGCAGCGGCCGCCGCCGCCCGACCGCCTCCAGCGCCGCCCGCACGATCTCGTCGTACGAGAGCGTCTCCGGGCCGGCCAGCTCGAACGCGCGCCGGCGCGGTCCTGACGCCATCAGGGCCGCCAGCACGCAGTCCGCCACGTCCTCGGCCCAGATCGGCTGGTACTCGGCGCGTCCGGAGCCCGACACCGGCAGGGCGGGGAGGTAGGAGAAGCGCTCGAGCAGCGTCAGCCACGGGTCGCCGGGCGTGTAGACGATCGAGGGACGGAAGACCATCGTCTCCAGCGCCGAGGCCTCGACGGCCTCCTGCGCCAGCGCCTTGGCGCGGAAGAAGCGCGTGCGCGAGTGGTGAGCCGCACCCATCGCCGAGAAGAACAGGAAGCGCCGTGCGCCGGCGCGCTCCGCGGCCCGCACCAGCCGCAGCGTGGCGACCGCGTTGAGCTCCTCGATCGAGGCGCGCGGCTGGTCGCGGATCGAGGCGGCCAGGTGCACCACGGTGCCGACGCCGCGCAGGGCGTTGCGGAACGACGGCGGATCGGCCAAGTCCCCGAGCGCGATCTGCACGCGCACGCGCTGGTCGCCGAGCCCGCGCGGGTCGCGCACCAGGCAGCGGACCGGCTCGCCGGCGGCGGTCAGCCGCCGCAGCAGCGCCGACCCCACCGTCCCGGTGGCTCCGGTGAGCAGGATCACCGGCCGGTCACCACCATGCGCCACAGCGACCGCACGTTGCGGTGGACCTCGACCTCCTCGAAGCCCGCGTCCTCCATCCAGGCGCGTACCTCCGAGGGCGAGAAGTTGCGGCTGTGGCTCCAGGCGTAGAAGAGCAGGCTCGACACCGCGCCGTGCGGGGAGAGCTGGTCCCCCGGCTCGGGCCGCGCCGAGTCGCCGATCACGAGAACGCCGCCGGGGCGCAGCGACTCGCGCGCCATCCGGCAGAGCTCGCGGTCGCGCTCCTCGGGGATGTGGTGGATCAGGTTGAAGATCGAGACCACGTCCAGATCCTCGCCGAGGCCGACCTCGAAGACGTCGCCTTCCCGGAACGAGACGCGATCGGCGAAGCCCTGCTCGGCCACGATCTTGCGACCCACGGCGGCGCTTGGCGGCAGGTCCAGGACCGTCGCCTCGAGGCCGGGGTGGCGGCGGCACATGGCCATCGAAAAGCCTCCGTGCCCGCCCGCGACGTCGACCAGCCGGCGTGGCTCGGAGAGGTCCACGAGCGCGGCGTTGGCGTCGTGCTCAGGACGCGAGATCTCGAACAGCCCGCGGATGTAGGCCTCCCAGCGCTCGGCGTCGTCCTGGCGCTGCTCGTGCATCGCGTAGGCGGTGCCGTCGCGCACGGCCTCGGGCAACAGGTCGAGCACCTGCCAGTGCAGGTCGCCCTGGTGGCCGATGAACGTGGCGATCGACTCCGGCGAGGAACTGACCAGCAGGCGCTGCGCGACCGGCGCGTTGCGCAGGCGCTCGCCGTCGGGCTCCACGTAGCCGAGCGTCGCCAGCGCGGTCAGCAGCGTCTCCGTGCCGAGGCCGTCCAGCCCGAGCCGCGCGGCCAGCTCGGCCGGCGTGGCGGGCTCCTCGCCGAGGGCGTCGAAGACGCCCAGCATCACCGCTGTGGTGACCGCACGGGCGGCCACCAAGCCCGTGAAGGTGTCGAGGAAGGGGTCTGGCTCCGAACGCTCGAGCAACAAGAGGGCAGGAGCCTACGCAACCGCCCCGAAGCGGGGCAACGGTACAATTCGCCGGCCTCGCCCCTCGAAGGATGCTGGACCAGTAAGGAGACCATGGCCTACGTCATAGCCGAACCCTGCATCGACACCAAGGACAACTCGTGCGTCGAGGTTTGTCCCGTCGACTGCATCCACCCGACTCCCGAAGAGCCTGACTACGACCAGGTCAAGCAGCTCTACATCGACCCAGAGGAGTGCATCGACTGCGACGCTTGCGTCGAAGCCTGCCCCGTGGACGCCTGCTTCGCGGAGGACCAGCTGCCAGACGAGTGGCAGAACTACATCGAGATCAACTCGGCCTACTTCAAGCAGACCGCTAGCTAGCCGGCTAGGGCGCCATCGGCAGCGCCGTCCCGGTGACTTCCGGGACGGGCGGGCCGGAGGGCGCCTGGAAGACGCCGAGTTCCTGCGGGGTGGCAGCGATCAGTCCGCGGGCCGTGTGGAAGAGCGCTTGCGAGGCGGGCGCGTCTGGGTCCTCGAGTACGAGCGGGCGCCCCTCGTCGGCGCTCACCCGCAGCTCCTCCTGGAGCGGGATCTTGCCGAGCAGCGGCACGTTCAGCTCGTCGGCCAGGGTCTGGCCGCCGCCCTCGCCGAAGATCGTGAAGCGCTCGCCGGTGGGCGTGGTGAAGCCGGACATGTTCTCGATCACGCCCGCGATCTCGAGGTCGAAGCGCTGGGCCGTGTCGGCGGCGCGCTTGGCCACCTTCTGGGCGGCCGGCTGCGGCGTCGTGACGATCACGAACTTGGCCTGCGGCAGCAGCTGGGCGAGCGTCATCGACACGTCCCCGGTGCCCGGGGGCAGGTCGATCAGCAGGTAGTCGAGCTCGCCCCAGTCGACGTCCTCCAGGAACTGGCGGATCGCCTTGTGCAGCATCGGCCCGCGCCAGGTGATCGCCTGGTCCTGCTCGTTGAGGAAGAACTCGATCGAGATCGCCTTCACGCCGCCCGCGCCGTCCAGCGGCAGGATCTTGCGATCGGCCGAGACCATCGGCCGGCCGTGCACGCCGAGCATGCGCGGGATCGAGTAGCCCCACACGTCGGCGTCGAGCGCCGCGGCGCGCATGCCGTCGGACTGGAGCGCGGCGGCGAGGTTGGCGGTGACAGTGGACTTGCCGACGCCGCCCTTGCCCGAGCCGATGCAGACGACGTTCTTGACCGCCGCGAGGGCGCCCTGGGGCAGGCCCCCCTGGCGGCCGAGGCGCTGGGTGAGCGTGGACTTCTCCTCGTCGGACAGGACGTCGAAGCCGACGGTGACGGTCTCGACGCCGAGCTCCTGGACACTCTGGATGACCGCCTTCTCGAAATGCGCGCGGATCGGGCACCCGGGAGTGGTGAGCGAGACGATCACGTCGACCCGGCCCTCGTGCGGCTGCTCGATCGAGCGGACCATGCCGAGCGACACGATGTCCTTGCGCAGCTCGGGATCTATGACCTTGCGGAGCGCGTCCTGGATCTGTTCACGAGAAGGCATCGGTTTCGATTCTGGCACACGCGCGAAGCGAGCCCACAAAGGCCAACGCCGCCCCGAAGGGACGGCGCCGGCTGAGGGAGGAGAGATACTGCACTGGCGGCGAATATGAGGCCACCAGCCTCACCCCGGGTCCGGTCTCCTCGCCGGTCGGGGGGAAATCAGCGCGTGCGACTTAGGCCAGCGAGGCGACGCGCGACACGAGGCTCTCGGCCTGGCCCTGGACCTCGCGGCGGGCCGTCTTGACCTGCTTCTCGACGTCGCGACGGTTCTGCTTGACCGTGCGCACTGCCTGGTTGCGGCGCTGGCGCAGCTCGCGCTCTACGCGTGTGCGGGTGCGCTTCACCTCGCGCACGGTGCGGTTGCGCGCGGTGGTGCCGCGGCGCTCGAACCGGCGCAGGTTCGTGGACACGCGCTTCTGGAGCTTGGTCAGCTCGCGCTCGGCGCTGTCACGACCGGCGGTGTAGGGCTTGGTCGCCTCCACCACGGCGTCGCGGGCCTCGAGCGCCGCGCCGACGGGGATCAGGACGGCACGCTGCGCCTGGTCGGCGACGGCCTCGAGCCGAAGGCTCGCGGCGCCGGCGCCGGTCTCGGCGGTGCGCTGCGCCTGCTCCACCGTGGACTGGGCGGTGCTGGCGGTACGTCGTGCCCGCGTCTGGGTGCTGCGCGCGCTGGCACGAGTCTGGTTGCGCTTGCGCGTGGCGGCGGCCTTCTTGGCCGTGGCCTTGCGCTGCTGGGGAGTCTGGGGAGCCATGTGGGCTTTCCTTCCGGGGGTCGACGGACCTTATTAGATTTAACTTCGGTAGAACTATACCACCGAACACATGTACGTAAACCTCCGCCGTTCGGCGGTTACACGTAGCTTCGGAAGGCGCTCTAGGCCGCGGCTGCGGGGGCGGGCCCGACTCGCTCGAGCCACTCGGCCGGGCGTTCCAGCTCGCGCTCGGTGGGGAGCGACTCGGGCGACTCCCAGACTCTGTTCAGGGCATCCATGCCGGCCTCGGCGGCCACGGCGTCGCAGAAGACCTTGCCCTGCTCGTACTGGCGCAGCTTCATGTCGAGCCCGAGCAGGCGCTCGATCAGCCGCTGGGGCGCCGAGCGGCTGCGCCGGCGGGCGTCCATGGCGGCACGCAGCTCCTCCTGCCCCGGGATCGCCTCTGGCGCGATCGCGTCCATGACGTGCTCGGAGTACCCCTCGACCACGGCCATCGCCGCCTGCATGCGCGACATCAGGGCGCGCTGTTCCTTGGTCTGGACGAGGGCGGCCAGGCCGCCGTCGCGGAACGCCTCGACGAGCTTCGCCGGGTCCGGCAGCGACGGCAGCCCGCCGGCGGCCCCGCGCTCGATGCGCACCTCCACCGTCGAGAGGTAGAGGCGCACCATCCCGCCGAGGTGCTCGCGCAGCCACGGCACGCCCTGGAACTGGAAGACGTGCGTGAGCTCATGCGCGCAGATCCAGCGGTGGAAGGGGTCGGCGTCCACGCCCAGCTCGCGCACCGCCTTGCGCAGGTTGGGCGCCACGAACAGCAGCCGCGGCGGGGCGTCGCCCCCGAGCAGCGAGATCTCGTACTGGCCCAGCACCCGCTGAGCCACGTAGCCGATCACTAGCCCTGCCTCCGCCGCCACGGTCGCCGCGGCGCCCGCCTTCAGCGCCCCGGCGAGCGGGCCGGCGAAGTCGAGGCGGTGGTCGAGCCGCCCGGCCACCGGGTCGAGCAGCAGCGAGAGCGAGTCCAGGTTGACCGACGCCCACTCGCCGCGGCTCACCAGCTCCGGGCCGGGCACCGGCCCCGCCGGCGCCAGCCGCGTGTAGGCCGCGACGTGGCCCTCCATCTCGGCGCAGAGCGCCGCCACGTCGGCCTGCGGCGGACCCTCGTCGCCCGCGCCCGCCGCGAGGCGGGCGACCTGCCGGGCGAGCGACCAGTCGACCATCGTCAGCCTGAGGCTAGCCGGATCACGTGATCCGATCCAGGCACGGCCAGCTCGCCGTCGCGATCCGCCGCGATCGTCACGCGCACCGGGGCGTCCGTGCTGGGCCGGTCGGTGAACAGCCACGGCCGGCCCACAGGAACCAGGATGAACAGCCCGCGGTCGTCGCCGACCGCGCTGAAGTTCTCGCGGTCGCCGCTGAAGTGCGGGAGCCCGAGCTCGGCCTCGAAGAAGGCCACCGCCGCCCCCACGTCGGCCACTGGCAGGCCGACTTCGCTCACCTCCAGCAGCAGCTCGGTACCCGGCGCTCGCTCCCGCGCGATCAGCTCGATGATGTTGCCGGCGGCGTCGTAGTAGTAGGCGGCGCGGGCGCGCCAGTGCGGGAACGGCACGTCGTCCTGGAGCAGCTCGGTCTGCTGGCGCGCCCAGGCGACGGCCTCCTCGAAGCGGTCGGGCGGCACGTTGACCGCGAAGTGCGAGCACACCTCCCGGCCGGGCTCGAAGCGGACGCGGGTCGCGCCGTAGCGCTCCGGGTGGAAGGCGCCCGACACCGCCGGGTCCGCCGCGGGGAACACGGCCTCGTGGATCCTCATAGGTCGGGCAGCTCCTGCCGCAGCTCCACCACCGGCGCGAACAGGTCGCCGTGGCGCTCCACGCGCTCCAACACGTCCGGGGCCTCGAACACCAGCGCCGAGGGATCCTCCAGCTCCTCCCACGTGACCGGCGTCGACACGGTGGGCCGCTCGCGGGCGCGCAGCGAGTAGACGGCGACGGTGGTCTTGTGCTCGTCGTTCTGGCTCCAGTCGATCAGCACCTTGCCGCGGCGCAGCTCCTTCTTCTGCTGCGAGACGATCAGCTTCGGGTGCTGCGCCTCCAGGTGGCGCGCGAGCGCGTGCGAGAGCGCCTTCGTGCCGTGGTCGTAGTCGACGTCCTCGGTGTTCAGCGGCACGTACACCTGGATGCCCTTCGAGCCGGAGGTCTTCGCGAAGCTCTCGAGGCCGAGCTGCGTGAGGGCGTCGCGCAGGAGGAAGGCTACCTCGCAGCACTCGGGCAGCGCGGCGGGCTCACCGGGGTCGAGGTCGAACGCCATCACCGTGGGCCGGTCGATGTCGTCCACGAGCGAGAGCGACGGGTGCAGCTCGAGGTCCGCGAGGTTGGCCAGCCAGACCAGCGTCGGCAGGTCGTCGCAGACGCAGTACTCGATCTTGTCGACGCGCTCGCGGCGCACCCACTCCGGGGCGTGCGGCGGGCAGCGCTTCTCGTAGAAGAACTTCCCCTCCACGCCGTTCGGGTAGCGCTTGAGCGTGAGCGGGCGGTCGCGCAGGTGGGGCAGCAGCGCGGGCGCCACGCGCGTGTAGTAGTCGATCACCTGCCCCTTGGTGAAGCCCACCGCGGGGTACATGACCTTGTCGAGGTTCGAGAGCGAGAGCCGGCGGCCCTCTACCTCCACCTCGACGCGCGCCGTGGCCACCTAGGACTTCGCGGGAGCCTTCTTCTTCGCCGGCGCGCGCTTCTTCGCCGGGGCGGCCTTCTTCGCCTGGGTGCTCTTCTTCGGCTTGCTCTGGGCCTTGGCGCCGGCGATGCTCGCCTCCAGCGCCGCCATCAGGTCGGGCACCCGCTCGGGCTCGCGGGCGGGCTCCTCGATCACGATCGTCTCGCCCTGCGCCTTGCGCTCGATCAGGTCGAGCACGCGCTCGCGGTACTCGTCGCGGTACTTCTCGGGCTCGAACTCCGCAGACAGGGAGTCGATCAGCTGCCTGGCCATCGCCAGCTCGCGGTCGCTCGTCGCCACGTCGCCGTCGACGTTCAGCTCGTCGAGCGTGTCCGCTGGGACCACCTCGTCGGCGAACAGCATCGTCTCCATCGCCAGCACGCCGTCGCGCGGGCGGATCGCCACGAGGTGCTCCTTGGAGCGCAGCACCACGCGCGCCACGGCGACCTTGCCGGCGTCCTCCATCGCGTCCACCAGCAGGCGGTAGGCCTTCGCCGCGCCGGTGTCGGGGGCGAGGTAGTACGGGTGGTCGTAGTACATCGGGTCGATCTCCTCGAGATCGACGAAGTCCTCGATGTCGATCGTGCGCGACTTCTGGGGCTCGAGCGCCTCCAGCTCGTCCGGCGAGAGCGTCACGTAGCGGTCCGGGCCGATCTCGTAGCCCTTGACGATCTGCTCGTAGGGGACCTCTTCGCCGTCGGCCCCGACGCGCTTCTGGCGCACGCGTGCGCCAGACTCGGAGTCGATCTGGTGGAACCGCACCGTCTTGCGGGAGACCGCGCTGTACAGCTTCACCGGGATGTTGACCAGCCCGAAGCTGATCGCGCCGCTCCAGATGGCTCGTGGCATCGCCATCAAAGTTACCCGCCCGGGCCGCACGGCCCTTCCTCACGCACGCAATCCTGCGGATCCACGTCGTCGCGCAGGCCCTTGAACGAGGGGGCGCGCATCGTGCCGCTGCGCGTCCATTCGCGCAGCTCGACCCGCGCCACGAGCCGCGGCTCGACGAAGATCGAGCCCTTCGGCGGCTGGCGCCCGGTGAACGGCGAGTCGGGTCGGCGCAGCGGCTCGAGCTCGCGCTGCAGCAGGGCGAGGGTCTGCTCGGTGAAGCCGCTGCCGACCTTGCCCACGTAGACGAGCCGGTCGTCGTCGTACACGCCGCACACGAGCGAGCCGAGCCGGCCGCTGCGCCCGCCCTCGCCCGGCGTCCAGCCGCCGATCACCACGTCCTGCTCGCAGACGTTCTTGATCTTGAGCCAGGCCGAGCTGCGCCGGCCCGGCTCGTAGGTGGAGTCGAGCCGCTTCGCGACGATGCCCTCGATGCCGAGCTCGCGCGTGGCACCGAGGAGGGCGCTGCCCTCGCCGCGGTGGTAAGCGGGCGCGCGCCAGGCCGGGCCCTCGAGCTCGAGCTCCTCGAGCAGCTCGCGCCGCTCCTCGTAGGGCCGTGCCATCGTGGATCGGCCGTCGATGTAGAGCACGTCGAAGGCGACGTAGGTGACCGGGGTGTCGCGCATGCGCCGCTTGACCGCCGAGTCGGAGGCGAGGTGCATGCGCGACTGGAGCCGCTCGAAGCTGGGCCGGCCCTGCTCGTCCAGGGCCACGATCTCGCCGTCGAGGATCACCCGCCGCGCGCCCAGCTCGCGCGCCAGCGGCCGCACCTCGGGGTAGCGCGCCGTGAAGTCGGTGAAGTTGCGGCCCTGGAGCGCGATGTGGCCGTGGTCGCAGAAGACGACCGTGCGGATGCCGTCCCACTTGACCTCGAAGCCCCAGTTCCGCTCGTCGCGCGGGAGCTCTCCCGGCCGGGCCAGCATCGGCTTGATGCGGTCCGGCATCGGCTCGTACTCGGGATCGTCGGGCGGGTCCATGCGGTGCATGAGCCAGTCCTGGCCGCGCGTCTGAAAGAGCGCGTAGCGGCCCTTCAGCCGCTCGCCGTGGAAGGTCGCGATCACCTCGTCGTCGCGGAACTTCTCGGCCTCGTAGGTGCCACGGTCCCAGACCCTCATCGTCCCGGCGCCGTACTCGCCCTTCGGTATGTCGCCCTCGAAGTCGAGGTACTCGAGCGGGTGGTCCTCGGTGTGCACCGCCAGCCGGTTCTCCGCTGGGTGAGCCGGGATGCCACGCGGCAGCGCCCATGAGGCCAGCACGCCGTCGTGCTCCAGCCGCAGGTCCCAGTGCAGACGGCGGGCGTGGTGCTCCTGGACCACGAAGCGTCCCTGCGCCGGCTGGCCGTCGCGCCCGCCGCTCGGCTCCGACGTCTTGCCGAAGTCACGCTTGGCGCGGTAGCTCTCGAGCTTCTCCGCCATCGGGGAGATCCTCACGGGCGAACGGCGTCTCGTCCAGTCCGGCGCGCAGCGCCTCGATCGACTCGAACACCGCCAAGGCGCCTGCCTCGCGCAGCTCCGCCTCCGAGAAGCCGCCGGTGAGCACGGCGACCGTCTCGATCCCCGCCCGCCCCGCGGCGACGCAGTCCCAGGTGGAATCGCCGACCATCACCGCCTGGTCGGTGCCGGCCTTCTCCATCGCGGCCCGCACGAGATCCGGCTCGGGCTTGGTCGCGTCCACGTCCCCCGAGTCGGTCCAGTCGTCCACCAGCTCGCGGACGTCGAGCATGTCGAGGTAGTGCTCCACCTCCTCGGGCTTCGCCGAGCTCGCCAGCACCACGGCGTGGCCGCGTTCGGAGAGGTCCACGATCAGCTCGCGCGCGCCCTGCAGCGGCTCCACCTCGCCGATCAGCTCCATGTAGAGCGTTTTCTCGGCGGCGCGGATGTCGTCGCCCTTCTCGCTCTCGACCGCCTCGCCGCAGAGAGACTTCACGAGGTGGTCGCCGCCCATGCCGATGTGCCGGTGGATGCGCCAGAGCGGCAGCACCTCCCCGTGCTGGCGGAAGGCCCGAAACCACGCCAGGACGTGGTGGTAGTTCGTGTCGACGAGGGTCCCGTCGATGTCGAGGATCGCGGCGGGCGGCATGGCCTCTCCTTTCCCTCGTATATCCGTCCATAACCGGCTCGAGGGCCGATAAGGCGGGCGGCGGGTGACGAAATCAACCCTGAACGGGTTAGACCGATGAACCACCCCATCCCGCAGCTCCGCCTCCTCGCCATCGTGGCCGCAGTCTGCGGCGCGACGCTGGCCGCTGCTCCGGCGGCACAGGCCGCACAGGCATGCCCCGCCTCGAATGCCACGCCCGCGAAGGCGAGCAAGCCCGAGATCGTGCGCGCCACGCTCTGCGAGCTGAACAGCGAGCGGGCGCGCCACGGGCTCAGGCGGGTGTCGCTCAACCGGCGCCTGTCGAGGGCGGCCCGCCGCCACGCGCGCGACATGGCGCGGCGCAACTATTTCTCCCACGACTCGCTGGGCGGCGGCTCGTTCATCGACCGCATCCGCCGTGAGGGCTACCTCAGGAACGCCCGCAGCTGGGTGGTCGGGGAGAACCTGGCCTGGGGCAGTCACGGGCACTCCCGCCCGCGCGTGATCATGCAGATGTGGATGAACAGTCCGGGGCACCGGGCCAACATCCTCAACGCGTCCTTCCGCGAGATCGGCATCGGGGTGGCCTACGACGCGCCGATCGCCGGCGGCGGCAAGCCGGCCGGCACCTATGTGACCGACTTCGGCTCGCGCGGCTAGACCGCGACCTCCTCGAGCTCCTCGGCCAGCTCCTCGGCCAGCTCGACCGCCTCCGAGTCGGTGTCCTTGGCGATCAGGTCGAGCACGCCCTCCTCGATCGCCCCCTGCAGGTCGGGCCATGCGGCGGTGTCCTCCACCAGGTCGGGCAGGACGCCGGCGATCGTCAGGCCGCCGTCGAAGCGGTCGAACACGCGCGGATCGATGTACGACGTGCGCGCGACCGTCGGGGTGTTGCCGAGGTAGCGGGCGACCTCCTTCACCGCGCGCGCCTTGGCCCGCTTGCGCGAGGTCTTCGTCGCGTGGGCGGGTCCGGACACGGCCAGCGCCACGGCCGCCAGCACGGTGCCGCTCCAGGTACGGAAGTCCTTGGCGCTGAAGTCGCCGCCCGAGGCTTCCTTCACGTACGCGTTGATGTCGGGCGACTTCACGTCGACCCAGCGGCGTCCGTCCTTGTAGGCCAGCAGCTCGTCGCCGCCGCCGCCGCGGCGGCGCTTCAGCTCGCGCACCAGCGCGGCGATCTCGGGGTCCGCGATCGTCTGGAGCCGCCGTTGGCCGCCCTTGGCCTCGTAGTCGAAGCTGACCTCGTCGCCGGAGACGGTCACGTGGCGCTTCTGCATCGTCGCGATCCCGTAGGTGTCGTTCTCCTCGGCGTAGTCCTCCGACCCGATCCGGAAGAAGCCCCGGTCCAGCAGCCGCACGGCGCACGCGAGCACCTTCTCGCGCGGCATGCCCTTGCGCGCCAGGTCCTTCCCCACGCGCCGGCGCAGCTTCGGCAGGGCGTGCGCGAAGCCGATCATCGACTCGAACTTCTCCGCGTCGCGGCGCTGTCGCCAGCGGTCGTGGTAGCGGTACTGCTTGCGCCCTGCCGCGTCCATGCCGGTCGCCTGGATGTGGCCCATCGGATACGGGCAGATCCACACCTCCTCCCAGGCCGGCGGGATCGCCAGCTCGCGGATGCGCTCCAGCACGCTCGGCTCCGTCACCCGGCGCCCCTCGTCGTCGAGGTACTCGAATCCCTTGCCGCGCCGCCTGCGGCGGATGCCGGTTCCCGAGCAGTCGACTCGCCTCAGTCTCGCCACGCGCCCTCCCATGCCCGCTTGGAGTAGCGGGCAATCCTCCTGGGAACGTGGCCGCGTGGTGATCGAGGCGCTCGAGGGGCACGGCGTGGACACGGACACGGTCCGCGTGGTGGGCCACGACGTGAAGCCGGGAGTGACCTCGGACGAGGGCGACGGCGACGAGTGGCCCGCGATACGCGAGCGGGTGCTGGCGGCGGAGATCCTGGTCGTGGCCAGCCCGACCTGGCTGGGCCGGCCATCCAGCGTCGCCCAGCGGGTGCTCGAGCGCATGGACGCGCTGCTCTCCGAGACCGACGACGAGGGCCGGCCGGTGGCCTACAACCGCGTCGCGGGGGTGGTGGTGACGGGCAACGAGGACGGCGCGCACCACGTGATCAGCGAGATCGCCGGTGCGCTGATCGACGTGAGCTACACGATCCCCGGCCAGGCGTGGACCTACTGGAACCGCGGTCCCGGTCCGGGCGACAGCTACCTCGACACCGACGCGGGCAAGGACTGGTCCCACAAGACCGGCCGCGCCGCGGCGTCGAACCTCGTCGCGGCCGCGTGCGCCCTGGCGGAGCGCCCGGTGCCGGCGCCGCCCGACTAGCTCGGCGGCGGGAAGGCCTGGGCGAGCTGGTCCAGCAGCGCCTGGTCGCGCGCCGCGGTCGCGCGCGAGCGCATCTCCAGGTCGAGCGCGTCGCCGCCGGGCAGCGCCACCACCCCGCCGGCCTCGCGGACGATCAGCTGGGCGGCGGCGACGTCGACCGAACGCACCTCGCGCAGGGTGATCATCGCGTCGAGGCGGCCGCCGGCGACCAGGCACATCGAGGCGGCGACCGAGCCCAGCGCCCGCAGGCGCCGGGCGCCGAGCGAGCCGAGCGCCTCGGCCGCGGCCGCAACCCGCTCCGGGCGCGCCGTCTCCAGGCCCAGCAGCTCCAGCGGCCCCGGCTCTAGCACGGCGAGCCGCTCGCCGTCGCAGAAGGCCCCCTCGCCGCGCACCGCCCACCAGTCGCGCACGGGCGTCAGCTCCGCCACGAAGCCCACCTCCACGTCCTGCATGCGCGCGCCCGACGCCACAGCGATCGACACGCAGGCGAACGGCAGGCCGCGCTTGGCGTTGACCGAGCCGTCCACGGGGTCCACGACCACGCGCGCGTCCGCCGAGCCGCCGCCGATCGCCACCTCGCCGCGCTCCTCCGAGACCGCCACGAGCGGCACGCCGAACGCCTCCAGCTCGGCGAACACGGCATCCTCAGCGGCCTTGTCCACGGCCAGCGTGGTGTCCCCGCCCTCGCCCTCGCCGTGCGGCACGGAACGCTCGGCGGTGGTCCCCATGTCGGCGACGGCCGCGCGCGCCGCGTGAGCCGCGCGGCGGCAGAGCGCGAGCCAGTCGGAGTCCGGGAGCGCCATGGCGACCCATCCTAGGCCGCGGTTGCGGCGCCCGCCGGCCGCCCTGCGCGATATTGGGCGGCGGCATGTGCATGCAGTGCATGGCAGGCGCGATGACCGCGGTGGGGGCCGCCTCGGGGGCGCGCGCGTATCTCGGCAGCCGCCGTTCCGCTTGGCTCACCCCAGCGCGGCTGCGGGCGCTCACGATCGCGCTTGCCGTCGCGGCGCTGGTCGCGTCGGCGACGTTGCTGAGCGGGTCGGGCTGAGCCCCGATCGCTGCGGCAGGCGCGGCGTATCCTAGGTCGGCATGCCTGACCTCCTGGACGGCCTGAACGCGAACCAGCGGGCCGTCGTCACACATCCCGGCGGGCCGCTGCTGGTCGTGGCCGGTGCCGGCACCGGCAAGACCCGCACCCTCACCGGCCGCTTCGCCTGGCTCGTCGAGCAGGGCACCCCCGCGGACTGCATCCTGGCCCTGACCTTCTCGAGCCCCGCCGCCGCGGAGATGCGCGAGCGCCTCGAGACGCTCCTCGACGCGCCGTACGAGGAGCTGAACGTCTCCACGTTCCACGCGTTCTGCGTGAAGCTGCTGCGCGACGAGGCGCTCGAGGCGGGTGTTGACCCGTTCTTCTCGCCGGTCACGCCCGCCGACCGGCTGGCCCTGCTGCTGGAGCGCATCCACGACCTGACGCTGCGCCACCACGAGATCCGCGGCAACCCGGCTCCGCTGCTGGCGAGCTTCGTCTCGCGCATCGACCGGCTGAAGGACGAGCTGATCTCCGCGGAGGAGCTGCTGGCCTGGGCGCAGGGGCTGCCCGCCGACACCGACGCCGAGCGCGCCCACGCGGCCCGGGAGCAGGAGTTCGCGCGCCTCTACGCCGACCACGACCGCCTGCTCGCGGAGCGCGGCGCGCTCGACTTCGGCGACCTGATCGTGCGCGCCTTCCGGCTGCTGCACGAGCGTCCGCACGTGCGCGAGCGCACCGCCCGGCGCTTCCGCCACGTGCTCGTCGACGAGTACCAGGACACGAACTTCGCCCAGGGCATGCTGCTGCGGCTGCTGGTCGAGGAGCACGCGAACGTCACGGTCGTCGGCGACGACGACCAGGCGATCTACCGCTTCCGCGGGGCGTCGCAGAAGAACCTCGTCGAGTTCGAGCGCGAGCTGCCGGACGTCACGCGGATCAAGCTCGAGCGCAACTTCCGCTCCGGCCGCCGCATCCTGGACGCCGCGACCGCCGTGGTCGCCCCGATCGAGGCGCGCCTGCCGAAGAAGCTCGCCGGCGCCAGCGGCGGCCGCGTGCGCTTCTGGCGCTGCCGCTCGGAGCGCGCCCAGTCGCAGGCGGTGGCCGCAGAGGCCGAGCGGCTGATCGCCGGCGGGGTCGCGCCCGAGGAGATCTGCGTGCTGGTGCGCTCGGTCAAGACCGAGGGGTCGGTGGTGGCGGCGGCGCTCGAGGAGCGCGCCATCCCGTTCCGGACCCGCGGCGCCGCCGCGTACTTCCAGCGCGCCGAGGTGCGCGACGTGCTGGCCTGGCTGCGCGCGCTGGCCGACCCGGGCGACTCAGGCGCGGTCGTGCGCGCGCTCAGCCGGCCGCCGATCGAGCTGCGCTCGGTGGACGTGGCGCGCCTGACCCAGCTGGCGCGGCGGCGCAAGCTCGACATGCCGTCGGCGGTGGCGGCGGCGCTGGAGGGCCCGCAGCTCTCCGAGGAGGGCCGCGACCGCGCGCGCGCCTTCCTGCGGCTCTACCGCTCCGCCTCCGGCGCGTTCGAGGACCGCCGCCCGGATGCCTTCGTGATGCGCCTGATCGAGCGCATCGGGCTGCGCCGCCAGCAGGTCTTCGCCACGCACGCCGACACGGTCGAGCGGCTGCGCAACATCGCCAAGCTGCCCGAGCTGGCCACCGCCTACATGCGCCGGGAGCCGCAGGCGACCGCCCGCGAGTTCGCCCGCTACCTGGCGGCGGTCGCGGAGTCCGGGCTGCGCGAGGAGGAGGCGGTCGACCAGGCTTCGGCGCCCGCCGTGTCGGTGATGACGATGCACGCGGCCAAGGGACTCGAGTTCGACCACGTCTTCGTGCTGGGTCTGTCCGCCGGGGCCATGCCCGGTCCCTACCGCGCGCCCGTCGGCGACGTGCCGGACGAGCTGCTCAAGGAGCGCCTCGACCCCGAGCCGGCGCAGCAGACGCACGAGGCGGAGATGCGCCGCCTGCTGCACGTGGCCATGACGCGGGCGCGCAAGGGGCTCGTGCTGGCCTGGGCGGAGGCGGGCCCGCCCGGCACGACACCGCGCCCGTCGCCGTTCTACGAGGAGGCGCGCGCGGCGCTGGAGTTCGAGGAGGAGGTGTTCGAGGAGGAGCTGTTCGGCCCCGCCGAGGGCCTGCACTCGACCTTCCGCATCATGCGCGACGAGCTGCTCGACACGGTCGCGCGCGTCGGCGGCCGGCTGGGCGAGATGCGGCTCGACACCTACCTCGACGTCGATCAGGCGGTGTCGCGCTACCTCGAGCTGATCAAGGTGGCGGCGCTGATCGAGCGCGCCCGCGAGGGCCAGCCGCTCGAGACGGCGCTCCCCGAGGTGAACGAGATCCTGGCCCAGTGCGCCACGACGGAGCAGCGCGAGATCTTCGAGGAGTCCGGGCTGGACGGCTGGCTGCGCGACACCGGGCGCGATCCCGCCGAGAGCCCGTCCCGCTCGCAGAACGGCTCGGACGCGTCGCTGGACCCGTTCATCCCGCGCCGCGGCCGCGGCCTGATGCTGTCGGCCTCCGACATCGAGACCTACCGGATCTGCCCGCTCAAGTACAAGTTCGCGCGCGTCTTCCGGATCCCGCAGGAGCCGACCATCCACCAGCGCTTCGGGATCGTCGTGCACCAGGTGCTGGAGCGCTTCCACAACGAGCCCAGCCCGTCGCTCGAGCGCCTCCGGGAGCTGTTCGAGATCTCGTGGCGGCGCTCCGGCTTCGGCGACTCCGACGACGAGCTGCAGTTCCGCGAGCGGGCGGTGGCCTCGCTCGAGCGCTACTGGCGCCTCGATCACGAGTCCGAGGCCGAGCCGGTCTGGTTCGAGCGCTCCTTCGCCTTCAAGCTCGGCCCGCACCTGCTGCGCGGCCGCGTCGACCGCGTCGACCGGCACCCGGACGGCTCGTTCGAGCTGATCGACTACAAGACCGGCAAGGCGAAGACCGAGGAGGACCTGCGCGAGGACGTGCAGCTCTCGCTCTACCAGATGGGTGCGCGCGAGTCGTGGAACCTCCAGACCTCGGCGCAGAGCTACTTCTACGTGCTGACCGGCGAGAAGGTGCCCGTCGAGCACTCGGCGGAGGAGCTGGAGCGCGTCAAGGCCACGGTCGCCGACATCGCGGGCGGGATCCTCAAGCAGCGCTTCGAGCCGACGCCCTCGCCGGACATCTGCCGCTTCTGCGACTACCGCATCATCTGTCCAGCGGCAGAGAAGTGAGGTTTCCGACCGACTCACAGGGGAACCTGGGGGCCATGACGATTGGAACGTCTCTCTTCCTGATCGCGGTTGGAGCGATCCTGCGCTACGCCGTCGAGGCGACCGTGGCTGGCGTGGACATCCAGACGGCCGGCCTGATCCTGATGATTATCGGCGTCGTCGGCCTCGTGATCGGGCTCTTCCTCGTTACCCAGGCCCGCGCCGACGACCGGCCCCTCGCGGACGACCCGCGCTACCGATGACCATTCGGGGGCTCGCGCCCCCGGCCCCCGCTGATTCCTGGCAGGCCGCCTAGCTCTCGGGGCCGCGCTGGCGCAGGAAGCGCTGGAAGTCGCGCGCGATCGTGTCCGCTGAGGGCAGGTCGGCCTCGACGGGAGCGTCGGCCTCGACCTCGTCTATCGCCGTCTCCAGCCGCTCCACGAAGGCCTTCACCTCGGGATCGCTCGCCACCGCGGCGCTGACCTGGCGCTCGTAGTCCTCGGCGGCGCTCTCGAGCTCGCCCGCGTCGACCACCACGCCGGCGATGCCCTCGAACGCGCGCACCAGCGCCAGGGCCACCTTGGGGTTGGGTGCGGCCGCGACGTAGTGCGGCACCGACGCCCACAGGCTGGCCGACGGAATGCCGGCCTTGGCGAAAGTGCTGTGCAGCACCCCCACGATGCCCGTGGGGCCCTCGTAGCTCGTGTGCTGGAAGCCGAGCCGGTCGACCATCGAGCGCTCGGAGGCGAGCCCCGTGATCGACACCGGCCGGGTGTGCGGCACGTCGGCGAGCAGGGCGCCCAGGGTGATCACCATGCGCACGTCGAGTTCGCGCGCGGTCGCCACCAGGTTGGCGGTGTAGCGGCGCCAGCGCAGCGACGGCTCGGTGGCCTGGAGCATCACGAGGTCGCCCTCGGCGCCCGGCACGGCGGCCGCGGAGATCGTGGAGGTGGGCCAGTCGATCTCGCGCGTCACGCCTTCCGTGAGCCGCACGGTCGGGCGCACCGCGGTGAAGTCGAAGAACTCCTCCGGGTCGATCGACGCGACCTCCTCGGCGTCGAAGCTGCCGCGAATGAACGACACCGCCGCGGAGGCCGCCTCGCCGGCGTCGTTCCACCCGTTGAACGCGCAGACCATGACTGGCTTGCGCAGCGAGGGACGACCATTCCAGATCACGTCCTGCATCTCTCTCCACCGTACCCGACCGCGTCCGGTCCACCCATCACGATGGATGAGTGGTCACCGTGGAGCAGGCGCCGACGATCGCGGAGCTGCGCGCGAGCAGCGAGGTCGAGGGGGTCTTCGCGTGCACGCGCAAGGACCGCCTCACCGCCCGCAGCGGCACGCCGTACCTGGCGGTCGAGCTGCGCGACCGCTCCGGCGCGATCCAGGCGCGGGCCTTCCGCGACGCCGACTTCCTCGCCGGCCAGTTCGAGCGCGGCGACCTCGTGGCAGTCAGCGGACGCGTGGAGCGCTTCCGCGACGAGCTCCAGGTGGAGCTGCGCTCGATCAAGCGCGCGGAGGCCGCCGATCCCGCCGCGTTCCTGCCGACCGCCTACCGCGACCTCGAAGAGCTCGACGGCTTCCTGGAGCACCTCGCCCGCGAGGTCTACGACCCCCACTTGCGGGCGCTGCTCGACGCCTTCCTGGGCGACCAGGCGTTCCGCGCGGAGCTGCGCCGAGCGCCCTGCACGCGCGCCGGACACCACGCCTACCTGGGCGGGCTGATCGAGCACACCGTGGCCGTCGGCACGCTGGCACTCGAGGCCTGCGTGCTGCACCCGCGGCTGAACTCGGACCTGTTGATCACCGCGGCGCTGCTGCACGACATCGGCAAGATCCGCGAGTTCGACCTGGGCGCCGAGATCGCGCTGAGCGAGGCCGGGGCTCTGGTCGGCCACGTCACGCTCGGGCAGCAGATGATCGTCGAGCGGGCCGCGCGGCTCGATGGCTTCCCCGACGAGAAGCTGCACGGACTCTTGCATTGCGTGCTCGCCCACCACGGCGCCGACGCACTGCCGGGCAAGCGCTTCCGTTCCGCTGAGGCACTGGCACTTCAGCGCCTGAACGCTCTCGATGCGGCCGTCAAGGGCGCGCTCGAGCACGGTTTAGAGCGGCCCTAGCCCCGCTCGACGCATGTCCGACCGGCGTGGGCGGCCGGTCGTGTGACGGGTGCGCGGAACCGACCGAGTTAGGTACGTGTCCGAAGACCCCACGGCAACCGTCGCCTCCCCCTCATCGGAGGCCGTCGAAGAGCTGCTGCGCCAGCTCGTGGACGCCCGCTTCGTGCTCACGGACCGCGAAGGGGCGGTCACCCGCTGGGGCCGGCCGGCGGAGGAGCTGTTCGGCTGGCCGGCTGAGCGCGTGCTCGGCCGCCTGCTCGCGGACACGCTGAGCATCGGCGAGGCGCTGCCCGACGGCGGCGGCGAGGTCGAGACCTACGCCATGCGCAAGGACGGGCGCGAGCTCGAGGTCGCGCTGACGCTCGTGCCGGTGAGCATGAGCCAGAGCCTGGAGTTCAACGGCTTCCTGGAGGCGCTCGAGATCGCCGCGCCGCGCGGCAACGCGCTTGCGCAGCTCCAGCGCAGCCACAACACCGTCGTCGAGTGGATCCACGCCGCGATCGCCGGCAGGGCCCACCTCGAGGAGGACGTCCTCAGCGCCGGCACGATCGTCGCGTTCCGTGCGCTCGGCGTGCCGCCGCCGCTGCCGCCCGGCGAGGACGAAGGCGAGCCCGACGCCGCGTCGTCCGTCCGCGGGCAGGTCGCTGTGGAGGCGGCGCTCGGCCGCGCGGAGGACATCGAGCTGGTGCTCGAGCAGACCGCCGCCCAGCTGGCGGAGGCGCGCGCCGAGGCCGATGCCGCACGCACCGAGGCCGCCGAGGCGAGCGCGCGGCTGGCCGAGCTGGAGCAGGCGGGCACCCGGCTCGAATCGGGCCTCGCCGATGCACGCCGGGCGCTCGACGAGATGCGCACGCAGGTGGACGGCCTGGGCGCGGGGCTGGAGCAGACGCTCAGCTCCGGCGTGGACGAGGAGCGCGAGGAGCGCGAGCGGCTGCGCAGCGAGCTCGACGCCGTCCGCACTGCGGTCAACGGCATGCGCCGCGACCTGGCGGGCGCCCCCCAGGTCCAGGAGCGCCTCAATGACCAGATCGAGCAGACCAAGGAGAAGGTGGGCGCGCTCGAGGTCGCGCTCTCCGAGGACCGCGGCCTCGGAGAGTGGGTCGACGAAGTGGGCGCCCGCATGGCCTCGCTGGAGGCGGCGCTGGCGCAGACCGCCGCGGCGGAGTCCGTGGCGCAGGCCGCCGGCGCGGTCCGCGCGGAGCTCGCCGATGCCCAGGCCCGGATCGAGCGGATCGACGCGGAGCGCGCGAGCGAGCGTGAGCAGCTCGAGCAGGAGCTGCGCGCGACGCGCGAGGTCCTCGAGCGGGAGCTGGCCGCCACGCGGAAGCGGCTCGGGACGATCGAGGACGAGCGCTCCGCCGAGCGCACGCGCCTGGAGGGCGAGCTGGGGGCGACCCGCGAACGGCTCGAGGCGCTGGCCGAGCACGGCGAGCGGGCGGCGGGCGAGCTGGCCCGGAAGTCCGAGCTGGCCGACACGCGGAGCCGCGTCGAGGCGCTGGAGAGCTCGCTCGCGGGGGATCGCGACGTGCTCGAGGTGCAGCTCGCATTCGCGCGCGAGCGGCTGGAGGAGCTCGCAGGAGAGCGCGGGCGCGGCACCGAGACGCTGGTGGACCAGCTCGCCGAGACGCGCGCACGGCTCCAGGAGCTCGAGCGCGCGGGCGAGGAGGAGCGCCGCGGGCTGGCCGTGGCGCAGGCTGCCGCGGGCGCCGAGCTGCGTACAGAGCTGGACGAGCTGCGCGGGCGTGTCGCGGAGCTCGGCGAGGGTGCCGCCGCCACCGCGCAGACTCGGCGGGAGCTGGAGGAGACGCGCTCGCTGGTGGAGGGCCTCGGCGCCCGCATCGAGCAGGTGCAGGTGGACGCCGTCGGCGACGACGAGGCGCGCCGCATGCTCAGCAGCCTCAGCGAGGAGCTTGCCGCGCTGCGCGCCGGCGCCGCGGAGGACGCGGGCGACACGGCCGAGCTGCGCGAGCTCGCCGAGCAGGTGCGCGCCGGCGCCGACGCGGCGCGCGAGGCCCAGTCCACCGTCGAGCGGCTGGCCCAGCACGCGGACGAGGCGGTCGAGCTGGCCCGCAGCCACTCGACCGAGGCCGCAGACGCTGCCGGGACGGCGTACGAGCGCGCCACGCGCGCCGAGCAGGCGATCGACGCGGCGGAGAGCGAGGCGAGCCGCGCCGAGCGGATCGCCCGCGAGCTGAGCGAGCGCGCCCAGGAGTACGGCGACGGGGCCGCCGAGCGCGAGGAGCTGGACCGGCTGCGGGCCGAGGCCGAGCGCGCCGAGGCCGAGGCGCGGGCGACGCTCGCCCGCATCGCGGGCGAGGCCGCACGCGCTCAGGAGCTGGCAAGCGGCACGATCGCCGCGATCGACTCGCGCGCTGCCGAGGTGACCGAGGCGCTGGCCGCGATCGACGCCGGCGCCGCCCAGGCCCGCGAAGCCGCCGGCGCCGCAGCCGGGCAGGCGGCGCAGGCCACCCGCGACGCCGGCGAGGCGCTCGCCGCAGCCGAGGCGGCCGCCGGGCGAGTGGACGACCGCGCCGCACAGATCGAGGCCCACGCCCAGCGCGCGGAGCAGGCCGCCGCACGAGCCGCCGAGGAGGCTGACACCCGGGCGCGCCAGTCAGACGAGCGGCTGGCGGAGGCCGAGCGCCGGGCGCGGGAAGCCGACGAGCGCCGCACGCGCGAGTCCCAGGAGCGCACCGCCGAGTTGGGACGGCTCGCCGGTCGGGCCGAGGAGGCGGCGAGCGCCGCCGAGGACCAGGCCTCGCGCTCCGCCGGCTCCGCCGCCGCCGCCGGCGAGGGCGCAGCACGCGCCGACCGGGCCGCGACCGCCGCCGGCGAAGGCGCAGCACGCGCTCAGACCGCCGCGGCCTCCGCGGAGGCTCACGCCGGCCAGGCCCGGGAAGCATCCGCGGGCGCCGAGGAGGCGGCCGTCGGCGCCGAGCGCCACGCCGGCCGCGCCGGCGAGCACGCAGCTGCCGCCGAGACCAGCGCCCAGCGCATGGCCGCGGCCGTGGAGGCGGCGGAGCGCCGAGCCGCCCAAGCCGAGCAGGCCGCCGCGGCGGCGGCCGAGGCCGCTGCGCTGGCCCGCCAGTCCGCCGAGGAGGCCGGCGCCGATGCCGCCGCGGTGCGCGAGGTCGTGGAGCAGGCCGAGCAGCAGCGCGCGCTCGAGCAGCCGGTGGCTGCGGAGGCGGGCGTCAACGGCGGGCGCGGCCTCCTGTTCACCGGAATTGGCGCGACCGGCGTCCACCCGATGCGGCCCGGCTTCGACGACGCACCCAACCCGATCGCGCGGATCGGCCTGGACGGGCACTTCCGCGAGATCAACCAGGCGTTCGTGGACCTCGTCGGCCACTCGGAGGCCGAGTTCAAGGCGGCCACCTGGCCGCCCGTGATGGACCGCGCGAACCTGCCGAAGCACCGAGAGCAGGTCGAGCAGATGCTGAAGGGGCTGATCGAGTCGGCCGAGGTCAACACCGGCTACGTCCACGCCCAAGGCCTGGCCGTGCCGGTGGCGGGCCGCATCTCGCTCGTCAAGAACGGCGACGAGGCGGACCACTTCCTGCTCGAAGTCCGGAACTGAGCGGCGTCAGTCCGAGGGCTGGACGCGCACCCGGAACTCGGCGCGGAAGCTGCTCCCGGGCGCCACGCTGCGCAGGCCGGCGCCGGTCACCAGGGCGTTGGTCGGCGCCGTCATCGGCTCGAAGCAGACGAACGGCTGCGGCTCCACGGACTCGGGCGGCGCGTAGACCTGCGCGACCGGGTAGCCCTCGGCCAGGTCGAGCTCGATCCGCCGTCCGCCCCCCTCGAGCCCGAAAATCGGCGGCTGCTCGAGCTCCACGAACAGGTCGTCGTAGGTCTGGTCGCCGAGCGGGCCCAGCCACGCCGCGACCGGCTCGGTGTCCCCGGTGGGCAGCCTGCGCTCGTCGAGCACGGCGCGCTGACGCACCGGCAGCTCGACCTGCCACTGGGCGCGCGGCACCCCCGGCAGCTGCAGGTACGGGTGCCAGCCGAACGCAACCGGCACCGCGAGGTCCCCAGTCGGGAGCAGGATCGTCACCACGGTGAGCGTGTCGCCCGCGAGCTCCGCCTGCACGTGCAGCTCGTGCGGGAAGGGGAAGGCGGCCATCAGCTCCTCGTGGGCTCCGAAGTCGAGTCGTGCCGCCACGGCGGCGCGCCCATTCCCCGGCGTGCGGCCGACGATCCGCCAGTGCGGGCAGGCGGCCAGGATGCCGTGGATGGGCAGCCCGTTGCGGTCGGTGTGGATGGGCGAGCGGTCCGGATCCAGCTCGACGGTGTGCCCGAGCACGGAGTACTGGCGGCCGCCGAGGCGGTTGGCCCAGGGGTGCAGCAGCGGTATGCCGAAGCTCGAGCCGCGCTCGCGATAGGCGGACAGGCCGCCGCGCTGGCCGAGCAGCTCCTCGCCCCGGTGGGTGAACGAGGACCCGACCATCCCCGCCTCGGGGACGAACTCCACGCGCAGGTCGTGCTCGTGTGAGAGCAGCGCGATTCCCGGGAGGCCGTCGACCTCAACGTCGCGGACCTCGTGGCCAGCCATCGAGAGCACCCTACGTCGCGCGGCTCGCCGCGCCAAGCTCTGGGTGAGGACACCCGCCCGCGGGCCGCTAGGCTGCTCGGCCGATGGTCTCCGACGTCGGCCTGCTGCCCTGGTTCGCCCGTTTGCGCGACGAGGTGCCCGGCGCAGAGGTGCTAGACGCGCATACCCACCTCGGCTCGAACGACCCCGACGGCTACCGCTGCAGCCGCGTCGAGCTGGTCGCCGCCCTCGAGAGCGTGGACGGCCGGGCGCTGGTCTTTCCGATGCACGAGCCGGACGGCTATCCCGCCGCCAACGACATGGTGATCGCCGAGGCCGAGGCGAGCGAAGGCCGGCTGTTCCCCTTCTGCCGGCTGGACCCGCACGACGCCCCGCTGGCCGAGGCACGCCGGTCGCTCGCCAACGGCGCGCGCGGCATCAAGCTGCACCCGCGCGCGGAGGGCTTCAACCTCGACCATCCAGAGCTGCAGGACGTGTTCGCGTTCGCCGACGAGCAGCGCCTGCCGATCCTCTGTCACGCCGGACGCGGGATTCCGGCGCTCGGCCGCCACGCGGTCGAGGTCTGCTCGCGCTACCCCGGGCTGCGCCTGATCCTCGCGCACGCCGGCATCTCGGACCTCTCGTGGATCTGGCGGGAGGCGCCCGCCCACCCCAACCTGTTCTTCGACACGGCCTGGTGGTCGCCCAGCGACCTGCAGGCGCTGTTCGCCCTGGTGCCGCCGGCCCAGATCCTGATGGCGAGCGACGCGCCCTATGCCACGCCGGCCTACGGCGCCACCATGGCGATGCGACACGGGCTGCAGGTGGGGCTTCGCCCCGAGGTCGTGCGCGAGATCCTGGGCGGACAGGCACGCAGGCTGGTCGAGCGCGAGGACACGCTCGACCTCGGGCCGGCGCCGGGCATCGAGTCCCTGTCGCGGGATCCGCTGCTGGAGCGCGTCTACTCGTTCCTGCTCAGCGCGATCGGCCAGATGTTCGCCGGGGTGGAGCCGACCGAGACGCTGGCGCTGGCTGCGCTGGCCTGCGACGTCGATGCCGAGGCGCCCCACGGGCCCATCTACGACGCGATCATGGGGCTGCTCGAAGCGCGCGCGAGCTACGACCCGGCCGGCGACGGACGTCCGCCGCACTTCGCTCCGGGACTGCATTTCATCGTCGTGGCCGCCGCACTGGCGCGCACACCCGACGTGCCCCTGCCGGACGACCCGCTCCGTTTCGCGGTCGGCGGGTCGGGTAGCTCAGCAAGGTAGGGCCGGCCGGAGCCGTCCAGCGGACCGCGGGGGACGCCGGATGGAGACGGCCGGCCCCTTCTACGCGGCCTGGCCGACCGCCGCCAGGCGGTCGAGGGAACGCCGCAGCAGGCGCGAGACGTGCATCTGCGAGACCCCGACGCAGTCGGCGATCTCGGCCTGGGTCATGTCGCGCTCGAAACGCAGCCGCAGGATCAGGCGCTCGCGTGCCGGCAGCGCGTCGAGGGTGCCGCGCAGCGCCTCGCCCAGCTCGACGGCCTCGTAGCCCGGCTCCTCGCTGCCCAGCGAGTCGCCGTAGGTCCAGGCGCCGTCGTCGTCGGCGCCCGCGCGCGGCGCATCCAGCGAGGCGGCGTCGTACGCCGTTGCCGCCTCCATCGCCTCGAGCACCTCCTCCACGGACACGCCCACCGACTCGGCCACGTCGCGCGGGCGGGCCGCGCGCCCCAGCCGCGTGGGCAGCGAGTTGAGCGCCTCGGTGACCTTCAAGGTGAGCTCCTGGGTCGTGCGCGGCACGCGCACCGACCAGGACTTGTCGCGGAAGTGGCGCTTCAGCTCGCCGAGCATCGTCGGCACCGCATAGCGCGCGAAGCCGGCGCCGCGCTCCGGGTCGTAACGGTCGACGGCCTTCAGCAGGCCGACGCAGGCGACCTGGACGAGGTCGTCCAGCGGCTCACCGGCGTGGCGGTAGCGCGCGGCGAGCTGGTGCGCGAGCGGCAGGAAGCGCACCACGAGGTCCTCGCGTGCGGCGAGGTCGCCCTCGCCGTGGTAGCGCTGCAGGAGCCGCTCCTCCTCGACCGGCTCGGCAGCCGCCACCGCAACAGCCACTCGTGCAACACCCCCCTCGGAAAGTGCTCTCTACCGACCGTTCCCGATTATCACCCTCGTCGGGAGCGCCCAAACGAAAAGGAGGTTGAGCGGTAGGAAGAACGCGGCAGGCGGCTACTCGACGGCGCCGGCGTCGTCGACCATCTCGAGCCTGTCGTCCAGGCGCGTGATCGAGAAGACGCGCTGCACCGGGTCCGGACCGCGCACGATCACGATCCGGCGCCCCTCGTCGCGTGCGCGCTCGTCGGCCGTGACGATGCAGCGCAGCCCGGTGGAGTCGAGGAACGTCAGCTTCGAGAGGTCCACCACCAGGGTCGGCGGAGCGGATGCCTCGACCTTGCGCAGCTCTTCCTGCACCTTCGCGACCGAGGACAGGTCCAGCTCGCCAACAAGGGCGACATGCACGAGTCCGTTGCGGTCCTCGGTCCTTACCTCGAGGATCTCCACCGGCGTGGAACCTAGCGGAGTCCCGCCCTCTTGGCGAGTTGCCAGGCAAAAACGAGCTGGAGAGCGGCGAACGACAGCTCCAGCACGCGCTCCGAGACGGCGTTGGCGAGCGCCACCCCGACCAGCACCCCCAGCGGCGACAGCAGGCCGACGAGCAGCCCGTCCCGCAGGCGGACGTTGCCGTAGCCGCGCTGGCGCCAGGTGCCCACCAGGGAGACGAGCACGATCGCGACGAGCGACGTGGCCTCTGCGTCCAGCTGCGTCTGGTCGGCGAACACCACCAGAGCCGGCACGAACAGGATGCCGCCGCCCAGCCCGAGCAGCCCCGCCGCAACGCCCGCGGCGAAGCCGACGGCGATCAGGCCGGCCCAGTCCAGCGCCTCCATGTCAGAAGACCAGCACCGCTGCCGAGGCCACCAGCAGCACGACGAACGCGCCGGCGACGGCGCGCTCCGAGAGGCGCTGCTGCAGCGCGGAGCCGGCCACCACCCCGGCCACGCCGGGGACGCCGATGGCCACGCCCATCCAGAAGTCGACGTTGCCGTAGAGGGCGTGGGTCGCGGCGGCGAGGGCGCCGATCACGATGATCGCCGCCAGCGAGGTGCCGGACGCCTCCTTCTGCCCATAGCCCAGCCAGAGCACCAGCAGCGGCACGATGACCGTTCCCCCGCCGATGCCGAACAGGCCGCTGAAGGCGCCCCCCGCGGTGGCGATGGCGGCGAGCCGCAGCATCCGTGAGGACATCGCGGGGCATACTACGGGCGGTGTCCGCTCACACCTCAGAGACGCTGGTGGAGGCCCTGGCGCCGCTCACCTCGGACCCGTCCCGGGCAGCGGTGTTCTGCGACATCGACGGCGTGCTCGCGCCGATCGTCGAGCGCGCCGACGACGCGCAGGTGCGCAAGCAGACCGCCGTCCTGCTGGGCCGCCTGGCGCGCCGCTACGCCTGCGTGGCCTGCATCTCCGGCCGCTCGGCCAGCGAGGCGCGCCGGCTGGTGGGCGTCGGCGGCATCGCCTACGCGGGCTCCCACGGGGCAGAGCTGCTCGAGCCGGGCGCCGCTCAGGTGCGCGTCAACCCCGCCTTCAAGAGCTGGGAGGGCCGCGTGAGGGAGTTCGCCCGCGAACGCGACACCCCGACCCTGCGGAGGCTGCGGGTGCGGATCGAGGACAAGGGCCCGATCGTGGCGCTGCACTGGCGCGGGGCACCCGACGAGGAGGCTGCGCGCGCCAACGTGGAGCAGATCGCGGGCGAGGCCGAGAGCGCGGGCCTGGCGACGCACTGGGGGCGCAAGGTGCTGGAGCTGCGGCCCCCGGTCTCCTTCGACAAGGGCCAGGCCGTGCGCGAGCTTGTCGCCTCCGCCGGCCCGCGCACCGCGCTCTACGGCGGCGACGACACCACCGACCTCGACGCCTTCGACGCCCTGGAGGCGCTGGTGGAGAAGGGCGCACTCGAAGCCGCCGTCCGGGTGGGCGTGCGCTCCGACGAGGAGCCCGCGGCGATCGTCGAGCGCGCCGACGTGGTCGTGGACGGCGTGCCGGGCTTCGCACAGGTGCTCGCCGTGCTGGCCGAGACGTGAGGTTCCGCGACCTGCTGCGCACGTCGGTCGTCCTGTTCGGGGGCGCGGCCACGGCGCTGGCGATCGTGTCGGTGGTCGGAGCCGCCGGCGAGGACACCAACACGCTCGTGTACGTGGCCGCCGTCTGGTGGTGCCTCGCGTCGCTCGCGGGCCTGTGGCTGGGCCGCCGCCCGATGACGACCCCCGGCATCGCGACGCTGCTCGCCGAGGCGCGCAAGACGAACACGCTCCCGGAGCTGGAGCCCGGGACCGTGCTGTTCAACCGGCTGTGGCCGCTGGTCGTGCTCGCGGTCGTGTCGGCGGTTCTTGGCTTCTTCGTGCCCCAGGTCCCGGCGATCGCCACCGGCTACTGCCTGCTGGTCGCGCTCCTGTGGCGCCGCCAGTCGCGCGCCGTGGAGGCCGTGGAGGGCCGCGACGGCGTGGAGTTCTGGCTGGACCGCAGCTCCCCGCTGGGGCGCCCGCAGCTGCTGCGCCTCCCCGGCCTGAGGAAGATCGTCCCCGAGGACTAGCGGGAGCGCTTGCGGAGCTTGTCGAGCTCCGGCCACGGGCGCGTGTTGGCCACCTGCGCCGGGCCGATCCAGGCGCGCCGCGCCGTCGCGACCCCGTAGCGCATGTTGGCCAGCGTGCGCGGCCAGTGGGCGTCGGAGTCGATCGTCAGCATCACGCCCGCCTCGGCCGCGGCCTTCGCGTAGACGTCGTTGAGGTCGCGGCGGTCCGGGTTGGCGTTGATCTCCAGGAAGGTGCCGGTCTCGACCGCCTTCTCGATCACCCGGTCGATGTCGATCGCGTACGCCTCGCGGCGCTCGATCAGCCGGCCGGTGGGGTGGCCGATCACGTCCACGAGCGGGTGCTCCATCGCCCGCAGCATGCGCTCGGTCTGCTCCTTCTCCGGGGTGCGGAACGAGGTGTGGAGGCTGGCGACGACCCAGTCGAGCTGCTCCAGGACGTCGTCCTCGTAGTCGACCGAGCCGTCCAGCAGCACGTTCGTCTCGGTGCCGGCCAGGACGGTGATGCCCTCCAGCTCGAGGCCGCGGATCACCTCGACCTGGCGCAGCAGCTCGTCCGGCTGGACGTCGTTGCCGAAGCCGTGCGTGGCCGAGTGGTCGGTGATCGCGACGTAGTCGTAGCCGCGCTCGCGGGCCGCAGCGGCCATCTCCTCGATGGAGGCGTGGCCGTCCGATGCGGTGGTGTGCATGTGGAGGTCGCCGCGGATGTCGTCCAGCTCGATCAGCTGCGGCAGGCGGCCCTCGCGGGCGGCCTCCAGCTCGCCGCGGTTCTCGCGCAGCTCGGGCGGGATCCACTGCATGCCGAGCCGCTCGTAGACCTCTTCCTCGGTCGCGCAGGCGATCGAGTCGCCGCTGGCGTCGTCGGCGATGCCGTACTCGCTCACGTGCAGGCCGCGCTTGACCGCCGCGGTGCGCAGCGCCTCGTTGTGCTTGCCCGACCCGGTGAAGTGCTGGAGTAGGTTGCCGAACGCCTCTTCACCGACGATGCGCAGATCGACCGGGAGGCCGGAGTGGGTCAGTACCTTGGCGCCCGCCTCGCCGGAGGTCTGGACCACGTCGACCCCCGGCGACGCGCAGAAGGCCTTCACCAGCTCGGCGGGGTCGCTCGACGCGACGACGATGTCGAGGTCCTTCACCGCGTCGGCCTGGCGGCGGGCGCTGCCCGCGAGCTCGACCCTCAGCGCCGCCGGGTGGTCGCGCAGGCTGGCCACCAGCTCGTCGCCGACGGCGAGCGCCTTGGACAGCAGCATGCGCTGCTTGGGGCTCCCGTCGGCGCCGGCGGCCAGCGCGGCCAGCACGTTCTCCTCGGCCTTCTTGCCGAAACCCGGGACGTCCTTCAGCCGCCCCTGCTCGGTGGCGGCGCGCAGCTCGTCGAGCGACGAGACGCCGAGGTGCTCGTAGAGCAGGCGCGCCCGCTTGGGGCCGAGGCCGGGGATGCGCGTGATCGCGATCAGGCCGGAGGGGATGCGCCCCTTGAGCTTCTCGGAGGCCGGGATCGAACCGGTCTCCAGCAGCGCGTCGATCTTCTCGGCGATCGTCTTGCCCACCCCGGACAGCTCCTCCACGCGCCCCTCGCGCGCGAGGTCGGCCACGGACATGCCCGCCTCGCGGATCGCCTTGGCGGCGTTGCGGTAGGCGACGACGCGGTAGACGACCGCGCCGTCCAGCTCGTAGAGGCTGGCCAGCTCCTCGAAGGCCTCCGCAATCTCGCCGTTGCGCACCGGAGCTAGGGTACGCGCCTCGTGGCGCGCGCCTGGCTCATCCTGCCGACGTACAACGAAGCGGAGAACCTGGAGGCGCTGGTGCGCGCAGCCCTGCCGCGCATGTCGTCGGGCAACCTGGAGCCCACCATCCTCGTGGTCGACGACGCCTCGCCGGACGGGACGGGCGCGATCGCCGACCGGCTGGCCGAGGAGCTCCCGGAGGTGCGGGTGCTCCACCGGGCGAGCAAGGACGGGCTCGGCCGCGCGTACCTGGCCGGCTTCGCCGCGGCGCTCGAGGGCGGCGCCGACCTGATCGTCCAGATGGACTGCGACTTCTCGCACGACCCCGCCGACCTCCCCCGCCTGCTCGCGGCAGCGGACGCCGCCGACGTCGTGCTCGGCTCGCGCTACGTCCCGGGCGGCGGGGTGAAGAACTGGGCGCTCAGCCGGCGCGTCATCAGCCGCGGCGGCTGCGCCTACGCCCGGCTGGTGCTGGGCGTGCCGGTGCGCGACCTCACCGGCGGCTTCAAGTGCTGGAACCGCTCGGCGCTGGAGGCGCTCAACCTGAACGGCGTGGACGCCCACGGGTACGGGTTCCAGATCGAGATGACCTACCGGGCCACCCAGGCCGGCCTGACCGTCGCCGAGGTGCCGATCGTGTTTCGCGAGCGCCGCGAGGGGCAATCCAAGATGACGACCCGGATCGCCCTGGAGGCGGTTTGGAAGGTGCCGGCGCTGCGACTCAGGCGCTGAGCGCCGCGCGCGGGGGCGCTACCCATCCCGAGGGGTCGCTATCTTTTTTATAGCGACGTGTCACTAACAAGGAGCCCACGATGGCAGGGACGATCACCGAGGTAACGGACAGCAACTTCCAGGCTGAGGTGCTCGAGGCCGACAAGCCCGTGCTCGTCGACTTCTGGGCGCCCTGGTGCGGTCCGTGCCGGATCGTCGCTCCCCACCTCGAAGAGCTCGCCGGCGAGCGCGAGGATCTGCTGATCGTCAAGCTCAACGTCGACGAGAACCCGCAGATCTCGGCTCAGTACAGCGTCATGTCGATCCCGACGCTGCTGCTCTTCAAGCACGGCCAGGTGGCACACCAGATCATCGGCGCGCTGCCGAAGAGCCGACTCGTGCAGGAGCTCGAGGCGCCGCTGGCCGCCTAGCGGCCAAGCCCGCCAACAGGGCGTGAGCCCCCGGCTGCCTAGTAATAGGGCGCTGGCGGCGCTGGGTTCTCGCGCTCGCGGCGGCCGCGGTAGCTGGCGCCGAGGGCGCCCAGGATGGCGCCGACGATCGTCGTGACGAAGACGAGCCCCGCCTGGGGCTCGCCGAGGTAGGCCTTCGGTTCGGTGTTGAGGATCTCGAGGCCGAGCAGGATGAAGCTGCCGAAGACGAGGCCGCCCATCGCGCCGCGTACGAAGCCCTCGTCGGTTGCCCGGTGCTCCATGCCGCCGAGGAAGCCGCCGGCGAGCGCGAGCGGGCCGACGAGCACGTAGTAGAGGATCTCGTTCCAGCCGAGCGCGAAGCCGGACACGAGCCCGAACAGCATCGGCACCACGACCGCGCCGACGATCTGCTCCACCACGCTGCGGTCCTCGAAGGCGTGCGGCAGTGGCATGGTCGCGCCAGGTTACTGGCGCGCCACGGCTATCAGCAAGGGCCTTCCCTCGATCTCGGCGCGCGTGCCGCCGCCGTCCGCGCCGTCGTAGAGGACCGAGGTGGCGAGCGTCTCGCCGGCCACGTAGTCCTCGTGGTCGCGCGTCGCCTGCAGCAGCTCGTCGTCGCCGCCGAGCGTCAGCTCGATGCGGTCCTCCACGTTCAGCCCGGCGGTCTTGCGTGCACCCTGCACCGCGTGCACGACCTCGCGCGCCAGGCCCTCCCGGCGCAGCGGCTCGTCCAGCTCGAGGTTGAGCGCCACCGCGTGGGTGCCGGAGCGCTCCACCTGGTAGCCGTCCAGCGGCTGGAGCACGATCTGGACGTCGTCCGGCCCGATCTCGTGCTCCTGGCCGTCGACGTTGATGCCCGCGCGCCCGCCGGCGCGCAGGCGCGCCGGGTCGAGCGCCTCGACCGCCGCGGCCACCTGCGGCATGTGCTTGCCGAAGCGCGGCCCGAGCGCCCGGTAGTTCGGCTTCAGCTCGAAGCGCCCGAGCTCCTCGGCCTCTGACACGTACCGCGTCGACTTGACGTTGAGCTCCTCGGTGAGCAGGCCCTGGAGGCGCTCGATCGCCTCGCGCTCCCGGTCGGCGGCCACCACCACCGCCTCGCGCAGCGGCTGGCGTATCTTCAGCTTGGCGTGCGCCCGCGCGGCGCGGCCCAGCTCGACCGCGTCGCGGACGACCTGCATCTCCCACTCGAGCTGCTGGTCGCGCGGGCCGGGCTCGGGGAAGTCGCACAGGTGCACCGACGGCTCGCTGCCGTCGAGGTTCTCGTAGATGGCGTCGGCCACGAACGGGGTCAGCGGCGCGAGCAGCTTCGTCACCGTGACCAGGCATCCGTGCAGGACCGCGAATGCCGCGGGGTCGCCGTCCCAGAAGCGCCGCCGCGAGAGCCGCACGTACCAGTTCGAGAGATCGTCGACGAACTCGGCGACCGCCCGTCCCGCGAAGGTCGTGTCGTAGTCCTCCATGCGCTCGGTCACGCGCTCGACCGTCGCGGCGAGGCGGGACTCGATCCAGCGGTCGAGGTCGTTGCGCTCGTCGCCCGAGCCGCCGACCTCCTCGATCCCGTTGGCGTTCGCGTAGAGGACGTAGAACGCGTACGTGTTCCAGAGCGGCTTGAGGAACTGGCGGACCGACTCGCCGACCGTCTCGAGCGAGAAGCGGTAGCCGTCCCAGGGCTGCTTCGAGGTGAAGTAGTACCAGCGGAAGGCGTCCGCCCCGTGGGTGTCGAGCACCTCCCACGGGATCACCACGTTGCCCTTCGACTTGGACATCTTCTGCCCGTCGGGATCGAGGATCAGGCCGAGGCACAGGCATGTCTTGTAGGAGGCCCGGCCGAACAGCATCACCGAGACCGCGAGCATCGAGTAGAACCAGCCGCGCGTCTGGTCGAGCGCCTCGCAGATGTAGTCGGCGGGGAAGTTGCGCTCGAACTCCTCCTCGTTCTCGAACGGCGCGTGCCACTGCGCGAACGGCATGCAGCCCGAGTCCCACCACACGTCGATCAGGTCGGCCACGCGGTGCATGTCCCCGCCGCAGTGCTCGCAGGTCAGCACGACCTCGTCCACGTAGGGCCGGTGGACGTCGTCGGGCGGCGTCCCGCCGCGCTCGCGGATCTCCTCGAGCGAGCCGATGCAGACGATGTGCTCCGGGTCGGCGTCGCAGCGCCAGACCGGCAGCGGCGTGCCCCAGTAGCGCTCGCGCGACAGCGCCCAGTCCACGTTGTTCTCCAGCCACTTGCCGAAGCGCCCGTGCTTGATGTGCTCGGGGTACCACTGGATCGTCTCGTTGGCGGCGAGCAGCTCGTCCTTCACCGCGGTGGTGCGCACGTACCAGTTGGTCTTGGCGTAGTAGATCAGGGGCGTGTCGCAGCGCCAGCAGTGCGGGTAGGCGTGCTCGTACTCGTCGGCGCGGAAGAGCCGCCCCGACTCCCGCAGCGCCTCGACGATAGGCGCGTCGGCGTCGCGCACGTACATGCCGGCGAACGGGCCGGTGGTGTCGTCGAAGGTGCCGTCGGGGCGCACCGGATTCTGGATCGTCAGGCCGTTCTCGGTGGCCAGCCGGAAGTCGTCCTCTCCGAACGCCGCGCCGGTGTGCACGACGCCGGTGCCGTCCTCGACCGAGACGAAGTCGCCGGCGAGCACCGTATGGCCCTTCTCGCCGTAGCCGCTGACGTACGGGAAGGGCGGCTCGTAGCGCAGGCCCAGCAGTTCGGAGCCTGGGATGCGCTGCTCGATCTGGGCGTCCGGGCCGAGCACCCGCTCGACCAGCGGCTCGGCGAGGATCAGCCTGTCGTCGCCGAGGCGGGCGCGCGCGTAGGTGACATCGGGGTCGACGGCGATCGCGGCGTGCGGCACGAGCGTCCATGGCATCGTCGTCCAGGCCAGCAGCGCGACGTCCGGCTCGTCGAGCAGCGGGAAGCGCACGAACACGCTCGGGTCGACGACGTCCCGGTAGCCCAGCGCGACCTCGTGCGAGGAGAGCCCGGTGCCGCAGCGCGTGCAGTAGGGCACGACCTTGTGGCCCTCGACCAGCAGCCCCTTCTCCCAGACCTGCTTGAGCGACCACCAGACCGACTCGACGTAGGTGTCGTCGAGCGTGAAGTAGGCGTCCTCGGTGTCGATCCAGAAGCCGATCCGCTGGGTGAGCGCGTTCCACTCGTCGATGTAGCGCAGCACCGACTCGCGGCACTTCGCGTTGAACTCGGCGACGCCGTAGCGCTCGATGTCCTCCTTGGACGTGAAGCCGAGCTCCTTCTCGATCTCGAGCTCGACCGGCAGGCCGTGGCAGTCCCAGCCGCCCTTGCGCGGGACCATGTGGCCGCGCATCGTCTTGTAGCGCGGGAACACGTCCTTGAAGACGCGCGACAGCACGTGGTGCGAGCCGGGCCGGCCGTTGGCGGTGGGCGGGCCCTCGTAGAAGACGAAGCGCGGCGACCCCTCGCGGCGGCGGATCGACTCGTGGAACACGTCGCGCTCGCGCCAGCGCTCGAGGACCTGGTGCTCGAGCTCGGGGAAGGACTGGGCGGAGTCGACGGGTGCGTAGCGGGCCACGAGTTCGTCGATTCTAGGCGCGACGTGCTAAGACTCCGGGGGAATCGCCGAATCGCGTCCGGCACCCGGCCGGAGGCGAGCGGGGGACCCAGGTAGTTCGGGGCTAATCGGCCAAGGCCGGCGCGCCAACCCTTTCCAGCGCGAGCCCGACAGCTAACCCCGTAGGCCGTTGGAAAGAGGGGATAGCTTTGCGCCGCCTCCCGGTCTCCCTCCTGACCGGTGCTCTCGTTTTCGCCGCCCTTGTCGCAACCGCCGGTCCCGCCGTGGCCAACGCCCCGCGGGACGCGATCGACCAGCTCAACCAGATTCGCCGTGCCCACGGCCTGGCCGAGCTGCGCCCGTCGATTTCGCTGCACCGCTCGTCCACCCGCTACGCCCATCAGATGATGAGCCATGGCTACTTCGGCCACTCATCGCGCATCGCCGTCGGCAGCCAGTTCGGCCAAGCCGGCGAGACGCTCGCGCTGCACTCGGGCTGGAGCGCCCAGCCGCGCCAGACCATCTCCCAGTGGATGAACTCCCCCGGCCACCGCGCCGTGCTGCTCTCGTCGCGCTTCCGCTGGGTCGGGATGGGCCTCGCCCGCGGCAACAGCGGCTCGGGCCCGGTGACGGTCTGGGTAGCCCACGTGGGGGCGCGCTAGAGAGGCCGCTCAGGCCGCGAGCTTGCGACAGAGCTCGGCGAAGGAGCGCTTCTCGCCTTCGTCAAGCGCCCCGAACGCGCGCGTCACGCGGTCGGAGTGCTCCGGGAAGAGCCGTTCGACGAGCTCGTGGCCCGAAGTGGTGAGGTCCACCACGACGACGCGCCGGTCGCCGCGGTCGCGCCGGCGCCGGACCAGGCCGCGCTCCTGGAGCGTGGCCGTCACCTCGGTGGCGTTTGCCTTCGACCAGCCGAGCCGGCGGCGCAGGGTCCGCAGCTCGAGCGTGCCGCCCGCCGTAGTGAGCACGACGAGGACGGAGAAGCCAGCGGCCGAGACACCCTCGCGGCCCAGCTCGGAGGCGAGCCGACGGCGCACAGCCGCCTCGGCGCGCAGCAGCGCCTGCAACGCACGGTGTGCGAGCGGATCGCCGAGCTCGAGCGGCATCCCGGCAGGAATGTAAGAGCTCGCCCGGACGGCGAAGCCATCCGGGCGCTGTTGGGCTAACCGGCCCGGCGGGTGTTCGCCAGGGCCACTCGGCCGGCTGTGGCCTCGTCGGCCACTTCGGCCGCCACGGGGGCCTGCTCCAGCCGGCCGCTGTCCACGTAGCCCTTGAGCCGCTCGACGGCCTCGATCGGCGCGGCGCCCAGCGACGGGATGCCGTGGTCGCCCGTGACCGGCATCGCCTCGCGGTACTCGAACACCGGCGCGGCGGAGCCGACCTGGCGCACGGTGTACACCAGCCGCCCGACGATCTCCAGGGTCGCCTCCCCGCCGCAGAAGACGAACGCGGTGGGGTCGATTGCCCGGATCGCGCGAACGACGCGCTCGGGGGGAAGGTCGAAAGCCAGCAGCAGCGTCCGAAAGCCGGCACGGCGCAGGCCCAGCTCGAGCGCCTGCACGTGCAGGGACTCGAGGTCGAGGCGCGGGCTCGAGTCGAACAGCAGGACGCCCTGCGAGCGGCTCGCGGGCGGGGTCACGCGGCGGGAGGCGTACAGCCAGCCGGTCGCCCAGCGGAAGGCCAGCTCGCGCTCGGCCTCGCGGGTGTCGCGGTCGCTGGCCAGCTCGAGCGCCGGCAGCAGCACCTCCTCGACGCTGCGCTCGATCGAGCGCACGGCGAGGCTCTCCTCCATCACGCGGTCGGCGACGCCCTCGTCGAAGTGGTCCCACGCGTCCAGCAGGCGGCTGGGCGTGCTCGGGCCCTCGCCGCGCTGGCGGGCGAGCTCGATCGCCGAAGAGATGTTGTGGGTCTCGAGCAGTGCGCGGCGCAGCGACTCCAGCTCGGCCAGGTCGTACTGGCGGTGGCCGCCCTGGGTACGGCGCGGCTTGGGGTAGCTGAACCGGCGCTCCCAGCTGCGCAGCGTGTTGGGGCTCACCCCCAGCAGTTCCGCCGCCGCATTCGTCCTGATACCGCTCACGTCGCCTCCATCCCGTGTGAAGCGCAGTAGCTGTGCGCCATTGCTACGCAAGTCGCCCCCTCTCAACGAGGACGCGCTGCGCTCTTGCACAGGTTTTCGGCGTTAGGCCAAACATCTTGAGGGAGGCTTTGTCCCGGCTGGACGGATGTTGCGCAACCCGTGCAGTGGTTCTTGCACCGATCCGGCGCCGGTGCTAGTGCCTGCCGAAGCCGGTGGGCTCGACCGTCACGAGGGCCGCGCGCGGCGGCCCACAGGTCGCAATCCGGGCGGCGAGCGTGCCGATCCGGCGGTGTTCATCCGACAGGAGGCGGAGCGGCAGAACCACGGGCTCGCCCGGTCGCAGCGCGGCCAGCGCGGCGTGGCGTCCGAGCTGGACCTCGCCCAGCGGGCAGCTGACCAGCTCCAGCAGGTCGGCCCCGAGGACCTCGTCCTGCTTGCCGAAGATTCGCTCGGCGGCCTCGCTGATCGCGCTGACCCTGAGCTCGTGCGTGCAGATCAGGAATGCCGCGTCCTCGCCGGGCACGACGCCGTTGCGGCAGGTGAGCACGACCCCCATGCCGCAGTGGTCGCACACGCGTCGGCGCGCCTGGAGGTGGGCGCGGAGGTCCTCCTCCGGAGCGTGCCCGCAGCGCGAGCAGAAACGCACGGATTCCGGCACGTCCGCAGCGGTCGGAGGAGCAATGGGGTCGATGTGAGTGAGGGCAGCCACGCATCGCGATCAGAACATGGAAATCGACGGCGTGCGGGGCTCGATCGGCCACTGCACGGCTTCGCGGCCGGACCCGGTGCGAAGTGCGGGGCCGATAGCCTCCGGCGCGGAAAATCGACGAAGGAGCAGGATGCAGGAGCTGTGGGGCCCGGAGACGGGCAAGGCAATCGAGAACTTCCCGGTGTCGGGCGAGCCCGTGCCGGCGCCAGTGGTGCACTGGCTCGGCCGCATCAAGGCCGCCGCGGCACGGGTCAACGCCGAGCTGGGCCTGCTCGATCCCGAGGTGGCCGAGCGCATCGCGCGGGCCGCCGACGAGGTCGCCAACGGCGACCACGACGCCCAGTTCCCGATCGACGTCTTCCAGACCGGCTCCGGCACCTCGTCGAACATGAACGCCAACGAGGTGATCGCGAACCTCGCGGGCGACGGGGCGCACCCGAACGACCACGTGAACATGGGGCAGTCGTCGAACGACGTGTTCCCGTCGGCGGTCCACCTGGCCGCGGTCGACTCGGTGCAGTCTGACCTGCTGCCGGCGCTCGAGCGCCTGGCCGGGTCCTTCCAGCGCAAGGCCGACGAGTGGGCCGACGTGGTCAAGGCGGGCCGGACCCACATGATGGACGCCGTGCCGGTGACGCTCGGCCAGGAGTTCGGCGGCTACGCGGCGCAGATCACGCTTGGGCGCGACCGCGTGCGCGACGCGCTCGGGCGCGCAGCCGAGATTCCGCTCGGCGGCACGGCGACCGGCACCGGGCTCAACACCCACCCGGAGTTCGCCGAGCGCGTGCGCGAGCACCTCGGACTGGGCGATGCGCCGCGCGACCGCTTCGAGGCGCAGGCCAACCGCGATTCCCTGGTCGAGCTGCACGGGGCGCTCAAGGTGGTCGCCGTGTCGCTGACGAAGATCGCCAACGACCTGGTTCTGATGGGCTCGGGTCCGCGCACCGGCCTCGCCGAGCTCCAGCTCCCCGAGCTGCAGAAGGGCTCCTCGATCATGCCGGGCAAGGTCAACCCGGTCATTCCCGAGGTCGTGCTCCAGGTCGCCGCCCAGGTGATCGGCAACGACATGGCGGTGACCGTGGCCGGCACCCAGGGCGCGTTCGAGCTGAACGTGCGCGTGCCGATGATCGCCCGCAACCTGTTCGAGTCGATCCGCATCCTCACGTCGGCGAGCCAGATGCTGTCCGAGAAGTGCGTGGACGGCCTCCAGGCGAACGAGGAGGTGCTGCGCCGGCACGCGGAGTCGACGCCGGCGATCGCCACCGCGCTCAACCCGCACATCGGCTACGACCGGGCGACCGAGATCGTCAACGAGGCCGTCGCGTCGGAGCGCACGATCCGCGAGGTCGCGCTGGAGAAGGGCGTGGACGCGGAGACGCTCGACAAGGCGCTCGACCTGCGCGCGATGGCGCGCGGCTCGAAGACCTAGCCGGCCCTGCAGTCGTCCTCGAGCGCGGTGCGGTAGGCCGGCGGGTCCGCGCAGCGCAGCCGTGCCTCGGCGCCGCCGCTGCCGGCGCGCGCCGCGGTGCCCGCGAGCAGGTACGGGAGCGGGTCGATCGGGACGTTGTTGAGCCGGACCTCCCAGTGCAGGTGCGGTCCCGTGGAGTGCCCGGTCGAGCCCACCAGGCCGAGGCGCGTGCCGCCCTCGACCTGCTCGCCGACCGAGGACGTGACCTGCGAGAGGTGCGCGTACCAGGTGGTGTAGCCGAGCCGGTGCTGGACGACGACCAGGTTGCCGTAGCCGCCGGTGTTCCAGCCCGCGAACACGACGGTGCCGACGCCGGCCGCCTGCACGGGCGTGCCGGTCCACACCGGGAAGTCGAGGCCCGAATGGCGGCGGTTGCCCTCGCGCGGCGCGCCGAAGCGGTCGCCGATCGGTCCGCCCACGGGGCGGTAGAAGCGCACCGGGCCCTCGGGCGCGGAGCTGGTGGGGCCGCTCGAGCGGCCGCGCAGCGCGTTGATCGTGGCGGAGCCGGCGAGGCCGTCGACCCCCAGGCCGGCGGAGCGCTGGAACGCCGTCACGGCGGAGTACGTGCCCGGGCCGAAGTCGCCGTCCACGCCGGGCCGGTAGCCGCGGCGCTGCAGCATGAACTGGAGCGCGGCCACGTCCCAGCCGCGCTGGCCGCTCTTCATCACGCGCGACCCGAGGCTGGGCCGCCCGCGGCGGCCGAGTGCGCGCCGGGTCTGCGGACCCGCCACGCCGTCGACGATCAGGCTGCGGCGGCGCTGGAACGACCGAACGCCGCGCTTGGTGAAGGGACCCTTGACCCCGTCCACGGAGACCGGGTAGAGACCCATTGACTTGAGTGCTGCCTGAAGCGCGGCCACGTTTGCGCTGCTCGCAGCTGCCTGCTGGCCCAGGCCCAACGACAACGTCAATGCGATCATGACCACGCCGGCGAGGTGCCCGACGTAACGCATACCTCAACTGTCGGGGCCTCCCCCCAGCGGTCCAAGCCCCGCAAGCGATCCTGCAGGCCGGACCCGGGTATGCCTTTGGGGTGCGGCAGCTGAGCACCCTCGACGCGCAGTTCCTCGGGGTCGAGTCATCGCGGACGTTCAGCCACGTGTCGGTGCTCGGGATCTACGACCCGTCCACGGCGCCGGGGGGAACGCTGACGGTGCGGGACCTGCGCCGGCGGGTGGCCGAGCGCCTCGAGCTGCTGCCGCCGTTTCGCTGGCGGCTCGTCGAGGTGCCGCTCGGCCTGGACCTGCCGTACTGGATCGAGGACCCGGACTTCGACCTCGACTTCCACATCCGCGAGACCGCGGTCCCGCCGCCCGGCGACGATCCGCAGATCGCCGAGACGGTCGCGCGGATCGCCTCCCGGCCGCTCGACCGGTCCCGGCCGCTGTGGGAGCTGTACCTCGTCCACGGACTGAGCGGGGGCAGGGTCGACCTGCTGACGAAGATCCACATCACGGTGCTCAGCTACCGCGACCAGGTCGAGGACACCTGGTCGATGATGGACGGCATCCACGCGGCGCTGGACGAGCTCGAGAAGGCGGTGCGGGCGGGCGAGTAGCGTTTTTGCCGATGAGCGACCGTCGCAGCTGGCCGGCGCTTCCCTACGAGGACTGGGAGCCCACGAAGCAGACGCTCCATCGCTACGCGCAGATCGTCGGCAAGGTCCGGATGGCGCTGGTGCCCTTCCGCAACCACTGGTGGCACGTGACGCTGTACGTCTCGGCCCGCGGGCTCACGACCGGGCCGATGCCGTGGGGCGACACCACCGCGGAGATCGAGTTCGACTTCATCAGCCACCGCCTGCGCGTGCGCACGAGCGACGGACGGGAGGAGAGCTTCGCGCTGCGCGAGGAGCCGGCCTGCGCCCGGTTCTACACCGGCCTCTTCGCCGCTCTGAGCGAGCTCGGGATCGACGTCGCGATCCATTCGCAGCCGTTCGACCTCGGCGACAGCCCGGCGTTCCCGGAAGACACGGTCAACGACAGCTACGACGCCGACGCGGTTGTTCGCTGGTGGACGATCCTGCGGCTCACCCAGCACGTGCTCGCGCGCTTCGCCTCGCCGTTCACCGGCAAGGCGAGCCCGATTCACCTGTTCTGGCACGGCTTCGACCTGGCCCACGCGCGCTACTCCGGACGGCGGGCGCCGGCGAGCGAGGGCGCGGACCCCGTCACCGCGGAGGCGTACTCGCACGAGGTCATCGCGTTCGGATGGTGGCCCGGCGACGACCGCCGGACGCCCTATCCGGCGTTCTACTCCTACACCGCTCCGGAGCCGGAGGGCCTGGGCGCCCAGCCGCTGCGGCCGGCGGCCGCGGAGTGGGAGGACACAGGCAACGGCTCGCTGGCGATCCTGCCCTACGACGCCGTGCGCGAGGCCAGCGACCCGGCCACGGCGGTGCTGGACTTCTACGAGAGCGCATATGACGCGGGCGCCTCCGGCCTGGGCTGGGACGCCGAGCTGCTCCATCGCAGATAGGGGGTCCAAAGAGGGGGGGTCCCCCGACGCCCCGCGGCCCGATGCGCGAGACGTTGGTCGGCTTGACAACCACCGCTACTCACACCTCTCCGTTCGCCGCCAGCCCGCGCGCCGGCCCAGTCGGCGTCGGCGAAATGCTGCCAGCCAGTCTGCTTGCTGTCCATCCGGACATAGCGTTTGAACTGCTGGCCCTAGCCCTCGGCGTCGACGCGGCGGAAACGCCGCTCGCGGATCGGGCTGGTGATGTCCAGGTGCTGGGCGATCGTGCCGAACAGGAGCGACACCACGGCGATCGACGCAAAGTCGACGGCCACGGCGAGGATGCGGCCTCCGGCCGTGATTGGATTGCGGAGCGACGACGACACCGTCGTGATCTGGGAGCTCGTCCAGAACAGCGCGTCGCCGTAGCTCGTGACCTCCGTGCCGGGTGCGCCACGCTCCAGTCGGTAGAAGCCGTACGCGACCGCCAGGTCGATCACCACGGTGGCCACGACCAGGCCGGTGACCCGGGCTGCGAGCAGCTCGTTCGCCGACTCGGGGTGGCGGAGCTTGTCGAGCAGACTGCGTGGATTGGACATCTGGAGACGCTATCTGCCTCCAGACGGTGGTTCAGCAGCCAAGCGCCGGCCGGTAGGCGCGCTCCACGGTCGTGGGCTTGCCGGCGGGGACCCGCGCGCGGCCCTGCATCGCAGCCGCGAAGTTCCACAACACCGCGGGGTATTCGCCGTCGGCCCGCATCTCGAGCAGGATCGGCCAGCGGCGCGACGTCTGCATCGCCTCGACGGCCTCCGCTGCCGCCGCGGTGTCGCCCGCCCGGCGGGCCTCGACCCAGCGTTCGATCCAGCCGCACGCCACGGCGCCGGCCACCCGTGCGCCGAGCTGATAGCGGTCGCGGACGGCCGCGTCGCGCTTGAGGGCGGCCTTGTCGAAGCCGGGAGGCAGCGGGATGCCGGCGAGCATCGCCTCGACGGTCCGTCCCGTGTTGGCGGGGAGCACGACGCTCGGGGGCATCGCGGCGAGCCAGTCGTCCACGCCGGTCGTCTTCAGGGAGCCCAGCAGGCGCCGGTATTCGGCCAGCGAGAGACGCGGCGGATAGCCCGTCCGAAACTCCATCGTGTAGGAGCCGCTGCGCCACAGCGCCGTGTAGTCGTCGAACGGGCCCTGGTACCGGAAGACCCTGGCCGAGGCGCCGAGGACCTCGACCGAGGGCAGCTCGTCGGCGCTGTTGTCGCGGTCCTTCACCCAGTCCCGGAACGAGCCAGCGCGCCAGTGCAGGTCTACGCTGGCCGACCCCTTCCTGAAGGTCATCTCGCCCTCGTCGACCATGAACTCGTCGGCGCGCGTGATGGACCAGCCCGGTTCGCCGATCAGCAGGCGCGGGACGGCGTTGGCCACTCGCAGCGCCGACTTCGCCCAAGCGCGCTCGGGGCTGGTGCCCAGCTGCTCCCCGCCGCCGGCGAGGCTGACGATCACCACAGCCACCGCCGCGACCGCGGCGGCCCCAAGGCCCGACAGACCGAGCCGCAGCGACCGGCGCCGTCGGGGTGAGCGCTTGGCCGGCCCGGGCCGCCGCTCAGCAACGAGCGCCTCGCGCAGCTCAGCCTCGACTTCGTCGAGCGCCAGAGCGCGGACCTGTTGGTCGGTGACGGGCGCAGCGTCGCGCAGGAGTTGGTCGAGCGTGTCGGTCATCGGGTGTGCCCCTTTGCGAGGTCGAGCGTGGTGGTGCCGTCAGTCGTGGAGCCCTCAGGCGCGAGTGCGTCGAGCTCGGCGCGCAGCCGCCGGCGCGCGCGGTGCAGGCGGCTGCGAGCGGTCACCCCGCTCACGCCGACCGCGACTCCGATCTCCGCGGGACTCAGGCCCTCCCAGCCGGCCAGCAGGAGGACCTCGCGGTCGTCCTCCGACAGCGCCGCGAGCGCCCGGCGCACCACCAGATCGGTCGCCGAGGGATCGCGGACGGTCACCACCTGGGTGCCCAGCTCGTGCCGGAGGCGGTCCGCCAGTCCGACGTGGCGCCGCACGCTGCGGCGCTGGTTGGCGAGCACCCGCCGTGCGACCCCGAGCAGCCAGGGCCGGGCGTCGCCGCCGCGTGGGACGTCGTCGAGCCGGCGCCAGGCGACGAGAAAGGTCTCCGCCACGGTGTCCGCGGCGTCCTGTGGGTCGTCGAGCCGGCGCAGCGCGTAGCCGAGCACGGCGCGCCGGTGTGCATCGAACAGCAACCCGAAGCGCCGAGCGTCGGACAGGTGGTCGTCGGCTTGCCCCATCGGCTCGGTTATGTCCGGCACCGGGCCCAGCGTTGCAGGAGCCCCGCCGCCGTGGTCAGGCGGCCGCGGCGACCGGAAGCGACTCGGCGACCCGGGCGATGCGGCCTGTGGCGCCGTCCAGCGCACCGGCCGACAGGAGAGCCGCGGTGGCGTTCGCGACGAGGCGGCCGGTCAGGCCGCCGCTGCGGCGCAGCGAGACAGAGGCGCGCAGCTCAGCCCCGGCGTCGTCGACGGCCAGCTCGTAACGCACATCCAGGGCGACCGGCCCCTGGGCCGACAGCTCGAGCCGGGCCTGGTCGACGGCGTGCACCTCGACGTCGAAGCCCACCCGCACGCCCGCCAGCTTCCCGGTGACCCGTCCGCGAGTCCCGGACGCGAGGCGGCGACCGTCGAGCTCGTCGAGTTCGAACTCCACGGGCGACCAGCGGCGAATCTCCTCAGGATGCGTGAGCACCTCGAGCAGCTGGTCGGCCGTCGCATTGGCCCGAGCGGTTGAGGTCCATTCGCTCACGAGGCAACGGTCCCATGGCGCG
>JAXDII010000105.1:0-14300 GCA_034664085.1 Thermoleophilaceae bacterium
CGAGCCCTTCGGCGGACCCCAGGGCTTCGTCCAGCTCGTGCTGCCGGGCGGACGCGTCCTGCGCCGTCCCGGAGCGGGCGAGGCGCTGCCCGTCGGAGAGCGCGCGCGGCAGGTCGCGCGCAGCGGCTCGGGCGAGGCGCTCGCGGACCGGACCGTCGACGGCCACCACCTGCGTGTGCTCACGCGCGGGGTGGGAGAAGCCGGTGCGATCCAGGTGGCGCGCCCGCTCGGCGAGGTCGACCGCCAGCTCGACCGCATCCTGCTGGTGCTGCTGTTCGTCGGGGCCGCCGGGGTGGCGCTCGGCGCCGGTCTCGGCGCGGTGGTGGCGCGCACCGCCCTGGCGCCGGTCGCCAGCTTCACCCGCCGCACCGAGGAGCTCGCCGCCGACCCCGACCCTTCGGAGCGGATGGAGGTGACCGGGCGCGACGAGCTGACGCGGCTGGCCCGCAGCTTCAACTCCACGCTCGACGCGCTCGAGCGCTCCGTCGAGGCCCAGCGACACCTGGTTGCCGACGCCAGCCACGAGCTGCGCACGCCGATCTCCAGCCTGCGCGCGAACATCCAGACGCTCGGGGATGCGGACCGGCTGCCGCCGGGCGAGCTCAAGCTGCTGCGCGAGGACATCGTCTCCGAGCTGGACGACCTGACCGCCCTGGTCGCGGACATCGTGGAGCTGGCGCGCGGCACCAAGCGCAGCGAGCTGGCCGACGACGTGCGCCTCGACCAGATCGTCGAAGCCGTGGCGGAGCGGGCCGAGGGGCGGGCGGGAGGCGCGCTGGACTTCCGCGTCACCGCCGAGCCGACCGTCGTGCGCGGCGAGCCCCAGCGCATCCACCGGGCGGTATCGAACCTGGTGGACAACGCGGTCAAATGGAGCCCGGCCGGCGGAAGGATCGAGCTGGAGCTCGCCCGCGGTGAGCTGACCGTGCGTGACCACGGCCCCGGCTTCGCGGACTCCGACCTCCCGCACGTCTTCGAGCGCTTCTACCGCGCGGACAACGCGCGCGGCCTGCCGGGGTCCGGTCTCGGGCTCGCGATCGTGCGCCAGGCGGCGGAGGCCCACGGGGGCTCGGTCGAGGCGGGCAACGCTCCCGGCGGCGGCGCCCTGCTGCGCGTCTCGTTCGGCACGCCGACCGCCGACGTAGCGGGTTCTCAGCAGGCTCTCATCTGAGCCTCCATGATTGGGGCTGTGCGAGTGCTCGTGGTCGAGGACGACGTGCGCATGGCCGCCGCGATCCGCCGCGGCCTGCGCTTCGAGGGCCTGGTCGTCGACATCGCGGGCGGCGGCGAAGAGGGGCTGCTCAAAGCGGGCGCCACCGACTATGACGCCGTCGTGCTGGACGTGATGCTCCCGGACCTGGACGGCTTCGAGACATGCCGCCGCCTGCGGGCGAGCGGCCAGTGGCTGCCGGTGCTGATGCTCACCGCCCGCGATTCCGTCGAAGACCGCGTGCGCGGCCTCGACGGCGGGGCGGACGACTACCTGACCAAGCCGTTCTCGCTGGCCGAGCTGCTCGCGCGCCTGCGCGCGCTGGTCCGGCGCGGGCCCGTGGAGCGCCCGGTCGAGCTGGAGGTCGGCTCGCTGCGCCTGAACCCCGCCACGCACGAGGTCCACCGCGGCGACCGGGAGGTGCGGCTGTCGGCACGCGAGTTCGGGCTGCTGGAGACGTTCATGCGCCGGCCGGGCCAGGTCCTCACGCAGCCCCAGCTGCTCGAGGCGGCGTGGGATCTCGGCTACGAGCAGCGCTCGAACGTCGTGGAGGTGTACGTCCGCTACCTGCGGGAGAAGATCGACCGCCCGTTCGGCGTGGAGTCGATCGAGACCGTGCGCGGCGTCGGGTACAGGCTGCGCAAGGACGGCGGCGAGTGAGCCGCATGCCGATAAGGGTCCGGCTCACGCTCGCCTTCGCGGTGACCATGGTGGTCGTGCTGGCGGGGGCGGGGCTGTTCGTCTACCTCCGCCTCGAGAACGACCTGAACGAGAGCGTGACGGCCGGGCTGCAGACGCGGGCCGCGGCCGTCGCCGCCTCCGGCTCGGCGGCGGCCGGGGCCGCCGGCGACTCCGAGGAGGGGTTCGCGCAGCTTCTGGGCACGGACGGACGCGTGGTCGACTCGGCGGGCGGCGTGCGCGGGGCGGCGCTCAGCGCCGCCGAGCTGCGGCGGGCGCAGCGCGGCCAGCGGGTCGTCGCAGAGCGCACGCTGCCGGGCATCGAGGGCGAGGCGCGCGTGCTCGCCCGGCCCGCGGATGGTGGCGAGGTCCTCGCCGTCGGCCAGTCGCTCGACGACCGCGACGAGACGCTCGCCGGCCTGGCGACATCGCTGGCGGTCGGCGGGCCGGCTGCCGTCCTGGTGGCGTCGCTGCTGGGCTACGCGCTCGCGGCGGCAGGGCTGCGGCCGGTGGAGGCGATGCGTCGCCGGGCGCAGGAGGTGTCTCTGAGCCGCGACGGCGAGCGGCTGCCGCTCCCGGATGCCTCCGACGAGATCCGGCGTCTCGGCGAGACGCTCAACGAGATGCTCGAGCGGCTGCGCCGCTCATTCGAGCGCGAGCGCCGCTTCGTCGCCGATGCCAGCCATGAGCTGCGCACGCCCGTCGCGGTCATCAAGGCGGAGTTGGAGAACGCCCTGAGGGCGGGTGGCCACGACCCTCAGGTGCAGGCGGCGCTGGTGTCCGCGGCGGAGGAGTGCGACCACCTCGCGCAGCTCGCGGAGGACCTCCTGGTGGTGGCACGGTCCGCCGAGGACGGCCTGCCGGTGCGGACCGAGCCGCTCGAGGTGCGGGAGCTGCTCGAGGGCGTGCGCGAGCGCTTCGTGGACCGCGCCGGGCAGCGCGGGCGCGCGATCAGGGTGGAGGCCGCAGACGGCCTGCAAGTGGACGCGGACCCGCTGCGCATGCGCCAGGCGCTCGGCAACCTCGTGGACAACGCCCTGCGCTACGGCGAGGGCGAGATCGTGCTGGGCTCGCGCGGGGAGGACGGGAGCGTGGAGCTGCGCGTGGCCGACCACGGCGCCGGGTTCGACGCCGGGCTTGATGACCGCGCCTTCGAGCGCTTCACGCGCGGCAGCGTGGCGCGCACGCGCGGCGGCACCGGCCTCGGGCTGGCGATCGTTCGCGCGATCGCCGAGGCGCACGGCGGCACGGCGGAGATCGTCCCGGGCGCGGGCGCGACGGTCCGGATCGCACTCCCGAAGCGCGCCTGAAAGGGGCTCAGGGGGGCCTCAGGACCCCGGCCTACGGTGGTTGCTGCATCGGACTACGACGAACGGGAGGACCACCATGAAGGACAAGCTCAAGGGCATGATCATCGCCGTCGTGGCGATTGCGGCGCTCGCTGTGGGGGGCGCTGCCATTGCCGGCGCGGCAGGTGGCGGCGGCGATGACGCCGGCGACAGGGCGATCTCCGGGCAGGCCCTCGACAGGGCCAGCGCCGCGGCGCTCCAGGCCACCGGCGGCGGCAAGGTCACCGGCACCGAGGTCAGCGATGAGGAGAGCTATTACGAGGTGGAGGTAACCCGCAGCGACGGGAGCCAGGTCGACGTGCAGCTCGGTCGCGACTTCCAGGTCGTGGACAAGTCCGCCGACCACGAGGACGCCGACGGCGGCAACGAGGGCGCGAACGACGACGGCGGCGCCGACCGCTGACCCGCGCTCTAGACCTCCGACGCCGCCGCCACCGGGCCCGCTGCGGCCGGGTGGCGGCGGCCGGGGATGAGGGTGGCCGCGAGCAGCGCGAGGCCGGCGGCCACGGTACCCATCACGAAGGCCGCCGTGAAGCCGGACTCCTTGGCGAAGCCGCTGCCGGCCACCACGTGGCCGGCCACGATCACGGCCGCGATCTGGGCGCCGAACGCTCCGCCGATGGTTCGCATGATCGTGTTCATGCCGGTTGCCTCGCCGGTCTGGCTCTGCGGCACGGCCTCGACGATCAGGTTGGCCATGGATGCGAAGGACAGGCCGATGCCGAAGCCGAGCAGCGTGACGGCGACGACCACGTGCCACTCGTGGGTGTGTGCCACGGCGAGCAGTGCGAAGCTCGCCCCGGCACAGATGGTGCCGAGCAGCAGCGGGACCTTCGAGCCCACCCGTCCCGCCAGCACTCCGGCGAGCGGCCCGGCCACCAGCATGACGACCGCCGAGGGGAGCATGAACAGGCCGGCGCCCGTCACCCCGACTCCGAAGCCATAGCCCGCGGCCGCGGGGGCCTGGACGAACTGCGGGATCAGGATGAACGACCCGAACATCCCGAACCCGATCAGGAAGCCGGTGAGGTTGACGGTCCAGACGGCACGCACCCGCAGCAGGTCCACGTCCACTAGCGGCTCGGACGTTCGGTGCTCCAAGCGAGCCCAGACGGCGAGGATGACGGCGGCGGCCGCGAACAGCCCGATGATGCCCGGCGAGCCCCAGCCCCAGCGCGTTCCCTCGCTCACGGCCAGCAGCAGGCAGACCAGGCCTCCGGACAGCAGCAGGGCGCCGGGCCAGTCGATGCGCGCCGGGGACTTCACGGGGGACTCGGGGACGAACAGGTGCGTGGCGACGATCGCCACGATCACCACCGCGAAGCCGAACCAGAAGATCCACTCGTAGGAGAGGTGGTCGACGATCAGGCCGCTCAGCGCGAGCCCCGCGCCGCCGCCGATGCCGAACGTGGCCGAGATCAGCCCGATGGCGGTGGCCACCCGCTCGCGCGGGAACTCGTCGCGGATGATCCCGAAGGCGAGCGGGAAGACCGCGCCGCCGGCGCCCTGTACCGCTCGTCCCACCACCAGCATCTCGATGCTGTGCGACAGCGCCGCGATCAGCGAGCCGATCGCGAACACGCAGAGCACGGCGACGATCGTGCGCTCCTTGCCGAACATGTCGCCGAGGCGGCCGAGGATCGGGGTGGTCACCGAAGCAGTGAGCAGGTAGACGGTGAGCACCCACGTCACCGCGGTGGTCGAGGCGCCGAGCTGGCGCTGGATCTCCGGGAGCGCCGGCGCCACCATCGTCTGCTGGAGCGCGTAGGCGAGCGCTGCCACCGCGAGCACCGCGAGCGTGACGTTGTAGTGCTGCCGCACGGGCCCCGCCTCGCTCACAGCTCCTCCATCACCTCGGCGAGGCGGACGAGCAGCTCGATCGCGACGTGCCGCTGCTGCGGATCCAGCGAGGCGGCGATCTGCTCGCGAACCCGGCGGTACTCCTCCATCTTCGTCTCGAGCGCCCCGCGGCCGGCGGGGGTCAGGGAGATCAGCACGGCCCGGCGGTCGGTCGGGTCCGCGACCCGTGAGACCCACCCGCGGGCCAGCAGCACGTCCGTCATGCGCGTGGCCGTGGGCGACGACACGCCGGCTGACTCGGCGAGCTGGCCGTTGGCGAGCGGACCGTTGAGGAGCGGCTCGAGCATGTGGTATTGCGCCAGCGAGATCCCGTCGGCCGACGGGCGGCTCGCTTCGCGGCCGCGCGCCCGGCGCGCGGCGCGGAAGAACTCGGCGAGGGCGTCGCTGAGGACCGCGGTGGATTCGGGCTCGTCGACCATCGGCGCACGAGCTTAGCCATATATCGATTAGGCAACTACAGATCTCCGCGCGGGTCGGAGTAGGCTGCGCTGGATGCCCTGCCTGGTGGTCCTGCTGGCGCTGATATCGCCGCGACTGGCGCTGGTTGCGATCTGGCTGTTCAGCAGCATCCTCGACCGCGCCTACGACAGCTGGATCGTGCCGCTGATCGGGTTCTTCGTGCTGCCGTGGACGACGCTCGCCTACGCCGGCATGTGGTCCGCGGGCACGAACGAGCTCCGAGGCCTCGAATGGTTCGTGGTGATCCTGGCGTTCGTCGTGGACCTCGGGTCCTACGCCGGCGGCAGCTCCAGGCGCCGCGCGGGCGACTGAGCGCGCAGCGCCAGCTCCAGCTCGAAGCGCGCGTCGGGATCGTCGAGCTGGTCGCCGAGCAGCTCGCGCAGCCGCACCAGCCGGTAGCGCACCGTCTGGGGGTGGAGGCCGAGCGCGCGGGCCATCGCGGCCGCGTTGCCGCCCTCGCGCACGTAGGCCATCGCGGTCGCCTCCATCCGGCGCCGCGCCTTCGGGGTCAGGTCGTCGAGCGGCGCCAGCCGCCGGGCGGCGAGCCGGTCGACGAGACCGCGGTTCTCGAACAGCAGCAGCTCGGGCAGCACGTCGTCCGCGCGCAGCGGGGAGGAATCGGGGATCGCCCCGGCTTCGGCGGCGCGCAACGCGGCCTGCGCTAGGGACCACGAGCCGGCCAGGTCGGCGACCGGCACCACCGAGCCAAGCGCGGCACGCCGTCCTGACAGCGCCTGAGCGATCTCGGCGGGCCGTCCCGGACCGTCGGGGTCGGGAATCACCGCGCAGCCGACTGCGTCGACCTGGCCGACCAGCGAGTCCGAGGGCAGGCGGCCGGTGAGCCGGTCGCCCTCCTTCTCGGGGAACGCCAGCGCCGCGGCCGTGGGCGGCACCCGCCAGCCGAGCGGCGCGGCGGCGGCGCGGATGTCCGCCTCGTCCGCGGGCGGGTCGCGCAGCAGCAGGGCCGCCAGCTCGCGCTGGCGGCGCCGGCGCTCGCCCTCGAGTCGGGAGCGCGCCTCCGCGTAGCCCTCCACCGAGTCGGCCGACAGCTCCTCGATGTAGGCGAACATCGACTCCGCCAGCAGGCTCAGCACCTCCGGGTCCAGCCCCGCGCTGCGTGCCGCGTCGGCCACGCGCCGCCACGCCACGCGGGCGCCGACGCGATACGCCGACTGGAGCGAGTCGAGCGTGCGTCCCTGCCGCAGCTCGCCGCGCCCGAGCGCGACGTACACCTCGCGGCCCGTCCCGCGCGCGCCCGACGGGCTGCGGATCAGCTCGACGAACTGCCGCAGGGCCTCGGTCACGCCCGTGCGCACACCGTGGCCGAACGACCCCTCGAGCGGGCGGGCGTACTCCGGCACCTCGCGCGCGATCGTGGCCAGGATCTCGTCGGTGATCGCGTCGAGCTCCGGCTCCATCACGTCGGCGACGCTCGCGGGCAGGGCGCGCCAGGGGTCGGTTTCGCGCATTTTTATTATGTAGGTGCGTAAAACATGGTTCGCAATTGGTGCGCGGCTCTCTACTTAGCAGCGCTGGATGATGACAGCCTTCTGGACATGACGAATCTGGAGAAGCGCGTCAACCTGCTCGCCGTGGCGATTCCGTTCGCGGCAACGATCGCGGCGATCGTCCTGCTGTGGAACAGCGTCGTGAGCGCCACCGACCTGGCGATCCTGGCCGTCATGTACGTGCTGACCGGGCTCGGCGTGACCGTCGGCTTCCACCGCATGCTGACCCACCGCTCCTTCCAGGCGCCGAAGCCGATCGAGTACGGCTTCGCGGTGCTCGGGTCGATGGCCGTGCAGGGCCCGGTGATGGCGTGGGTCGCCGATCACCGCAAGCACCACGCGCACGCCGACCAGGAGGGCGACCCCCACAGCCCGCACGTGGGCCACGGCGACGGCGCCTCCGGCGTCCTGCGCGGGCTCTGGCACGCGCACGTCGGGTGGCTGCTGTCGGAGCAGGGCCAGGCCAGCGCGCGCAAGTATGCGCCCGACGTCTACGAGGATCGCGGCATGCGCCTGATCAACCGTCGCTTCCCCGTGCTGGTGCTGCTCAGCCTCGCCGTTCCGGCCTTCGCCGGGTGGGCCCTGACGGGCGGATCGCTCGCCGGCGCCGCCACCGGGCTGCTCTGGGGCGGTCTCGTGCGCATCTTCCTGGTCCACCACATCACGTGGAGCGTCAACTCGGTCTGCCACTTCCTTGGCACGCGGCGCTTCGAGACCGAGGATCAGTCCACCAACGTGGCCTGGCTGTCGCTGCTCTCGTTCGGCGAGTCGTGGCACCACAACCACCACGCCTTCCCGCGCTCGGCCGCCCACGGCCTGCGCCGCTGGGAGCAGGCGCTCGACCCGTCGGCGATCGTGATCAAGAGCCTTGAGAAGGTCGGCCTGGCGCGCAACGTGGTCCGGATCGCGCCTGAGCGCCAGCTGCAGCGCGAGAGCACCGCCGGCCCGCTGCGGGCGGCGCCGACCGCAGAGCCGCAGCGCTCCGCCTAGCGCGAGCCCTTCGGCTTGCGCTCGCGGGGCGGGTTCTGCTTGCGCTCCGCCGGCGTCATCTGCCTGATCGAGAGCTCGCCGCGATCGACCATCTCCTCGATCTCAGCGAGCTTCTCGCGCCGGCGCTCCTCGGAACGCTCCTTCGGAGTCTTCACGGTGTCGGCCCTCCTCGCATCGTGGCGGAACTGGCCCGTACCCTAAGCCCCCGGTCGGCGTCCCGGGTAGCCTGCTAGCGTCTTACGGGCGGAGAACGCCGTTCTCCGCGAGGTTCTTGTCTCCGAGCGCAACAGCGATCTGGGCCAGTTGAATCTCCCAGATCATCCGCGGCCGCACTCGTGCGGCCGTACAGCAAGGAGCAAGATGTCTGAGCAGTCCTTCGCCGATCTCGGCGTGTCTGAAGCTGTCGTGCGTGCGCTTGTGGCGCGTGGCCTGACAGCACCCTTCGCGGTCCAGCGGTCCGTCATCCCCGACGTTCTCGCCGGCCACGACGTTCTCGTGAAGTCCCCCACCGGCTCGGGGAAGACCCTGGCCTTCGGCGTCCCCCTGGCCGACATCGTCGAGGCCGAGGATGCGCGCGCGGCAGCCCTGGTGCTGGTCCCGACGCGTGAGCTCGCCAGCCAGGTGACCGAGGAGCTGACCGCCGTGGCGCACGCCCGCGCGCTCTCCGTGGCCGCCGTCTACGGCGGCGCCGGCATCGAGCGGCAGAGCAAGCTCGCCCGCAAGGCCCACATCATCGTCGCCACCCCCGGCCGTCTCGAGGACCTGATCGAGCGCGGCGCCATCCGGCTCGACCGGGTGCGCGTGCTCGTGCTCGACGAGGCCGACCGCATGCTCGACATGGGCTTCCGCCCGGTCGTCGACCGCATCGTGGCGCAGACGCCCGACGACCGGCAGACCCTCTTCCTGTCGGCCACGCTCGAGGGCGAGGCCGGCCGCATCGCGGCCGTTTACACCAACAACCCGCGCCGCCACGAGGAGCGTCCCGCCGAGGGAGCCCGCGACCTGGTCGAGCACCGCTTCGTCGCCACCGCGCACGAGGACAAGCTGAGCTCGCTCGTTCGCGAGCTGGCCTCGGACGACCGCGGCCGCACGCTCGTGTTCGTGCGCACCAAGCGCGGCGCCGACCGGCTCGTCAAGCGCCTGTCCCCGCACGGCATCGATGCGCTCGCTATCCACGGCAACCGCTCGCAGGCGCAGCGCGAGAAGGCGCTCGGCCGCTTCCACAGCGGCTCGATCGACACGCTCGTCGCCACCGACGTGGCAGCGCGCGGGATCGACGTCGACGACGTCACCCACGTGATCAACTTCGACGCCCCCGAGGACCGGGACACCTACGTGCACCGCGTCGGGCGCACCGGCCGCGCCGGACGCCGGGGCGTGGGGATCACGCTGGTCACGGGCGAGCAGGCCCGCGACGTGGGCAAGATCGCCTCCGACCTGCGGCTGCACGCCCAGTTCGCCCAGAGCGGGATGAGCGAGGCCGGCGGACGAACGCACGGGAAGCCGGGCGGACAGCGGAGCTCCAAGCCGGGCGGACGCACGCACGCAAAGACCGACGGCCGCATGCACGCGCGGCCGAAGAGCAACCGCCGCCGCCCGCGCGTCTAGGGCGTCCGCACGTCCAGCACGACCTTGCCGGTCGCGCCGCGCTCGTCGATCAGCTCGAGCGCGGCCCCGGCCTGGTCGAGCGGGAAGCGCGCGCCCACGACCGGCCGGACGTGGCCCTCGTCCACGAGCCGGTTGACGGCGCCGCCGATCTCGCGGTTCAGCGCCGGCTTGCCCAGCAGGTAGGCGCCCCAGCCGGCGCCCACGACCTCCGTGTTGTTGAGCAGCAGGCGGTTCACCTTGACCTCGGGGATCGATCCGGCCGTGAATCCCACGACCACCACCCGGCCGCCCTCGCGCAGCGAGCGCAGGCTGTCAGTGAAGCGGTCGCCGCCGACGGGGTCGATCACCACATCCACGCCGCCGCCCGACAGCTCCTTGGCCTCGTCCTTCCAAGCGCCGTCCGAGCGCACGACCTCGTCGGCCCCGGCGGCGAGCGCGACCTCCTCCTTGGCGTCCGTCGACACGACCGCGATCGTGCGCGCTCCCAGGCCCTTGGCGGTCTGGAGCGTGGCGGTGCCGACGCCGCCCGCGGCCCCGTGCACGAGCACGGTCTCGCCCGCGGCCAGGCGGCCGCGCAGCTTCAGCGCGAAGTAGGCCGTGTGGTAGTTGAGGATGAGGCCCGCGCCCTGGGCGAAGTCCAGCTCGTCTGAGAGCGGGAAGCTGAGGAAGTCCGGCGCCACCGCCACCTCGGCGAAGCCGCCGAGCATGCAACAGGCCGCCACGCGGTCGCCCTCCGACAGCCCGGAGCCGTCCGGCGCGCTGATGACCGTGCCGGCCACCTCGCTGCCCGGCACGAACGGCAGCGGCGGCTTGAGCTGGTACTCGCCGCGGGTCTGGAGCACCTCGGGGAAGGACACGCCGGCGGCGTGGACCTCGACCACCACGCCGCTGCCCGGCGTGAGCGGGTGCGACGCCTCGGGCTCGGGCAGGTCCGCGGCCGACAGGGCCGACCGCGGACCGCTCAACTCAGTGATCTGCAGCGCCCTCATCAGGCGCCGAACCTACCCGATGGCCCTACTTGATGAAGAGGATCTCCGAGTACTTGGGCAGCGGCCAGAGGTCGTCGGCCACGATCTTCTCCAGCTGGTCGCCCAATTCGCGCACCTTCACCATCGCGGTGAGCTGGTGGTCGCGGGCGTACTCGGCCAGCTCCATGCCCTCGACGCCGTCGGGGTAGGAGTTCGCCTCCTCCAGCTCGCCGATCGCCTCGGCGAACGCGGAGAGCAGGGAGCGCGCCTCGGTGGCGAGCTCGTCCATCCCGGCCGCGTCGACCAGCGCCACGTGGCGCAGTCCGGCCGGAAGCAGCATCGTCCGAGCGATGCTCGCGGCGGTCTCCGCCTCGATGTTGGCGCGGATCGTGTACTGCTCGAGCCACACCTCGTAGCGTGACTCCAGCTCCCGCTGCGACAGCACCTCGTACTTCTCGAACGCCGTCACGGTGGTGTCGGCCAGCACCTCGGGCAGCGCCTCCGGTGTCGTGCGCAGGTTCTTCAGCCCACGCGACTCGGCCTCGGCGTGCCACTCGTCGGTGTAGTTGTCACCGGCGAAGATGACCCGCTTGCTCGAGCCGTAGGCCTCCTTGACGACCTCGGTGAGCGCCTCGTCGAGGTCGCCGCCGTCCTTGGTCTTGGCCTCCAGGTTGTCGGCCAGCTCATCGATCGACTCGGCCACGATCGTGTTCAGCACGGTGTTCGGGAAGGCGAGCGACATGCTCGACCCGAGCGCGCGGAACTCGAACTTGTTGCCGGTGAAGGCGAACGGCGAGGTGCGGTTGCGGTCGCCTCCGTGCATCGGCAGCGGCGGCAGCACGGGCGTGCCGAGCCCCAGCACCGCGGCCGGGGTGTGCGGGTCGCCCTCGCCCGACGCGATCGCCCCGAAGACCTTCTCCAGCTCGGCGCCCAGGAAGATCGAGATGATCGCCGGCGGGGCCTCGTTGGCCCCGAGCCGGTGGTCCTGCCCGATGTTCGCGACCGACGCCCGCAGCAGTCCCTGGTGCTTGTCCACGGCCTGGATCACCGCGGCGCAGAAGAACAGGAAGCTGAGGTTGTCGGCCGGGGTGTCGCCCGGCTCCAGCAGGTTGTGGCCGGTGTCGGTGCTCATCGACCAGTTGTTGTGCTTGCCCGACCCGTTCACGCCCGCGAACGGCTTCTCGTGCAGCAGGCAGACGAGGCCGTACTTGCGGGCCACCCGCTGCAGCACCTGCATGGTGAGCTGCTGGTGGTCGGAGCCGACGTTCGAGTTCTCGAAGGTCGGCGCGATCTCGTACTGGCCGGGCGCCACCTCGTTGTGGCGCGTCTTGACCGGCACGCCCAGCTTGGCCAGGTCGAGCTCCGACTCCATCATGAACGCCAGCACGCGCTCGGGGATCGACCCGAAGTAGTGGTCGTCCAGCTCGTGCCCCTTGGGCGGCTTGGCGCCGAACAGCGTGCGCCCCGTGCTGATCAGGTCCGGGCGCTCGAAGTAGTACTGCTCGTCGATCAGGAAGTACTCCTGCTCCGGGCCGACGGTCGTGTACACGCGCGCGGACTGCTCATCTCCCAGCAGCCGCAGTGCGCGGGTCGCCGAGCGCGACAGCGCATCCATCGAGCGCAGCAGCGGGATCTTCCCGTCGAGCGCCTCGCCCGTCCACGACGCGAACGCCGTCGGGATGCAGAGCAGAGCCCCGTTCGGGTTCTCGAGGATGAAGGCGGGGCTGGTGGGGTCCCAGGCCGTGTAGCCGCGCGCCTCGAAGGTCGCGCGTACGCCGCCGGTCGGGAACGACGACGCGTCCGGCTCGCCCTGGATCAGCTCCTTGCCCGAGAAGTCGGCTAGTGCTTCCCCGTCGCCCGCCGGGTTGAAGAACGAGTCGTGCTTCTCGGCGGTGAGGCCCGTCAGCGGCTGGAAGAAGTGGGTGTAGTGGGTGGCGCCCCGCTCGAGCGCCCACTCCTTCATCGCGAGCGCGACCGCGTCGGCGAGCGAGGTGTCGAGCGCCTCGCCCTGATCGAGCACGCGCTTGAGGCGCGTGTAGGTCTCCTTGGGCAGGCGGTGGCGCTGGACCGCCGTCGAGAAGACGTTCTCGCCGTGCGGATAGCCGGACGGCTCGGTCAGGTCGACCGCACCTAGGGCTTCCCCGTTGGGGCTCCAGCGAGCGGCGGTTACGTTGTTCTGACGGACTCTGGGCATGAATGGTTCTCTCTCCGGAAGGTGGGCTCCGCTGACGCTATCCACAGCGTCCGCCGGGTGCTTTGTCCCTATGTACAAAGATCGCCGCGGCTCTTGCGCCCCTCGGTCGAGGGGAGTCTCTAGGGTCGGGGAGCATGCCCGCGATCGAGCTACGGGGAGTGGTCAAGCGCTTCGGCCACATCACGGCCGTCGACGGCCTCGACCTCGACGTGCCGAAGGGGATCTGCCTGGGCCTGCTCGGACCGAACGGGGCCGGCAAGTCCACCACCATGCGCATGCTAACCGGCCAGGCGATCGCCGACGAGGGGTCGATACGGGTGCTCGGCCACGAGCTGCCGGCCGAGGCCAAGGCGGCGCGCGCCGAGATGGGAGTGGTCCCGCAGCTCGACAACCTCGACGTCGACGTGTCGGTGCAGGACAACCTGGCCGTGTTCGCGCGCCTGTACCGCATCGAGGACGTCCGCGCCGCGGTCGAGCGCGGCCTCGAGCTGGCGCGCCTGACCGCCCGGCGCACCGATTCGGTCGACCAGCTCTCGGGCGGCATGCGGCGGCGGCTGCTGCTCGCGCGCGGGCTGATGCACCGTCCGGGGCTGCTGCTGCTCGACGAGCCCACCGTCGGCCTCGATCCCCAGATCCGGACGCAGCTCTGGTCCCTGATCGACTCGCTGCGCACGGAGGGCACGACGATCCTGATGTCCACGCACTACATCGAGGAGGCCGAGCGGCTGGCCGACGAGGTGGCCGTGATGACGCACGGCAAGATCATCGCCCAGGGGCGCCCTTCCGATCTGGTCGCCGAGTACGCCGGTCGCGAGACGGCCGAGGTCTACGCGCCGCCGGAGCGGCTGGCGGAGGTGCGCAGGACCGCCGAGCAGCACGGCCTGTCCGTGCGCCCCGCCGGCCCTGCGATCGCGATCGTGGGCTCGGAGCGCGCCACCGACGGCGCCATCCCGCCCGAGGCGATTCGCCGGGCCGCCTCGCTCGAGGACGTGTTCGTGATGCTGACCGGCGAGGAGGCCGAATGAGCTCGGGCGGAATGAGGCGCCTGGACCCCGCCGCGATCACCGGCGTGATGAGCCGCGAGGTGGCCAACTTCCGCAGCTTCTGGAAGTCGACGACGTTCTCGAGCGTGCTCGAGCCGGTCATCTATCTGCTCGCCTTCGGGCTCGGCCTGGGGTCCACGATCGTCGACAGGGTCGACGGGCTGGACTACGTCGAGTTCGTCGGCACCGGCATGGTCGCGACGGCGGTGATCTTCTCGAGTGCGCTGCCGGCGATGTTCGGGGCGTTCGTGAAGGAGCGCTTCCAGCGCACCTACGACGCGATCCTGGCCGCGCCGGTGGACGTGGAGGAGCTCGTCACCGCGGAGATCCTCTGGATCAGCATCCGCTCCGGCGTCTACGGCTGCTTCCCGCTGCTCGTGTCGATGCTGTTCGGGCTGGACCCGTCGCCGGGGATGCTGCTCGTGCCGTTCTT